>CALXUN010000001.1 GCA_944391705.1 uncultured Alphaproteobacteria bacterium
GAGACGAGCACTACCGTGCGAGCGAGCACAAACGGCCCCCGCTAGTTTTTCTCTCCAAGGGGGGCTTTTTTTGCCGGAAACTTTAAAGTTGCAAAAAAAAAAAACGGTTTAGAATGACGGGCAAATATATGTTCTTTTGCTTTTCTTAGGAGTTCTTTTTATGAATTTGTTCAATTTTTTTAACTTTTTCTCTCATGCACATTCTGAAATTGCGGAGAATGGTGCAGATAAAGTGCTTTCTAGCGAGGAGGAAAATCCTAGCGTACATAAGACGTACGTGAATTTTCCGACTTCGCGTAAAAGGGCTTTAGATGCGCCATTATACGCAATTTCCTTCTTATTTTCATTCTTGCGCAGAGGGCTACAGATACGCCGTAACTTTTCGACGACGTGTACAACATTAGGTACACGAGGAGAAAAGTTGCAAGTAGATGCGGCTCTATGCGGAAGAAGTATGGTGGAGATGCTCGGCGTGCTGGCTATTATCGGCGTGCTTTCCGTCGGCGCGATTGCCGGTTATTCCAAGGCTATGTTAAGATATAAACTCAACAAGCAGGCTGAACAATTAAACACTGTTTTTAACGCCGTGGCACGTTATTACACTTCCTTTAACGACATCACCCAAAAAGGCATACCTCTGACTTCTTATTTTATTAAGATGAATGAAATTCCGACCGAAATGATAAAGAACAATAATACGACCTACATTTATGATGTTTTTAATACGCGCATGTTTATCAGAACGGCCACCGATCCAAACATGTCCGGTGTTAGTATTATATTGTATCCGGAACTCTTAAAACAATCAGCACAAAACTTGGAAATATGCCGCAATATTTTAACAACAGTCAAAGAAAACCACCAATCCATCTACTTTATTAATCCACGCTCTTCTGCTTCTTGGAATGTACTCTATGGCGATAGTGCCTGCAACGGCAAAGATAAACTTTGTCTGCGCGATATGTCATTGGATTATATCTATAAGGCCTGCGCAACCCATGGCATGGCAGAAACTTTACCGGAAATTGCCGTTTTTTGGCGCACCGACATATAAAAAAACACCCGGCATAATTCATAAACCGGGCGTTTTAACCAAAAGTTCCGAATTAAATATCCAAGTTCACCACATTCAACGCGTTTTCCTGAATAAATTCCTTACGCGGTTCAACCACATCGCCCATCAGGGTCGAGAACACCTCATCGGCTTCTTCCATATGGTCGATTTTAACCTGCAGCAAAGAACGTGCTTCCGGATCAAGGGTTGTTTCCCAAAGCTGTTCGGGGTTCATTTCACCCAAACCTTTATAACGCTGCAAAGTAATACCCTTTTTGCCGGCACCCATAACCGCATCAACCAGCGTTACCGGGCCATCGATTCGTTTTTCACCGCCGCTCTTGGAAATCAGCTTGGAAGGTGCGGCAAAGTTTTCTGCCAGAAAACTGCTCATATCATTTAACACTTTGGCTTCAGCACTTTCGGTAACTGACGCACCGATAATATGGTCTTCCTTAACGCCGCGCAGCGTGCGGTTAAAGGAAATATTACCATCGTTTAAGATTTCAGCCTTCCAGCCTTTGTCATATTCGGCCTCCATATCGTCCAAACGGCGGGCAATCTTGTCAAGTTCCGGAGCCAGTCGTTCTTTATCCTGCAAAATTTCGGGGTTAAACAAACCGGAAATTGCCATTTGTTCAATAATTTTTTCCGGCGCCTTAACGCTCAATGACGTTAACAAACTGCGGGCTTTCACAGCTTTTTCAACAAAGCCGATTAAATCCTGTCCCAAAATTTTTTCGCCGTTTGCCATTTCCAAAACTGCCTCATCACAGCCGCCGCGGATAAGATAATCTTCCATTTCATGATCATCTTTCAAATATATGATTGAGTTGCCGCGCTTGGCCTTATACAAAGGCGGCTGAGCAATATAAACATAACCGCGTTCAATCAATTCCGGCATCTGGCGGTAGAAAAACGTCAAAAGCAAAGTACGGATATGCGAACCGTCGACATCGGCATCGGTCATAATCACAATCTTATGATAACGGCATTTATCCGCATTAAAATCATCACGACCAATTCCCGTACCTAGAGCGGTGATAATCGTGCCGATTTCTGCCGAATTCAGCATCTTGTCAAAGCGCGCGCGCTCCACATTCAAAATTTTACCACGCAACGGCATGATTGCCTGATTCTTACGGTCGCGTCCCTGCTTGGCCGAACCGCCGGCAGAATCTCCCTCTACGATAAAAACTTCAGACAAAGCCGGATCTTTTTCCGAACAATCAGCCAGTTTTCCGGGCAAAGTGGATATATCCAAAACACCCTTGCGCCGCGTCAGCTCACGGGCTTTACGGGCGGCTTCACGGGCGGTTGCCGCTTCAACGATTTTACCGACAATCATTTTGGCTTCATTCGGATGCTCATCCAGCCATTCTTTCAGCTTGTCGCCGACAACGCTTTCCACCACCGGACGCACTTCGGAAGAAACGAGTTTGTCTTTGGTCTGTGATGAAAACTTCGGATCCGGCGCCTTAACTGACAACACACAGGTCAGACCTTCGCGCATATCTTCACCGGTAATAACGTTTTTATCTTTCTTAAGCAACCCGTTTTCACTGATGTAATTGTTAATTGTACGGGTCAGCGCGCCTCTGAAACCGGCCAAGTGCGTACCGCCGTCTTTTTGCGGAATATTGTTGGTAAAGCAAAGCATGCTTTCATTATAAGCATTGGTCCATTGCATGGCAACTTCCACCACAATGTCGTTATCTTCACCCGAGAAAGCAATAATATTTTCATGCAGCGGCGCTTTTGCTTTATTTAAGTGGTTAACAAACGCCGACAATCCGCCTTCATAGTGAAAGACTTCTTCTTTCGGTTCGGCGCCGCGGTTATCGATTAATTTTAAATATACGCCGGAGTTTAAGAAAGCTTTTTCCCTGATGGCGCGTTCCAGCGTTTCAAAGCTGAACTCGGTCTGGGTAAAAGTTTCAGGTGACGGCAGAAAAGAAACTTCCGTTCCATGACGGCCGGGAGCATCTCCGACCACCTCAACATGTTTAACCACATTGCCGTTGGCAAATTCGGCATAATATTCTTTATCATTACGCCAAATACGCAGTTTCAGCCAGGTGGAGAGCGCATTAACCACCGACACGCCCACGCCGTGCAAACCGCCGGAAACTTTATATGAATTGTTGTCAAATTTACCGCCGGAGTGAAGCTCGGTCATAATGACTTCCGCCGCCGAAACCCCTTCTTCCTTATGGATATCAACCGGCATGCCGCGTCCGTTGTCACGAATTGTTGCCGAACCGTCCGGGTTAAGAATGACAATCGTGCGGTCACAATAACCGGCCAACGCCTCATCAATGGCATTGTCCAAAACTTCATAAATCATGTGGTGCAGACCCGAACCGTCATCGGTATCGCCGATATACATGCCCGGACGTTTGCGCACGGCATCAAGACCTTTCAAAACCTTAATGGAATCGGCATTATATTCTTGTTCGCTTTTCAAATATTCTTCATTGGTTAGTTCTGTCATTTAAACCCCTGTTTCTTTCAATTCAAACTTAAAAAAATATACAACAAAACCTCTTTTTTACCAAGTGCAAAATAAAAGATATCAACGGATTTAACAACGTTTTACCAACAAAAATTATAACATCAACGACACCCAAGCAATACCAAAGTGTGCCGATTTGAGCAAGAGTGGGCAAATTCCTGGTAACAGGTTTTTAATGATTAAAATATATCATAATTATCATGAAAAAACAGGTCATGTTAAAATTAATATTTTTTATTTTCGGAGTTCTTATCGGTTGCTGGTGGTTGAAAGTAGATGTCTTTCAAGCGTATAATATCGGACAATCTTTATTTGATGAGGTATATATATGGCCCTGTTAGAAAAGCAAATACTATCAGGATTTTATGGATTTTGGCTGATTGTATCAATGGTTTTCATCTTAAGCCATGGTTTTAACATATATGTTTTATGCCATTTATATTTTATTTTGATTGTGCCGCTCTTGGGAATTTGGCTTTTATATAAAAATAAAAACATGACATATATTTGTGTTGGCTTTTTATTTTCATATTTAATTATGCAAATATTGTATTCACCGTGGTTGGTACAAAAAACTCTTCATTGGTTATATTTTTATCCGTAATTTTCTAAGCCGTATTTTTGTACCAAAATATGATACAGGCAACATAAAAACACTTGCATTATTGCCAGACTTCTTTAATATAAGCACTGCCGTCGTTTGACGGTGGTGTCTGAAAAACATCTCCACAAAAAACTCCTTCTTTGGGGGAGTGGGTGAAATAAGACCTTCGGGTGCGAATAAACCTGACTGTTTGTGGCAGTTTTTCAGCTCCTCCGCTTTGGAATTTTCTAAAGCGGTTTTGTTTTTAATTTTAATATGAACAAAAGAAAGGAGCTTATGAATATGCTAAGTAAACAACAAAGGCGCGCGGCCTTGAAACTAACCCGGCATGAAACCCGAAAGCTGTTATGGGAATTGCGTCAAAGTCATGATATGTCATTGGAAGACTTGTCAGTACTTTCCCGCATACCGGAATGGCATTTAGATTATCTGATATGCGGCAGCGGCCAGATTAACGGCAACTATCTGGCGCAGCTGGCGGCGTTTTATGACAAGCGGGTTAAAATCGAACTCGTCGATTATCCTTAAAAAAAAGAAATCACACAAAAAATGCCCCCTGTTTCACAAACCATCTGACTTTTGAAAGACAGTTCAAACAGGGGGTACTTTTAATCATCGTACTCATCAACATTATCAAGCTGCGAAACATCACAAACCGGATAAATGTCACCGGAAAGTTCATCGGCAAAATAAGTATCATTAACGACATAGCCAAATAATGCTCGAAACCCGTTCTTCAGATATAAGCCCGTCGCATTATAAACTTTTTCCGGTTCAACGTGATATTTTTCACGTACTTTGTCAAGCAATTGTTCTTTACTATACTTCATAATTTCAAAATTATTTCCTTATCAAATATAAAATATCACATTTTGTCAAAAAGTCAAGAAATTTCCTTAGATTTATTAAGGTTAAGCCCGACCGAAAAAGAATAAGAAGGTTTAGTTGAAGAGTGAAAATTAACACCATTTTCTGTAACCGCCGTCCAAGGAATATTTCTTGAAAACAATGGTGAACTTGTAATCTCTTCCCTTGTAGCAATAAACAAAAACTTACCATTTTCCGGATTGTCTGGATTAATACATCTGGCTCCGGATTTTTCCTGTAGCCGCCTAGAGCCTCTATTTAAAACATCACAAGTTGTATAAAACAGCGCATCTTGCGGAACATTTGCTTTTTGATCATCAATCAGATATTTATACATAAAATCAACCATCACAGCCTTTGTATCCGAGATAATTCCTTTTCTTTGTGATTCTGGATGAATAAATTGTCCCGAATGCCCTACAATTAGTTTTCCGTTTTTCTCTAAAACCCTTGTTGATAACATCGTCGCCCCTATGACTTTTCCGGTATTTTTGTCCTTAATCACAAACCAATAACCGGTTCTTGGTTGCTCTTTTTTCTTCTCTATTCCTTTGTTAATAAAAGCTAAAGCAGATTTTCTAAAATCAGGTTTAAGCATTGAAAAATTAATATGCCACAATTCTTGAGGTATTAAATTTTGTGAGATATGCATATAAAAATCTTTCTTTTCTACATCAGCTTCCATCAATTTTTCTGCTTCTTTTTTTATAGCCGACTGATATTCAGACAATCCTTTTTTAGAAAAATCATCAATACTTTTCTTATCATTATCTAATAAAACATTTATTGTATCATTCCACGCCATATCACGAGCAACTTTTTCTATTTTGGAAAGGTCTAACAAAGACAATTCTTCGTACTCAAATCTGTCGGTTATAATCTTCATCAATATTTATCCTTTTTCCCTGACCGCTCCATAAAAGCACTGCTGTTGATTTGAATATGCCGCCCACATCCGATCGCCATAAGAAAAATGCCACCATTCCGCCGGATAATTTTTAAAGCCCTGCTTTTCCATAACACTATGTAACAAACGGCGATTGTTTCTTTGTTCATCCGTTAAATCGGAAGCACTTGTTCGTGTTTTAGAATTATGTTCACTAATTTTAGTACCCATATCCAAATCGCGCCCTTGCGCATCACATAATCCTATATCTATAGCACCGCCGGTTTGATGACCACCAAACCCGTTTGTCGGGTTAGCAATTTGGCCTCTTGTCATATTTTCAATTTCTTCTTCGGTCAAATTTGGATATTTAGAACGATTTATCCTCCAACGCTTTTGCCACATCTCCATTTGTGTGGATTTATCCCGATATGCTGAATAAATTTTAAATTTAATATTTTTCGGTAAAAGGCTTGATGCTTTTTCCAATCGTATCGCAACAGATTGACGAACAAGAATTTTTTCTTGCACCAACAGTTTTTTCCCAAAAAAGAAATTTGAATTATTTCGTATATTGACCAAAGGTTCATTTTTATCTTCAATTTTCACATTATTAACAACAGCTGCCGGGATCGTGTTCCGCAAACCTGCCTTATAAAGAAGATATTTTATTTTATCTTTACAATTTACCATAATAATAGATTAGTCTGTTTTTATAAAACCTTCAATACATTTTAACCCTAACCCCGCAAAACGGGATTTGAAATTACTTTCTGACTTCAAATTTGGGAAATGATTGTTGCAAATACCGCACTAAATTTTCATCTTCAATGAGCGCCAGACATTGTTCCTCAGTTGTGGTTTTATCGGTCGGTATCGGCCGGTACTTTTGCAGATAATATTCTTGCACGCCCGCCTCTTTCAAAGATTCGGCGATTTTATAAATATCTTCAATCGTCAAAATCCGCGGATCGCAGGTTGTCCGACACTCAAAATGTTTGCCGCTTGCCGCCAAAATTTCAAGGCTCTTTTTAACATTTTCTACCAAAGTATAACCACCGGTCGCCATTTTATATTTTTCGACCTCAAACGGTGCTTTAATATCCAAACCGACCCAATCAATTTTCTCAACGATTCGCGCCAAAGCCTCCGGACGATAACCGCCGGTATGCAACCCGACTTTATAACCCAAAGCCTTAACCGCATCTATGGCGCTTTCCAACGCCTCACCCTGAACCAACGGCTCACCACCGGAAAACACCACCGCATCCAACACGCCTTTGCGCCGTTCAAGCAAAGCCAGCAGCTTTTCAAACGTCCAGGAGCTCTCCGGTTCGGCTCCTATTTTTTGCAAAGATGTATTATAACAAAAGGGGCAGCGCCATGGGCAACCCTGCATAAATATCACTGCCGCCATATGTTCCGGATAATCTACGATACTGAATTTCTCAACATCGCCGATAATGATTTCTTCTTTGTTCACTTCTTAAAAACCTTCCGCTTAAAAAAAACCGCCGCTTTCCCCGTTCAGGATTCTAAGCGGCGGCCTCAAGCCTTATAAAACCTTATTCGGCGGCAACTGCCAGTTTAACATCATCTTCATTCATGTGCAAAACGGCTTTTTCTTCACAGAAGCAAACACGGGAATAATATTCCGATTTTTTGCCTTTGTTGAATTCGGAAACCGGACGATGATAGCCCATAACCCGTGTCCAGATTTCACAGGGCTGTCTTTCTTCATCACTTAATTTGATATCTTCAATATTGATTACATTGGTCATTTTATTTCTCCTTGTTAAATAAATAATTATTAAGCTACATTTTGGTTAGCCTGTAAGGCCTTTAATTTCTCTGCCTTTTTCTCTTCATCACAAATCGGGCAGAATTTGTGTTCCCCGGACAGATAGCCGTGTTTCGGACAAATCGAGAACGTCGGGGTAATTGTGATATAAGGCAGCCGGTAATTAGTCAGAACCTTTTTGACCAGATCGCGGCAGACCTTAGCCGATGAAATACGCTGATTCATATACAGGTGCAAAACCGTACCGCCGGTATATTTGGTCTGCAGGGTCGACTGCAAATCCAGCGCTTCAAACGGATCATCGGTATACCCGACCGGAAGCTGGGAAGAGTTTGTATAATACGGATTCTCTTTTGTTCCGGCCTGGATAATGTCGGCAAAACGTTTCTTGTCTTCACGGGCAAAGCGGTATGTTGCACTTTCGGCCGGCGTGGCTTCCAGGTTATACATATGCCCGGTTTCTTCCTGAATTTTGACCATCTTTTCACGGATATAATCCAGGAATTTTTCGGCAAAGGCCTGTCCCCATTCATCGGAAATATCATGTTCATCATTGGTATAATTACGAATCATTTCATTGATACCGTTTACACCGATTGTTGAGAAGTGATTACGCAATGTGCCGAGGTAACGCTTGGTATACGGGAACAAACCATTGTCAATCAGGCGTTGGATAACTTTACGTTTAATTTCAAGCGAGGTGCGGGCAATGTTTAGCAACTCATCAACACGACCGAACAAACCGGCCTCATTGCCTTTGTAAACATATCCCAAACGGGCGCAGTTGAAAGTTACCACACCAACCGACCCCGTCTGCTCGGCTGACCCGAACAAACCGTTGCCTTTGGCCAAAAGCTGGCGCAAGTCAAGCTGCAAACGACAGCACATAGAACGAATTTGCCCCGGTTTTAAAACCGAATTGATGAAATTCTGGAAATAAGGCATGCCGTATTTAGCCGTCATCTCAAACAAAAGTTCGGTATTTTCTTCTTCCCACGGAAAATCCGGCGTCATGTTATAAGTCGGTATCGGGAACGTAAACGGCCGGCCCTTAATATCGCCTTTCATCATAACCGTAATGTAAGCCTTGTTAATCATGGCCATTTCTTCTTTCAAATCGCCATAAGTAAACGGCTGTTCTTCACCGGCAATAATCGGGTGCGTGTTGCGTAAATCTTCCGGGCAAACCCAATCAAAAGTAAAGTTGGTAAACGGCGTTTGCGAACCCCAGCGCGACGGAACGTTTAAGTTATAAACCAGCTCCTGAATGCACTGCTCGACCTGACGATATGAAAGGTTATCTTTGCGGATATAAGGTGCAAGATACGTGTCAACCGATGAAAAAGCCTGAGCCCCTGCCCATTCATTTTGCAATGTGCCCATAAAGTTGACCATCTGGCCGACGGCTGCCGTCAAATGCTTGGCCGGACCAGCTTCGGCTTTTCCGGGCACACCGTTGAAACCTTCATGTAACAGGTTTTTCAAAGACCAGCCCGCACAATATGCTGCCAACATATCCAAATCATGAATATGAACATCGCCGTTTCGGTGTGCTTCGCCGACTTCTGCCGGATAAACATGGCTTAACCAGTAATTGGCCGTTACTTTGCCGGAAACATTCAAAATCAACCCGCCGTTGGAATAACCCTGGTTGGCATTGGCGTTAACACGCCAGTCCAGCTTTTCCAAGTACTCATTAATGGAGCTTTCCACATCAACCATAACTTTTTTATCCGAACGCATACGATTGCGCTGATCACGATATAAAATATAGGCTTTGGCTGTCTGGAAATAATTATCTGAAATCAGCACCTGTTCAACGATATCCTGAATTTGTTCAATTGAAGGCAGCGATTCGCTGAATTTATGTTCAACGACTTTTAACACCTTAGCCGTTAACAGCCAGGCTTCCTGTTCACCGAATTCTTTGGTAGAAGTTCCTGCTTTCAAAATCGCACTATAAATTTTGCTGCTGTCAAACGGCGCCAGAGTTCCGTCTCTTTTGGTAACCTGTTGAACGGTTAGGTTATCAGTATTCATTGTCGGCATTTCATATTTTTGTTCGGACATGGGTTTTTTCCTTAAAATTTGTTTTAGACCATATTTTTTATTTACCGCATTAAACTGCTTAGTTATATACAATATATAGTGTTAAAAATTTGTAAAGAAACTATATATAGTATGCACATAATTTTTATTGGAGTATATTTTTCTTGAAAATCATCTTGCAAAAATAACTTTGTTGTCACAAGAACAAAATGGTTAATAAATTTATAAAACCCACTATCTTATTAAAAATAGGCGCAAAAAAAATTTCCTTTAAGTGGATAAATTTATTAACAAAAAAAGATTTCCACGATATCAAAAACTTAAAAGTAACAGATTGTTTTAACGACCATATTTTCAAAACCTGACAACCTAGAATAGTCGTTTTGGCTTTAAATAAAACATTCGGCTATATTTTTCTCAAGAATCCGATTCGTCTTTAATTTAATGCATAAAATATTTACGATTCCATCCCGCCATGCCTCAAACTGCTTTTCCAATCCGCCCGCACCCGTCATGCTTTAAAAGGACACGCCGCACTGAATTGTCATGCCTGCAACAACGCCTTGCATTTGAGCAGTACCAGGCATCCACCCTCCCTGTCATGCCTACGAAGACGCATTAGCGTCTGAGTACTAGGCATCCATAAATTTCTAAAGTACCACCGGCTTACGCCGGCTGGGATTAGACAAGTTCAGAAGTCAAGCTCCGCTTGTGCGCAATCTTCTCTCCCTTGCTGCTCAATATACCTTTAAATAATGTTTGTATTTACTCCTGTTGTACTAACAAAATAACCATCCGACCAAATGATACCAACAGGAGTAAATACAATTTATCTGCTTTTTGAATTTCATATCTTATATGTAACATGAAGATTGCGCAGGCGCAATCCCCAACCAGCTTACGCTGGTCGTACCCTTCGCGCCTCAACATGGACCCCTTATATTCGGGCACTAATGTGCCCTCATAGGGGTGACAGTTGGCGGCAGCCTCTCGAACTGTTATGCCTTCAAAACGCAAAGCGTTTTGGATTAGGCATCCAAAATCAAGCATCGTGCCATAAATTTTCTGACAATGAACTATATTTCCATGTCCCAAAGAATTTTTAAAATTACAAAAAATTTGAAATTTACAGGCCACAAAAAAACTCCCCTGATTGGGGAGCTTTTTTGTATCAAGAATTTTAGAATCCTTCGGTATCTAAGCGTTTACGCAGCTGTTTTCTGGCCCGGCGGACAGCCTCAGCCTGGCGACGTGCTTTCTTCTCGGAATTCTTTTCATGGCAGCGGCGCAATTTCATCTCGCGGAAAATGCCTTCACGCTGCATTTTTTTCTTCAAAACCTTTAAAGACTGAGCAACGTCATTACCGATAACAGTAACCTGAACCACTTAAATCACCTCTTTTCCATTTATCTAAAATCAGTTAAAACAATTTGCTGCTTATCTAACACAGCGATTCTTTAAAATCAAGCAAAAATATCAAAACCAGTTTCTTAAGCAATAATATTCGGCATAATGCTGGCTTCCACCTTTTGGATTTTACTCTTCAAACCGGTGCGCAGCTTGTTAAGCTGCTGAGCCTGATAAAAATCAATCGTCCGGTTGGCACGTACCAGCTGGCGGATATCCGAACAAACACGACGTTCCTCCAGCTTCAGTTCACAAAGCTGCTGCTGGAGTTTTCCCAAATTATCATTGCGTAACATAAGTTTTACAGTCCTTTTTATTAAAAAAGTTTAGCACATATTATATTTTTTACTGGAAATGTTGTTTTAAAATTTGTAAGAAGTATACGACATTCTACGATAGAAATCAACCATAAAATAAATATTAACGTTTTTGAAGAATATGGAGAATATATATGAGTGAAATCAAAAAGATTGGTATCTTAACCAGCGGCGGCGACTGCGCCGGCCTTAATGCCGTTATTTCATCTGTTGTTAAAGCAGCCGGCCGTCAGGGTTGGGAAGTTTACGGCATTCACGACGGCACTGATGGTCTGACCGAACGGCCGTTATCTTACGAAATTCTCACTCCGAAAAATTTCTCCGACACACCATGGCCGCGGATTTCGGGTTCTTATCTCGGTTCTTTGAACAAAGGTGTTAAAATGGATTCGCAAGCCGAAATGTCCCGTCGTTTCGGTGAAGGTGTCAAAGAGCTTGGGCTGGATGCCGTCATTGTTGTCGGCGGCGACGGCAGCATGAACATTGTCAGCAACTATTGTAAAAATGCCGGCGTTAAAATGATTGGTATCCCCAAGACCATTGATAACGACACCCCGATGACTCAGTTTTCCGTCGGTTTCAACACAGCCTGCCAGGTTTGTACCGATGCTTTGGACAGCATGGAAACAACTGCCCGCTCCCACCATCGTGCTTTAATTCTGGAAGTTATGGGCCGCGATGCCGGCCACCTGGCCATTCAGTCTGCTTTGGCCGGTTTTGCCGATGTCTGCCTGGTTCCGGAAATTCCTTATACGCTTGACGGCATTATCGCCAAATTGGAAAGTATCAAAAAATCCGGCCGGACGCATGCTGTTATTGTTGTATCAGAAGGTGTCAAAACCGAAAACGGCGAACAGGTCAGCGGTGCTAAGAACCTGGTCGGAGAAAAAATAAACGGTGGCATCGGTGAATATTTAAGCCATGCCTTAAACGCCAAATATCAGGGCTTCCAAACCCGCGTTACCCGTTTAGGCCATGTTCAACGCTCCGGCAACCCGACAGCTTTTGACCGGATTTTAGCTTCCGTTTTTGCTGCCAAAGCAATTGAGTTGTTGGCTGAAGGCCACACCGGTGTTATGGTCGGCTTTTCAAACGGCAAGTTTGAATCATATCCGCTTGATCAAGTGGTTGCCTGCGGAACATCCCATTTGGATAAAAACAGCGATTATGTTTTGGCTGCCCGCGACTTAGGCATTTATGTCGGCGAATTATAATCAGCTTAAATCATAAAATAAAAAATGAGCTCCGGTCAACGGGGCTCATTTTTTATTTCCTGATACATTTTTACGACTTCCACAATTACGCTGATAAACAGGACGATAGTGAAAATCAGTAAAAATGTATATATAATTGTTGCCATCAGCTGCGAAAAGAACGTAGCTGTATAAGGTACCTGCGTCCAGACAAATGCACTAAGAGCCGTATAAATCAGCGCAAAAACTATTGAGACGGCTGTTTTAAACAGTTTCCGAAACAGCAACATCATCGTGACACAGATAATTTCGCTGCTTGCCCACATTTCTCCGGGGAAAATACCGGTAAAATACAAGACTGCCATAATAACAGAGGCAATTACAAAGGTAATAATATATTTCTTCATACTAAATAATTTTTATTCTAAAAAGCATTTTGCCTCATTTTGACAAAAATATCAAGCGCTTTTTAGCAAACAATAAAAAACCCTCGTCTGTTAAGACAAGGGTAATAAAGCATTTATTTTTAAATTAATTACTTTGCTGCCTTTTTCTTGGCGATAGATTTTTTGATTTTTTTAGCTTCATCTGTCAGCTTGGAATTGGAAGTTGTTTCCAAATAAGCATCCAAACCGCCGTTATGTTCAATAGAACGCAAAGTTTTGGTGCAAACTTTCAATTTAAAAACTTTGCCCAATGTTTCGCTCAACAAAGAAACGACATGCAGATTCGGCAAAAAGCGGCGGCGGGTATGGTTATTGGCATGGCTGACATTGTTGCCGCTCATAACGCCGACACCGGAAATATCACATTTTTTAGCCATTTTAATTATCCTTATTTTAAACAAACAACAATCTTGTTGCTTGTTAATACATACATTTAAGCGACAAGTCAAGCAAAATTATGAAAAAAACTTAAAAAAATACTGGCAAAATAAAATAAAATGGTATAAAAGGGGTAACGAACGAAAAACTGTACCCGTAGCTCAATTGGATAGAGTGTCGGCCTCCGACGCCGAAGGTTGTGGGTTCGATCCCCGCCGGGTACGCCATCAAAAAACCTCCCTTAACGGGAGGTTTTTTGATGGCATATTTGATTTTGGGGAGCGAACCCGAGAGGGCGCGAACCGATAGAAAAGTGACTAAATGTCACTTTTCGTTGTGAGCGGTGCAGTTTTCTTGTTGAGCGAGAAGCGGCAGCGCCACGAAGCGAAACTAGAAAACAAGCAAAGATCCCCGCCGGGTACGCCATTAAAAAAAGCACCCAACGGTGCTTTTTTTAATGGTGTAGATAGACATTCACCATAAGCAAGGGCAGCGACAGCAACCGCGGCGAATGGTTGAATGCCTATGACCGAAGCGCAGTTGGCAAGCGTTTTAACGCGAGCCTTACGCAGCTAGACGCAAAAAAGCACACAACGGTGCTTTTTTTAATGGCATATATGTTTTTGGGGATCGAACCCGGGAGGGCGCGAACCGATAGAAAAGTGACTAAATGTCACTTTTCGTTGTGAGCTTGGCAGCTGATAGTTTTATTTCTCTTTAAATTCCTTCAAAAGCAATTATCTCCTCTTTAAGTTTTAAGGAGAAAAGCAATGCCAAACACACACTTAGACCCTATGGTACAAAGTTTTGTTGAAGAACTGAGTAAAAACGACGGAAAACCTTTATATGAACTGACGCCCAGGCAGGCACGCGAAGTTCTGATAAATGTTCAGAAAGATAAGCCGAAAGTACCGGCTGTCGACACCGTTGAAACGACCGTTCCTTTGGCCGGCAGCAAGACAATGCGCGTTCTGATTGTCAGACCTTTGCAAAATACGGAACCCCTGCCTGTTATATTTTATATTCACGGCGGCGGTTGGGTCATGGGCAATGAAGAAACACACAAACGCTTGATATATGAACTTTCCACTCAGGTAAATGCTGCCGTCATTTTTCCAATATACGAGCCGTCGCCGGAATCACAATATCCGAAGACAACCGAAAACCTGTTTACCACGCTTCAATATATGGCCGCCCATGGCGCAGAATACAATCTGGACACTTCCCGCCTGGCCGTTGCCGGCGATTCGGTAGGCGGAAACATGGCAACGGTTATGGCTTTAATGGCAAAAGCCGCCGGAAACCAACCGGAAATTTTATTTCAACTGCTGCTTTATCCGGTAACCAACGCCGTATTTGAAACCGATTCTTATCATCAATTTGCCAACGGTCCCTGGCTGACAAAAAAAGCCATGAGATGGTTTTGGGATCAATATGCTGCGGATAAAGAAAAACGTAAAGAAATTTATGCCAGTCCGTTGTTAGCCTCAAAAGCCGAGCTTGCCAATCTTCCGCCGGCATTAATCATAACCGGAGAAAACGATGTTTTACGCGATGAAGGTGAAGCTTATGCCCGCAAATTAAATGAAGCCGGCGTAAAAACTGCCGGTGTCCGCATCAACGGCACCATACATGACTTTTTGATGTTAAACGCCTTAACCGATACAGCGCCGTCACAAACAGGATTAATGATTGCCGTATCTGCCTTAAAAAAAGCATTGGCATAATATAGCGGCCGATTATTTTGGCTTGCAAAGTTTTTGAAAATGATTATGCTTTATTTTGTAAAAAAGAATTAGGATATTGTCATGAAAAAACTTACTCTCACATTGGCTGCCATACTTTTCTTTTTAGGCGGCTGTTCAGATGACAAACTTATCGGCACCTGGGTTCAACCGATTCCCGGAATGGAAGACAAGCTTCAGGGCATAACGTTAAATAAAGACGGCAGCGCCCAATCGGTTAATATGCATACATTGCTGTACACCGGCTGGCAGCGGGAGGGAAATATTCTTACCCTGACCGGGCAAAGCATCGGCAACGGCAGAACCATCACCATCAAGGAAGAATTTGAAATACAACAGCTTGATGACCATAACCTGAAACTGCATTTCGGCAATACCGTTCTTAATTACACGCGCCAAACTTCAACGGGAGAATAAAATTATGTTGTATAAATTCGTCTTAAGTATTTTTTGTTTAACTTTTGCAATTTCCGTTTCCGCACAGGAAAACAATAGCAATGCCCCTGCTGCTGTTGAAACCGCAGCTGCTCCGTCTCCCAAAGAAGGAAGTGCTACCGTTTCAATGCCGAAGGCAGACCAAAATTCCGATTTGGAAAAGCAAATGACAGAAGCAAATCATAACAGTATTGAAATACTTAAAAAACAAAATTTTGATTTTAACACCAAAGATACGGCAGGAAATCCCGCCCTGTATTATCTTTTAACCCGCAATCCGGATCTGGAAGTGGCAAAAAAAGCCATAGAATACGGCGCCGATGTCAACATGCCGGCTGCCAACGGCATGATTCCTTTAAATATTGCCACCTCCAAAGCCAATGAACTTCAGCTGCAGATTATGATGATGAAAACCATGGGTTTAGATGTCAGTAACCCGGAAATTCAGGACAAGTTGAAAGAAAACCTGTTCCGTGAAATGAACCGGATGAGCGCTTTAACGCAAATGCTGATTGATGCCGGCGCCGACATAAACCAGACAAGCCCGCTCGGCACACCTTTGATGAATGCCGCAACAAATGCCTGGAACGCTGAAATTATCCAACTTTTGATTAATGCCGGCGCTGATGTCAATAAAACTGACAAAGATGGCAAAACGGCTCTTTTTTATGCCGCCTCAAGCGGTAATGACGATATTGTTTCACAATTAATAAAAGCCGGTGCCGATCCTGATATTAAAGACAACAACGGCAAACTCTATTTTGATATTGAACGAATAGATGTCGGCAATGTTTTATAATGTACCTCATTTTCTTTTAAAAAACCGACTGGCTTCAAAAACGGTCGGTTTTTATTTACCTTTACAAAACAACGAATATTTAAAAAATTTAATAGATTCTTTAGAATAGACTTTTAATATATTCCCATAAACCCGTTTTGCAGGATAAATCTTTCAAAACGGGTATAACCCACTTTTATAAAGGATGTATCATGCTGAAAATAAACAAATTTGGTAAAGCTGCCATTGCTGCTTTATTCTCAATGTTTTTTATTTTCAAAGACGCGCTTGCTTCGGAAATCGACTTGCACATTCCGTCGCTTGATGTTGCCTTTGATATTTTTGGCTTTAGCCTCACCGGATCGCATATTCTGCTTGCCGGTATGGGGATTTGCCTGCTGGGAATGCTTTTCGGTCTTTATGAATTCTTAAAGATTAAGAACCTTCCGGCACACAAAGCCATGATTAACGTGGCAGAAACAATTTATGCCACCTGCAAAACCTATATGAAACAGCAGGCGGTTCTTCTCTTTATTTTGGAATGCTTTATTGCTGTCTGCATTTTCTATTATTTCTTTTATTTAAATGAAGTACCACTACCTAAAGTTTTAAACATTTTACTGTGGTCGGTTTTAGGTATTCTGGGCTCGTTTTCGGTTGCCTGGTTTGGTATGCGCATTAATACTTATGCCAACGCCCGCACATCGTTTGCTTCGCTTAAAGGTAAAGCTTTTCCGGTCATGAACCTGCCGCTGCATTCCGGCATGTCCATCGGCGTATTGCTGATTTGCGTTGAGCTGATTATGATGATTTTCATTTTGCTGTTTGTTCCGCGTGACAATGCCGGCGCCTGTTTTATCGGATTCGCGATTGGTGAATCTTTAGGCGCATCAGCCTTGCGTATCTGCGGCGGTATTTTCACTAAAATTGCCGACATCGGCGCTGATTTGATGAAAATCATTTTCAAAATTGACGAAGATGATGCCCGCAACCCGGGTGTAATCGCCGACTGTACCGGCGACAATGCCGGCGATTCCGTCGGTCCGACCGCCGACGGGTTTGAAACATACGGCGTAACCGGTGTTGCCTTAATCAGTTTCATTGTTTTAGGCGCAGGTATGATGTACACTTCTGACGGTAATCTGATTTTGATGCAAAACGGCATTGATATTCAGGCGCGTCTGATTACCTGGATTTTCACCATGCGTGTTTTAATGATTTTAACCTCCATTGGTTCTTATTCATTAAATAACTGGATTTCCAAGATAAAATTTGGTGATAAAGAAAAATTCAACTTTGAAACCCCGCTGACAAGTCTGGTATGGTTAACCTCCATTATCTCGATTCTTGTTACCTTCGGTGTTTCTTATGTTATGATTGACCGCACCGTATTCGGCCCGGATTTGTGGTGGAAACTTTCAACCATCATCAGTTGCGGAACATTGGCTGCGGCACTTATTCCGGAATTTACCAAAATATTTACATCTTCAAAATCAAAACATGTTGAAGAGGTTGTCAATGCCAGTCGTGAAGCCGGTGCATCATTAAACATCATCTCCGGCATTGTTGCCGGCAATTTCTCGGCCTTCTGGCAGGGTATTGTCATGGTCGGATTAATGGTTGTCGCTTTCTTCACCGCTCGTACCGGTTTAGATGCATACATGGTCTACCCGACAGTTTTTGCTTTCGGCCTGGTCGCATTCGGTATGCTTGGCATGGGACCTGTCACCATTGCTGTCGATTCGTATGGTCCGGTAACCGATAATGCCCAGTCTGTTTTTGAACTTTCACAGATTGAACAGATTAAAGGCATCAAAAAAGAAATTAAAAACGACTATGGCTTTGAACCAAACTTTGAGTTAGGCAAACACCTGCTGGAAGAAAACGATTCGGCAGGCAATACCTTCAAGGCCACGGCCAAACCGGTTTTAATCGGTACGGCAGTTATCGGTGCAACCACAATGATTTTCTCAATCATTTTGTTGTTAAACCTGTCCTTAAACCTGCTTGATCCGTATGTCTTGTTCGGGTTGATTTTAGGCGGCGCCGTTATTTACTGGTTTTCGGGTGCATCGATGCAGGCGGTTTCTGCCGGCGCTTATCGTGCCGTCAACTATATCAAACAGCACATTCACCTGGATGGTAAAAAAGCCGCTTCGGTGGAAGATTCGAAAAATGTTGTCCGTATTTGCACGATTTATGCGCAAAAAGGTATGTTCAACATCTTTATCGTTATCTTTTCATTTACGATAGCCTTTGCCTGTTTTGATGCCAATTTATTTGCCAGCTATCTGATTTCAATTGCCATTTTCGGGCTTTTCCAGGCACTTTACATGGCCAATGCCGGCGGTGCATGGGATAATGCCAAAAAGGTGGTTGAGGTTGATTTGGAAGAAAAAGGAACACCTTTGCACGATGCTGCCGTTGTCGGCGACACGGTCGGCGATCCGTACAAAGACACATCCTCGGTTGCCTTAAACCCGATTATCAAATTCACAACGTTATTCGGGCTGTTGGCCGTTGAAATGGCCGCCAAGGCACCGGCTTGTGTTTCAACCGGGTTAGGTGTATTCTTCTTCCTGCTGGGTTTGGTTTTTGTATGGCGTTCATTTTATGCCATGCGGATTGAACCGGCAGCTAAAGACTAAACAGTCACATAATAAAAATAACCCCTGTTTATTACAGGGGTTATTTTTGTTAGTAAAGCCTAGAAAATTTCAGGATGATTTTCACTGACTTTATCTTCTTTTAACATGGCTTGGCAGTATAAATATTGATAACCGCCACCGGTAACGCACAAGTTACCATAGAGCGTCCAGCCTTCTGCCAACTTTTGATTTACCTCACGCTCCAACTCATCAGTTTGGTGAGCTTTGATAATGCAATATTCCTTCATAAAAATAGAATTAAAAATTAAATACAAACATTTTGTACATTATTTTGCATATTTTGTCAATAAAATTGATAAATTATTGAAAAGAAGTAGTCAATACTTTTACAACCAATTCGGAAAAATATAAAGACAGGTATGAAAACAACTGGGAAAATAAGGGTTTTGAAAATTCAAAATTAAGCACCCGGGAAAGTTACCAAAATCCTGTATCCCGATAATACAAAAGAGGCCCTCGACAACGGGGCCTCTTTTGTATTTTAAAGGCTTAGAAACCCATGCCGCCCTGCATGCCGCCCATACCGGCAGCACCCTGGCCGCAATGACATTCTTTAACCGGCGCTTCGGTAACCATGGCCTCGGTCGTAATCAGCAGGCCGCCGACAGAAGCTGCATCCTGCAAAGCCGTACGAACAACTTTGGTCGGATCAACAATACCGGCTTTAATCATGTCAGTATATTCACCGCTTTGCGCATTGTAGCCATAGTTGGCATCCGTGCTTTCCAAAAGTTTTCCGACAACAACCGCACCATCAACACCGGCATTATCTGCAATCTGGCGGATAGGTGCCTGAATAGCTTTACGGATAATATTAATTCCGGCTTTCTGGTCTTCATTCTCTGCCGTCAGTTTATCCAAGGTTCTTGTTGCATAAAGCAAAGCGACACCGCCTCCGGCGACCACGCCTTCTTTAACTGCCGCACGCGTTGCATTCAAAGCGTCATCAATCCGGTCCTTCTTTTCTTTAACTTCAACTTCGGAAGAACCGCCGACACGTAGCACGGCAACACCACCGGACAGTTTACCTAAGCGCTCTTGAAGTTTTTCACGATCATAATCCGACGTTGTCGTTTCGATTTCCTTGCGGATTTGGTTTGCTCTAGCTTCAATCAGCTCTTTCTGGCCGGCACCGTCAATAATGGTTGTGTCATCTTTGGTGATTTCTACCCGTTTGGACGTACCGAGCATATCAAGCGTAACATTTTCAATCTTCATGCCAAGCTCCTCGGAAACAACCTGTCCGCCGGTCAAAACGGCCATATCCTGCAGCATAGCCTTGCGACGGTCACCAAAACCCGGAGCCTTAACCGCACAAACTTTTAAGCCGCCGCGTAAGCGGTTAACAACCAGCGTTGCCAAAGCTTCGCCTTCAATATCTTCGGCAATAATCAACAGCGGACGCCCGGATTGGACAACCGCTTCCAAAACCGGCAACAGCGGCTGTAAACTGGAAATCTTCTGATCATAAAGCAAAATATACGGATTGTCATATTCGCAGCTCATTTTATCCGGATTCGTTACGAAATAAGGGGAAAGATAGCCGCGGTCAAACTGCATACCTTCAACGACGTCCAATTCCGTTTCCAGGCCTTTGGCATCTTCAACCGTAATCACGCCGTCATTACCAACTTTTTCCATAGCTCTGGCCAGATATTCGCCGATGCTGGTATCACCGTTGGCAGAAATTGTACCAACCTGGGCAATTTCCTCTGAAGTTTTAATTTCTTTGGAACGGGATTTAACATCTTCAACCACAGCTTCAACCGCCATATCAATACCGCGTTTCAAATCCATCGGATTAATACCGGCGGCAACAGCTTTGCAGCCTTCTTTAATAATAGCCTCAGCCAGAACCGTCGCGGTTGTCGTTCCGTCACCGGCTTTATCTGCTGTTTTCTGAGCAACTTCTTTGACCAGCTGTGCGCCCATATTTTCAAACTTATCGGACAATTCAATCTCTTTGGCAACCGAAACGCCGTCTTTGGTAATTTTCGGCGCGCCGTAAGATTTATCAAGCATAACATTGCGGCCTTTCGGGCCCAGTGTTACTTTAACGGTTTTAGCAAGCGTTTCAACGCCTTTAAGCATTTTACTGCGTGCATCGCTGCCGAATTCAATATCTTTTGCTGCCATTTTAATTTATCCTTTCCTTACTCTACAATTGCCAAAATATCTTCTTCTCTAATCATCAGACGGCTTTCTCCGTCAACCTTGACTTCGGTTCCGGCATATTTGCCGAACAGAACTTTATCACCGACTTTAACTGTCATCGCAACAACTTTGCCGTCCGGTGCGACTCGACCCGTCCCAACGGCTTCCACAACACCCTCCGAAGGCTTTTCTTTAGCCGTATCCGGAATGATAATTCCGCCGTTTGTCTTGGTAACTTCATCCAAACGACGAACCAAAACTCTGTCATGTAAAGGTTTAATTTTCATTGCTTTTTCCTTTCTTGTTTTGAACTAATACTTTAGTTAGTGTTTACAAGCACCGTTGTCAAGAAGCATAAAAAATTTATTTTTTTGACTTGACAAAATTTTCCAAAAATTATATTTTTTTACTAAACACAAATTATTAAAACATTATGAGAACAAGTTTAAAAACGTATGCCGTAATAACGCTGCAAAACATTTATCCGCAAACCACCATTGAACGTTTCAAAGCAATCTGCACTTATAGAAACAAAAACGCCTGGTTACAAGCAATCATCAAGCCGAACACTCTAAGGCGCTACATCAACTGCCTGGATACCAAGTTTTACGGACGCATTGAGGATTATGGAAAATATCAGCGACAGATGTTTGCTGAGAATGACATAACGCCCGGAAAGCTCAAATGTTTTGCTCTGTTGAACAAAACACTGCTGGAAGACATCATCAAACAAACCGAAGATGACATGCTGCGAAAGTATTACAACATGTTTTTGAGGTTAAACGACGGGACAACCATTCTGGAAAGAAACAAAATTTACGGAATGATACACCGACTGGAAGCCAAAATCATCAAAAGGTTTGAGGAAAGCGAAAAAGAGTTTGATGTTTACGAGCTGCGCAATTTCATCATTGTTGCCGCTTTGTTTTCAAACAACGATTTCCATCATGATTCTAAAACCAAAGGGGCGATTATTGATATGATTGAAATTTTCGAATAACCCTTTATTTCTTTAGCCATAATTTTTTTAAACGAGGTTGCTTGTGAAAGCCGCCTCGTTTTTTTATGCTTTTATTTCAAGTTTTTTAAGAAAAATATATATTGACAAAAAAACATTAAGATTTACAATAATAAGTACGAACATATTTTTATTAAACTATTAACATTAACCAGTTAACCAATATGAATTACTCATCAAAAAAAGAAGCCTGTGCAGCTCTGGGCGGAAGAAACATCTTTTCGGAAACAACCGTATCGGCATTTCTGCAATCCAGCGATTACAAAACCAAACAATCCTGGATTATTGAAATCCAAAAACCCGGCAAAACATGTTTCTATGTTACCAGCCTGGAAAATGATGTCTCCAAACGCCGTCGGCAGAGTTTTCGTCTATTAAGCCGTCTGCAGGTAACAGAAATCATCCCACAGGTGCAAAACAGAAAAATCAGCGCTTATGCCAAAATCCAGCTGGTTTTGCATGACGGTTCCATGGTTTCGGAACGTAAAAAACTGGCTCTGCGGGCAAATCAGCTGGAAAGTGAAATCATCCGGCTGTGTGCTTCTCCGGAAACCTGTCCGGACAAAGCGGATTTGCGCCGGTTTTTAACGGTTTCGGTGCTCTACGGAGATAAACATTATCTCTATGACCCGCAAACCAGAGAGGCGTTTGTCTGTCTTTGTAACAAAGCCCGGTAATTCTTAACGCAAAAGAAAACTCCCTTGAAATAGGGAGTTTTTTTGTGCTCTGGTTTTTTATTTAATCGGCTTATGCCGCATTGCCGGCGCTTTCTTCCGTAATTTCGGCTTTTCTTTCTTAACCGACGGATCTTTTTTCCCGGCAGGCATAACTTCCGGCAAACGGCATTCAGGTGCAACTTCTTTTAACAACTCGCGATGTACGATTTCATCAAAGACACTCATGACAAAACTTATCATCAGCAAAAACGAAAACAACAAAAACACCGCGAAAAACAGCCAGGAATGCGGAAACACTGCCATTACCGGCCGGGTGATATCCTCTGCCCAACCGTCAAGCGTAAACACCTGCAGCATGGCAAACAGCGATGCACCAAGGTTTGAAAATTCCACAAACACACCCCCGAACAAGCTGACGCCCATAATGGCAAACACATAAATCAAAACGGCAAACACCAGCATTGCCGCGGCAAAATTCGGCAAAAGCGCCCCCAGCACCGAAAGAATACGCCGCAATTTTGAAAAGCGGTTAATGTATTTCAGCAGCCGGAAAAGCCTGAACGTCCGCAGCACGATAAAATAACTGGCAAACGAAAACGAGGAAACGGCGATAACAACAAAATCAAACGTATTCCAATGCGATTTGAAGAAATTATGACCGTAAACATAAAGTTTCATCAGCATTTCCACGATAAAGATAGCCATGCACAAACGGTCAAGAACAAACAATACGGTACCGAAAAACTCATTAAAATAATCCGAAGTCATCAATCCGAAAACCACCGCATCCAAACAAATCAGCGACATGATAAACATGTCAAAGTTGCGGCTTTCCACAAAATTTCTGACCTTTTCACGGCTTTGAGCGATATTTTTTTCCATCATTTTACCCTTTTCAACAAATTATAGTGACATCTTAGCTTTAAGCACCGAAAAATACAAGTATTAAAGTTGCAATTACGACAGCCGGTCCGAAAGCCCCTGCCCGCTGGCGTTTTATCAACATAAATGCACCAAAGGCAACACATGAAATTAAAATCAGGTACGGCACGGCTTCAAGCCCGAGCCAGGCGCCGCTTGCCGCCAGCAGCTTAATATCGCCGCCGCCGAAAGCGTCCGGATATTTGCGGATTAAAAACAGCGAGGCCAACACCGGCAAAACATATCCGGCCGCGGCACCCATTGCACTTAAATGCGCTGCCGAAATACTGTAATAATCAACATCGGGCATAGCCAAAGCAGCAAACATGAAGCCTAAAATAAGAAGCGGCACGGTTAAAATATCCGGCAATAAAAACATCCTTTCATCGATTTCATACAGCAAAAGCAAAATCCAGATAAGACTTAAAAGCCAGCCGATATCATTACCGTTAAAGCAAACATACGCGGCATAACTTAATGCCGCCGCAATAACTGCCCAGCCTATTGAACGCATCAGATACTGACGCATAAGCCGGCGGTATTCCGGTGATTGCCTGCGCTTTTCTTTTTTAACCCGTTTAACCGGCCATACCAGCCGGTATAAAGCATATCCGGGCGTTGCCGGCATAAATTTGGAAAAACGCCGCGCCATATACGGAATTAAAAAGCCGAAAAGCAAGCCTGAAAAAGCATAAATCATAACATTCTCCTTTTTTTAGCACATTTTAGCCGCCAATAGTTAAAAATCACTTGAAAAACAAAAAATAAAGTTGTATGAATGCGTTACTTTAACGACACCCCTGGAGGCCGTTAAAGTTTCTAATCAAAAACAATTAAAAGGAAAAATAAAATGTCAAACATTACTTTTAAAGCATTAAAGCGTGAGAAAGCAGGTAAGGGGGCAGCTCGTGCATGTCGTCGTCAAGGGCGTATTCCGGCTGTCATTTACGGCGGCAAGAAAGATCCGGTTTTGGTCAGCCTTGATCCGGTTGAACTGGAAAAAGCCCTGAACTTGTCGGATTTTTATGAATCGGAAATTTTAGTTGACGTTGATGGCAAAACCACCAAAGTTGTCTGCCAGGACGTCCAGTTTCATCCGGTTTCCGATATGCCGATTCACGTTGACTTTTTGCGCAAATAAAGAGGCAAAACAAAATGTTTTTGGTGGTTGGCCTGGGCAATCCCGGGAAGGATTATGCAAACACCCGCCACAACATTGGTTTTATGGCGGCTGATGAAATATGCAGCCGCTATAATTTTTCGAGCTTCAAAAGCAAATTTGACGCCCTTGTTGCCGAAGGGCAGATCGGCGGCGAAAAAGTTTTGCTCATCAAGCCCCAGACATTTATGAATCTATCCGGTAATGCGGTTGTCAAAGCGGCATTGTTTTATAAAATTTTACCGGAAAACATTATTGTCATTCATGATGACATTGATTTAAGCATCGGCCAGCTCAAAGCCAAACTGGGCGGCGGCGCCGGCGGCCACAACGGCTTAAAAAGCATTGATTCGCACATCACACCGGCGTATAACCGGATTCGCATCGGCGTCGGCCATCCGGCAGGCAAAGGACCTGAAGTCGCCGATTATGTTTTAGGGCATTTCAGCAAAGCGGAAGAAGAAATCATCAAAAAAGAAATTGCGCTTATGCCGGAAGCCGTCGAAGTATTAATCAAAAACGGCATAAACTCATGCTCAAACTTTTTGGGCATGGCAGCCAAAAAATAAACAGGAGTTTTTTATTATGGGTTTTAATTGCGGTATTGTCGGGCTTCCCAACGTCGGAAAATCAACATTGTTTAATGCCTTAACGCAAACCATTGCCGCCCAGGCGGCCAACTTTCCGTTCTGCACCATTGAGCCGAACACCGGCCGCGTGGCAGTACCGGATTCGCGCCTTGAAAAGCTGGCCGAAATCGTTAAACCCAAGAACATTGTTCCCACCCAGCTGGAATTTGTTGACATCGCAGGCCTTGTTAAAGGTGCCTCAAAAGGCGAGGGTCTTGGCAACCAGTTTCTGGCCAACATCCGTGAAACCGATGCCATTATTCATGTGCTGCGTTGTTTTGAAGACGCCAACATCACCCACGTTGAAGGTTCGGTTGACCCGGTTCGTGATGCCGAAATCGTTGAAACGGAACTTATGATTGCTGATTTGGAATCTTTGGAAAAACGCTTTGAACAGGTCAAAAAGAAAGCCCAAACCGGCGGCGATAAGGAAGCCAAAATCTGTGCCGCGGTCATGGAACCGGTCATCAATGCCCTGCGGGCAGGAAAACCTGCGCGCGTTGCGGCACCGGATCCGGCTGAAAAAGACGCTTTCAAACAATACAAAATGCTCCAGCTTTTAACTTCAAAACCGGTGTTGTATGTTTGCAACGTTGATGAAAATTCTGCTGCGACCGGCAACAAATTTTCCGAAGCCATTTTTAAGAAAGCCGAAGCCGAAAACGCCAAAGCGGTCATTATCTCGGCTGAAATCGAATCCGAAGTTGCCCAGCTTGATTCGGAAGAAGAAAGACAGGAATTTTTGCAAAGCCTGGGCTTAAAAGAAACCGGCCTGGCCAAGATTATCCGCGCCGGATATGAGCTGCTGGGCCTGCAGACATATTTTACCGCCGGCCCGAAAGAAGTTCGCGCCTGGACCTTTTTGAAAGGCTCCAAAGCACCGCAGTGCGCCGGCATTATTCACTCGGATTTTGAAAAAGGCTTTATCCGCGCCGAAACGATTTCATATAACGACTATGTCCGCTTAGGCGGTGAACAAGCCTGCAAAGAAGCCGGAAAAATCCGTTCCGAAGGGAAGGATTATATTGTTCAAGACGGCGACATCATGAACTTTTTGTTTAATGTGTAGTTTTATGTTATTTCAACCGCTTAAATTCAAAATTTGAGCAAAATGGTGCAAAATGGTGCAATGTGGTGCAAAATTGTGCAAAATAGGGGGTTACATTTTTTTAAAAATTTGCTATAAATTTTTCTATCATGGTGCAGAGCTTCTAAGAAAGAACTTAATGCACCGTGGTAATTCTTGTCATAATTTTTGGTAAGACATTTATATATCTTTCTTTCTTCCGAAAGCCCTTTCAAGGGCTTTCGGTTTTTTTTAACTTTAACCATAGCCGCAGACATTTTATCTGCGGCATTTTTTTATGAAAGGGAAAAAACTATGAATTTTTCTAATAATACAATTTATAACAGTGAGCGTGACCAATCATTGCATAACCGTTATGGTTACAATTACGGATATTTAAGGCTAAGATATCCCCATATTGATAAATTAACGGATACACAAATTGAGCACCTGATAAAGCTGATATATCAAAAAGGCAACACTTTGGAAGAAGCCGAACCATATCTGGATGAATATGTCAAACAAATCCGTCCGCAGTGGTTTTATAACAAGTCCGATAGTAATAATACCGATTCGCTGATGAATATGCCCAATCAGGCAGAAACTGACATGAACCGCGTGCAAAACCTGCTGCAGGCTCAAAGCCAAAACCAAAAACGCCTGGATGCTTACAACAACCGCGGCTTTTATTTAACCGGTGACCAATGGGCAGATGTCGGCAAAGCCACTTTGGACGGCATTGTTTCCGGCACGGAAAGCTTGATTAATGGAATAACACGAGATTTTTATGGCTTTGGTAATCGGCAGTTTTTAAATAAAGGTATGGAAGAACGAAGAGAGCGTCTGCAACAGGAAGCAGATTTAGCCGGCCTTGGCTTCACAAACGATCTTCTGCAAACCGGACTGGAAAATTTAGGAGATTGGGGAAAGTATATGATTGGTCTAGCCCAAAATCCTTGGAAAATTAAAAATTTAAGCAGAAAGATCCTTAAGAAAGGGGCAACCCTGGAAAAACTTGGCAGACAATATTTAAATAAATATTGGAAATAAGTATTACTAAACAGCAAAACCTCTTTTTTTATAAAAAAGAGGTTTTGCCTTGACGATAAAACATTTTTACGGCAAATTTAGTTAATAACGATATAATAAAAGGATAATCCCAATGTTCAAAACGATTACCGACTATTTCAAATTCATTCCGGGTGATATGAACTTCATCGGCGGCGGAATAATCGTTGCTTATTGGATTTGCAAGACAACACAAGGTGACAATTTGTGGTTCTTTTTAATTCCTTTATTATATTTGTCATATACCGGATACAGAAGTATTATACTATTAACATTAAGCACTTTGATATCTTTTGCCATATATAATTTTTATACTTTGCAACCTGGTAGTTTTGCTTATAAAACAAATGTTACATCCATTTTTTTTAGTTTTTTTTACCTGCGCGATATGTATTTTATCTGGAAATACCGGCTGAATGCTTTCACCTATTCGGCTAAAACCGAAGAAATCCGAAAAAAGAGTGTGTTTTATGCCAAGCTCGGTTTTATTTTCATTTTTACCCTATGTCTGTTCCTTTATTTGCTTAAATTTTTATAATTATTCCCACTCACAAAATGGAGAAGAAAATGTCAGACAGCAAAGATACAGATGATTACGATTATTTCAAATTCATTCCGGGCAAAATGTATTTCGGTTTTGGTTGTTATTGTGCTTTTTCCTGGATTGCCGACAGCACCAATTGGGCAAGTTTATGGGTGTTCCTGTTTCCGGTTTTGTATTTAACTTATTACGGCAACCGAAAAATCATTTTATTTTCGCTTGCCGGCTTGACTGTATTTTTAATACAAACTCTTTTCATGTTTGAGTTTGGGAAGAAAGGTTTCGGCATATACATTTTAAATTTCATTATCACGCTTTTCACCTATCCCCGCGATATGTATTTTATCTGGGAACATCGGTTAAATGCTTTCACCTATTCGGCTAAAACCGAAAAAAGCCGGAAAATACGCCTGTTCTTTGCCGCACTGGGCTTTCTTGCCATCAGTGCTGCCAGTATCTTCGGTTACATTGCCGCTACTTCTCTTGCCGCCGCCGAAGCACAACCATAGGTTTGCGCTTTTATAATTTTTCTCAAAAATTACTCTTTACATTTTAGATTTTTCTGCTAACATTACTCTTGCAGGCAGGGGTTCTGCCTGCGAGGTCTAGCGACTTCTCAACTTTTACACAGCGTTTGACAGAACGTTACTTTGCTGCCTGAAAATCACACGGTGATTGGAAGGTGACAAAATACTTCCAATCATGGATTAATATGTCACGCGACTGACTGTGTGCAGCGCTGCTAGCTTCCAATCGCCACCTTTGTTATGGCGGTTTTTTTTTCGTTGTTCACAAAGCGCAGTTGGAAGTATTGCTTTTTTGATTAAAAGTGGTAGCCTCTACGGATATGGCAAATGTAAATGTTTGTAAAATGTTTACAGGCGCCGCGGGCCTAAGAACCCAAGTACAAGTAATCCGGCCGGCACCCGCCGCTATAAAAAAGGATGCAGCATATCCCTGCCGCATGTCTTCCGGACGGGGTTTTGTTTTTTTCTGTTGCAAATTTTTCAAAGAAAAGTTATTGCTTATGCCATGACCCGATACAAAATGACCATAGAATACGACGGCACCACTCTTGTCGGCTGGCAAAAGCAGCAGGAAGGCGACAGTGTGCAAAGCTTGCTTGAAACCGCACTTTACAACTTCACCCGTCAGAATATTGATATTTTCGCCGCCGGCCGCACCGATGCCGGCGTTCACGCCTTGGCGCAGGTGGCTCATTTTGATTTGGATACAAACATGGAACTCTTCCGCATGCGCGAAGCCTTTAACGCCCACTTGCGGGATATGAACGCGCCGGTCGCGGTGCTTGATATTGAACCCGTTTCAGATGATTTTCATGCCCGTTTTTCCGCCAAAGGCCGCGGTTACATTTACCGTATTTTAAACCGCCGCGCCCGCACCGTCTTGTTGGAAAACCGCGTCTGGCATGTGGGCTTTCCGCTTGATGTCAACAAAATGCGCCAGGGGGCAAAATATCTGCTCGGCCATCATGATTTCAGCGCTTTCCGCGGTGCCGGCTGTCAGGCGCTTTCGCCTTTAAAAACCCTTGACCGGCTCGACATTGAAGTCAACGGCGATGAAATTGATTTTATCGTTGAAGCCCGCTCGTTTTTATATCATCAGGTGCGCAATATGGTCGGCACTCTAAAAATGGTCGGCGACAATCATTTAACCCCTGAAGACGTCAAAACCATTTTAGAAAGCCGTCGCCGCGCCGAAGCCGGCGTTACCGCCCCGGCCTGCGGACTTTATTTAAGCAAAATTGTTTACTGATTTAATATTTTCCGGCCATGGCCTTATAAACATAGTTTTCATATTTGATAATCTGGTATTTTTGCGAAATCAGATTTTGTCTTAAGGCATTCTCTGTATAAATTGCTTCCAGATAATCCTTAAATTCTGATTTGCCGACTTGATAACGCTGCTGATAATAGGCGGTTATCTTAACGGAATTTTGATAATTTTCATCCGTATTCTTAAACATCGCCGCCGCTTTTTCATAAGCCAGGTAATAATACGCCACTTCATTAACCGCCTGGTTGAGGGTGTCCTTAAAATCAACCAGTGCAATCTGATAATCGGTTTCCGAAATCTTGACATTGTTCTTGACCCTGTTCCAATCTAAAAACGGCAAATCAAGCGACACGCTGCCAAAGATATACGGAAAATCAAACGTTGTCCGCGCTTTGTCCGAACTGGAATTAAAAGCACCATTTAAAGAAATTGACGGATACCAGGTCTTTTCCGTAGCTTTCAAATCCTTAAACGCTTCTTCCAGACGCATCTGGCTGGCCAGTAAATCCGGCCGGTTGGCAAGGACGGCCACCGGTACGTCAACATTAACCTGCAAACTTTTTTGCTTTAAAATATCACCGTAAGAAATTTTAATTTCTTCATGCGTGTTTAAGATATTTTTTAAACTGGTTTCCATCTCCTTAAACTGCGTTTCCAGATTTAAGAGGTTGTTTTTTTCCGAAAGCAGGCTTTGCTTGGACTGCAAATATTCCAGATGATCAACTTTCCCGCTGTTGAATTTATTTTTGGTAATTTGTTCAATTTCTTCATAAGCTTTGATGTTGCTTTTGGTCACCTCAATTGAATTATGAAGATATTCCAGATTAAAATACAAATCCACCACGCTGTTTACAAGGCTCAAACGCGCCGATTCCCGGTCCATCACCGTTGCCTGATATTCAAACTCCTGCGCCGAGCGCAAGTCCCGGATTCTGCCATACAAATCAAGCTCATAATTCAACCCCATTTCGCCCGAAAAATTACTTGAAAAATGATCACCGGTATCAATCCGCCGCTGGGTATTTGCTTTGGTATTGCCATAAAGCGTCGGAAACAAATCCAGCGTATCCAGATTTAAGTTGTACAATTCTTTGTTTATGTTTAAGGCTGCCTTAATATAATCCGGATTGTTTTTTAAGGCCGTTTCCACCAGCTTGTTTAATTCCGGATTATCATAAAGCTTCCACCAGTTTGTATCGGCACTGTAAACCTGGCGCATGGTTTGAGTATACCCCAGTTCGTTTGAAAGTGTCGGCACCGTATATTTGGTCGCCGTACAACCGGCTGCCAGTATCGGAAGGCTGAAAACAAACAATTTTAACATACTGCATCTTTTCATGTTTTTACTCACTTGCTAAGGCATCAATAGGGTTAAGATTAGAGGCGTTTTTCGCCGGCATATAGCCAAAAATGATGCCGATGGCCGTCGAACACACCAACGCCAGAATAATGGAGGCGGTTGAAAAAATCATACCGAAATCTTCCGAAAAAGTGTTAAACGCCCAACCCACCAGCAACGATAAAGAAACGCCCAAAAAGCCGCCGACCAGACAAATCAAAACCGCTTCAATCAAAAACTGTTGCAAAATATCCGCCTGCTTGGCACCGATTGCCATACGAATACCAATCTCACGGGTGCGTTCGGTAACCGAAACCAGCATAATGTTCATCACCCCTATGCCGCCGACAATCAGGGAAATAACCGCAATACTGGCAATCAGAAGTTTCATGGTATTGGTGGCGCTTTCAACCGTTTGCTTGATACTGTCGGTATTAATCATAAAAAAGTCTTTCTTGCCGTGCAAAACCGTCAAAATATTCTCAATGCTTTCTTCCGCCACCTGCGAGTTGACATTATTAGATACTTTGACCGTGATTGAATCAATATCGTTAGTGCCGTTGATTTTATACATTGCCGTCGTATAAGGCGTCCAGATATTCATCATTTCCGACATCGGTCCCGGACTGTTGTCTTCTTCGGTCACCCCGATAATTTTCAAAGGTTTTTTATTAAAGATGATAATTTCTCCCACCGGATTGGGATTATCCGGGAAAGCCTCTTTAAGCGTGTTATCATCAATAACGACCACCGAGGCCATTTTATCAACTTCTTCCTCGGTAAAAATCCGCCCTTGGGCAATTTTCCGCCCCTTAACGTCAAAATACTGCGCCCCGACACCGTTTAATTGCGCCGTCAGCGTATAGCTGCCGTACGCAAGATTGCCGCTGGCCGAAACACTTGGTGTTGCATTATCAATAAAACTTAACTTGCTCAAATGCTCAGAATCGCTCACTTTTAAGGTTCGCACCCTGGCCGAACGCCTATCACCGAAACCGGTACCGGGACGGATGTCAATCGTATTGGTACCCATGGAATTAATCTGTTCCATGATTTTTGCCTGCGACGCATTGCCCAGAGCCACCACCGAAACAACCGAAGCAATACCGATGATAATGCCGAGCATGGTTAAAAGCGAACGCATTTTGTTGGACATAATGGCATGCACCGACATATTAAACGATTCCAAAAATCGATATTTCAAGACATCAAACTTGCTTTTTTTAACCGCTTCCAGCGTTTCGGCCGTTTCATAAAATTCATCGGATTTACGCGTATCTGATACAATTTCACCGTCTTTGATTTCAATAATCCGGCTGGCCTGCGCCGCAATTTTACTGTCATGGGTCACTAGAATAATCGTGTGTCCCTGTTTATGCAGACCTTTAATGATTTCCATAACCCTTTCGCCGCTTTTGGAATCCAAAGCGCCGGTCGGTTCGTCGGCCAAAATCACCTCACCGCCGTTCATTAAAGCTCTGGCAATACTCACACGCTGTTGCTGACCGCCTGAAAGCTCATGCGGTTTGTTCTTAAGCTTACTGCCGAGCTCCAGTCTTTTTAACAAATCATCGGCTCTTTTATTGCGCGATTCGGCGTTCAACCCCAGATAAACCGCCGGCAGGGCGGCATTTTCCCGCGCCTCTAAATTAGACAGCAGATTATAACGCTGAAAAATAAACCCGAAAGTTTTACAACGCAAATCCGCCAGCTCGTCTTTTTCCATTTTGCCGACTTCAACCCCGTTGATTTTATATGCACCGGAAGTCGGCACATCAAGACACCCCAAAATATTCATCATCGTCGATTTGCCCGACCCGGATTGGCCGATAATCGCCACAAAATCGCCTTTTTCAATCGTTAAATCAATATTTTTCAAGACATGAACACGATTATCGCCCTGCCCGAAAAATTTATTGATTTTTTTGAACTCAATGATGTTCATGGCTAAAATCTCCGCGGACCTCTGACACTGGATGCCTTATCCGAAATCTCTGATGATGACATTTTGGCAATAATAACCTCTTCACCTTCATCAAGTCCTTTTTTAACCTCAACATTCAAACCATCCGATATGCCAGTTTCAATTGAACGGCGTTGCACCCCTTCCTCGGTCAAAATTTCGACATACTCATCCTCAGCGCTGCCTTTAACCGCCAGTGCCGGAATAACCAAAACATCTTCGGCATCCTCAACATAAATAACATTCTGTGTCGTCATACCGATTCTTAAGCGTCCGTCTTTATTCGGAACAACCAGCCGTCCGTAATAATAAATTGCTTCGTCATCACCGACAACTTCGGTATATTCGCCGTTGGTCAACAACGTCAACCCCGGATCGATAGACTTCAAAGTTGTTTCCTGTACATTATCCAAATCCGCCAAAATAGCATAAGTAACTTTAACTCCCGGTTTGATGTTAACAATATCGCCTTCGGAAATTTCAATCAGAATTTCCATCTGGCTCAAATCCGCCACCTGTACGATTGTCGGCGTATCCATGGCCGCATTAATGGTTTGCCCGACCTTAACCGGAACCGAAACGACCGTGCCGTCAAGCGGTGCGGTAATCCGCGTATAGCCTAAGTTGGTTTCCGCCGTACTTAAAGAAATTTCCGTTTCCTTAATACTGGATTCCAATTGGGTAACAGCTGATTTAGCCGTTTTGTAAACATCTTCGGCATCTTCCAGATCTTCTTCCGAAACAGCATTTTGTTTTTTTAAGGTTTGGGCTCTTTTATATTGTTTTTCGGCAATTTTCAATGATGTTTCGGCCGCCTCCAGCTGCGCCTGATAACTTTTCAACTGAGCTTTGTTAATATCCACTTCGTTTTGCTGTGTGGTTGAATCAATTTCGGCAATCAAATCACCTTTTTTAACTTCCTGGCCAACCGAAACATAAAGTTTTTCAATCTTACCGGAAACCTGGGCACCAACGGTAACCAATTCACTTGCCCGTACTTCACCGGCGGCATTGACGACTTTTTCAATATCATGCCTTTCAACCATATCGGTAATATAGGAAACCTGTTCTTCAGCTCCGTAAACGCGCCAAATCCAAAAACCGGCAACCAATACAATTAGGGCATAAACAATGTATCTTTTATGTTTTCCGATGTATTTTTTAATTTTTTCCATAGCTTTTCTCTTACATCATTTCACTGAATTTTTCATTAACCCACAATTAAAATAACGAATAAATCTCTCTTAGAGTTCATTATATAATACAAATTTTATAAATTTTTTAATAAACAAACCGGATTCTAAAAACAAAAGATAAAAAACGCCGGTATATACCGGCGTCCTTTAAGTCCGCCTTTTGCCGGTAAGCAAACCCTAATCTCTAGGGTTCAAATCCCGTCTTTCCTCAAACATTTATAACAAAACCCGCTTCACGCGGGCCTTGTTATAAATGGCTTAAGAGATAGGGATTACTCCACTTACGCTCCGTTCACTGGCGCTCATCGGCTTTACCTTAAGCCGACCGGCGTCCTTTAAGTCCGCCTTTCGCTGGTAGTCGAACCCTAATCTCTAGGGTTCAAATCCCGTCTTTCCTCAAACATTTATAACAAAACCCGCTTCACGCGGGCCTTGTTATAAATGGCGGAGAGATAGGGATTCGAACCCTAGGTACCCCGTTAAAGAGTACAATTGATTTCGAGTCAACCGCATTCGACCACTCTGCCATCTCTCCATTTTACCGTTCTTCATAAAATAAAATTAAAATTTATGCAAGCATTATTTCCGGTTAAGCTGCATAATATACTCATCTGCCTTGGCCATACAAATCTGCATTTGTTTTAATTCAGCGCTTAACCGCCCGTTTTCATAAATATCCGCGGCTTCTGCGTAATATTTTATCGCCTCTTCCAAATACTCTTCATCATCATGCTTTTTGCCTGAATTATAAAAAATATTGCCGATACTTTCTTCTGCTCTTGCCCATTCCAGCGGCCATTGTTCCTTAGTATAAATTTTTTGCCGGTTTTTATAATTGTCTACCGCCAACATGGAAATTTCATCATTGCCGCTAAATAACCCAAGCAAAGACAAATATAAACCCAGATTACCCTGTATGGCTGCCCAAAAATACGGCATGCTCACACTGGTAAAGATTTTTTCTGCTTCCCGGAGATGAAATACCGCATCACGAAGAGCCTGTACGTCCGAAGACTGTTTCCAATAACCGTAATAAACTTTCGAAAGCCGGTAAGACAACATACCGAAATCATACGGATAAGAATGACGGTTAAAACATTTTTGCGTATACCGGTAACAATCAGCTGCATTTTTATAAAAAATATATTTATGATGCGCCAAATTTTCCGCCGCGGCCTGATACACCTGCCCCAAATTGGCATAAATGTTCCCGGCCAAAAGCACATCTTTAGTTACCGGCTGATATTTGCGGGCTGTCGCCAGCAAATCCGAAATAATTTTTACATCCTGCAATTTCAGCACATCGGTTTTAGAACACAAATATATTAAAGCTAGCACATTTAAAATATACGGCATATAAAAAAGTCCGAGACCTTGTGGGGACTGTTCCCGGCCGATTTTAGCAACTATTTCCGTTAACTTTTCACTTTGTGCCTTACGGTTTTTAACATCAGATGCCGCCACAATAACACCTTCAATCATGAGCCTGATAGATTCGGGAAAATTTTGTTCCTGAAAATAAGAAAGAGGCACATATAAATTATTTAATAAGGAAAAAAAAGCAGAATCCGGCCTTTCATATTGCCACAGCACCTGAAATTTAAGACAAATTTTATTTTGTTCTCTGAAACCATGTACAAGAACATCTGCACCGGTTGCATTTAAAATTTTCTTGCCGGAATCAAGAAAATCAAAAAAATTTCGGCTGTTAAGGTTGGCAAAAACATTGTCCGCCGGACTTTCATAATAAGTCACATCCAAAAAATCTTTTCCGGACAAACATTGTGCCAACAATTTACCTGAATTTTCCGGACAATCATCTTCAAATGCCGCAACCGCCACTTTTATTTTCAGCGTTTCGTTTTGAGCAGGATTTGTTACCGGCTGACTTTTAAACAGGCTTTTGAAAAACATTATCGCTTTTTACCTTTCCCAACTGATTGTTTGATGTTTTTCAAGCCGTCTTTAACATTATTAATAAAATCCCGGTTAATTTCTTTAAACGACGGATTTTTTTCATCAGCATTGTACAACATCCCCAAAAGCCATAAATCAGCGGCAAAAGCAAATAAGGGAATTGAAAAGCCGTTAACCGAAAAAAGTTGAAAACAGGCCAGAACAACATTAACCAAACCGATTTTAGCCACAGCCGTACCGACGGTTTCTGCCATGAACCCTTTATCAGCGATTGACATATAAGCCGTATTGTCTTGCCAATCCCTTTGTTTAACAGAAAAAATATACCGGCGGACAAGGCTCCAGATTATTTCCGTTAGCGGATACATTACAAGAATCAGCATAGACGGTCCGGCCATCTCCAAAGCACCATCCAGTAATAATCCTGAAAAAATAAACATAGCCGAAACACAAGCACCATTATTAATTTTAAGCCGCTCTGGAAACCAATTTAAATGAAGGTATCCTAACCAAATACCGGCCAGACAAGCCCCGGCAAAGCCCAAAATATGTGAAACACCGCCGACGATGGCAATAACGCACAGACCAATTGTAATTGTCAGACTTTGTATTGCAAAAATTCCCGGCAGATTATTAAACCATTGCGCCGACGCCGTGAATATAAATATAATTGCGGCGGCAATCAGGCGGTCAATCCAAAAAGAAACCAAGCCGCCAAAAAGCAAAACATTATCCGGAATCATAAACGTCAGAATAAGACTGGAAACAGCAACCGTTAAATAAAGCAACCAATCCGTTTCCAATAAAAAGACAATATAAATAACCAGCGATAAACCCAGCAAAATCCAAAGGGGAGTAGCTTCCAACGGAACAATAATATCATTAAAATCCGGTATCAGGAAAAAAACGGAGAACAACCCGACACACATTAACACAAACATATACAGCCATGAATCTCTATAAAAAACATATTGCCCGGCTGTCTCCGATTCGTTTTTCAAAAAATTCAAAACCAAGCGGGAACACACAAAACCGGTACATATTAAAAGCACTCCGTATATCAAATTCATTGACATCCGCTTTCTCCTTATTTTTTCTCCAAGCACGCGGCAAAAAAGGCATCCATACCGCCGGCATTTCCCATATAATACGGCAAAGTTCTTAAAACTCCCTTATCAATTATATTTTCATCTAATTTGACACCCTCATACCGCCATAAAAGCTTTATATCTGCCGCACATAAAACAAAATCCGGATTTTCATTCAAAAAACTTTCTATCTGATACTCCCCTTCTTCTTTGGCAATTGAACAGGTACAATATAAAATTTTTCCACCAGTTAAAAGCCTGCCGGCTGCTTTTTGTAAAAAAACTTTTTGCAACCCGGATTGCCCTTTGACATCATTAAGGCTTTTATTATATAAAACTTCCGGATGCCGGCGGAACGTACCGGTAGCAGAGCATGGCGCGTCAACAATAATAATCTCAAAAAACTCCTGACAATTATCCAAAAACGAAACCGCATCAGATACAACCGTGGTTAAATTTTCCTCCAGTTGCAGACGCTTTATATTTTCTCTTAATTTTTCCATTCTTGTTGCATCGACATCCAAAGCCGTAACCTTTGCACCGGCCGCCAGAAGTTGGGCTGTTTTTCCGCCCGGTGCGGCACATAAATCCAAAACTTTTTTATTTTTGACATCCCCCAACAACAAAACCGGAAGCGATGCCGCCAAATCCTGTACCCACCATTGCCCTTGCTCAAAGCCTTCCATCTCTGAAATTTTATCGGATTTGGCAAGTCTGATTGTTCCGTTTGAAAATAAAACACCGTTCAATTTTTGCGCCCACAGGAGCGGATTTTCTTTTGTAGTAATATCTGTCGGCGGCATCAAATCAAGAGATGCTTTTATTTTTTTAATTTGTTCTTTGGTATAATCCACTGTTAAAATTTGCAAAAAATTATCCGGCAAAAGTGTTTCTTTGAACACTGTATTTAAATTTTCTTTTTGTTTGGAAATTTGACGCAAAACAGCATTTACCATACCGGCAACAAAACGGTTTGCTTTCTTCTTTGCAATATTGACATATTCATTAATAACGGCATATGCCGGCGTATTAAGATAAAGAATTTCAGAAGCCCCGAGCAACAGACAATAATAAATTTCTTTATTCTTTTCCGGAATTTTTTTATGCAAAAACTTTTCTAAAATTTGCCGTAATATTTCCATACGACGCAATGTCGTCAACAAAAGCATATTGGCAAACGGCAGATCTTTCTTTTCAAACAATGCTTTGACCGCACTTAACGGCTGCCGTTTTTCTACGGTCTGGTATAAAATTTCCACACATTGTTTTCGCAAAACAGCCATCAAAACATCCTCTATAATTTGTAATTTAAACACCGGGAGCTTATTTTGCAATAAAATTATTTAACAACGAACAAGCAGGCTGGTTTTTAATAAAAACACAAAATAATTGCAAAAAATTATGCTTGTTTTTTTAAAACCTATACGGTATTTTATAACGAGTTAAAATAAAGAAATTTCTGGAGAAAACAAAAAAATGACAGGCAATCCGCGTTACAATGGCGCTGAAACTTTTGAAGAATGGCAAAAGCAATGGCAGTTGGAAGATCGCTACAACTTCCGCACCATTGAACAAAAATGGCAAAAAATCTGGGAAGATGAAAAAATCTACCATGTCGACATTGATAACAATAAAGAAAAATTTTACGCTCTGGTTGAATTTCCGTATCCTTCCGGTGCCGGCCTCCATGTCGGCCACCCGCGCTCTTATACCGCGCTTGATGTCATTGCCCGTAAAAAACGCATGCAGGGATACAATGTTTTGTATCCGATGGGTTTTGATGCTTTTGGTTTGCCGGCAGAAAATTATGCCATAAAGACCGGCATCCACCCGGCAGTTTCCACGCAAGCCAACATTAAAAACTTTACCCGCCAGTTAAAATCCATCGGTTTTAGCTTTGATTGGGATCGCTGCATTGATACATCTTCCCCGGAATATTACAAATGGACGCAGTGGATGTTTATCCAGCTGTTCAAACACGGCATGGCTTACAAAGATAAAATGGCAATTAACTGGTGTCCGTCCTGTAAAGTCGGTCTGGCCAACGAAGAAGTTGTCAACGGTCATTGTGAGCGCTGCGGTGCCGAAGTTGTCCGCCGTGATAAAGAACAATGGATGATAGCCATCACCAAATATGCCGACCGCCTGATTGATGATTTGAAAGATGTTGACTTTGTCGACCGCGTTAAAGCCCAGCAAATTAACTGGATCGGCCGTTCTGAAGGTGCTGAGCTGGATTTCGAATTCGGTCAGGACAAATTGACCGTCTTTACCACCCGCCCGGACACGGCATTTGGCGTAACCTACATGGTTTTAGCACCCGAACACGAGTTTGTCGCCAAATATATGGATAAGTTTGAAAATCCGGAAGAAATCAAAAAATATGTCAACGCCACCGCCAAAAAATCGGATTTGCAACGGACAGCCGACGATTCCAAAACCGGTGTTGAATTAAAAGGTATCAAAGCCCGCAATCCATACAACGGCAAAATGATTCCGGTTTTTATTTCCGATTATGTTTTAATGGGGTACGGCACCGGCGCCATTATGGCCGTGCCGGCGCATGACCAGCGCGACTATGATTTTGCCAAAGCTTTTAACCTGCCGATTATCCAGGTTTTGGACGGCGGCAATATTGAAGAAAAAGCCTTTGAAGAAGATGGCCCGCACATTAATTCCGATTTCTTAAACGGCTTGAATAAAGAAGACGGTATGCGCCAAGCCATTGACTATGCCGTCAAAAACGGTTTTGGGCGTCCGAAAATCAACTTTAAACTGCGCGACTGGGTATTCTCCCGTCAGCGTTACTGGGGTGAGCCGATTCCGATGGTTTATTGCGAGCACTGCGGCTGGCAACCCTTAGATGAAAAAGATTTGCCGTTAACTTTGCCGGAAATTTCGGATTATCTGCCTAACGATAATGGCGATTCGCCTTTGGCTAAAGCAACCGACTGGGTAAACACGACCTGCCCCAAATGCGGCAAGCCCGCACGTCGTGAAACCGATGTTATGCCGAACTGGGCTGGCTCGTCATGGTACTTCCTTCGTTATTGTGACCCGCACAACGATAAAGAATTTGCCTCAAAAGAAGCCCTCAAATATTGGATGAACGTTGACTGGTACAACGGGGGCATGGAACATACGACTTTGCACCTGCTGTACTCACGTTTCTGGCATAAATTTTTATACGACTGCGGCTATGTTCCGACCAAAGAACCGTACAACAAACGAACTTCACATGGTATGATTTTGGCTGAAAACGGGGAGAAAATGTCAAAATCACGCGGCAATGTCATTAACCCCGATGATATCGTCAATAATTACGGTGCCGACACGTTCCGTTTATATGAAATGTTTATCGGCCCGTTTGATCAAACCGCCATGTGGTCGGAAGAAAGTTTGATGGGAGTTTACCGCTTTGTCGGCAAAATCTACAATCTGTTCAAAAAAGTTTATAAAATTGAACCTTCCGAAACGGATTTGCGCGCCATGCACAAATGCATTCTGGAAGTAACCGAACGTATTGATCAGATGAAGTTTAACACCGCCGTTTCTTCTTTAATGACTTACGTCAATTACCTTTCCGGACTTGAAAAAATCCCGGCTGAACTATATGAAACTCTTCTTAAGCTGTTATGTCCCTTTACGCCGCACCTGGCAGAAGAAATGTGGACACGCTTGGGCCATACGGCATCAGTTGTGGTTGAACCCTGGCCGGAAGGAAACCCCAAAATGGCACAAGACAATGTTGTCACGCTTGCCGTACAAATCTGCGGCAAAATGCGCGGCACCATTGAATTGCCCAAAGACAGTTCCGAGGACGTTGTCAAAGCCGCGGCTTTAAAGCTGGAAAACGTTGCCCGCCAGACAGCCGGCAAAGAAATCAAGAAAATCATCATCGTACCAAACAGGATAGTAAACATTGTTGCAGCATAAAAAAATATTTTCGGCGCTTGGCGCTTTATTGATTATAACCGGCTGCGGATTCGAGCCGCTTTATGTTGAGCGCAAACCCGACGAAGGTTGGTATTATAAAGGTGAGTTTGACACCAGCATCACCGACGAAATGGAAAAAATCAGGGTTGAACCTGTTTCCGAGCGGTTCGGCCAATTGCTTCGTAACAACCTCTTAGACAGTTTTACACCTAAAGGAACACCGACAAATCCGCGTTACCGGCTTGTCATCGGCGATATTGATAAACAAGTTGTCCAACAGGCTTTGCGTGATGACATTACCGCCACCCGCGAACGCGTCCGTTACAGAGTTAATTACTACTTGTATGATAATGAAACGAATAAACAACTGGTTCGCGGCAACAGCATGGCCTATGTCAGTTACGATATTTTAGCCAACCCATACTCCACAACTTTTGCCCAGAAGAAAATTGAGCAAAATGCCGCCGATATTATCTCTAATGATATTTCTCTGCGCATGGGGGCTTATTTCCATTCGGTCATGACCAAGCGCGGGGATCCGCAAAACCTTTAACAGGCAGACAAAATGAATTTTAAGGCAGCAGACATTGCCAGATACCTAAAACAGCCGGATGCCGGTATAAAGTGCGTGGTTATTTTCGGTTCCAACGAAGGTATGATTGCCGATTATGTCAAACAATTTGCCCAAACCGTATGTCCGGATTTAAATGATGCTTTTCAGACGGCGCAGTTTAATATGTCTGATTTGGAAAAAGACATCGGTCTGTTGTATGGTGAATACAACGCCCGTTCGCTTTTAGGCGGCCGCAGGGTCATTATCATTAAGGACGGCAACAATAATTTAACGAACCACTTAAAAACATTATTAAAAGACAATCTTTCCGATACATTGCTGATTATCAGCTCATCAAACTTAAATACAAAATCTTCCCTCGTAACATTAGCCAAAGACCGGGAAGATTTTGCCTTAATCAGCTGTTATGACGACCGGGAAGAAAATATTTATACCGCCGCCCGTGAATACTTTGTCAAAAACGGCATTACGATTGCCAACGATGCCATGCAGCTTTTATGCAGCCGTTTATCAAACGACCGTAAAGCCTCATTAAATGAACTTGAAAAACTGACAACCTACCTCGGAACCCGGCGTAATGTTGAAATAACGGACATAAAAACCGTTATCGGCGACACTTCCGCCTCTTCCCAGGAAGATTTATGTTATTTTGCCGCCAAAGGCGAAATTGCCAAAGCCCTGGAAGCTTACCAGGAACTTATCCATGCCGGTGAAGAACCCGTTTCGCTGGTACGCAGTTTAACATACCATTTTGAAAAACTTTTAAATTGTATTGCAATGATAGAAAAAGGCCAATCTGCCGACAGCACGGTTGCCGCTTTAAGACCGCCGGTAATGTTTTTTCGCAAAGCAGATTTAGTCTGGCAGTTAAAAGTCTGGAAACGGCAGGCAGTTTCAGATGTTTTAGAACTGCTTTACAATTGCGAACGCCAGTGTAAAACAACCAATATGCCGGCTGAGGAATGCTTAAGTTACACCTTGATGCAAATCGGCGGTGCCGCCCGTCGTTTAAGCCGCTAAGCAACCTTCAATAAAGAAAAGATTTCCGTTCCGGAAGCAAATTTTTGTCTGCCATTCAAGTCCTCTAACTCAATCAGGAATGCGGCCGCACATACTTTTCCGCCGATTTTTTCAATCAAGCGGCATGCTGCGGCAGCCGTTCCGCCGGTAGCCAGCAAATCATCAATCACCAAAACCTTTTTACCGGATTCCACCGCGTCTTTATGAATTTCCAACACATCCGTTCCGTATTCTAGATCATACTCGATTCGTTCTACCGCGGCCGGGAGTTTTCCGGGTTTACGGACAATAACCAACCCGCAGCCGAGCTTATACGCCAGCGGCGCCCCGAACAGATAACCGCGCGATTCGATTGCTGCCACATAATCAATGCCCGCCGATTTAAATTTTTCATAAAAAGCGTTAATGACTTCCCCAAACGCCTCCCCGTCTTTTAACAGGGTCGTAATATCCTGATACATTATGCCTTTTTTGGGAAAATCCGGTATAACTCTTATCTTTTGTGTCAAATCCATGTTTTATTTCCTTCCAGATAATAACTTTTAAATAATAAAACAGGCCCTGAAAATCTTCAAGACCTGTTTTCCAAAGTAATAAAAAAATTATTTACGTTTAATGGAAATTTTTTTCTTCTTTCCCTGCTCATTTTGTGATTTCGGGAAAGTAACTTTCAAAACGCCGTCTTTATAATCAGCCGACGCGTCATCAAACTTCAAATCCCAGGGCAGCGGGATTGTCCGTTTAAATGTACCGTAAGAAAATTCGGAAAAATAACTGCCTTTGCGGTTTTCTTTCTTTTCCTGTTTTTTCTCACCGCTGATGGTTAAATATCCATCGGAAGAAACTTCCAAATCAACATCATTTTCCGTCATTCCCGGAATTTCAGCCGAAACGACAACTTCATTTTCTTTTTCCTCAACTTCAACTTTCGGATTTACAACCTGATTAAATCCGGCATCATCATAACCGAAATCAAGCATGCCGTTAAAAAAGCGGTTGACCAAATCATTAAAATCATGATGATAACCATAACGCATCGGAGAGTTATGGCTGTTTTCTTTTTTCGTAATCAGTGAATCAGACATTTTAACCTCCATAAATTTTTGTCCTTTACTAAAGTTTGACTTAAGTAACAAAAGTTACCAAATCAAGAGGTTTTATAAAATTTTTTTAATTTTTCTTGACAGTCCGCCATAATTTTGTAAACTTCTTACAGTTTTTAACAAAAGAAATAATATAATGATTCTGATTCAAAAACACATCATAGTACGCGTACGCCGTCTTAAAATGCGACGATGACTTATCATTTAAAAAACTTGATAAGCATGTCGCAAGGTTTGAGTTTTTCTCAAATCTTTTTTTTATTTTAATTTACGGAGTACAACAAAAATGGAAAAGAAACATTTAATCGTTAAAAAATTAACCAAAGAAAACTTAAAAGACGTTATAGCCCTGCAGCAAAAAATTATTGCCGGCCTGCATCCGGACGAACAACACTTTATTTTGCACCGGACTGAAGCTGATTACCTAAAATCATTAACCGGCGGCAGTTCAAACATGATGGGGGTGTTTGACGGTGATTTACTTGTTGCCCAGACCGTCTTTGCCATGCCGTTAAACGGTGAAAAAAGGGATATGCCGGAATTTAAATCCGACACGGAAAATAAAGATTTGGTTTTATATGAAGCAATACTGGTTGATCCGGCGTATCGGGGTTCTTCCTTGATGACCCGGATGCTGGGTTATATTGAACAACATGCGCTTGACAACGGCCGGAAATACTCCATTATCCAGATTGCTGCCGACAACCCCGCCAGCTGGATAAGCGCGCTTCACCACGGCATGAAAATCACCAAAGTTGATTTAGACCCTTATGACCGGGCCAAGGTTTTATATCTTGAGAAAAAAATAAACCACCAGCCGCAGCCGGTCGAAAGAAATTATATCGCCGGCAAAACATACAGTCTTTATTTAGGCGAAAACATTCATCAAAAGATTCCGGCATTGTTTAACAAAATGCAATACCTCATTGCAAGCGGCTACCACGGTGTAAGCCTTGATAAAAAAACGCAAAGCCTCATCTGGCAGAAACAGGAAAATCAGGCTAAAACATTATTTTTGGGCGTTGCCCCCAAGCAAAGCACCTATAGCCTTTAAGCCTGTATTCCGAAATAATACCACTCTGCACCGATTGCAGCATCAGGATTCGGCAGTAAAATAAATCCGTTTTGCGGCGCGGTTAAAATTGTACCGTCATCATAAACGGCCAATTTTTCCCCAGCGCGGATTTTATCCAAATGCTTATAATTTTTAAGCAGCCGGCCGGATTTTTCTTTAATAACAAAATATTTCATCAGAATATGTTTTTTATCCATCAGCGGCGGCATCGGTGCTTCTATCATGCCAAAAGCCGCTAAAGCATTCAAAACTGCCTGATAGGCAATTTCCGCCGCCGTTTCGGCTTCATGATAGCCACATTCAAGCGTGGTGGCCGTATTGCCGCAAGTATGAGCATATCCTTCGGTTGAAAAATCAGAAATGGCATTTTGGGCAGCATACATTTGCGGCCAGCCTTCCAACACATAATCAACCGGCAACACAGCAATCAGCGAACTATTATAATTATCGGGATAATCACAAAATGCAAACGGCACGTCATCCGGACAATGAGTGGAATGCAAATCAAGCGTCACGCGGTGCGTTGCAATCAACGGGCAAATTTCATTTGCCAGTTTTTGTTCATAAGTTTGCGGATTTTCATGCGGTTTCATAACCCGGTTCAGGTTTTCTTCCGTTTCACGGATATGCCGTTGATATGCTGCCGGATTGCATACCGGTACCAAGGTCAGTTTCCCTTTTTTTAAGCAGATTTGCTGCTTATCAAGTTTTTCAATCAACCGGCTTAAGGCTTTCGTACCGGCAGTTTCATTGCCATGAACGGCTGCCAGCACCAAAAGCGACAAACCGTCTTCTTTCCCTTTATATTGAAAAGTTTCAATCATTTTTCTTTCCGTTCGTATTATATGTTAGAGATAAACAATTTGCCGCCACCTGTCAAAAATTTTTTATTTTTTTGCAAGAACATAACTTTCATCCACACGCCGGCAGATTTCATCTAAGGCAACCGAGCCATTCAAGCAAATTGTATACCAGTGTATTTTATTCATATGATATCCGGGAAAATATTTTTTACCGTCGGTTAAACCGGCGATTTCTTCCGGAAACCCGCGCAAATCAATCACCTCAACCGGCATATCTTGTTCCGGAGCCAGTTTTTTGGCTGAAACGGTTAAAATCGCCGCATACCATTTCCGGTTGTCTTTTCGCCTGAAAACAGCATTGTCCGGAAATTTTTGCCATAAAAATTCAAGCTCATCACCGTATTTTTCCCGCACATATGCTATAACGGCCAATGTTTCATCATTTTTAAATATACTGTCATGGCAGCATTCTTTTGCAATTTTTTGCAAAACTTTTGCACATTCCTGACGGATTTCACCGACAAAAGCACCGACAGCGTTTTCCGCCCGGTATAAAACATACTCATCACCGGTATCGTTATCAAACACGCGGCTCGTAACATTCCCGCTGTTATCAACCATAATTTTAAGCCAAAACTGCCCGCCGGAAATGTTTACCGCATAAACATACACACCGTCTTTTTCTGTCTTAAAACCAAAGGCGGCAAGCTTGCCAAAATCAATTTTTTTATGTGCAAAGATTTCTTCAAACATCGTTTTAGCCTGATAAATCCGTCCTTATTATTTGCTTTTCATCCTGAATCTAAGCCGTTCATCTGCAATAATCAATTATTTTCTTTTCTTGCAAAATATGTGTAAACAATGAATTAAAAAAGGCCTTATATTCTAACGACTAATCGGTAAAACCATGCGAAAAATCCTGACACAAACCAAGCACATTGTTATTTTAATCCTATTGTTTACCATTGTTCCTGAACTTTTTGTGAAAGGATTTTTTGCATATATTTATCATGTCGCCGATGAAGAGCTGTTAAATATGCTCAAACAAACCCATAACACTTATTATAAAATCTGCGTGGATGTTGCTTACCTCAGTTTGTTTTTAACATATGCCGCCTCTTATTTTATTTTAAAAAAGACTAAATTAAAATCGTGGCTTAAATTTTTATTTATTTTTCTTATATTTTTTGTGCTGTTTCACCTGCTTGTTTTCCTTATCGTAAAGATTTAGCGCCACATCTATCTTTCCTTTTTTACAAAACTTTTCTCTGACAAAAGCAATCAGCAAAGATAGCGGGATTCCGGCTGCCGAAATATAACCAAACACCTTCATTACGATATTCAACATCTCTTCACCCCATTCAAAAAATGAGGCAACAGCAATAATCCCCGTCAGCCCGATAAACACAAAATACGGCAGCCAGCCAATTGACATCAAATAATAAGACGTCCGCGGATAATCATTCATCACATAATAAATAAATTTTGGCACTTTATTAAAACATAACAAAACCATACCAACGACAAAACCCAAAAACAAAACGGCACTGACCGTACCCTCCTGATCAAGATATGACAAAGGAGCAGCTAAAACACAGTAAATTCCTCCCCAAAATAAGGCTTCTTTTGAACATAATTTCATTGTTTCGTACTCCTTTTTTAATAATGAGGATAAAATTTTACAGGCAATGGCGTTGTTCATAATCCCATGCACCGCCATTGTCCAAACACTTGTCAATTTCAAATTTATCAGCAATTTCCGGCACCAAATTAAGCATAATATAAACGACCAAACCAATACTTAAAGCAATGTAAGATATTTTGCGAATTTTCTTAAAAAAAGTCCCTACGAAAGAAGCAGAGCAAACAAAAATAACAAAACCATATAAAAACAGAAGATGCTGCTTAATCCCGATTGTAAAGAAAAAATCCAACCAAACCGCACATACAAATGTAATAAAAAGTACAACTCTGCTTAACGACAACATTTATTCTTCCTTTTCTTTCTCTTTTTATAGCATAACATAACAAAAGACAATATTTTAATACCGCCTTTTGTTTATAATCTTTTTCATATTCCACCTGCCGGCTGCCACATTTAAAGCTTGCTAAAATGATTTCATCTGATATACTGGCGCAAATTATAAATTATTAACTTTAATCATTGTGTTTTATGGAAAATGTTTTTATTAAGAAAATCTGTTTTCGTGTGCGAAAAATTAAAAAATGCCCTGAAGGCTGGGTGTTGGCTTCGGCACGCGGAAATAAAGAAACCGATGAAGACCGGGTTGTTTTTATCAGTAACAAGTATTACACAGGCAAAATACCGCCGTTTTTCAAATGGCCGTGGCAAAAGCTTTATCTTGAATTTGAACAAGTGGACGACTTTATGTTGTCTGCCAAAATCAACGGTAAAGTTTTATTTAAAATCAGCCATGCCGATCTTCCGCCGGAAATTAAGGTCAAACTTGAAAAAGGCGAAAAACTGCTGCAGGAAGCTAAAGCACATTATGAACAACTGGATAAAGACATCAAAGAAGCCTTGGAAAAATATCTTCCGAATATTCCCGTCAATCCGTTGTTTGAAGATGAAATGGCTGACTTGCACATCTGCTTTCGTGCTTATCTGAAACTTCATTGGCAAAAAGGCCAAAAGCTGCCTGATGCCAAACAAAGGCTCAGCTTGTCAATTTTGCTTTGCAAAGCCGCGCAAAGGATCTGTAAACGGCACTTTAAATTTGACACACCTCCATCTATCGGCTTGGTATTCTTACCTTTAAAAGCCTCATTGTTTTTCCACCCTGATTACCGGGCAGACCGGAAAAAGCTGGAAGAACAAAACCCGGATGCAATCAAATACCTTTTTGCCGCATACTACGAAATTGATGAAATACTTGATGCGCTCTTGCCTAAAGTGGAAGATGAAGCTCTTAAGCATTACCTCGTTTACGTTGTTGAAAAACTTGGTTTGTTTTTCACATCAGATTATGTTCAGTTTACGGCTGAGATGGATTATAATGCCTTTACCGGGAAACCAACAGAATCTGATGTAAATGCTTACAAACGTTGTTGTACCGAAGTAGAAATGCCTTACTTTTCAAACTTCATCCTGCCGGATAAATTTACAAAAGAAGATGCTAAAACTTTTTTCTGGACACACGATTTGTAATAACCTCTATAAAAAAAGCACCTTTGAAAAGGTGCTTTTTTTTTATAGCTTTTAAACTTGCTTTTGCTATGATGACAGTGAAAGGAAAAAACATGACTTTAGAACTTAAAAACAACCCGACCTTAAGTGATTATCAGGATTATATACGCCAGATGAAACAGGAACGCGGCTTTAATACGACAGACAAATTTTATGAGTGTTGTCTTCTGGCAGAAGAATGCGGTGAACTTATTTCTGCCATACGTAAAAATTCAAAATCAGGTTCCATCGGTTCCGGTTCGGTTGCCGGTAACATTGCCGAAGAACTGGCCGATGTTTTCATTTATGTTTGCTCTTTAGCCAATATGCACAACATTGATTTGGAGCAGGCCTTCCGCGCCAAAGAAGAGAAAAACAAACAACGCACTTGGAAGCGCTTGGCATAGATAAAATATTTTTTTTGTTTTATAAATATCCTTAAACGACTGGAAACGATAAGTTCAGATAAAAAACAAAGAGAGATAACATGGATAACTCAAAACAATATCTTGGTAAAAATGTGTATGTAAAAATAGACCGCCCGTTAGGCTCACTTCATCCCAAGCATAACTTTGTGTATGAGGTAAATTATGGATACATTCCCAATACCATTTCTGGTGATAATGAAGAATTAGACGCTTATGTCTTAGGCATTAATACGCCGTTGTCTGAATTTGAGGGAGTATGCATTGCTGTTCTGCACCGTACCAATGATAATGATGATAAACTTATCGTTGTTCCTTCCAATACTTATTTCTCCGATGCTGAAATCGAACAACAAACGGCTTTTCAGGAAAAGTGGTTTCGACATGTTCTTATCCGCTCAAAACCAGCCATATACCTAATGTGCGGTTTTTTAGGCTTCGGCAAAACAACAGCGGCCAAAAAACTAGAACAAGAATTGCCTGCTATTCGTTTCACTCATGATGAAATAATGTTAAAGAGATTTGGACGAACACCTGACAACTTTCAAGCCCGCTATAAAGAAGTAGATGATTTTATTCGTAACGAAACAGTTAACGCAATCAAAAGTGGTGAAAATGTTATTTTAGACTATGGCTTTTGGAATAAAGAAAAACGAGCGGAATATTTCCAATGGGCAAAAACATTAACTCCTAATGTCCAGTTTTACGCAATTCTTTGTAACATAGATGTAGCACGAAAACGCATTATACAAAGAAGTCAAAACAATCCTAACGAACTCTTCATAGACGAGAATTGTTTTAATACTTTTTTACAAAAATACGAACCCATGAGCCCGGATGAAGGCTATCCCACAATTTTTAACGACTGTTCTGAATAAGAAATTTTTTCAAATTTCCAACAGCTTATTTTCAAGACTTAGATAAGATTTAAACTTGCTCAAATTATTGAAAACAAAGAAATATAAACGAGTTCGGAAAATTCTCCCAAAATGCAATTTTCAAAGACACAACACTCGAACTCGGTTAAGTTCTTGATTTATAAAAGAAAAACGGCAGTTTTTATGCCTGCCGCTTGCAATTGGTGATGCATAGCTTGCAATTTACGAACTTATTCTACACTCATAACTTCAACAGGGATTTCATTACCATTTTCATCTTCCATAGTAACCGACCAAGTCATCTTATATGAACAATATTCTTTATTAGATAAAATTTCTTGCATTCGCTTTGATTCTGGTGACACAGTGCTTATATTTCCTTTTGCTATCTCTTGTATAGATTTAAGACCTAACTCTGCATATTCTTCCGCAATATCGAACGGGACAAAACAATCATAATCCACATATTCAAAATGGCATAATTCATTTTCTTTTCCCAAAATATGAAGGTATTCACTTTCTGCAGGAGAGCAATTTTTCATATTTTCATAAACAGGTTGCAAATCCTCTGCTGTTTTTTTTGCCTCATTACTTATATTGGCTCCTATAAAGTCTGCAACTTCTTTATCAGACACTACATTACCATTTTCATCAACCCAACCAATCTCTCCCCCTAAGCACATTTGAGGAAACAATATAAATAAAAATAAAATCAATTTACTCATTTATCACATCCTGTTTAATAGACTACATATTTTTTTACTTCAATAATTTATAAAATGCAATAATTTAAAGCAAATCTGTAGCAAGTTCATGAAATTTCTCAAATACGCATTTTTTTAAATGTAACATCCAAACTCGTATAAACTAAAAAAAACAGCAGACTTTTTAGTCTGCTGTTTGAATTGGTGATGCTTAACTCACAGTTTCCGAGCCTTTTGAGCATTTACTGTAATAAAAATTAAAATTCCATAATCTCATTATCTTCCGGAACAAGAACATTATTTAGTTTCATCTTCCGAATGTCATTTCTTGTTACTGTTAAGTGACTTACGGTATCCATATGACTAGCGATAATAACCGCTTTCGGAGCATATTCGGTCAATGTTTTGACATCTTCATCATTCATGATAATTCTTTCACCATTGAGTAATGTCGCACCACAAGCATTAACAACTACGACATCAGGTGCAAATTTATCTATCGCCTCAACAACTTCTTCACACCAGATTGTATCGCCGGCAACATAAAGTGTTTTTTCACTTTTAGCCTTAAAAACAACACCCATTGCGTCATAGGCCATATTAACTTGCTCACACAGCGGTTTAATTATCTCCCGCTTTCCATGTTGCCCGAATGTTTTATAAAGTGTAATACCATCAAATTCTGTCCCACTTACAGAAACAACTCTCACATCACTGAATCCAAGTGATTGAATTTGTTTTTGGTCAACTTCACTCTGAACAAAAAAAGGAATTTTTTTATCAATAGCCTTTATTGCAAACTCATCCCAATGATCAGGGTGGAAGTGTGTTAAAATAACAGCATCAACATCAACGATTTTTTCAACACTTAAAGGGAGTTCAACTCTTGGTTGACGCACATTTGCATTAACAGCCATCTCAAAACCGGGCATATAATCCTTAGGCATTAACCACGGGTCTATCAAAAATTTTTTATCCTTATAGGTTATGATAAGCGTAGCATTTCTAATCTGATGTATAAGCATTTTATTCATTCCTTTCAAAATATTTTGTGGTATCTTTCAGATGTTGTGAGTATTTTTGAAGAAAATTGAGAGCAAATTTAATTTCATTTTTATCAAATTGCTTAAAAAATTCTGTGTCTTTATCGTTCCATTCTTGATGAATTTTTTCATGAGCCTGAAAAACTTCTTGTCCAAGATTGGTTAATATATAATAGATTTCTTTTTTATTTTCATCACGAGTATAAGTATCTATAGCACCTTTACTAATCAGCTTTTTAATCATTTTGCTGACTCCACCTCGTGTAATATTTAGCGATTGAGAAATTTTAGTTACGTTAGGATTCTCAATCTTGCCAATACACTCAATGCAATGCATTTCTGTAATTGTATAACCAGACAAAACAGGTTCAGCATGATTTTTTAATGTATTATTGATAAGTTCAAATGTATTTAACAGCATAGAAAGGGTTGTGTTTAGAGTTTTAGTCATTACTTCCTCAATATTGTTTCCTAGTTAATAATATTTATATGGTCACTTTTGTTTCCTTGTCAACAAAAAATAAATAAAATCTCCAAAACTTAGATAAAATTAAAAATCACTCAGACGATTTATTGAAAGAATGATACAAAACAACAACCTTATTGTCATCAAAGTCAACAATTTTTCTTGTTAGCTGGTTTCTAATCTGATTGATGATAAAAAAGTATCCCTGAGACTTGGGCGAGATTCTAACTCGCTTAATATATTGAAAAATAAAGACTTTTGCATAAACTGGTTCGGAAAAAGTCCCGAAAAGGCGATTTTCAAATTTACAACATTCGAACTCGCTGAAAGTCTTGGAAAATAAAGCAAAACGGCAGGTTTTTATACCTGCCGTTTGTATTGGTGATCCCAACGGGATTCGAACCCGTGTTGCAGCCTTGAGAGGGCCGCGTCCTAAGCCTCTAGACGATGGGACCGTTATAAAGTGTTTCTCTTTTTAATATACTTCTTGCCGCAATGCAAGCATTATTTTTAAAAGCCCCGGCCGTTAACCGGAGCTTTTCTTTTTTACCACATTTTTTAAACCGGCTATTCTTTCCAGTCAACCAGATGCTCCAAAAAAGCCTCTATAAAATCGCCGCGGCGGTTTTGATAATCCAGATAATATGCATGCTCCCAGACATCAATTGTTAAAACGGCCTCCAAATCATGCGCCAACGGATTATCGGCATTTAGGGTCTTCATAATCGCCAGATGTTCTTTATCCGTGCGGACAAGCCATGCCCAACCGCTCCCGAACTGCGCCAAAGCGGCATCTTTAAATTCTTTACGAAAATTTTCATAACTGCCGAAAGAACGGGTAATTTCTTCTAACAAATGCCCCTGCGGTTTGCCGCCGCCGTTCGGACGCATGGAATTCCAGAAAAACGTATGATTCCATGTTTGGGCGGCATTATTAAAAATTGCCGTATATTCCGGTTTTCCGGCCGTGTTTTTAACAATTTCCGGCAACGCCATATTTTCAAATTCCGTTCCGGCAATCAGCTTATTTAAATTATCAATATAAGTCTGATGATGTTTTAAATAATGAAATTCCATCGTATTCCGGGAAATGTATGGTTCAAGTTCATCAAGTTTGTAATTTAAAGGCGGCAATTTAAACATTTTTTTCTCCTTAAAATTTTTGCTTTTATATAAATATACATGGAAATTGCTTCATTTCAAGCTGATTACCGGCCCTTTACGATTTATTTTGTTAATAATTATTAACAGGCCTTTAAAAAGATTCACAAATAAAAATTATAGCGTTATAGTAAAAATACCATTGAAAAATTACGGAAGGGCAAAGAGATGAGAGTATTGTTAGTAGAAGACGATTATGCCGTTTCCCAAAGCATTGAAACAATGCTGAAAAAAGAAGGCATGATTGTGGACGCGACCGATTTGGGCGAAGATGGCCTGGAAATCGGTAAATTATACGATTATGATATCATTATTCTGGACCTGATGCTTCCGGACATGAACGGTTATGAAGTGTTAAAAAGCCTGCGCAACGCCAAGGTCAACACCCCGGTTTTGATTTTGTCAGGCTTATCCGAACCGGACAAAAAAGTTAAAGGCTTAGGTTACGGCGCAGATGATTATCTGACCAAACCCTTTGACAAATCTGAACTTTTAGCACGCATTCAGGCCATTGTCCGCCGCTCAAAAGGGCATTCCAACTCCATTATCAAAACCGGCGATGTTGAAGTTAACCTTGATACGCAGACGGTTACCGTCGGCGGAAAAGCGCTGCACCTGACCGGCAAAGAATACGGCATTATGGAATTGCTTTCTTTGCGCAAAGGCTCAACGCTCAACAAAGACCAGTTCTTAAACCACCTTTATGGCGGCATTGACGAACCGGAATTGAAAATCATTGATGTTTTTATCTGCAAATTGCGCAAAAAACTGGAAAAAGCCTCCGGCGGCAAAAATTATATTGAAACCGTCTGGGGCCGCGGCTATGTGTTGCGTGATCCGGATGAAGTCAAATAAAAACCGGAATGGTAAATTTAACCCCGCCTGAAGAGGCGGGGTTTTTGTTTTATTATTCTTTATCCTTATCTTTATCCTTGGCCGGAGGATAATCAATGAGTTCGATTTTAACCCGCTTGTCATAAAACGCCGCCAGCTGTGCCAGATAGCCGCCGTTAATCTGGCCGCGGCCGCATATCAGATAATCCAATTGCCATTCCGGTATGCGGGAAAGTACCGACAAGTCTTCCAATGACATATCATGACTTTGGCGCAACTCCCATAACAGCTTCCGGGTTTCTCGCCGGGTTAATCTTAAGGCCGCGCGTCTTTGTTGTTTATTAAGCATATTTATAAGCTCCTTTCTTTTGTTCATATCAAAATTAAAACAAAACCACCTTAAAATTTTTAAGGTGGGGAGCCACAAAACTGTCGATCACAGTCCCCGTTATTCGTGCCAAAGGCCTTATTTCCGGGACTCCCCCAAAGAAGGAGTTTTTGATCGAAGATGTCTTGTGGACACCACCGTCAAGCGACGGCAGTGCTTATATTAAAGATTTATACAAATTTTGCAAGGAAAATTCATCTGATTTTATTTTACATCCATTAAAAAAACCGGCACAAAGCCGGTTTATTCTAAAAAAAGCAATTTAATTTAAGCACAAACATAATCAAATTCTTTTTTCAAACCCCGTTCAAACATTTCCCGGATTGTCGCTTTAATGTCAGCATCTTCATAAATCACCTTATAAAGCGCCTGACAAATCGGCATATCAATATTCTCCTTATCGGCAATAATTTTAACCGCTTTAAGCGTTGCCACCCCCTCGGCCAGCTTTCCGAAACGTTCACCTTTGGCAAACATCTCTCCATACATGCGGTTATGGCTGTGCTTGGAAAACAATGTGGCTTCATAATCGCCTAAGTGTGCCAGCCCGTAAGCCGTAAACGGATTGCCGCCGAAATGTTTGATAAGACGGCCTACCTCAACCGGCGCCCGCGCCATTAAAGCACCTTTAAGCCCGTACCATTCCAACCCGTCCAAAATGCCGGCGGCAATGCCGACAACATTTTTTAACGCTGCGCCGATTTGGTTACCGACAACATCATTACCGTAATAAAAACGGATTAAATCACTTTGCAACAGCTTAATCCAGCGGTCTTTGCTTTCCTCGTCATAACTGTCAATAACCGCGCAGGACGGCACTTTTTTCATATAATCCTGCACATGCCCCGGACCGCCCAGACAGGCAACATGAACGTTTTGCTTAACTTCTTCGTTAAAAACATCAACCAGAATTTTGGCACTTGGTTCTTCCAAACCCTTCATGGCCAGCAAAAAGTTTTTGCCGTTTAAGTCATAACCGTTCAACTGTTTGGCCAGTTCACGCAAATGCTGGCAGCCGATGGAAATAATGATATAATCATTTTGCAGGATTTTATTTAAATCCGGCGTCAAAACCATATTATCGCTTAATTCCAGATAAGAATTCCGCCGTGTATCCTGCAATTCCACAAAATTCGGCGATGTCGGAATATCATATAAAACCACGCTGTCCACACAGTAGTTGGCGGCATACCAGCCTAAAAACGTTCCCCAGCGGCCGCAGCCGATAACTGATATTTGTTTCATAATTTCCTCATCAACAGTTAAAATCAATATATGAGTAGTTTAGTCATAATAACCGTTTATTGCAATGATGAATATTAAGAAGTTCACAAGCCAAAACAAACTATCGCCGCCCGGCTGTACTTTGACTTTTCTGTAAAGTATATTATGAAAAAACCGGCTTTTGCCGGTTCAAATTTTATAAATGTGTTTTTTTCATCCGTTGTCGGCCGATAATGGCGTTGATATAATCAAAATTCTGAAAAGACTGATAGGCATGGTCAAAGCTTTTCTTATCATAAATATAAAAAACTTTATTGGCCATGCTTTTAATAGCATTATCTATCTTGCCGAATGCTTCATTATAATCCTTGCTGTAATTGTTTTTTGTCTTTTTCTGCACAATATCGTGATAAGCCGCTATCACTTTGGCTGTTTCATCAGCAGAATTGGCATAACCTTTTTGTTCAAAATCATGCATAATCTGCGCTGTTGTCTGGTAAAAACATTTGTTTGTAATAATATTTCTTTGCAAAGCATCATTACTGTTGATAATCATGGCAAATCAATACCTTTCCCAAAAAACCAACATATATATACCACATTTTTTACAAAATTGCAAGAGGGTTGTAATATAATCAGAGAACCAGGCATTTTTTCTTTTTCCATATAAAAAATCTCCCGATTTGGGAGATTTTTTAGTAACAAATTATGTACTGCATCTATAATTATATTTTTAAGTTACAGATCCATCAGGATTTATACATTTTCTACAGTCATGCGATACTCCATCTTTATCTTTTATTATTAGGGTTATAGAATTCTGTCCACTACCACAAATATAAGTGAGCGGATAGCATACTTCACACTTATAACAACCCGGATTAGTACTATGTTCAACTGCTATACGATCACCTAAACACCTTATAGTGGAATTTTCACTATATCCGTCCGGACAGCTATTGACACATATTTTACACTGAGTATCCCCGCTATACTCATCTGTAGGCTCCAAATGTCCATCCATACAGAAACCATTCTGTGAACATTTCTTCTTCTCACACTTTTTGCATCCGGCTGCATCTGTATCCGTCCCAAGTGTCCAACCCTTCGTTCCGGTCGTACCGCAATCGGCTGCCGTCTTGGCATAGCCATCCGTACACTGAAGCGTTACGCATCCATAACAGCCTTTAACTGTGGCATGTTCTTGAAGCGTTTGCCCACTCGGACAAATCCTAAACTGGCTCGTGGAATAACCGGCAGGACAATCTTTAACGCATCGATAACATTTTGTATTGCCGGCATAAGCCGTCGGATGATATTCCGCCTTATAGCCGCTGAGGCAATAACTAAAGTTACCGCCGGTATATCCTATCGGACAAGTCTTAGCCTTGCATTGATAGCATCCGGCATTGTCCTCGGCAGTTCCTAATGTCCAGCCACTGCTGCCGGTAGTACCACAATCAGCAACAGTTTTGGCATAACCATCTGTACAAGCCAGTTCTTCATCCCCCCCCTCGGTATCTAAACACTTCTTTGCCGTTACATCGTACGGGCAGGCAATCCAGGCTCCGTCACAAGTTTTATCTGTGTAGCCTAAGTCTTTGCAAACCGTGCTTTTCTGTGCATTACATTCTTCAAAAAAATCCCAATAACCGTCTTCGCACTGGCAGTTATTGCCGCAAGCTGCCTGAATGCCTCTTACATAATCATTACAAATGACATGTGCCGGTATATTGCCGACATACTCATACCTGTCATCCGAACAACCGTTTATACAAGAATTTGATGTTCCGGTCGCATAGCTGAAACCGCAAACACAATTATACGTCGGTGTTTGGTTGCATTTATAAACAACCTCACCGCTCGGCTGGTTGGTACAGGTTCTGCTAAAACCATAACAACACTCATCGGGATCTGTTACCCAGTCACCGCCGTCAGGTGTCGGACAGGTACAAGAAGTGTGTTTTTCCGTACCATCATTACAGGAAGCTCCGCCTTCATTAGCATCGGCATCACAGGCATAATAGTCACTGGAACATTGACAACTCTGGTACAAACCGCCGCAAGGCTCGCCAACGCCTTCCAAACCGTTGCCGGTACAGTCTTCCGTATAAGAGGCATCACAACCGCAATAGCCTATTTCACAAGCTGTATAAGGATTTCCCTCAGCATCTATGCCTGTACAACTTGCACCATTACAAACCTGGCCTTCACCGTCACAACGCTCATAAATAGAACCGTCTGAACAACAATCTTCCGGACGGTAAAGATTTATACCGCCATCAGCACATTTTGAAGCTCCTGCTTCAGGAATTTCACAAATTTCATACCCCGGGCATGCCTCCGAGCCGCTAAAACTGGGTGTTGTCAAACATCCTTCATCATCATCGCTTCCGGCCAGAAAACAGACACGGGCTTCGGCAGAAACGCTTAAAATCAGCACTCCGGCCAGAATCAAGGAAATCTTTCTAAAACTAAGCATAACAGCCCCCGACGAAAAAAAATAATTATACATAGTGTAATTTTATCTAAAAAAGCAAAAAATGTCAATTGTTCATTTATGTTTAAAACCTGCCGGCATCCTTTCTTAAAAAAAAACCGCTGCATTAAAATCTTGGCAGCGGTTCTTCATCTTATTGCTGGCTCTTTTGCCGCAGGTTGGCAATCAGCCCGTCAACCCCGTCGGGCGATTTTTTGATATATGCCGTATATTCATTGCGGGCAGTAATCGCCAGACTGACATTTTCAATGATAATGTCGACAACCTTAAACTTGCCGTCCGTTTCCTTAACCCTCCAAACGACTTTCGCCGGCGCGCCCTGCTCCATCGGCACTTCGGTATTCACAAAAATCTGATTGGCGGAGTTAGACGCCGTTGTCCCTTTAAATATAAATGTTTTGCCTTTAAACTCATCAAACCGCTTGGACCAGGTTTTAATATTCATTTCACGGTAAACATCAATAAACGCCGTCCGCTGTTTAGGCGTTGATGTTTTCCAGTAACGTCCCAAAACAAAGCGGCCGATAAAATCCAAATCCAGATATTCATTAAAAAGTTTAGCAAAACGGGCATCTTTTTCTTCCGAAGATACATCTGAGTTAATAATTTCCTCAATCCCTTCGGTAGTTACCTGTTTAATAAAATCTTCGGCTTTCTGGGCGTTAACTTCGGCATTTGCCGCTCCGGCCGCAAACAGGGCAGCCCCAAAAACCAAACTTAAAAATTTACGCATATTCCCAGTCTCCTTTACATAAATTATTCCATTTCTTCGTCATTGAAATCTTCATCAAAAGCTTCATCATAACCAAAATCAAAGTCATAACTTAAAGCTTCATCTTCAGCGCCGGATTGTGCGCACATACTGACAATTTTTTTCCGGTTCTGCAAAAAGGCTGATTTTACGGTTGCATAAAAATCAACCGAACCCTCTTCCAAGCTTTCCAACAATCCCATATTTTCCGCATAAATATTGATATATTTTAATGTGGTTGCACCGATAACCGCGGCATCCACACCGTCATCGTTAACATCTATCAACGCCCAGAACAGCGGGCTGGCATAAGCATCTGCCGACCAGCCGACAAGATAACGCGGCGTAGCCGGACCGACAATCGGTACAATAAAGAAAGGCCCGTCCGGCACACAATATTTTGCCATTGTTTTATCAAAACTGTTTTCTTTCTTTTGAAGCCCCCATCCGGATGCCACATCAAAAGTCCCGGCCAGACCAAGGGTTGAATTAATTAAAAACCGGCTAACCGAAATGCCGCCGTCTTTAACTTCGCCCTGGAAAAGATTGTTTATAAAATAAGCCGGTTCTTCCAGATTGTTAAAAAAAGCACTGACCCGGTCGCGGAAAAACTGGTTGGTAACATCTTTATAACCTTCCGCCACCGGTTTCATGACCTTTTTGTTAAAATGATAGTTAAAATTAAACATGGCACGATTATAATATTCCAGACCGGATTCTTCATCGTCCGGACTGAGCTTGCTGCCGTCCGGATTGGTTGCACAGGCAGCAAGGCCTAAAGCCAAAAGCACCGACAAAGCAAGTTTTTTCATAAACGCATCCTTTTTTATTTTGCCTAAACTGCTACAAATATAACAATTACCGCAATTAAATCAATAAAAATATACGCCGTCTTGGTGATATTTTGGTATGGACGCGGGCTTTTTGTTACAATCAAGAAATATCTTGTGTGTTGCAACAAAAGTTTAAGTGCCGTAATATCAGCCTTAGTTTTGAACTTAATTTATAAGGATGAAAAAATGACAGATAAACCTTCTAAAAAAATAAATTTGTTTGACTGCGCCACATCGCAAAACATCATCGGCCGGGATAAAATCATGGCCGCTTTGGAAAAAGTTTTGGATCACGGCGCTTATTGTCAGGGCCCGGAAACCAAAGAACTGGATCAGAAACTGGCTGAATACTCCGGCACAAAATATTGCTCGACCTGCGGTTCGGGTACCGATGCTTTAACCCTGGCTTTAATGGCCTGGGACGTTAAACCGGGCGATGCCGTATTTGTTTCATCATTTACGTTTGTATCTTCCGCCGAAGCACCGGTTTTGCTTGGAGCAACTCCTGTTTTTGTTGATTCAAAACCTGACACCTACAATATGGATCCGGAAGATTTGAAACGCGCTATTTCCGAAGTCAAAAAAGAAGGAAAATTGAACTTGAAAGCCGTTATTCCGGTTGATATTTTCGGCTCTCCGTGCGAATTGGATGAAATCATTAAAATTGCCCATGAAAACGGTATGAAAGTTTTATCTGACTCCTGCCAGTCATACGGTTCTGTTTACCATGGCAAAAAAGCCGGTTCCATTTCGGATATGACTGCCACTTCTTTTTACCCGACCAAACCTCTGGCCGGTTATGGCGACGGTGGTGCCGTCTTTACCAATAACAGCAAAGAAAATGACCTGGTTGTATCCTGCCGCGTTCACGGCATGAGCCCGGAAGATCATTATGACAATGTCCGTTTGGGCATGACCGGTCGTATGAATTCCTTCCAGGCCGCGGTTATCTTACAAAAACTGACGGTTTTTGACAAAGAACTGGAAGACCGTTACCGTATTGCCAAACGCTATGATACGGAATTAAGCCCTTATTTCGGCAAACAGCGGATTTTGGACAACTGTCGTTCGGCTTATGCGCTTTATACCATTAACTGCGAACACCGCGATGAGTTAATGGCTTACTTAAAAGAAGCCGGAATTCCGTGCGGCGCTTATTATCCGCGCCCGGTCAACACCCAGACCGCTTATGAAAAATGGAATACCCGTTCGGTTCCGGTTTGTGAAAAACTTTCCAAAACCGTGTTAAGCATTCCGATGCACCCGTATTTGGAAGAAGATGAGCAGTCTTATATCATTGAAACCATGAATAAGTTTGCCGACAAATATTCGGCCAAAGCTGCTTAAATTTCACGTTTTTAACGACATCCGCCCGCCAAAGGCGGATGTTTTTTTATATACTTATTGATTTCGGGCAAAAAAATTTCTATATTATCAGACAGGATAACATTTTTAAGGAGAAAATTATGGAAACGAAAAGCTATACTTCAGCTGTGGAAAGAAGCGGCGTTGACGAAGGTTTGCGCGGCTTTATGCTCAAAGTATACAACTACATGGCCGGCGGCCTGTGCTTAACGGCTCTGGTGGCTTATCTTATTGCCAACACCAGTTTGATTACGTTGTTTTTTAACATCAACACGGCCAGCATGTCCGGACTCGGATGGCTGTTTTTAATTTCGCCGCTGATTATGGTTTTTGTCTTTAACTGGGCGGTTATGCGCGGTTCGGCAAAACAGGTTCAGGGCGTGTTCTGGGGCTTTGCCGCTTTAATGGGGGCTTCATTGACGCCGATTTTACTTGCTTACACCGCTTCCAGCATGACCCGTGTCTTTTTAATCACAGCCGGCACTTTCGGTGCCATGAGCCTGTACGGCTACACCACCAAACGCGACTTGACCGGCATGGGTTCGTTTTTGATTATGGGTTTGTGGGGCGTTATTATTGCCAGCATTGTCAACCTCTTTATGCAAAGCTCAGCCATGTATTATGCCTTATCTTACATTTCGGTTGCCATTTTCGTCGGTTTAACCGCTTATGACACACAGACCATCCGTAACATTTACGCTTCAGCCGATTCTGAGGATTCGCTGACCCGTAAAGCCGTTGCCGGTGCTTTGTCACTGTACATGGACTTTATCAACCTGTTCCTCAATTTGTTAAGAATTATGGGTGACAGAAGATAACAGTTCGTTTTTTAATATCAACCCCGCCTGAAAAGGCGGGGTTTTTAATTATTATTCTTTATCCTTATTTTTATCCTTATCCTTGGCCGGTAAATAATCAATCAAATCGATTTTAACCCGCTTGTCAAAAAACGCCGCCAGCTGCGTCAGATAATTACCGTTAATCTGGCCGCTGCCGCATATCAGATAATCCAATTGCCATTCCGGTATACGGGAAAGTACCGATAAGTCTTCCAATGATATATCATGACTTTGACGTAATTCCCATAACAGCTTTCGGGTTTCTCGCCGGGTTAATCTTAAGGCCGCGCGTCTTTGTTGTTTATTAAGCATATTCATAAGCTCCTTTCTTTTGTTAATATTAAAAACAAAACCGCTTTGAAAATCAAAGCGGAGGAGCTCAAAAACTGTCGATCACAGTCCCCGTTATTCGTGCCAAAGGCCTTATTTCCGGGACTCCCCCAAAGAAGGAGTTTTTGATCGAAGATGTTTTTGAGACACCACCATCAAGCGACGGCAGTGCCTATATTAAAGAAATTCCCCATTTTTGCAAGCGTTTTTAAATCCGGATATTTAAATTTCAAATTACAGGAATATATACATTAAAAAATTTTGGAGAATTGTCATGGAAAAACGAATTTGTCTGTTAGCCGGATATGATAAAAATAACACCATTGAAGATTACGTCGTCTTTTTAGTTCAAGAGCTTTCCAAAATCAGCGATGTTTATTATTTTGCCGACGGCGAAATGCCGGCAGCAGAACTGGGTAAAATCCGCCCTTATACCGAATATGCGGAATCCGCACCGCACCAGGGACATGATTTCGGCTCCTGGCAATATTTAATCCATTATATCGGCTGGAACAAAATCGGGCAATATGATGAAATGATTATCTGCAATGACAGCATTTACGGCCCGATGACCAGCATGCAGGATATTTTTGATTATATGGAACTCCGCGGTTATGATTTCTGGGGCCTGACCGAAAACTATCATAGCAATTATCATCTGGACAGCTATTTTATGGTTTTCAACAACGATATTCTGAAAAATATCAAATTTCAGGAATTCTGGAAAAACATTACCCCGGGCTTTAACCGCAAAACTTATGAAACGGTTTTAACCCCGTTTTTAACCGAACTGGGTTTTGTCGGCAACAGTTACATCAAAAATTACAAAAAAGATGATATATTGGCCTATCCGCTGCATTTGCTGGAAACCAAAAAAATGCCTTTTATCCGGATAAAATCCTTAAAAGAACCGGAATTTCACCTCAAGGAGCCGGTTTTTAACATCGACGGGCGTATCCGTAAAAAAAGCGGTTATGATACCGGGATGATAAAAAAACATTTGGCAGCAGTGGATGATTTTTCCGGTTTCGGCATAAAATATTATCTTAAAAATACCGTGAATACTTTAAAATCAAAGTTTGATAATTTTATTCCCCGGATTTAAAATTAAAACGATTTAAGGATTTTTCCAACCAGGAGAATAAAATGCCGTTTGAAAAAGAACTTTCCAAAGCACCTGTCCGCCTGCCCAATCCGCATATTTCGGATTCGCTGCTGCAAATCATAAACAACCGGGTTTCCACCAAGGAATATTGCAGCAAACGCTTGGATGAACAGGATATCAGCAATATTTTATGGGCTGCTTTCGGTAAAAACAAAAAAGGAACCCGTACAATTCCGACCGCTTTAAATGAAAAGAATCTTAAAATTTTTATGCTTAATGAAAAAGGTATCTGGCTTTATGACGGTGAAAATCATACTTTAAATAAAATTTCAAATGAAAATGCCCTGCCCTGTCTTGCCCGGCAGGATTATGTACAAAGCGGTTCGCTTAATCTGGTATATACCGGAAGCAACCCGGATTATTCACCCCTGCACGCCGGTTCGGCTTATCAGAATGTTTACTTATATGCCACGGAAAAAGGGTTAGGGACGGTTGTCCGCGGCTTTATCGATAAAGAAAAACTTCACCGTGCCTTAGGCCTAAGAGAAGATGAATTCGTCATCATTCATCAGTTAATCGGTTATCCTGATAAAAAAGATTAAAAAAACACTTGCGAAATAAAAAAAAAGAATATAGAAAGAGGGGCATGGATAGATGGCCGAGTGGTCGAAGGCGCACGATTGGAAATCGTGTGTACCCCTAAAGGGTACCGTGAGTTCGAATCTCACTCTATCCGCCATTTTAAGGAAAGCCCCTGCGAAAGCGGGGGTTTTGCTTAAAATGATGAGGGAGAGTAGAGTTCGAACTCACGGAATGAGTGAGTTCGACTACCAGCGAAAGGCGGGCGATAGAACGCCGGTCGGCTTAGACAAAGCCGATGAGCGCCGTGAACGGAGCTTAAGCGGAGTAATCTCACTCTATCCGCCATTTTAAGGAAAGCCCCTGCCATAAGCGGGGGTTTTGCTTAAAATGATGAGGGAGAATACAATTTATCTTTTAGCCCCTTTCTCTAATTTGTTTCGTAACATTACTTCTTTAGCATCTTCAATTTGACTGTCAGACGTTTTTTTGTGTTTTTCTGTGATTTCTCCGGTTTTGCTATCTCCTGTTTTTCCCATATTACCGGAAAGACCAACATCTTCCAACCCTTGTTTTATATAATTTTGTTTGTTTTCCAATGGGTCACAATGACGCAATTTGCCTCTTAAATAATGAAGTTTACGCATACTTTCATCGGCATATTCAAATTCGCCGGTTTTTTCATTATACCGCCATTCAGGCGCTTTACGATTCATTGTAAATGTGTTTTTTTTCAACTTTAAAGATTCTTTTCGGGGCTGTACCATTCGCACCGTCACCGCTTGCGAGACAGACCTATCAGTCCATCTCCCTGTCACCCTATGAGCCGACAACGTCGGCGAATACCAGGGGTCCATAAAAACAAGGCTTAGATATTTTTATGGATGTCTAATCCAAAACACTCAGTATTTTGAAGTCATAATATCCAAGCGTCAGCCGCATCATACATCATCGCTCTATGATACATAAAAGCTTTAACAAACAAAAAAGGGCGCGCTTCACAGCGAACCCTTTTAAACACACTATGCATTAAAGAGAATTTCTTACTTCATTTTCTCTTCCAGCTCTTCCTTACCATAATATGGTTCACGACCATACAGTACGCAAGTAAAAGGCTTTGAGAAAATTTCTCTGGCGATGTCCTGAACATCCCGAGCCGATACCTGCCATGTAGCGGTGATACGATCGGCGACATCATACATTTCGCCATGCCTTAAGATTTGCCAAGCAACCTCAACGGCGGCAGCTTCCGGATCACCGAATTTGAACAGCTTTTCTGTCATAGCCACATTTCTCGACGCTTCCATCCGGCGCTCAGATGCCAGCTCATTCTTTAACCGGCTGATATTCCGGCAAATGACATCCAACAAACGGTTCATCTCGAAATTTGCGGCACATTCGGCGGCAACCCGCAATGTCCTGCAGCCATAATACCCGGCAATTTTGACTTCCGTCGTCGCATCGATTCCGGAATCCACAAAAGACCTGTCAAGCCTTCCGGAAAGCATCGACATCAGTACATTAGCTTCAGCCACATTGGAAAGTGTCGTCACATCCCAACCGATCAACACGCGGTTGAAAGCAGGTTCCGAACCTTGAAGAACGGCATACCCTCCCGTATATACAGGAAGACCTGCTTTTTGTTCCTCACCGGCCGGCACACTTTCAAAAATCTGGCGGATCTGTGCAAGAACAACATCTTCTTTCGCCCTGCCGCTGAAACTTACCACCAGATTCTTGCCGGTGTAATAAGTATCATGCAGATTTTGCAAATCCTCAATCGAAATACTTAGAAGCGACTGGATGTACGCTTCCGTATCCCAAATCTGATGCCCGTTGAATGCCGTATGCTTATACAACAATTTCAACTGGCGGCGCGGCAGAACATTTCTGTCACGGGTGTGACGGATAATATCCGTTACCGCCTCATTTAGCAATTCCGGTGACAAAACCGGATTGTTTATCAGATTCGCCAACTCTCCGAGTTTCTGGAAGGCTTCCTCTTTTGTCGTACCGCCGGTCAGATACGATGTAATCGTTCCGCCGTAAACAGTTTGCACATTCGGATTCTGGAGCATCAGTATTTTTTCGTAAACTGATGCTATGCCCAACTTCGGTTCGTTGATGTGTCCAACCTTTACCGTTACTGCAACAGTAAATCCATCTCCCTCTCTGCTGTTCGAAACGACTGTAACGCCGTTTGCCAAAGTGTATGTTTTTGTCTTCATATAAAATAAAAATTAAGAATTAATAATAGAAAACTGATTACAAAGTACTCTCTTTAGTTAATTTTGTCAATAATTTTTATGATTTTTTTTTGAAAAAACTTAAAAACCTCTTTGTTTTTTTGGCAATCAACACAAAATATATTATTTATTTTTATTGAAAATTAACCCATTAAGCTTATTTTATTTTCAAGGAGAAAAATATGGAAAATGCTTTTTTAAAATCAATTTTAAAACGCCGTTCTTTCTATAATCTTGGCAAAAAATTGCCAATAAACAACTCTGAACTGGTAAAGGAAATTGCAGAAGCCTTAAAAAACACCCCCAGTGCTTTTAATTCCCAATCTGCCCGAGTCGTTTTGCTGCTAAAAGACAATCATCAAAAATTATGGAACATCGTTAAAGAAACTTTGAAAAGAAGTATACCGGCCGAAAAATTTGCGCCGACCGAAGCAAAAATAAATTCTTTTGCCGCCGCATACGGAACAATTCTTTATTTTGAAGAAGAAAAAACCATACAAAAACTTCAACAGGACTTTCCTTTATATAAAGAAAATTTTCCGGTTTGGGGCCAACAGGCAAACGGCATGTTACAGTTTGTCATCTGGACAATGCTTGCCGAACAAAATATCGGCGCCAGCCTGCAGCATTACAATCCGCTGATTGATGATGAGGTAAAAAAAACATGGAACTTGCCGCAAAGTTGGAAACTGATTGCCCAAATGCCTTTCGGTAGTATGACTGCCCCGGCAGGCGATAAAACCTTTTTACCGATAGAAGAACGCTTGCGTATTTTTGATTAATTTAACGGGGTTTTTTAAGGTTAAAGCCTAAAAAAACCCCGCCATACTTTTCAAAGAATTTTCCAAATTCCGTCGTGCCACACCAAATGAACAAGTTTGGCATTCGGCAATTTTCTGCCATCACCACCAACAGATACCAAAAACAACCTTAATACTGAACTATGAGAAGATATGGCAATGTTTGTTTCTTTGGCAGCCAAAAGAACTCTCACGATTCTTTGCATTCTTGCTAAAATCTGGCGTTTTGTTTCCCCGCCCGGAAAACCGATATCCATACTTTCAGGAGAACACCAGTTTTTCATAATTTCCGGCCAATAACGGTATACATCGTCAAAACAAACACCTTCGGCAATTCCCAAATCGCCTTCTGTTAAATCTTCCATGATCACAATCGGAATCTTCAACCTTTCAGCAATAATATTCGTTGTTTCCAAGGCTCTTTTCAGCGGACTGCTGTAAATAACTTCAGCATCGGCAATTTCGGTAGTTTCAGCCAACTTTTCTGCTTGCCGTCTTCCGATATCATTTAAGCCGACATCCAACTTCCGTCCTTGTATGATGCCACGGCGGTTAAAATCTGTTTCACCATGTCGAAATAAATAAAAATTTTTTTTCATAATAAACATAAAAATAAAAAAACAACATGATTGTATATTTTTTTATTTTAATTTCAAGAAATAATGCTTGATACATTGTAAACAGCGTTGTAAAAAACACCCAAAGGATAATCCTATGCAAAATACAAATATCTTTTATCGGTTGTTTTGGTTGTTTAAGGCCAATATTATCATAAGTTGTCTGGCCGTTGGCGGCGGATATATGATAATTCCGCTGATAAAAAAACAGTTTATTGATAAAAAACAAGCTTTTTCTTTTGATGACTTAATGGAAATGTCTGCTGTTGCCCAATCGGCTCCGGGAGCCATAGCCATCAATCTGGCAGCTATTACCGGATACAAAATTGCCGGTATTCCGGGAGCCGTCATCAGTTGTATTGCCGCCATACTGCCACCACTATTAATCATATCGGCAATAGCTTCATGTTATGAACAGTTTATTCAAAACCACTATTTGAATGCCGCCTTCAAAGGTATGTTAGCCGCAATTGCCGCCATCATCATCGATGTTGTATATGACATGATAAAGAATGTGGCTAAAAACAAAGACCGGTTCGGATTGATTATGGCCGCGCTTATTTTTTCTGCAGCTTTTCTATTTAACATCAATGCTATTTTGTTAATAATAATATCTTTATTTATCTATACCGCCGTATTCCGGTTCTTAAAAAAGGATAAAAAGTAAGATGTTTGATACTTTACTTGATTTAGCCATAAATTTTTTCAAAATCGGCACTTTCAGTATTGGCGGCGGATATGCCATCATAACTTTAATTGAAGATTTGCTTGTCAACCAGTATCACTGGCTGACGCTTAAAGAATACACCGACATCATCACGATTTCACAACTAACCCCGGGGCCGTTGGCAATCAATTCCTCAAGCTTTGTCGGTTTAAAAATCGGTGGCTTTATCGGCGCCGTTATTGCCACAATTAGCTGCACCATTTCCGGATTCGCCATTTCTTTAAGCTGTTATGTCTTTTTTTGCTGCCACCGCAGCAACCAAATAATAATGTCTGTTTTACAAGGGTTAAAATCCGTAGCTACCGGCCTTATAGGCTCGGCCGGTGCCGGAATTCTGTTACTGGCTATAACCGGCCACAATGAGCTTTCTACAGATTTATCAAAATTTGATGTCTGGGCATTAATAATTGCTATCGTATCTCTGTTTTTGCTGCGCAAATATAAAATCAATTCTGTTTACCTTTTAGCCTTAAGCGCCGGAATAGGTATTTTAATTTATTAAAAGCTCCTCAAAAAAGGATTTTTCTTTAATGGTGCGCTAGGCCGGCTTGGCTCCGCCGATCTCATCATCTCGCTTTTCCAAAGCGACCGGCGTTCTCACGCCCGCCTGATGATTGCGATTCCAAACCGGCACTCGTGCCGCTTCGATCTGTCTTATATTGCACCAATAAAAAATCCCCCTCTTTCAAGGGAGATTTTTTATTGGTGCGCTAGGCCGGAATCGAACCGGCACGGAGTTGCCTCCAACAGATTTTAAGTCTGCAGCGTCTACCTGTTCCGCCACAAGCGCATAAATTTTATAACGATGTTTATAACCATATAATTTTATAAATGCAACATAAAACTTGTTTTTTTTATAAAATTATGCTTTTCTGATATCGGAATTTTTCCAAAAAACATATTATATTAACAAAATGCGTCAGAAACAGCGTTTCGGCATTTTTATTTGAAAGGTTCATTTTATGCAAAACATTAATCTTTCCATCCAAAAATATATTTTTCCAAACATCAATAATGACGGATGGCGTTTCATCAGTATTTTTGCGGCAGCAACAGCGTTGTTGGCAATCATCTGGCTTCCGCTGGGGGTTATCGGACTGATTTTGACTGTTTGGTGCTATTACTTTTTTCGCGACCCGGATCGTATTACGCCGCAAATCAAAGATGTTGTCGTTTCGCCGGCAGACGGTACGGTTCAAATGATTACCCGTGTTGCCGGACCGGAAGAGCTTGGCCTGAACAACAAAACGTTTAACCGTATCAGTATTTTTATGAGCGTTTTCAATGTTCATGTCAATCGTGCGCCGGCTTCCGGAAAAATTATCCGCAAAGCTTACATCAAAGGAAAGTTTTTTAATGCAACGCTTGATAAGGCAAGTAAAGACAATGAACGCCAGATGCTTGCCATGCGCACAGACTGCGGCAAAGAAATTGCTTTTGTTCAAATTGCCGGCCTGGTTGCCCGCCGTATTATTTGTTATGCCAAAGACGGCCAACAATATCAAGCCGGCGAAAGATTCGGACATATCCGTTTCGGTTCCCGTTTAGACGTATATTTGCCGACCGATATTGAACCTCAGGTTTGCGTCGGACAGACCATGATTGCCGGTGAAACCATTCTGGCAAATCTTAAATCTGATGCCCCGCGGGTCGAAGGAGCCGTCAAATGAGGAACATTCATAAAATGAAAAACATCAATAACCGGATACTTATGTCCAAACAAAAATTCAAAGAAGTTCCTTTCCGTAAATTAGTGCCGAATATGTTAACCATGATGGCTCTTTGCTCCGGCGTCACATCAATTCGTTACGCTATATCAGACGACTGGGTTAAAGCCGTTCTGTGTATTTTTCTGGCAGCTCTTTTTGATGGTTTGGACGGACGAGTCGCCCGCTTTTTAAAAGCTTCTTCCAAATTCGGAGCCGAACTCGATTCTCTTTCGGATTTTGTCAGTTTCGGTGTTGCTCCGGCAATTCTGATATACCAATGGACATTATTTGATTTGCCAAAGTTCGGTTGGTTTTTCTGTTTGCTTTTTGCCATGGGTATGGCTATGCGCCTGGCTCGTTTTAACACTATGCTGGAAGCCGATGATCAACCGGAATACTGGTCACATTATTTTGTAGGTGTTCCGGCACCGGCTGCCGCAGCTTTGGCCATAATGCCGATACTTATCTGCTTTCATTTTCCACAAGCTGCAGATGTCCTGCAATCTAATGCTTTTTGCGGTATCCTGATGTTTATTATTGCTTTTTTAATGGTCAGCCGCATACCGACAATTTCATTAAAAAAGCTTAAAGTACAAACATATATGATGCTGCCCTTAATGCTGTTTGTCGTATTGTTTATTCATTTCATGATAACCCAGCCGTGGCTTACTCTGGGCATTATGACGGGCATTTATGCCTTATCCATTCCTTTGGGTGTGATTAAATTTTTATATGACAGGAAAAAAGCCAAACAAGCACGTTAAAATAAACCATTAATACCCCGGTATAAAAAATACCGGGGTATTTTTATTAACTTCAATTACCAGGGAACACCCTTAATACAACGATCGGGATTTTTTTCACAATACGCTTCGTCTTTACCAAGATTATGCAACCGGTTACGGTTTTCGGGAAAATCACCGGCAACAACACAGCCGTTTAAAAACAACAAAAAAAACAATATAAATTTTTTCATATTTTTTACCTTATAATACAAAATTTAAACCGGCATATATAATCACAAGTGTCATAAGTCTGGCAATATGCCGCATCCATATACTTTTATCATATTCAGCCGAACTCCGCCAAATACCGAACAACACCATGATGGAATAAAGAATCAAAGCCAGCAGACATACAAAATATCCAATTGTCAAAAATAAAATCATATTATCCATCTTAAGCGGTGAAAAATAGTGTGTATAGTAATAACTGATTGTAACACCGTTTAATTTTTGCAATAGAAATGATTTAAAAATTTTTGTAATAACAGAGCAGAAAAAAATTCCGATAACACCGAATTTCCAAAAAGTTTCTTTTAAAGAAAATTTACCGTAAACCAGATTGCCAAACATTTCTTTTCCCCTTTACAAATTTAACTGATTTAAAATTCAGTTATTATTTTTATATAAGGCTTAACGCCTAGTTCCTGTTGCACTTCGGCAATATAGCGCGACCATTCGCCCCATGTCGCCCAGCGGTTAATAAATTCACTGGCAACTTCTACAGACTTTGAAAGTTGTACCCGGATAGTCTCTTCCAGCAGTTTATACATTGTCATACTGATAATGTCAAAATCAATATGAAGTTTTTTCCGGTCATCAAACCAAATAGCCTTGCTTTCCAACAAATAATTAAATTCCATCAAATCTGCAACCCGGTGGGGCTGAGATAAAATAGGTTTAGCTCTCAAAAATAAATTTCCGACAATCCATGAGGCATAAATTTTCCGAAGTGTTTCCTTATCAAAATCAGCACCTTTCTTGGCAACTTCCGCAACAGAAGCTATTGAAACAACGTTGGCTTTATGTTCCTCTATAATATGCTTATACATACCGAGTGAATTTTGATAAACACTTCCCGGACCAAGAGAGTGGCCATTTTCATGACCGATAACAAAAACAATGACTTTTGATTTATCGATATATGAATGTAAAGCAGGATCAACCAGTTTATCTAAAAGCTTTTTATCCCGTTCTTCATCCCGGCTGAAACGAACCTGACGGTGATAAACATTTCGACGCCCCCCGCCTGTTTGTACGGCTGTTTTGTCATTGTTCGGCAAATTTTGTGCTGCCGTAATTCCACCGCGGCACATGGCATAATCGCCTGTTAAAGCAATTAAATCAACATCTACCATGCTTTGACGCAGATTCTCTTCATCAACATTATCCTGTGTATATTGCTCGCTGTAAGGCATCCACTTGGCAAAATATGGAAGCATTTTTTTCGACATTAAAATTTTTTCCGTTTCTGCCCGGTTAACAATTCCAACCCGGCATCCCAAAGTATCTTTGGCCACAACATGAATATTATGTTTTCCGAGCATTTTTATGATTTCAGGATTATCAAAAACCGTCCCAGTTATTTCATCTTCGTAATTTTCCCGTGAAATCGTAAATTCCAGATTAGTATTTTGCAACTTTGCCCAATGCTTGTCTGCCAGCATATCCATATCCGGATTATTCTGCAACAACGCCTGAACCTGCCAGCCGAGATAATCTTTAAATTCCGGTTCTGTGCAATAATAGGCTGCCGCCTCCAGTTCATTGGCAATATCAGAAAATTGTTTGGAAAAATATTCTGTATAGTCTATGGCTTTTAACACATCGCCATTGCGGCGCACCATCGTTCTGGCTGATAAAATCTTCCGTATTTCGTCAATTTCTCCTCGCTGCCCCATCAAAATAAGAATACGGTGAAATTCTTCTACAGACAAATCATCCGGGTAAAAGTTCTTTCCGGGCAGCAAGCGTGCTTCTTTGAAAATCCTCACCGGTTCTTTATCTATTCCGTTAAAACCGATAACACCATTTAAACTGTTAAAAAGCTCCAAAGCTTTTTCTGCATGGGAACTTCTTAAAGAAGCTCTTTCCAATCCTTCTTTTAAGCGCAAATTTAAAGGATGATCTTGTTCTAATGCCACATCATTAATCATATTGGCAGCATTAACCAGATGCTCAATAGCCTTTTTATCGCCGTCCGGTAGATTTTGATAACCTTCAAAATCTTTGGAAATCAGCTCAACTGTACGCATCTTTTCTTTTAAAATAAAATCAAGCTGTTCTTCACTGAAACTTAATTCATATCCGTCAATCTTCATGATAAGGTATCTCCACGGCTTTAAAATAATAAATATCTGTTTTTTCTGACCAATAATCCGGACTTATACCAGATTTTAATTTTAATTGATTAATAAATTCTTTCTTATCCGGATATTGACCCCAAAAATAAGGAAGCATCAGGCCTTTTCTTTTTCCGTCAATCAAAAGCACGCCGTCGCCTTCTTGCAAATCTTTTTCAAAATCCTTTTCGTCTGCATAATTCTTTAAAATCTTCCCGGTCAAAAGAAAAACTCTTATTTCAGCCCGCGGCATTTCTTTTCTTGCTTGCAAAATACCGGAAGATATTCCTTGCATGACAGAATTTTCAAATAATGTCGAACCATATTCCTGAAACTGATTTTCTTTTTTCTGAAATGCCAGAACATAAACAGCGGCTTTATCCCAAAAATGTTTTGTCTTTTCTGAAAAAATTATTTTATTTGGCTGATTGTTCAATATTGTCTTAATAAAATTTTGTAATAAATCCTGATAATCTTTTACGAAAGTTTTTAAATTCAAATACTGCTGTTCTATCGTTAAGGGCTTTGAAAAATCTTTTTTTTCTTCTGGTAAAACAGTCTTTTTTCTTAATAAATTTCTGGTCATCGGCCGTAAATTCAAATTAAGAGCTGCTTTTTGCGCCATATTTAAAGCACCGGACAAATCGCTATCATCAAAATCCTCCGCCAAAATCAGAAAACTTCCGTCTGTTTTAAGGTAAGAAATCAATTCATTTACTTTTGATTCTTGTATTTCCTGATAGGAAAAAACATTCAGTGGTATATTTTCAAATAAATTTTTATCTAAATCTGCCTTTGCCACATTTTGATTTGTCTGAATTCCGACAACAATATTTTGAATTTGTTTTTCTCTAAAAACTTTTTTTAAATTCTGCAAAAATCCATTTAAATATCTATAAGGCAAAACGACAATTTTTGGCAGTCCTTCCGGAACCGTATAATACGTAACCGATAATACCGGATTTCTCAATTCGGCATAAATATCTTCCGGCAAACGATATTCCGTTATTTTTTGCGGATTAGAAGAAATCAGCCGTTTAAATTCAGTAATATTAACCATAACAACAATTAAAAGAAAAACGGCAACCACCGCTCTTCTAAAAATTTTCCAATATTGTTCCCGGTTATTATTTAAAGCCATATCTGTCACACCTCAAACAAGCAATGTTGTTTTAGTGTAACCTATTTTGGATTTGATAAAAGCAGACTCTGATAAAAATCCACAAAGGAGTCAAAAAAACAGATATCGGCCGATTGTTGTTCCTCATCACCCCAAATAGATTTGCCGATACGAATAGGACGGGCTCCGGCATTCAAAGCGCAGGCGCTGTCCTGCGGGCTGTCACCGATAACCCATACCGTTGCCGGCGTTATTTCATCAGCTCTTAAGATATCTTTTACCGTCCATGTCAAATGACCGCCGAAAGGCTTGTCTTCTTTTGCCTCATGCCCACAGACCACATTATCAAATATTTCAGGCTTAAACAACAAAGGAAGCTCATAATTCAGCAACACTCTGTCTTTGTTGCTCATAACCATAACGGCAATTTGTCTTTGTTTAAAAAACGACAACACTTCATGCGTTTTGGGAAAAGCCGTAATCATCCGACCGACATTTTGCAAATAAATTTTTTTATACTTTTCATAAGCCTCTTCGGCTTTATCTCCGAAAATACGGGGAAAATTATCTTTAAAAGACAGATTATTGTCTCTTTTAGATTTAACGGTTTCCCAATCTTCCAATCCATATTGCGGTAAAATTTGATTAATGGCATAAACCAAAGTACTCCGGCTTTCCGCTAAAGTATTATCCCAGTCAAAAACGGCAGCTTTCAGACCATTGATGCTTAAATTTTTATCCGGCATATTCCCCTTTCCTTTACAAACATCATCAACAATCCATAAATAATCTTTCAGCACTCTAATTCAAGAATACCTAAAAGAGCGGTTTGGAAACTAAAAGTTCTTGCCGATAATTTTTTTGCCGCCCATATAAGGCTGTAATTTAACCGGAATATTAACCGAACCGTCAGCATTTTGATGATTTTCAATAAACGGTACCAAAGCACGCGGCGTGGCAATACCGGTATTATTTAGAGTATGAACAAATTTAACTTTGCCGTCGGCATTATCCCGATAACGCAGATTTGTTCTCCTTGCCTGCCAATCCGTAATATTAGAACAGGAGTGTGTTTCCCGGTAGCAGTTTTGACTTGGAACCCATGCTTCCAAATCATACTGACGATATTTCGGCGCGCCCATATCACCGGTGCATACTTCCAAAACCTGGTAAGGAAGTTCCAAATCCTGCAGCACCTCTTCTGAAATTGCCAAAAGCTTCTGATGCCACTTTTCACTTTCAGCAATATCATTTTTGCAAATAACAAACTGTTCGGTCTTCATAAATTGGTGGACCCGCACCAATCCGCGCGTGTCTTTTCCGGCAGCCCCGGCTTCCCGGCGAAAACACGGTGAAAAACCGGCATATAAAATAGGCAGCTCGTTTTCCTGCAGAATTTCATCGGCCTTAAGTGAGTTTAAAATCAGTTCTGCCGTCCCCGATAAATAAATATCATCTTCCGGCATATAATAAATTTCATCCCGGGAAAATGGCAAATATCCCTGACCGTATAATGGTTTTTCTTTAGAAATGGACGGAACGGTAATTACCGTAAACCCATGCGCACGCAGTTTATCCAACACCATCATATGCATAGCCAGTTCCAATTTGGCCAAATCATTTTTAATGGCATACGTTCTTGAGCCTGAAACCTTGGCAATCCGCTCCATTTCCGACCAGTCATTTAATTCCATCAATTCAACATGATCACGTGGTTTAAAATCAAAATGCGGAATTTCACCGACTTGACGACGGACAACATTGCCACTGTCATCTGGTCCGACCGGACTTTCCGGTGACGGCATGTTGGGCATTTTAAATTCTAAAAGGCTAAACTTTTCCTGTTCGGCATTAAGTTTATCCAGCTCTGCTTTGAGTTCTTCGCCAAGGGCTTTACTTTTGGCAATAATAGCCGGCCGTTCATCTGCGCTTGCCGATTTTATGGAATTGCTTAACTTATTTTTTTCTTCCGCTAACGCCTGTGACGATGTTTTTAATTTGGTAATATCTTTATACAGAGCAATTAAAGCATCTATATCCAAATCTTCTTTTGAATAGCCTTTTTTTTGTAATCCTTCTTTGATTTCATCAACATGTTCAATAATAAATTTAATATCCAACATCTTTGGCGTCCTGTAAAAAATTTAATTCAAACCGCACACAGATTACCAATTTTTCAAAGAAATACAATACCAAAATTCATTTTTTATAAAAATCTGTGTTTTATACCATATAAATCTTTACTTGTTTTTCAAAAGCTTTACAATGCATTTTGTAAATTTTATTATAAAAACATTATTAATTTTTTATATATGTACATAGATATATCTAAAATACCGAGAAGTCTCAAAGAGATTAAGGTATTAGACGGACGGCCGGCTTATATTTTTATTCCTTATGAAGGAAAATTCCCGACCAGGCAAAACATTAAGGGCAAAGAATGCTGCCCTTATTGCGGAAGAGAACTGGAAAACGAAAAGTGCTCTTGCTATTCTTACAAAAGGATAGAAAAATTTAACAGCACTCTCAAACCTGACGGTTAACCCTTGAAAAAAATCCCGGCAAAATCCCGGGATTTTTTTAACATTCAAACTTTATTCCTCTTGCAAAATCTGATTTTTTTGCACTTGCATAAAATTAATTATCAAAACGACCATTAACAATGTTATAAGGTTAAAAACAAATTCTGCAAAAAAATTGTATAATTGCGGCGGATATGTGCTTGATGTCTGAAACGTTGCATTAACACTCAACAATAAAATCAATATCAGCGCAAACAAAAGGGCCGAGGAAAAAATAATTTTAAACCCATTCCCGGAAGTATTATGCCAGATTAAACCAAATTTTTTCCACCCTTCCCCGTTTAATAAAACGGCAAATAAAGCATAAAAACGCATTAAAACAAAGGGAACCACAAAACCAAGCCCGACAAACGTAAAATACAACAATTCAACCTGCCAAACCGGATTCGGTACTCTAAGCAACAGTAAAAAACCGGAAACAACCGGAATTAAGTTCAAAATAATAAAAATCATCAACAAAACAAAATTCCGCAAAAAAGTTTTTCCGCCATGAATAATATACTTTTCATCAATAACCTTTTTCCCATAAGTCCAATCAAACCAAATTGTTATAAAAACTGCCAAAACGATCAGTTTTAAAATAAGGTAAGGAACATATAAATAACCTTGATCGGTACATGGCAGATATTTTGCCATTTCCGGATTAAACATGCATAAATACGTTTGATCAAAAACAAAAGACAATAAAGTCAAAATCGCAGCAAAAAGACAACCGCTCAACAAAAACTTTTCGATATTATCGGAAATTCCCCATAGTGGAATAATAATTGATTTCCATACGGAATATTTATTTATGCCATCGCTTTTCTGCTTAAACATATTATATCTCCTTAACACTTGAAACTCCTGAAATTGCCCGGAGTTTTCCTATCATATTGATATCATAAAAGGCATAGCCGCCGTTTAGCTCAATCCGTACATCCCATTCATCAACTTCCGGAACGATATATATTTTATTTGAACCTTGCCTGTCGTGTTTCAAAATATCGCTTATAGCCATAACCGCATTGACATCCGTTACGCTGATAATAAGACCTTTGGCTTGTTCGGCAATAGCTTCATCCAAAGTTTTAACTGAATTTATCATGATTCGCGGGTTCCCGTCCTCATTTTGTTTGTCTATTGTTAACTTAACCAACACGGGGACTCCCGCATTTAATATTTCTTCATATTTAATAATGCCTTCGGAAAAAAGCAATGCTTCAAACGAACCTGTCGTATCAGACAATCCGACAAAAGCATATTTATTGCCCGATTTACTTAAACGTTTCTGAAAACTTTCAACACATGCCGCCATATTTGCTTTAATACTGTCGCCGGCTTTAATATTTTGCATCATTTCCACACAGGTTTTAACCCCGAGTTTTTTCATACTTTCGGCATAAATATCCAGCGGATGAGCCGACAAATAAAAACCGATGGCTTCTGCTTCATAACGCAGTCTTTCCAAATACGGCCATTCCGGAAATTCCCTGAATTTAATCTTGGTTGAAAGTTCTTCAGCGCCGAACAACGATTTTTGTTCGCTTGTCTTAACCTCGGTTGCCGCATAGACATTGCGTATAATCGTATCAATATTTTCAAATAACTTTGCGCGATTATTTTCAAGACAGTCAAAAACCCCTGCTTTAATAATATTTTCAAGCTGCTTACGGTTAACATATTTAAAGTCTACCCGGTGGCAAAAGTCAGACATATCCTTAAACGGACCGTTTTTTTCCCGCTCACTGACAATACCTTGCATATAAGCTTCGCCGACACCTTTAATAGCACCCAGTGCATAGCGGATTTTTCCGTCTTCAACTTTAAAATCAGCATTTGATTTGTTAATATCCGGCTTTACGATTTCAATACCGGAGGATTTGCATTCTGCAGTAAAAAATGCCAGTTTATCGGTATTGGTCATATCCAAATCCATCACCGCACACATAAATTCTACCGGATAATGAGCCTTCAGATATGCCGTTTGATATGAAATCAGGGAATAAGCCGCAGCATGGGACTTGTTAAAACCGTAAGATGCAAATTTTTCCATTTGGTCAAAAATGCTTTTGGCAACATCTTCGGCAATTCCGTTGGCTATAGCCCCTTTGGTAAATTTTTCCCGTTGTTTCGGAATTTCTTCCCGCTGTTTTTTACCCATGACTTTACGCAGCTTGTCGGCTTCACCCATTGTATAACCGCCCAGCGCCCGGGCAATATTCATAACCTGTTCCTGATAAACCATAATGCCGTATGTTTCATCCAAAATCGGCGCCAAGCTAGGATGCAGATAGGTAATTTCCTCTTCACCGTGTTTCCGTTTGATATAAGTCGGAATATTGTCCATCGGCCCCGGGCGGTAAAGAGAAACAATAGCGATTAAATCTTCAAAACGGTCGGGCTTGATTTGTTTATGAACATCTTTCATACCGGAAGATTCAAATTGAAACACGGCAGCAGTATCTCCCCGCTGCATCAGTTCATAGGTCGGTTTATCATCCAAAGGCACCGAATCAATATCCAAATCTACCCCGTGCACTTTTTTAATCCAATCCACGGCTTTTTTAATAACCGTCAGCGTTTTTAAGCCTAAAAAGTCAAATTTAATAAGACCTGTTTCTTCAACATATTTCATATCATACTGGGTTACCGGCATATCCGCTTTGGGATCTTTATAAAGCGGTACCAACAAATCCAGCGGCCGGTCGCCGATAACCACACCGGCGGCATGCACACCGGAATGACGATACAAACCTTCCAGCTTCATGGCAATATCAAACAGTTTGTTAACCTGCGGATCTTTTTGGCGCATTTCCTCCAATTCCGGAACCGTATCCAAAGCCTCCTGCAAAGAAACGTTTTTTCCCTGCACCGGATTCGGTATCATTTTTGAAATCCGGTCAGCCTGAGAGTAGGTCATTTGTAAAACCCGCGCCACATCACGGATAACCTGTTTTGACTGCAACTTACCATAAGTAATAATTTGTGCCACATGGTCAAAACCATATTTATTCTGAACATATTCAATTGTTTTAAACCGGTTTTCCTGGCAAAAGTCCACGTCAAAATCCGGCATATTGACACGATCCGGATTAAGAAAACGCTCAAACAGCAAATCAAGTTTTATCGGATCAAGCTCGGTAATTTTCAACGACCAGGCAACAATAGAACCGGCACCCGATCCCCTGCCCGGTCCGACCGGCACGCCATGGGTTTTTGACCAGCGGATAAAGTCCGAAACGATAAGAAAATATCCGGGAAATCCCATTCTTTTGATAACACTTAATTCATATTCCAGCCGGTCATAATATTTCTTGTCAATTTCTTTCTTTTGTTCATCTGTCATACCTTCAAAATAAACATGCTTTTTCATCCGTTCGGCCAGCCCTTTATGAGCTTCTTCGGTAATATACTCATCTTGGGTTTTTCCGTCCGGACATTCAAAAATCGGCAAAAGCGGTTTAACTTTTTCTGACAGGAAATTACATCTTTTGGCAATTTGAACGGTGTTCATAACCGCTTCCGGCAAATCTTTAAATAATTCCACCATTTCTTCTTGCGAACGGAAGCGATTGTTCGGTGAATACCTTTTCCGGTTTTCGTTAGCCAGATATTCACCGGCGGCAATACAAATCAAAGCATCATGTGCTTCATACATATCCGTATCAAAAAAGAAAACTTCATTGGTTGCGACCAGCGGTATATTATATTTATAAGCCAAATCAATAAATTGTTTTTCGGTTTGCTGTTCGGACGGCAGGCCGATACGTGCAATTTCCATATAAAAGCGATTGTCTTTACCGAATATTTGTAAAAGTTTTTGCAACAGATTTTCGGCATCCTCATTGCGGTTTTCCAAAAGCAACCGGCCGACAGGACCTTCCACGCCGGCGCTCAAAGCAATCAAACCTTCGTTTAATTCTTCCAAATCACTGTATTTTAACTGAGGATCATCACCGTTAGCCGTATTATCCAGATAAAAGCGTTTCATCAGCTTCATAATATTTTCATAGCCGGTTGCGTTCATCACCAGCAAGACCAGTTTGTCTCTTTCAACTTCCCGGCCTTTGGTTCGCAATAAATCATCAGCATCCGTATTTCGCAAATAAAACTGACAGCCTAAAATCGGCTTGATGCCTTCTTCTGCGGCATATTTCGAAAAAGCCTTGGCACCAAACATATTACCGGTATCCGTAACGGCAACGGCCGGAATATTATTTTCATGAAGCTTATGGATAAGTGCCGGAACCTGAATAGCCCCTTCTGACAAAGAATAAGCGGTATGAACCCGCAAATGTACAAATTTAGGATCTTTCATTTTCAATTCCGGTCTGCATTTTTTATGATTATAAAGAAACTTACGTTTTTCTCAACCACTTTTTCCAGATATATACGGATTTATGCACCGGACGACACATTTTATTTCACAAACATGCCGGACGCAAGCGAGGGAACGCCTGATGAACCGGTTCCCCGTTTTTTAGAAGAAGTACGCCGCGATGAATTTTTATTAGAAGAAGATGTTGACACCACAGCACCAGATGAACGGGAAGTTCCTGAAATTCTTTTAGTCTTTTTTCTTTTAGCTTTTTTAGCACGACGTTCAAGCATTTGTTGTTCAAATATCTGGGCATCGTTTAACCTGCTTAGTTTAGCCTGTCTTCTTTTTTCCGCATAAGACATCACTTCATCATCTGCGGCTGTTTCTTCGGCATAAACAGGAACAGTCCAACAAAAAACAAAAAGAGATAAAGCAAACAACAATTTCATAAAAAATCTCCTTCTTATGTAACAAAATAATTTTAACAGATAATTTTATATTTTTCATTAAAAAAAATTATCCGGAACAAAATTCTTGTTCCGGATAATTCACAATCAATTTTTAAAACTTACTTTTTCAAAATTGATTTACCGGCATAAACAGCCATATCGCCCAATTCTTCCTCAATACGGATTAACTGGTTGTACTTTGCCATACGATCCGTTCTGGACATAGAACCGGTTTTAATCTGACCGCAGTTGGTAGCAACCGCAATATCGGCAATGGTCGTATCTTCGGTTTCACCCGAACGGTGCGACAACACGGCGGTATATTTGTTGCGTTGTGCCAAATCAACCGCTTTCAAAGTTTCGGTCAAAGAACCGATCTGATTAACTTTAACCAAAATTGAATTGGCAACACCTTTTTCAATACCCATTGCCAGACGTTTCGGATTCGTCACAAACAAATCATCGCCGACCAGCTGAACTTTATCACCCAAAGCATCGGTCAGCATTTTCCAACCTTCCCAATCATCTTCGGCCATACCGTCTTCAATAGAGAAAATCGGGAAACGGGCACACAAATCTTTATAAAACTCAACCATTTGAGCATTAGTATAAGATTTTCCTTCACCAACCATTTCATACTTGCCGTTTTTATAAAATTCGGAAGAAGCGGCATCAATGGCCAAAACGACATCATCACCCGGTTTATATCCGGCATCTTCAATAGATTTAACAATAAAAGACAAAGCTTCTTCAGCCGACTTCAAATTCGGGGCAAAACCGCCTTCATCACCAACATTGGTGTTATGTCCGGCTGCTTTCAAATTTTTCTTCAAAGTATGGAAAATTTCCGAACCCATGCGAACGGCTTCTTTAACCGAAGATGCAGAAACCGGCATAATCATAAATTCCTGAATATCAATCGGATTATCGGCATGCTGACCGCCGTTAACAATATTCATCATCGGAACCGGCAAAGTCCGGGCCATTGTACCGCCCAGATAACGATAAAGAGGCAAACCGGCTTCTTCGGCCTGAGCCTTGGCAACCGCCAGAGAAACCGCCAAAATGGCATTAGCACCGAGTTTTCCTTTATTTTCTGTGCCGTCCAAATCAATCATCGTTTGATCAATACTGATTTGATCTTCAGCTTCCAAACCGGCCAAAGCATCATAAATAACGTCATTAACATTATTAACAGCTTTTTCGACCCCTTTGCCCATATAGCGTTTTTTATCGCCGTCACGCAGTTCAACCGCTTCATGAACACCGGTAGAAGCACCGGACGGAACGGCAGCGCGGCCAAATGCGCCGCTTTGTAAAACAACATCAGCCTCAACCGTCGGATTGCCGCGCGAGTCTAAAATTTCACGTGCATGAATATCAATAATGGCACTCATTTTTTTCTCCTTAAATATTTATCTAATAACACTGCACATAAATTGTTCTATTTTTAAGCGATTGTCAAGCCCAACCTGTTATAAGTTTATTATTTTTATTGTCATTTCAATATTTTTTAATATACTTGATTTCAGAGATATTAAAACAAATTTTAAGGAGCTTGAAATGTTTTCTTTAAAATGGCACCGGCGGTTTATGGAAATGGCTTTTTTAGTTGCTTCCTGGTCAAAAGATCCTTCCACCAAAACCGGCGCGGTTGTCGTTGGCCCTGACCGTGAAATTCGTGCCACCGGATATAACGGCCTGGTCAGAGGTGTTGATGACAACATTCCCGAACGCATGGAACGCCCCACAAAGTATGATTTTTTTGAACACGCCGAACGCAATGCCGTATATAATGCCTGCTTAACCGGAACATCTTTGAAAGGCTGCATTATGTACGCCACCCATGCCCCTTGTACCGATTGTGCCCGTGCCATCATTCAGGCCGGAATAAAAATGGTGGTAACCAACAAAATCATTATTGATGAAAATACGCCCAAAGGAACCTGGCGCGACAAACTGGAATATTCGGCGCAAATGTTTAAGGAAGCCGGCGTCGAATACATTGAACTTGAACCAAAATAAAAGAACTTCCCTAAAAAATACGACGATTTATATTTTTTAGCCAACCGGACTTTAAATGCCTGCAAACACGATTATATTTGCAGACAGGCGCAGCGCTTTAAGACAGCGGCTGTTAATCAGTAAAGGAGGGTTTATAATGAAAATTTTAATTGCCGACGACCATGCATTATTCAGAGACGGTTTAGCCATGCGTTTGGAAGAAATTGATCCTGATGTAATACTGCTGCAGGCGGCAACTTTTTCCCAGGCCTTAAAAATTCTGGATCAGGAAAACGATATTGATATGATTATCGTTGATCTGGATATGCCGGATATGAAATGGGAAGAAGGTATTGAACAGCTTCGCCAAAAATCAAATGAAATTAACATGGTGGTTATTTCCGCCTCGGAAGATGTCAGGAGCATCCGTAAAGTTTTGGCAAGCGGCATAAAAGGTTATATTCCCAAACGTTCGGAACCCAAAATTATGCATAATGCCCTCAAACTGATTTTGGAAGGCGGAACTTATATTCCGCCGGCTCTGATTGAAAATAATGCCGAAATGCCTTTAAACGGCAACCACCGTGGAAAAACCCTGACCAACCGTCAGTCACAGGTTTTAGACCTTATTGCCCAGGGAAAATCCAATAAACAGATTGCTTATGAAATGGGGGTTTCCGAAGCCACCGTCAAGCTGCACATCAACGCCCTGCTCCGCTCTTTAAAAGTCAACAACCGCACACAGGCCGTCGTCACCGCCCAAAAAATGGGATTAATTTAAATAAAACGGCATTTAACAGAAAAAATAAATGCTTGCAAAAATCGGCAATTTCTTTAATATAAGCACTGCCCTTGTGTTGAGGGTGGTGTCTAGTAAATACCAAAACCAAAAGAACTCCTTCTTTGGGGGAGTCTTCGAAATAAGGCCTTTGGCGCGAATAAGAAGGGCTGACTTTTGGCAGTTTACTAGCTCCTCCGCTTTGATTTTCAAAGCGGTTTTGTTTTAATTTATGAACAAAAGAAAGGAGCTTATGAATAATGCTTAGTAAAGAACAAAGGCGTGCGGCCTTAAAACTAACCCGGCGTGAAACCCGGAAGTTGTTATGGGAACTGCGCCAAAGACACGATATGCCGTTAAAAGATTTATCAGTGCTTTCTCGCATACCGGAATGGCAATTGGATTATCTGATATGCGGCCGCGGCCAGATTAACGGCGGCTATCTGGCACAGCTGGCAGCCTTTTATGATAAGCGGATTAAAATTGAGCTTATTGATTATCCGCCGGCTAAAGATAAAAATAAAGATAAAGAATAATAATTAAAAACCCCGCCTTTTCAGGCGGGGTTTTATTATCAGCTGTTCATATTATTGAAAAAGTCCTGATTATCTTTGGAAGTTTTAAGCTTATCAAGCAAAAATTCCATACCGTCGGTCAAGCCCATTTGCATCAGCACACGACGCAAAACCCACATTTTGGAAAGAGTTGCTTTATCGACCAAAAGTTCTTCTTTACGTGTTCCCGAACGGGTAATATCAATGGTCGGGAACAAACGCTTATCGGTCAGCTTGCGATCAAGAATGATTTCAGAATTACCTGTTCCTTTGAATTCTTCAAAAATAACCTCATCCATCCGCGAACCGGTATCAATAAGCGCCGTCGCAATAATCGTCAGAGATCCGCCTTCTTCCACATTACGCGCTGCACCAAGCAAGCGTTTCGGACGCTGCAAGGCATTGGCATCAACACCGCCGGTCAACACCTTGCCTGAAGATGGTACCACGGCGTTATAAGCCCGTCCCAGACGGGTGATGGAATCAAGCAAAATCACCACATCTTTTTTGGTTTCCACCAAACGTTTGGCTTTTTCAATTACCAGTTCGGCCACTTGAACATGGCGGGTTGCCGGTTCATCAAAGGTTGAAGAAATCACCTCACCTTTGACCGAACGGGTCATATCCGTCACTTCTTCCGGACGTTCGTCAATCAACAACACAATCAAATAAACTTCCGGATGGTTCACCGCAATGGCATGTGCAATATTTTGCAGCATAACTGTTTTACCGGTGCGCGGCGGCGCCACAATCAGTCCGCGTTGTCCTTTTCCCTGCGGGGCAATCAAATCAATAACGCGCGTGGTATAATCTTTTTCCCCGCAAATAATGTCAAAATTAAGTTTTTCGGTCGGATACAACGGTGTTAAGTTGTCAAAATTAACCCTTAACTTGGATTTTTCCGGATCTTCATAATTAATCGTGTTAATTTTGGTTAAGGCAAAATAACGTTCATTGTCTTTAGGTGCCCGGATTTCGCCTTCCACCGTATCCCCGGTGCGCAGTCCGAACTTTTTAACCTGTGCCGGTGAAACATAAATATCATCCGGGCTTGCCAGATAATTTGATTTCGGTGAGCGCAAAAACCCAAAACCGTCTTGCAAAACTTCAATCACCCCGTCACCGTTAATGATATTGTCTTCCGAGGCAATTTTTTTCATAATGGCAAAAATCAAATCCTGAACCCGCATGGATGATGCGTCTTCAACACCCAAATCTTCCGCCCAGGTTAATAACTCCTTCGGAGATTTTTCCTTTAATTCTTTAATATGCATGTGAACCTTATTGATAAATTAAAATTGAAAATTGCGAACGCAACATTTATATATATACTAAGAAAGTTAAAAAAGTCAATCTCTATTTAAGCCGCTTTTATGCACAACCTGCCCTGCCAAATTTAAATTTAAAAAAATATTTTAGTTGTTTGTATAAGCCTGTGCCGTCTGGGGATTATTTTTTATCCACCGTTTTATCAAAAAGGTTAAAGCATTGTTAATAAGTTTCTTAATAATTTATTAATCATTTTCAGATTCAGTTGCTTAGAAAATTTTAACATCTTGTTAATAATTTCAGTTATCAACCGAACGCACAGGTTACTTATAAAGTTATGAACATGTTAATAAGTTTTAGGAAATGTTTTTACATTGCGCGCATAAAATTGTATGGTGAAAAAAACAAACCCGGTTTATGCACAACCCGGCGCGTGCCCTGTGTATAACCGGTCTAAAGCTTTGAATGGAATATAAAAATGCAAGTTGTTGCCATAACAGGCGCCATCGGTTGCGGCAAAACCACAATAGCCGGCGTCATAAGAAAACTGGGGTTTGTCGTGTATGATGTCGACAAATGGTGCCGGCATTTATATTATGAGCCTGATTTTTTGCAAAAAATAAAGGAGGTTTTTCCTTTTTGCTGGCAAAACGGCGTGTTTAACAAAAGAATTTTACGCAACCATGTTTTTGCCAATCGTACCGAACTTGCCAAGCTCGAAAAAATGACTCATCCGTTTTTAAGGCGTAAATTTTTGGAAACCATTCATAAAAACAGCCGTTTTTGTGATATTATTTTTGTTGATGTGGCGCTTTTGTTTGAAATGGGGTGGAATCAATATTGTACGGATATAATCGTTGCTGATGTCGCTCATGACATACAAAAAAAGCGGGTTATGGCGCGTGATAATATTTCCGAGGCTGATTTTAACAATATCATAAACGTGCAGATGTCAAACAGCGTTCGTATCGGCCTGGCAGACTATGTTATAAATACCGATAAATCTTTGGGCTGCCTTAAAGCGGAATTAATTGAATTGATAAAGGCGATAAAATCATGTTAAGGGAAATAGTATTTGATACGGAAACAACCGGTTTAAAACCGGAAGACGGCGATAAGCTGGTTGAAATCGGGGCGGTAGAATTGGTAAATCATTTACCAACCGGCAGAACTTATCATCAATATATCAATCCCGGGCGTGATGTCCCTGAAGAAGTTGTCAAAGTCCATGGTTTGACGGAAGAATTTTTGAAAAATTATCCGAAATTATCCGAAGTTGCGCCGGATTTTATTGATTTTGTCGGTGATGACGGCATATTGGTGGCGCACAATGCCTCTTTTGATATTCATTTTATTAATTATGAATTCAAGCATTTGGGTTTTAAGACCTACCCCTGGGAAAGGGTTGTTGATACTTTGGAAATTGCTCGTAATAAGTTTCCGGGTGCCCGGAACAATTTGGACGCTTTATGCCGTCGTTTTAATATTGATAATTCGGCACGTACCAAACACGGTGCTTTGCTTGACGCCGAACTTTTGGCAGAAGTCTACCTTGAGCTGTTGGGCGGTGCCGAACCGACCATGAGTTTGACCCCGGAAGATGATGTCAAAATCCGCCCTGAACATAAAATGGAAAATAAAGAGTATCGTGAACCCCGTTCTTTTTCTTTATCCGAACAGGAACTTGAGGCTCATGAAACCTTTTTGAAAGAAAAACTCACGGATGCCGTTTGGTTAAAAGACGATAATTTAAGTGCTTAAAATAACGTTTCGATAATTTTTTTCACTTCTTCCATATTGTGTGTAATATATGGCACCCCGAGATTTTTTACTTTTATTAAGTGGTTGTTGTTTCCGGACAAATCACCAGCTAAAAAGGCAATCGGCAGGCAGCCGGCTTTGAGTGCCGCTGTTAAGCCGGCGATAGAATCTTCAATAACAACACAATCTTCCGGTTTTTCACCCATTTCTTTCGCTGCCAACAAAAACAAATCCGGTTCCGGTTTGCCATGTTCGACCATATCAACGGTAAAGACATGATTATCCGGAAAATATTTTCTGATACCAGCAATTTCTATTTTGTGCATTGTTTTGCTTTTAACCCCGCCGGTGGCAATACATTGTTTAATATTTTTCATCTTGAATATATCTTCTATGCCGTCGGTTAATTCAAAGCCTTTTGTACGCATTGTTTCCATATCCATTTCAATGCTTTTATCCCAAAAATCGTCATTTGTTTCAATACCGAGACTGTTTAACACATCTCTTTTTGTTTTATCTCCTGTGCCGCGTAAATAGTGATTAACGGTTTCCCAGTCCCAGTCAATACCTAAAGCTTCTTTCATCAAAATCTGCCGGTTTTTAAGCCACAATTTTTCCGTATCGGCAATAACGCCGTCAAAATCCCATATAATCAGTTTTTTCATAAAATTTCCTCATAAAAAATGCGGCTTCGTCTAAAGCCCGTACAAACGATTTTTCATAAGTTTATGATATAAGTCTTAAAAAACGATAAAAAATCGTTCTGTGGCGCTTAAAAACGGAAATTTATAATTTTATTAATATATCTGCGTTATATATGAATTATATTTGATGAGGTATTTATGGATAACAAAACAATTTATGCTTTATCGACGGTTTATGGAAAATCCGGCGTGGCCGTCATAAGAATTTCGGGGGCAGGGGCGCTTGAGGTCATTAAACAAATGACTTCAATTGACACACTGTATTTAAAGCCCCGTTATGCTTATTTTACCAAGATTTTTGATTCTGTTTCACGTGAATCATTAGACAATTCATTACTCTTATATTTCAAAGCACCGCATTCTTTTACCGGTGAAGATACGGTTGAAATTCAGTGTCACGGTTCTAAAGCTGTTTTATCTTCAATATTAAATTCTTTAAGCTTGTTGCCTGATTACCGTTTGGCAGAACCTGGCGAATTTTCCAGACGGGCTTTTTACAATCAAAAAATGGATTTAACTGAAGCCGAAGGTCTGGCTGATTTGATTGATGCCGAAACATCGGCTCAACAAAAATACGCTTTAAGGCAAATGGAAGGTGGTTTAAAAAATCTTTATGATGGCTGGCGTGAAGAACTTTTAAAAGTTTATGCATATTTAGAAGCTTATATAGATTTTCCTGAAGAAAACATCCCAGACGATATAAAAGAGTCTAATTTGAACACTGTATTTAAATTAATTAAAGCAATAGATGAACATTTAAACACTGCAAGTTATGGTGAACGCCTGCGCGAAGGTTTTCGAGTTGTTATTGCTGGACCTGCAAATGCCGGTAAATCAAGTTTGTTAAATGCAATTGTTAAACGTAATGCGGTTATTGTTTCAGATATTGCCGGTACAACACGCGATGCCATAGATATTAATTTAGACATCAATGGCTATCCTGTAATTTTTACCGATACGGCAGGCATCAGAAACGCAGACAATCAAATTGAACAACAGGGGATTGAAATAGCGTTTGAAAAAATCAGACAAGCTGATATGGTTTTGGCTCTTTTTGATGCTTCAATTGACACACCGGAAATATTCCAAGAAATCAAAAAAGAATCCAAAAACAAGCTGTTATATGTTGCAAATAAAAGTGATAAATTAACATTTGAACAATGTTCAGAATTGGAAAAACAAGGATGTGTGCTGATTTCTGCTAAATATAACAAAGGGTTAAATGAATTAGTGGAAAAAATTTCCGAACATATCGGCAATAACTTTACCGCTGATTCAAACTTGCTGATTACGCGCCAACGTTATCGCGAAGCTTTGCAGGAATGTCTTGAAAATTTGCGCCGTTTTAATTTTGATAAAGAGATTGAGCTCTCCACTGAAGACATACGTTTAGCAGCGCGTGCGTTAGGCAAGATTACCGGACGCATTGAAATTGATGAAATCTTAGATAAAATATTCGGTTCGTTTTGTATTGGAAAGTAATAAAACTGATATTCTAAAAACACGAACCGTTTATGTCCGTAAAACGATTCGTATTTTACTTATTTGTTATTTTATTTATTATGCTCTCGTGGTTTTTGCTTTTTAAAAATTGATACGAATTTTTCTGTTGAAATATAAAGATTTTAGCGTATGATACCGATAAATTTAACAGGAAAAAACATGAAAAATATCTATGATGTAATTGTAGTTGGCGGCGGTCATGCCGGCTGTGAAGCAGCAGCTGCATCCGCACGCATGGGTGCTGATACGGCACTTATAACCCATAAGATTGCGACAATCGGCGAAATGTCATGCAATCCGGCAATCGGCGGATTAGGCAAAGGTCATCTGGTGCGTGAAATTGATGCACTTGACGGCCTGATGGGTCGTGTTATTGATAAAGCAGGCATTCAGTTTCGCATGCTTAATTCTTCAAAAGGTCCGGCTGTGCGCGGCCCGCGGGCTCAGGCTGACCGTGAATTATATAAAAAATATATGCTTGAAGCTTTACAAAATCAGCCCGGACTTGAGCTTATAGAAGCGGCGGTCGAGGGGTTGAAATTTTCCAAACAAAATAATAAAACGGTCGTTAACGGCGTTATTCTGGCCAACGGTTCGGAAATAACCGCCAAAGCTGTTGTTTTAACCACCGGAACCTTTTTAAATGGCGTAATGTTTATCGGTCATCAAACCACAATCGGCGGCCGGGTTAATGATGTAACTTGTACCGGTATAACACCGTATTTAAAGCAGTTGGGCCTTAAAACCGGGCGTTTAAAAACCGGCACGCCGGCACGTTTAAACGGTAAAACTATTGATTGGAGTGTGTTAGAAGAGCAGGGCGGTGATGAAAACCCCGAACCTTTTTCTTATCTGACGGATAAAATTACCAACCCGCAGATAAAATGCCATATTACCCATACCAATGAACAAACACATAAAATTATCCGGGATAATTTTTCCAAATGCGCGCTTTTTTCAGGTTTGATTACCGGCGTCGGCCCGCGTTATTGTCCGAGTATTGAGGATAAGCTGGTCAAGTTTGCCGACCGCACCAGCCACCAGATTTTTTTGGAACCCGAAGGTTTAAGTACAGACGTTGTTTATCCAAACGGCATATCAACCTCATTGCCCGAAGATGTTCAGCATGCATTTATTCATACTATGAAAGGGCTTGAAAAGGTTGAGATTTTGCGTCCAGCTTATGCCATTGAATATGACTATGTTGATCCGCAGGAATTAAATCATTGTCTGGAAGTCAAATCTGTATCCGGATTGTTTTTGGCCGGTCAGATTAACGGCACGACTGGCTATGAGGAAGCCGGGGCTTTGGGGCTTGTTGCCGGTATTAATGCTGCATTAAAAGCAGAAAATAAAGGCAGAGAGTTTGTAATTGACCGCAGCCAGGGCTATATCGGCGTCATGATTGATGATTTGATTACCAAAGGTGTGGACGAGCCTTACCGCATGTTTACTTCACGTTCGGAATATCGTTTGTTTTTACGTGCGGACAATGCGGATATGCGTTTAACCCCGCTGGGTTATGATGTCGGCTGTGTCAGTGATTATCGGAACACTGTATTTAAAGCAAAAAAGGCGGCTGTTGACGCCTGTCGCGAGCTTTCTTTGAGTTTGAAAACAGATTATGCCGGCATGGAAAAATATGGTATTACGGTCAATCATGACGGTGCCAAACGTACGGCATACCATTTAATGGGCTATAATGATGTTTCACGTGAAACAATTTTAAAATTATTTCCGGAACTCAATCAGTTCGCTGAAAAAGTTTATGAACAGGTTGAAATCGAATCCCGGTATGCCGGTTATATCAAACGCCAGCTTTCGGATATTGAAGTTTTCAAAAAAGATGAGAATTTAAAAATCAGGGATGATATTGATTATCAGTCCATCGGCGGCCTGTCGCGGGAAATGGTTTTTAAATTAACTAAAGTCAGACCAGCAACAATCGGTGAAGCGTCACGGATTCCCGGCGTAACACCGGCAGCAATTACGGCCATTCTGGGATATTTGAAGAAGTAAGGAATAAAATGCAAAAATTCAGCTACCATACACATACTGATTTTTCTGACGGGGACAACACATTAGATGAAATGCTCCGGCGTGCTGTTGATTTAGGCTGGGAAGAAATAGGCGTTTCCGACCATTTGATTGTTCATAAAAACATTACCCGAAGTGTATGTTATGATAAAATGGTTGCGCGTGCCCATAGCGATATTTATCATTCTGATTTCAAAAAAGCGCTGCCGGTTTTTCAAAAGCAGGCTGAGTATTTTCGTAACACGGCAAAGAAATATCCATTGAAGGTTTTTTTAGGCTTTGAGGTTGATTATTTTACTTATAACGGCTGGCAGGAAGAATTTGAAGAGTTTATTTCCCAAATCGACCATGATTACCTGATAACCGGAAATCATTTCTTTTTAAGTGCGGACGGTTCCGAAACGATAGATATTCATAATTATAAAAAATTAAATCCTGAACAGTTTGAAGACAGTTTTGAAGTTTATCTGCGCCGGCACTATCAAACTCTGGTCAAGGCCGTTAAATCCGGATTGTTTGATTTTTTGGCGCATTTAGATTATGCCCGGAAAGTTCCGGCACATACGCAATACCCGATGATTGCGGAACGCCTTGATGTTGTCGAGGCGCTGGCCGCGCAAAATATGGCCTGTGAAATAAGCACAAAAGGTTTAAGAAAAATCGGTGATTATTTTCCTGAAAATAATGTTTTACAGGCTTTGGTTAAACAAAAAGTTCCGCTGGTCATCAGCGATGATGCCCACCAGATTAATGAATTGGGCTATGCTTTTGATAAAGCTGAAACAACTCTTGAAAATTTAAATTGTACCATACGTTTTCGCCTAAAATAGATGTTTATAACTTCTGTTTTCGGTTTATCTATTTTCTTTGACGGGTTATAAAAAACGTTATGGAAAATTTCATCAAAAAATATAATGTTTCACGTGAAACATATCAAAATTTGGAAACCATGGTAAATCTTTTGCACCAATGGCAGGATAAGTTTAACCTGGTCAGCCGCAATTCCCTGCCTGAAGTCTGGACGCGCCATATTGCCGATTCTGCCGGACTTTTCAAATACTTGCCGCCGGAAGTTGATTCTGTTTATGATTTTGGCAGCGGTGCCGGTTTTCCGGGGCTGGTGCTGGCTGTTATGGCAAAAGAGATTTACCCGTCCATGCATTTTGTTTTAATTGAAAGTATAGCTAAAAAAACACTGTATTTAAATGCGGTGAAGGATACGCTGGGGCTTGGCAATGTAACAGTTGTTAATGCCCGCGCCGAAAGCTTGAGCCTGCCGCCGGCCGATGTTGTAACAGCCCGTGCCGTGGCATCGCTTGATAAGATTTTGAACTGTGTATTTAAATTAACGACGCGGCGTACCCGTCTGATTTTACCTAAGGGAAAATCTTATTTGCCCGAATTGGAAGAGGCATTAAAAAATTGGAATTTTAAGCTGTCGGTTCAAAAAAATGAGGAATCGGCAGACGGTGTTATCTTGTTGTTGGAAAATTTAAGGAGAAAGAAATAATGAAAGTTATCGCGGTTGCCAACCGCAAAGGCGGTGTCGGCAAAACCACAACGGCTATTAATATTGCCACGGCCATGGCGGCCATCGGCAAAAGCGTGTTGGTGCTGGATCTTGATCCGCAGGGCAATGCCACCACGTCAATGGGCATTGATAAAAAAGCCTGTGAGTATTCTTCTTATGATGTGTTGATTAATGGGCTTGATGCACAAAAGGCCGTTAAAGCCTGCGAGATTCCAAATTTTTATCTGCTGCCGTCAACCCCGGGGTTAGCCGGTGCCGAAATCGAATTAATTGATGTCGCCGGGCGTGAGTTTGTTTTGCGCCGTGCTTTGGAAAACTTGAAAGGAAAATATGATTATATTTTAATAGATTGCCCGCCTTCGTTAAACCTGATTACCATCAATGCCCTGGTGGCATCGGATTCTGTCATTATCCCGTTGCAATGCGAATTTTTGGCTCTGGAAGGTTTGACTGATTTGGTTAAAAATATCAATCAGATAAAGAAAACTTTTAACCCGGCGCTTAAAGTACAGGGCATTGTTTTAACCATGTTCGACCGCCGCAACAATTTAAGCGGCATGGTAGAAAAAGATGTCCGTCAGTATTTTGGTGATTTGGTATATCAAACGGTAATTCCGCGGAGTGTACGCATATCCGAAGCGCCGTCGCACGGTAAACCGATTTTGATTTATGATTTTAAGAGTGTCGGTGCACAGGCTTATATAAATCTGGCCAAAGAAGTATTAAAACGCGAAAAGGAGATATAAACATGGCAGCCAATAACAAACACGGTTTGGGACGCGGTTTGGGCGCATTGTTCGGTGATGAAGAGTTGGAATTAGGCATGGACGGCATTGTCAGCGCCGACCGCCATACAATCAAAACGGTAAAAATTGAAGATTTAAAAGCCGGAAAATATCAGCCGCGGCAAAATTTTGATGCAGACGCAATAAAATCTTTGGCAGAATCAATCAAAGAAAAAGGTATACTGCAGCCGATTTTGGTACGTAAATCGGGTGATAAATATGAAATCATTGCCGGTGAAAGACGGTATCGCGCCGCCAGGCAGGCGGGATTAACCGAGGTTCCTGTCATCGAAAAAGATATGGCCGATAATGAAGTTTTGGAAGTCGCTTTGATAGAAAATATTGTCCGGCAGGATTTAACCGCCTTGGAAGAAGCGGCAGGTTTGGAACAATTAATAAAAGCATTTTCATACACACAGGAAAAACTTTCGGAAATAATCGGCAAGTCACGCAGTTATATCACCAACAGTTTACGCCTTTTGGGATTACCAGAAGGGGTTAAATCTTTGTTAAATCAGCAAAAATTAACGGCCGGACATGCCCGGGCTCTGGTCGGCCGGGCTGATGCCGAACAACTGGCTCAAAAAATCGTCGCTGAGGGGCTAAATGTGCGTCAGGTTGAGGCGTTAGTCTCGGAAGAACGAGATTCCTCTCCAGAGTCAAAAAAACGGCCTTTACGTGAAAAGCCGCAAAAAGACGCTGATTTAAGTGAGATTGAAAACAGCCTGTCGCAGAAATACGGCCTGAAAGTGCAAATCAACACCGGTAAGAACGGCCGCGGCAAAATTGTGCTGGCCTATAAAGATTTATCCCAGCTTGAAGCCATCATTGAAAAACTGGAAGCTTAAAATATCTTCCAAAAATAAATAGAACAATTTGTTGTAATAAAAAAAGGAACTCCCGATAGAGAGTTCCTTTCCGCAATTAAATCAACAATTGCGTGCAATTCCTGTATTTAGGTCGCTGGTAGCACAAGGGTTGGAATAGCTTTCACATATCCAATTATCTCTCTTGTTACTACATTTGCCATATATATATGTTGTTGGATCAGGATGTTTGGGCAGATTTACTTTGACACATTTGCATTGATTATTACCACTCATTGATTGGCATGCATCTCCAGGACCAGTACGTACACAAGATTTACATTCCTTACAATTAGTGTTATATGTATCACCCGTATATTGTGGTACTAATTTATATACCTCAGAGCAGGTTGTGTTACAAGTTTTAGCGGTACATTTACCCATGGTAGTATCACCCGAAACACAAGTTGCAAAGTTCCAGCCTTCCGGATGCCCGTTTGATGTACAATCGTTGACACTTTGCTTTGAAGCCGAATAGCCGTCACAGGTTTTAGCCACGCAGAGTTTGCATTGAGCGTTCATCGGGTCGGTTGTTGAGCCGAGCGTCCAGCCGGTTGCGCCGGTCGTTCCGCATTCGGCAACCGTTTTGGCATATCCGGTCGAGCAGGAATTTGTCACGCATTTATAACAGCCGGCATAAGCCGTTGTTTTATCAAGCATCCAGTTGCCGCTGCCGCAGTTGGCGACGCTGGTGGCATAACCGCTCGGACAGCTGACGCATTTATAACACATGCTGTTACCGGCATACGCTTCCGTGGCCTGTGCCACTTTGCCGCCGCTGCAGGTTTTGTTTGTTGACGTTCCGGAAGGACATGTCCTTTCTACGCATTTATAACAGCCGCTGTCATCTTTGTCATTGGCGTCAAGTTTCCAGCCGGTTTCATGAAACGTTGTCACAATCGAGCCAAAATCGCCCCCGATTATCCCGCCGGGCAGCGTTGTTCCTGTCGTGGCTGCCGAAGAAGCAAGATTGGAAGAAGCTGCATTTGCTGAGCTCATATTTTGCGTAGCAGTTACACCACCGACAGAGACCCCGCCGATTGAACCACCTGGAATAACACCAATACTTCCGCCTGTGCCGGGTTTAACAGTTGCCAACGGGTTACATCCGGCAGTTGTCCTGGCGTATCCTTGGGTACAGGCCTGTTCGCCTTCGGTGACACATCTTTTGTAAGAAGTATCGAAAGGGCAGTAAAGATAATGATCACAGCCGGAAACATCGTCTTTGGAATAACCTAAGGTTTCACAATCCCCGGCGGGATTTGTGTTGGTACAGGAGCTGGTACCGCCGTAGTCGTTGATACAAGTCAGAGCGTTTGCCGAACCAGCAATAACCAGCCCGGAAACCAGGGTTAAAGTAAAATTGCGCATAATAAAATCCTCACACTTTTATATTACGTCACTTATAATTATATCAGGATTTTTTTTATTTTGCAATAACAAAAGATTTTGTAATTTTAAGGATTTTGATTCTGTTGTATAAACATTTTTGCAATGTCGGCAAGTTGCTGGTAATTAAGCCTAAAATCACTTGCTATCCATTCATTTTTTAATATGCTGAGCATTTTTCCGATTTTTCCTTTATCGGCAATACCAAGTTCAATCAAGTCACTGCCGGAAATCGGAAATTGAGGAATTTCCATATTTTCAATCCGGGAAAACGTTTCGGTTAACGGTAAATCTTTAATCTGTTTTTGCGCCAGGTCAAATAAAATTTTATCTTTGCAAAACTGTTTTCCATGTAGATAAATACCCTTTTTTAGCGCTTTTTCATCAGTTGCCTGCCGGCAGTCAAAATCATACTTTGCCCAATTAACCAGCCGCGTTTTTTGTTCTTTTGCCAGATGCAGACGCATGGCCAGATTTAAAGCCAGATTTTCATCCGGTCGGTAAAGAATATAAAGCCGCCGTAAAGCATCCGGTTCCAAATGGTTTTGTAAGATAATGTCTGATAATTGTTGTAAATCATCCAAATGTTCGGAAACCGGCAAAATGTAGCTTAAAATATCATTTTCAAAAATTATGCGTAATGTATCAACAACCTTTGGTGTCAACAGGATTTTAAACAATTCATCGCGTACTTGTTCAATCGCAACATCTTTTAACAAATCTCTGTTTTCAACACAGGCTTTAAGTGATTTTAAATCCGGCGCCTGTTTGCCGAAAATCGAATAAAAACGGAAAAAACGCATAATTCGGATATGGTCTTCTTTAATCCGGTCTTCGGCATTGCCGATAAATCGGATAACTCCCTCTTCCAAATCGCTTATGCCGTTATAATAATCAAAAACGTTTCCTTTTTCATCGGCGTAAACGGCATTGATTGTCAAATCGCGTTTGGAAGCATCGGCAATCCAGTCATCGGTGAAATCAAACTCTGAGTTTAAGGCATAGCCTTTGCGTTCTTTATGCAAGGAAGAAACTTCAACAATTTTGTTGTTGATAACCACGCCGGTGGTGGCAAATTTTATACCGATTGGAACGGTTTTCAAACCGGCTTCCTGACAGGCCTCAACCAGTTCATCCGGGGTTAAGTCCGTGGCCAAATCAATCTCAAAACCTTTCATCCCGGCCAAAACATCGCGCACAGCACCGCCGACAAACCGCAATATACCGCCATGGCTGGCAACGGCTTGGAATAATTTTAAAATACTTTTATCGGTAATGATTTTATTAATATCCAGATATTCCGGCCGAATCATCCTTGAAGCTCCAAAAAGATTCAAATATTTGCTTTCTTTTAACAGTTTAAATTTATAATGCAATCAATATTTTCATCAAAACAGGGATATGTGGGTATTTTAAAATGTTTAAGTATTTATTTTTGAGTGTTTTTTTATTCGCCGGCAGTGCCTATGCCATGGAAGCGCCGCGTTTAATCGGTGAGTACGGCGATTGGGCGGCTTATACCTATAAAGAAAACGGAAAAAATGTTTGTTACATGGCCTCCACGCCAAAGCGCGATGAAGGTAAGTATACCCGCCGCGGTGATATTTATGCAGTCATAACCCATCGCCCGGGTGAAAACAGTTTTGATGTTTTTAATCTGGTTGCCGGTTATACATACAAAAAAAATGCCAAAGTAACCGTTAAAATCGGAACACAGACTTTTGACAAGTTTTTTACCGACGATGACAAAGCCTGGACATATACCGAAAAAGACGATCAGGCACTGGTTGCAGCTATGAAACGCGGCGAGCGCATGATTGTTGACGGTGTATCTTCCCGCGGCACCAAAACCAAAGACACTTATTCGCTTTCCGGTTTTACCCGGGCATATAAAGCAATAAGCGCCAAATGCGGTAAAAAATAATGGTTGAAAAAACAGAACTTATCGGTTTAAGCAAGACCGAACTGGAACAAAAACTTGCAGATATGGGCGAAAAGCCGTTTCGCGCCAAACAATTGTGGCAGTGGCTTTATTTTCACGGTGAAACTGATTTTGATAAGATGAGCAATCTTTCTAAAGCGTTACGCCAAAAACTTAAAGAGCATTTTAGCATAACCCGTCCGAAGATTGTAACGGAACAACTTTCCAAAGACAAAACCCGTAAATGGCTTTTGGAATTTCAAGACGGCCAGCGGGTAGAAATGGTTTATATTCCCGAAGACGGCCGTGGGGCCGTGTGTCTTTCAACACAGGTCGGCTGTGCCGTCGGCTGCAGATTTTGTCATACCGGCAGTCAGAAACTGACGCGGAATTTAACAGCCGGTGAAATCGTCGGTCAGTTTATGGTGGCGCGCGATACTTACGGCGAATGGCCGAGTCCGACCGATGAAACACGTTATTTATCAAATATTGTCGTTATGGGTATGGGAGAGCCTCTGCATAATCCGGATAACGTTATTAAAGCCTTAAATATTTTAACTGACGGCGACGGCATTGCCATATCCCGGCGGCGGGTGACCATGTCTACATCCGGCATTGTTCCAAAAATTGTGCCGGTCTTACAAGCAACCGGCGTTCGTCTGGCTGTTTCTTTGCATGCCCCGAATAATCAAATTCGTTCAAAAATTATGCCGATAAACGACCGATATCCGATAGAGGAAATCTTAAAGGCCTGCCGGGAATATCAGAATAACGACGGCAGCCGCTATATTACCTTTGAATATTTAATGTTAGACGGATTGAATGATTCTTTGGAAAATGCCCGGGAATTGGTTATGCTGATGAAAAAGTACAAGTTACGTGCTTCTTTTAACCTGATACCTTTTAATCCCTGGCCGGGATGTCTTTTTAAGCCAAGCCCTTCCGGACAGGTTAAGGCATTTGCTGATATTTTGGAAAAAGCCGGTTTTGCTGCGCCGGTACGCGTGGCGCGCGGCCAGGATATATTGGCTGCCTGCGGACAGTTAAAGTCACAAAAGGATAAAATCGAAGCTTGACAAAAAATGTTTTGTGTGTCAAGTTGTGAAAGCAAATAAAATTATTTATATATGGATAAAACTAAGACTAAGACAAAGCTGCCTTTAACGGTTTTGTATGAAAGCTGTGAGTCTTGGTATCTTGAAAATTCCAAACCGGTTGCTGTCTTTCTTAAAACAGATGAAGTGGCGGTTTATATTAAAGATTTACCCAAGATGCCGTGGAAAGAAGCCAGCAGAATGTGCTATGAAATGGATGTTGCCAATCTGTACTGGCATATCCCGAACACAAAGCAATTGCAGCTGTTGCTTGATTGTCGGGAGGAGCTTGACCAGACATTACAGATGTTAAATTTTCCGCCTTTACGCAATAAAAAATATTGGGGGCGTGAAAAAGTGGATTTTGATATTCGTCTGGGAATTGATTTTTCTTTGGCGCGGGAAGTGTATATTGAAGAGTGCCAATATGCGTTTACCCGTCCGTTTTTACGATTAGGTTATTAAAAAACTCCTTAAATAATTAAGGAGTTTTTTGGTTTTAAAAGCTGTATAAATCTGTTTACAAAAGATTCTAAAGGTCGCATTTGCCGTCAATGGCATAATCCAGACGGTTTTCATGCAATCCGTAAGGATCCTGATGAATAATGACTTGTGCACCGGGAAAAGCCTGTTTAATCTTTTCTTCGACATTATCCGTCAGTTCGTGTGTTTTGTTGAGGGTTAAGTTTCCGTCCAGCTCCAAATGAATTTCAAAAAAATATGCACCTCCCAAATCACGCGAACGAAAATCGTGGTAACCGTCTATGCCTTCGCTGTTAACAACTATATCAATAACTTTCTGCCTGATATCTTCGCTTAATTCCCGGTCGGTCAGCGCAGAAACCGCTTCGGCGGCAATTTTATAGGCATTGTAAATCAAATAAGCTGAAATAACGAAAGCCGTTAAGATGTCAAACCAACCGATGTGAAAATATTTAACAACAATAAGCGAAAGAACGATTGAAATGTTTGTCAGCACATCAACCGTATAATGAGCGCTGTCGGCGGCAATGGCCGGCGAGGACGTTTTCCGGGCGACATATTTTTGGAAAACAATCAGCAAAATTGTTGCTGACAAACTCAAAAGCATGATAACAATGCCAAGTCCGGGCTTTTCCATAGGTTTTGGCGTTATAAGCCGGCTAATTCCGTCATACATGACAAACAATCCGGATCCGGCAATAAAAGCTGATTGTACCAAAGCGCTGATAGATTCGGCTCGGCCGTAGCCGTAACGATGTTCCTGACTTGCTGGCCTGGTTGAAAAATGGATGGCAACATAAGAAACAGATGACGCAAACACATCGGCCAGGCTGTCTATCAACGATGATAAAATCGCCAAAGATCCCGTATAGAAAGCACCGAAAATTTTTAAAAGGCATAACCCGCCTGAAAGCATAATGCTGGCGGTGGCTGCGGCTTTTTTCAGCCGGTTATGATGTTCATTTAAATTTTGCGGCATCTTTTATCAACTCCCAATCCGATGCAGAAATTTCCAAGAAGCGCCCATTAACATAAGATTCAAAAAATTGCAAATGTTTTCCGGTTGTTTGTTTACCAAAATCATATTGAACCCATGTTTTACCGCCGTCTTCATAAAAACGGATTTCAATTTGATTGTCATATTCCGCGTTAAGCTTTAATTCAAGCAGTTCTTTGGGATTTTTAAGCTGTTGCACGGAGGAAATGAACGGTGTATTTAAAAGATGTTTCATCACCTCGGCAATTTTATCCGGGTTGTTTTCGTGATTGATTTTTTCCAACCGGCCAAAGCGCAAGTCCCAGATGTGGCTGTATGTCCACTGCTGCCAGTCGGTGGAAAGATCAATAAAATCAGCCTCTGCCAGCCAGACCTGGAACTGCCCGTCAAATTTGACATAAGCCGCATTGGAACCGCGTCCGAGATCAAGGTTATAACGGCCGACTTCAATGCTTAAAACCGGTTTACCGTCGGAATCTAACAGCTCAATCCGCGTATTGGGCGAATTTTCGCTTTCAACCGGTTGCAGGCCGAATAGAGCCAGATTTTCCGCTTTGTCAGATTTCTTTTCATAGAAACGGGCTTCCATCAGGGCGCTTAAAAAGCTGCGGATTCTTTCCTGAAACACCGGAAAATCGGCATGCTCTTCAAGTTGCCAGAGGCCGTCACGGTTGATGAAATGAAGTGTTTTATCATGGCTCTTGATAACAACGGATTGTACATTGTTTATTTGTTCCGGAAGTTCGGGAAACAGCGGCTTATTTTCATATTTCTGGATGTCCGAACGATTGGCAAAATAAACCGAAACAATGCCGGCCAGTAAAATGGCCGCCGCTGCCAGCGAAAGCTTCAGCAAAGAGCGGTTAAAACTAAGAGGTGCCGAATAAGAGCGTTTTCCTTTTTTAATTGAGAGAAAAACAAGTAAAATCAAACTCAATACCAGCGGCAGGGCAAAAATGTTAATAAATTTAACCTGGGTGGCAATCCGGGCCGTATCACGATTAGCCTGAATACGAACATCACTCAATTCCTGCCTTAAGCTGTCAAGCTGCTTTCTTATACCGCTGATAAGTGCAAGTTCATCGGCAGTAAAAATCTCACGTCCTTCAAAGTCGCGTTTGCCCCAGATTTCCTGCAGCTGGTCTTTAACCTCATTCATACGCTCAAAAATCTCTTCTTCTTTGATTTTATATTGGAAGACATTTTGTTTGCGTTGTTTTTCGATGTCCGTAAATTCCCGGTTTTTAGCGCTTTTACCGCGTAAATTTAATAAATCGCGGTTGTTGGTCAGATAATCCAGACTGTTTAAGATAAAATCGGCATTGTTAAATAACGGTACGAAAAAAGTCCGCTCCAGAATAGTCTGTGATGTCGCCCAGAAATTATCATAAATAAAATCCGTATCACCGACGACAATCATGTTAAACTGATTATCAGGCTGTTTGCCGTGAACGGCAGCGGCCAAAATTTTCGGATTATCATCTGCTTTAAAATAAGTCAGCACCTGCCGCGGATTCAAACCGTCATAAACAACTTTAATCGGCATTAAAGATGAATTTGCACTGGCCTGCAGCAGAGGAACAAAATCAACATTTTCGTTTGCCGGCATCACCACTGAAACCGAAGACATTAAAAGACTTTGCAGATTTTTGGTAACCGGATGATTGGGGTTAAAGTTTTCTTTTTTCAACTTAAATTGTATAATATCCTGCGTAAAAGCCGGATTGTTTTTATAATTACTGGTTGCATCGACCGTAATGGAATTGTCTAAATCCGCCACCACATATTCGTTATAAAATTTTATGCCCCAAAATGCATCCAGGCCGTTTAAGCCGGATGGCGCAAGCGGAAGGTTAACGGCAGAATAAAGTCTTGGCGCTTCGGCAGCTCCGTCCAACAACAGCAGAATATTGCCGTAATTTTTAGAATATTTTTTAATTGCCTCAGTCATCTCCGGACTTATATTCTGCGGATGGATAAGGATAAGCACATCAGGATGTTCATCTAAATCTTCCGGCTTTTGGATGTAACGGATATTATAAAATGCACCGATTTGCCGGGTAATTTCCCAAGGCTGCAAAATCATACTGTCGGTGCCGCCGCCATTAATTGGAAGCGTTGATAAAACCGCTGCCGTTTTTTTCTTACGCCCGAGCTGGTAAATAAGGGAAGTCAGATCCTGTTCCAGAAAAGCCATTCCCGAAGGGGTAAAATAAGGGATAACCTGTTTATTCTGCAAAGTATCGGCAACGGTTAATCCGAACAGGGCATTTTGGTTAATATCAATTAACGGTATGGGCTGAATACCGTCGGCAATGGCACGATCTTCAATATTATCAAGGCTTTGCGGGTGATAAATACGATAATCAAACCTGCCGTTGGAGTTATTTTTATATTGCGCTAACAGTTGGCGGATTTTATCAAACATCTGCCGCATGGCCGGATTACGCTGTTCTAAGATAGTTGAATAATACAGTTTGGCGGTAACCGGTTCGGTCAGATTTTGCAAAACCATAATCGTATCTTTGTTAAGCGTATGGATTTTATCCTCGCTGAAATCAATCTGTGTTCCGCGGGTGAGATTGTTGGCCAAAAGGTTAAAGCCCATAAAACCAAGCACCAGCATCAGCCAGGCAAAAATATAATATGAACGGTTGGTTGAGGCCAGCCATGACGATGTTCCGGCGGTGCGGAAACTGACGATTAAAACGGTGGTAAAATTAAACAAAATGATAATGGACGCAAAAAACAACACATCGCGCAATTCAACCAATCCGCCGGTAATGCTTCCGAAATGGGTCAGAAAACTGAAAGAAGCGATGGTATCAATCATATAATCAGGCAAAAACAGCCGGAAAAAAGATAAAATAAATTCCACGCCGCTCCAGAAAAACACCAGATTGGCCGCCACCGCCAGCACCAGGGCGATAACCTGATTTTTGGTCAGTGCCGACATGGTTTGTGATATGGCAAGCATACAACCGGCCAAAACAAAACTTCCGGCATAACTTACGGCAATAACAGCATTATCTGGCGTTCCAAGTATATTGACCGTTATCCAAAACGGAAATGTCAGCGCCAACGCCAAAGCCGAAAACAGCCAGGCAGCCAGAAACTTTCCCCAGACCAAAACTTCGGTTGAAACCGGCATGGTCATAACCTGTACCACGGTTTTGGTACGGAATTCTTCTGCCCACAAGCGCATGGAAATGCCTGGGATAAACAACAAATATAACCAGGGCTGAAAAGCAAACATAACCTGTAAAGAAGCCTGCCCGCGCTCAAAAAAGTTTCCGAAATAAAAGGCCATGGCTGCGTTCAGGATTAAAAAAGACATCAGGTAAACATATGCCAGCGGCGAAATAAAATACCGGAGCAGTTCATTTTTGGTAACAATCCATAGTTTTTTCATGCGTTTGCCCTCTAAACAGTGTTAAACTTGTTATTCTTCCGTACTTTGCGTCAGTTTCTTAAAAGCCTCGGCCAGGTCTTTTGTTTTGGCTTTTTGTAAAATTTCCCGGCAGGTGCCGTCAGCCATAATTTTGCCTTTATTAATTAAAATAATGCGCGTACAGATTGTTTCGGCCTCTTCCAACAGATGTGTGGAAATCAGGATCGTTTTATTTTTACCCATCTGTGCAATCAGCTGCCGCATATGTTCTTTTTGGTTCGGATCAAGTCCGTCGGTTGGTTCGTCCAAAAGCAAAATGTCGGGATTGCTTAAAATGCTTTGTGCAAATCCGACACGGCGTAAATATCCTTTAGACAATGTTTCTATTTTTTGGTTCAGGACATTTTCGATATTTGCCAGCCCTATGGCGCGTTCAATATCTTTTTTGCCGACTTGCCGCAAATCAGCCATATAACGCAAGAACATTTTGACGCTCATGTCCGGATATAAAGGCGAACCTTCCGGCAAGAAACCGATTTTGCTTTTAGCCTCAAGCGGGTGTTTTGCAATATTTAAATCTTCAATAAAAATTTTACCCGAAGTCGGTGCCAAAAAGCCGGTAATCATATTCATCAGGGTTGATTTTCCGGCGCCGTTCGGTCCCAAAAGGGCAATGACCTCTCCGGTTTGCGCCGAAAAACTAAAATTGTCGACAGCTTTTAAATTACCGTAAATTTTGCTTAAATTTTCTGTCCGGATAGCGTCTGTCATTTCATTTACCCTCCTTTTCATATATTTCGCCGCCGGTCATCGGCTGGGCAATACCGGTTGTGGTCGGAAATGTTATCGGCAACGAATAAAGCCGCCGAGCCGCCAGAAAAGCAATAGCCGGTGCATCGCCGATTTTAAAGTTGAAGACATCTTCCGTTGCCGTTTCAATTTTCATTTCTTTTAAATGCTGGCGGATAAAACGCACCAGCGTCGGGTTTTGCGCCCCGCCGCCGCAGATAACGGCGCAAACCGGAACTTCCGGCAGATAAAGCGCCAGAGAATAAGCAATTGCTTCGCTGATAAAAGCAGTGGCGGTTGCCGCACCGTCTTCCAAAGATAAACCTTCCAGATGTTCTGTTTTATCATTAAAAGAATTGCGGTCGAGGGATTTCGGCGGATATTTTGCAAAAAAATCATGTTTCATCATCTGATTGACAATTTTTTCATGTACAGTTCCGGTTGCTGCCAGTTTGCCGTTAAAATCCATCTGCATGCCGCCGTGTTTGAAAACCCAGTCATCAATCAGGGCGTTGCCGGGCCCGCAGTCAAAAGCGGTAATTTCACCCAGATGCCCGGTCCATGTCAGATTGGTAATGCCGCCGATATTAATAAAAACATTGGGCTTTTCAAGATTTTGCGCCAGAGCGCTGTAATAAGTGGCGGTAATCGGCGAACCTTGTCCGCCGTTTAAAATATCGGCATTGCGAAAGTGGGTAACAACTTTAATGCCGGTATTTTCTGCCAGCAAGCGCCCTTTGCCGAGTTGATAGGTATAACCGTTTTCCGGCTCATGGCAGATGGTCGGACCTTCAAGCCCGATGACATCAATGGTATCGGGAATTTCATTTTTGATTTCTTTAACAATTTCAATTAAAAAATTTGTTACGTCTGTTTCTGCCGCTTCAATTTTTTCGCGTTCTTCGGCAATGGCATAGTGTAATCCCAGAACGGCCCGGATTTTTTGTATCAAGGCTTCCGGATAAATAAATTTGCGTGAAATTTTAACCTCATAAATATCCACGCCGTCGGTTGAAACCAGTGCGGCTTTAATGCCGTCTAAGGAAGTTCCGCCCATCAGGCCGAGAACGTTTAAAGGTTTAATCATCATTGTCAAAAAAATTACCTCTCTGCTTGCAATGTCTCAAATATATGCTAATATGCGTTAAAATTTAGTATAAAGGAAAGAAAAATGAGCACATGGAAATCCGAATTTTTTAACATTATGGTCGAACGCGGTTTTTACAATCAATGCACCAACGATACTGGTTTTGATGAATATCTGGCTGATTGTGAAAAGAAAGGCATTCCGGCCGTGGGTTATCTTGGTTCGGATCCGACCGGCGATAGTCTTCATGTCGGGCATATTGTACCGGTTATGATGCTGCGCTGGTTTCAAAAATGCGGCCATAAACCGTTAACATTGGTAGGCGGCGCCACCGCCCGCATCGGCGATCCGTCGGGCAAAGATAAATTACGTCCGTTTTTAAGCGAAGAAACCTTGGCGCACAATACCGAAGGCTTAAAAAAATCTTTTCGCAAATTCTTAAATTTTGAAAACGGTGCCAACGCAGCTGAAATGGTCGATAACTGGGACTGGTTTAAGAATATAAATTATCTGGCGTTTTTACGCGATATCGGCACCTGTTATTCGGTTAACCGCATGCTGACAATGGAAAGCGTAAAAAGCCGTCTGGAACGTGAACAACCGATGTCGTTTCTGGAATTTAATTATCAGTTGCTGCAAGGGTATGATTTCTGCGTTTTGTATCAGAAATACGGCTGCCGCGCCCAGATTGCCGGTGCCGACCAGTGGGGCAACATTGTTTCCGGCACCGAACTCGGCCGTCGTCGTTACGATGTTGAGCTGTTTGGTTTTACCAGCCCGATTTTAACCGATTCTTCCGGTAAAAAAATGGGAAAATCGGAGGGCAACGCCGTCTGGATTAATGATGAAAAACTTTCTTCTTATGATTATTATCAGTATTTCCGCAACATCGGCGATGCCGAAGTCGGCAAATGCCTGCGCGTTTTTACGGATTTGCCGATGGATGAAGTTCGTCGTTTGGAAAGCTTAAAAGACAAAGAAATTAATGAAGCTAAAAAGATTTTGGCTTATGAAGCAACCAAAATGTGCCGTGGTGAAACTGAAGCCAAAGCGGCAGAGAACACGGCCGTCAAAACCTTTGAACAGGGCCTGGCCGGTGATAATCTGCCGGTTATCAAGGCTGATTTAAATGCCGGTATCGGTGTGTTGGATGCTTTTTTGCAAATCGGCTTTGTCGAAAGCAAAGGTGAGGCGCGCCGTCTGATAAAACAGTCCGGCTTAAAGATTAATGATAAGCCGGTTACCGATGAAAACTATAGAATTACGACGGCAGATTTGGTAGACGGTCAGATTAAACTTTCCCAGGGCAAGAAAAAACACGGCCTGATAAAAGCTTAAAACCAAACCCCGTCTTTTAAGGCGGGGTTTTTTGATTAGTTGCCTTACAGAAAACCCCGAGTTTACTCGGGGCTGAATGCCAAGGTGTTGGAACAACACCGCTCCACGCCAACGAGCGTGGTCAAACCGTAAGGTTTGTAGCTGTTATAGAACCCCCAGTTTACTGGGGGATATCTATTAATAAAAAATAACCAGGAAATCAGATTTAAGTTTCCCGGCTATACCTTTTTCTTTTATGTAATCCGTATTTGTCGCGTCAATAATCTAATATTCTACCACACAACGGCACTTTCACATTCGTCATATGTCCAATCAGCATGTTCTTGCATACATTGCTTAATGTTTTCTTCATCATTCCATGAAAGCATTATAGCTCCCGGCAACCCTATGAATAAAGCTATTATAATACAGATAAATACAAGCTTCATAACAAACTTTAACGAGTTGAACATAAACTTACGCAATATTAAAGAAAACTTTATCTTGTTGTGGTTATTCATTTTGTTTTTTCCAGGTATTTGTATTTATATCCAAACCTCCAAGCCACTTTCTAACACTTGCATTCGGATTATTCAAGCCCCAATTTAAGGATTCGTCATTATTATTTAAGTCTTTTTGACTATCTTTCAAAATTTCTAAAAACGGTTGTCCTTCTAAAACCTTTTTAGTTATATCAAGCCCCTCTTTTGCATAACCCCAAAATTTTCCAGCAGGATACAAACCTGGTATATTATTTGCTTCCTGTCCAATTTGCGCCATTCCTAAACGATGATAATAATTATCACTGTTTATCAGATTTGCTTTATCCATATCCCTTTTAGCTTGAACAAGCATTCCTAAAGAATATCCAAACGGGTAAGGTGGTAAATTTTCATACAATATTTTTCCTGTATTTTCAATTATATTATTGTATGGCATTTGAGGTCTTATTTGTCTTGCCAATGCTTCCGCCTCTTCCTTTTGCTTTTCCGTCATCGGCCGCAATGATGTTGAATATTGCTCCTGATATGGCGCTTCTCCCTCTCCCCATTCATCTTCATCCTCATATTCAAATCCGTACCATTGCCGAAACTTCGCACCGTTTTCTTTGACATATGCTTCAAGTTGCTCTTCAACTTCTTTCATGTCTTTGGCCTCCCTGATAATATCGGCCATATCCCTTATTTCTCTTTCACTTAATTTATAGGCTTCCGGGTATTTGTATTTGATATATCCGTATTTATCTCCAAAACGCCGCGACAGCTCCTCGTCATGCTCGTTTTCATAGATTTTACCGTTTATACTTTGATAGGGCATGTTGTCTCCTTTCTTTGTTGGTTAAAAGTTAATCTTCAAAGAAAGGTTATCATTTTTGATATGCTTTTGTCTTGTATCGCGTTGTATCTTTTTGCCCATTCTTGCTCAAAATTGCACATACTTGCTTAAAATCTGCTCAATCTTGTACCGTTTGGCGCAGATATAATAAATTTTTATTATCTTGCCGCCACCAGTGAAAGAGATGAGATTGTATCGCCCATGCCAACCAGCGTCACCGGTTTTTCAATTAAAATTGTCGGGACGACAATCAAATCCCAGCGGCGGTAACGTCCGATACCGGTCTGAGCCAGATCGTTTTGTCCCGTTGCCCAGGCCAGGCTGTCAGCCTCAATTAAGCCGACGTCCGAAACCTCGCGTCCGTGTGCCCATAACAAATCTTCAATCGTGCCGGTTCCGGCTTTGGCTGCGGCAATGGTGGCGGCCGTCATCATGCCGTTTAAGTTTTGTTCCGGCGTAATTTTAAAACCCGTATTCTGCAAGGTCATGTAAAGCCCGAACATATGCAGCTGAATGCGCGGAACACCGGTTTTTTCCTTGATTTTGACCAGTCCGGCAAATAAATTTTCCGAAGTTGTCTGCCGGCGGCATTTTTCCGCCAGCGCCTCTTCGCCGATAACTTCCAAAACATCAATGGTTTCCCGTTCGTTAATCCCCATTGAATCCATTAAAGGCGCAATCTTGTCAATAATTGCTTTGCGGATGATTTTATCCTGGGTTGAGGCTATTTCCAAATGAAAAATACACCCCGGATTGTTTTCCCGCCATGTTTTAATCTCCGGAAGAATATTATTAATCAACTTTTCACCGTCATTGTTGGCGGTTAAGGCATGAAAACCGGATAAAACCACATAATCAACTGGGTGGTTATGAACATGATTTATAAAGTTTTTATCGGTAACTAATTTAAGATTAAGCGGATCATAAGTGGCAATAAAACGGTTGGATTTCGGGCAACGAAACTTTTGTCCTTCAAGTTCCAAAACATCGTTTTTATCAAACTCTATAATCCAGTGGATAAGCGGCACGTCATCTTTGCGGTCTATCCGGCAGGCGGGCAAAATTTTGCCGTTTTCATCAAAGGAAAGCAGGTTGTCAAGTTTGGAAAACTGGTCGGCCTGCAGCTTCGGCAGTGAGTTGGTATGCACAAAAACACTTTTTATGCCGACCGTTGCCAGAGCGTTGCCGACAATTCCGCCTTGTCCGCCGATTTGCAGCCGGTCATAGCCGATGTTTTTATCCATCCAGTCATAAACATCCTTTTCTTCGGTAATCCATTCCTCGGCAATACCGTTTTTAAAACACTTAAAAATACCTTTTAACACATCGTCAGGGGTTAAAATTTTGGTTTGTTTGATATCTTCCAATTGTGCCAGGGATAAGCCTCTTTGGGCAATTAACTCGGCAAGCTTTCCGGCCGTCATTTTAATAACGGCGTCGATGTTGGCATTAAAGCCGGTCGCTGCTGCTTCAATTTTTTTGATTTTTTCAAGCTGTTTTGGAACAACCTGATATTTTTCTTTCCAAATTTTTTTCAACTCCGGCGTATCCATGAAAATTCTCCCTGTATTTAAATTTAAGTCTTCTTTTTATTTTTTCCATGCAACAAAAAAATATACCGGACGGATTTTTATCAGACCGGTATATTTTATTTTTTTTAAGGCTGTTGTAAAACAGATTCGTTTTTAATGTTTTCCACTTTCATAAAAGCCAGCGTTAAAGCCTGAATCTTTTGAAGGGCTGCGTTAAACTCTTCTGCGCGGGCATACTCTTCCTGCCATTTTTTGAAAGCCTCTCCCTGATATGCAGGTTCTGCCTGCATCAACAACACGGCAGCACTCAAATTGCCGCTGTTGACCAGCCGGTAAACCTTGTCTTCTTCCTCGTTTTGATTTTGAACATCACCGGCAGCGTTGTCGCCGTTATATTCAACCACAATAAGCTTGCTGAGTTTAGCATTTAACTTTTCTTTCCAACCGTCGCCGGCGGCAGATACGTCTGTTTTAGTATCCTTTTCTTTCAAAGCATCTTGCTGTTCGGCGTACAGATTGTTAAATGCACCAATCATCATGTTTGGCGTTGCAATGCCGGCAGGTGCCAGGCGGGCAATGGTTTCTGCCGCGGTTTCCATATTTGTTCCGGCAGCCAGCTGACGCAAAACCTCAGCCTCATACACGAAAGGCCGGCCGTCGGCGGCTGCGTCTTTAACCAACATGGCAGCCGTTAAAATCAAAGCGCCCTGAGAACTCACTTTGCCAAGCGTCCTGACCTTTGTTTCCAATCCGTCAACCCGTGTAACCAGGCCTAAAACTGCCGAATTGCTGGCCTTTGAATCCAGCAAATCGTGGTTGACTTTTAAGGAATCATTGATTTTTTTATTTAAAATAGCCGTCCTTTTAACAAAGGTGTTGTTGATTTTTTCCCATTCTTCCCGGTTGATGTTTTGATTTTTTTCCGCCTGTAAAACCTGAATTTGGCTGTTCATCAAGGCAATCTGTTCTTTTAAGCCCTCAATCTCCCGGTTGAGCGAAACCTCATTTTCCTGTGTTTTATTTAAAAATTTCGGATTTTGAACCATATACCATCCGCCGCCCAAAACAGCCAGAAGCAAAATTGCCGCCGCCGCTTTCGGCACAAAGTTTGTTTTAGACGGCTTACCGGCCTTTACCGGAGCCGGCTCCTCAGCCGGAGAAGAATTTTTTTCGGTATTTTTAGCCATTTTTTCTGTCCTTTGTCTGAATAATTCTTGGCAAGAATATTTTTATAGTTTATATAATTAAAAAAAAACTTCAACAGATTAATTGGATTAATACAGGATGATTGTTTTAGGCATAGAAAGCAGCTGCGATGAAACGGCCGCGGCCATTGTCAATGACCGGCGCGAAATTTTGGGGCAGGCATTGCTTTCACAGGAAGAACATAAAGCATACGGCGGTGTTGTGCCGGAAATTGCCGCCCGGGCGCATTTGGAGCATATTGATGAAATAATCGGTCTTTGCGTAAAACGGGCCGGAATTAAGCTGGAAGAATTAGATGCCGTTGCGGCCGCCGCCGGGCCGGGACTGATTGGCGGCGTGGTGGTCGGCGTAATGGCGGCTAAAGCGCTGTCACTGGCTTTAAATAAGCCTTTTGTCGCGGTAAATCATCTGGAAGGACACGCCTTATGCGCCAGAGTTTCCAATGATGTTGAGTATCCTTATTTGTTGTTGCTCGTTTCCGGTGGCCACTGCCAGATTCTGGTGGTTAAAAATGTCGGCAGCTATGAGCGTTTGGGCACGACCATTGATGATGCGGCCGGCGAAGCCTTTGACAAGGTTGCCAAAATGCTGGGGCTTGGTTATCCCGGCGGCCCGATGATTGAAAAGTCGGCAGCCGTCGGCGATGAAACGCGATTTTCGCTGCCGCGTCCGCTGATAGGTTCAGATGATTGTAATTTATCTTTTTCGGGGTTAAAAACGGCTGTCCGTAAACTGGTGGAATCTTATGCGCCGGACGGAAACTTAAATCATGCGGCGATTCCCGGCAAAGACGTTGCCGACATCTGTGCCTGTTTTCAATACGCGGCAACCGATTGTCTGGTACGCAAATTAAAGAAAGCCGTCGGAATTTTTAAAAGAAAATATCCTCAAGGCCGGCATTTGGTTGTTTCCGGCGGGGTTGCCGCCAATACTTACCTGCGTTCCAAGCTCCAAAGCCTTGCTGAAGGCGAGGGGTTGGAATTTGCCGCGCCGCCAATCCGTTTTTGTACCGATAACGGCGTTATGATTGCCTGGGCGGGGTTGGAACGTTTTCGTGCCGGTTTCAGCGATTCGCTTGATTTTAAACCGCGCCCGCGCTGGCCCCTGGATGAAAATGCGCCCAAAGCAGCCGGTGCCGGCGGCGTTAAAGCTTAAGGAGAAAAAATGAAAACCGATAAAAAAAATGAAAACCTGCGCCCGGCAAAAGAAATACTGGAAATTATGGAAATTTTTAACCGCCGCGACCCCAATCCGCGCTGTGAGCTTAATTTCAGCAATGCCTATACGCTTTTGGTGGCGGTTGTTTTATCGGCACAAAGCACGGACAAAGGCGTCAACCGTGCAACGGAAAACCTGTTTAAGGTTGCCGATACACCGCAAAAAATGCTGGATTTGGGTATAGAGGGCTTAAAAAGCTACATTAAAACCATCGGCCTTTATAACAACAAAGCCAAAAGCATAATGTCTTTAAGCAAAGATTTGGTTGAAAAATACGGCGGTACGGTGCCCCATGATCGCAATGCCTTGGAAAACTTGGCCGGCGTCGGGCGCAAAACCGCAAACGTCGTATTAAACGTGTGGTTTAATGAACCGACATTGGCGGTGGATACGCATGTTTTCCGTGTGGCGCACCGTCTAAATATGAGCCGGGGAAAAACGCCGTTAGATGTGGAAAAGGATTTGTTAAAGGTTTTGCCGCCGGAATATGCCAAAAATGCCAATCACTGGCTAGTGTTGTTCGGGCGGTATATTTGCAAAGCCCAAAGCCCGGATTGTCTTAATTGTCCGATAAATGCATATTGTCACAGCTTTGATAAGAAAGGATGAAAAATGCCCGGGAATACGTTCGTTCCCGGCAGATTAAAATTGATATGTCCCAATACCCGAAAACGGCTGAAAAACATATTTATTTTTGCGGTATAAAAATCGGCAAAGTGATGGAATGGGATTTTATAAAAAAATATTATTTATTCGGCATAAAAGTTTTTCAAAAGAAAAAACAGCTCCCTTGATATTTGTGTGAAATCATCCTACATTTGATTTTAAGAATATTAAGGAGTGGCCATGGATAATTTGCCGTTGTTAAGGGACATACATCTTCCGCCGGAAGTTTCGGCTTTTCCGCCCGGATACGGTTGGGCGGTAATGGCTGCTTTTATTTTGTTCATATATGTCTGTTACCGTTTGTTGCGATACATAAACTCTAAAAGCAAAAAAAGGTATGCCTTAAAACTTCTGCAAGGGGCTTCTGCTGACAGTCTGCAAACGGCGCGGCAGATATCGGAAATTTTAAGACGGATATGTGTTTATAAATACAAAGAAGCCTCATCTTTATTTGGAAAAGAGTGGATAACGTTTTTAAATCAGAAAAGCCGCAAAAAAATCAGCGGTGCAGCAGCCGAACTTTTGGTTTATGCACCGTATATGCCGGAAAGCGAAAAATTCAGGTCCGAAGACTATAAACAATTGAAATCTTTTGCCAAAAGCTGGATAGGAGAAAATTTATGATAATTTTCCTTTATCCTTTTATGGCGTTATTGCTTGTTTTACCGCTGTTTATACGATATCTGTTGCCGGCGGTGCGCGGTATTTACGGTGATGCTTTGAAAGTACCCTTTGTTAAAGATTTTGAAAAAATCGAAAGCATACAGACAAAAAACGGCCGCTTTTTATCATCACCGGCCGGGGGCAGCCGTTACAAATTTCTGTTACTTTTTTTACTTTGGTGCCTGCTGGTTTTAGCAGCAATGCGTCCGGTACAAATCGGCGAACCGATTCGGCTTAACACGGAAAGCCGTGATATTTTAATGGTGCTGGATATTTCAAATTCCATGCTGGAAACGGATTTTTCTTATCAGGGCAGGCGTTTGGACCGTTTAACGGCCGTAAAAGCCGTTGCTTCGGATTTTATTAAAAAACGCCCGGCCGACCGTGTGGGGCTGATTTTGTTCGGTACACGGGCATATTTGCAGGTACCGCTGACTTTTGACAAGTCTTCGCTTGAAGAGGTTTTAATGTCCATGGATGCCGGAATGGCCGGAAATTCAACCTCAATCGGCGATGCGTTGGGCTTGGCGCTGAAATCTTTGCAGCAAGGAGAAAAAACAGCCGGCAAACAAAACAAAATCATTATTTTATTAACCGACGGCGAAAGCAATGACGGCAGTTTAAGTCTGCCGCAGGCAATAGAACTGGCAGATAAGGAAAATGTCAAAGTGTATACGATAGGCGTCGGCGGTGGAGATTTTTCTTTGGCAAGTGCTTTTTTCGGCATCAAAAACTCACCACTTGATGAAGAAAACCTGAAAATTCTGGCACAAAAAACTCAAGGACAATATTTCCGGGCTGATGACTTGGACGGTTTGATAAAAGTTTATCAGGCTATTGACCGCTTAGAACCCGAAAACCGCGAGCAAAGTTTTATTTATCCGCGTCGGGAGCTTTATTATTGGCCGCTGCTTGCCGCATTTGTTTTGGCATCAATTATGGCTTATTCTTATAGGAGAGGGCGGGCATGATTATGGATTTTATTAACAATTTTCATTTTTTGCGCCCGTGGTTTTTGCTTCTGCTGATAATTCCGGCCGTCTTTTATTTTATCTTATTTAAAAATGATGAAAATTTAAGCAGCTGGGAAAAAGTCTGTGATAAAAAACTTTTGGATTTTTTGTTGATAAAAGGCAACAACCGCCGCCGTAAGTTCAGTGTGTTTTTAATATATGCCGGTTTGATTTTTAGTGTTCTGGCAACAGCCGGTCCGACTTGGCAAAAAGAAGAGCAGCCGTTTTTGGTAAACAATAATCCGGTTATGATTTTACTTAATTTATCAACCGATATGCAGCAAACCGATATCAGCCCGAACCGTCTGACAAGGGCAAAAATGGAAATCACATCATTGCTGGAACAAAAAGCGCTTGCCGATGCGGAAAGCGGACTGATTGTTTATACTGCCGAGCCGTTTATGGTTTCACCGCTGTCAAATGATGCCGGTTTGATAGTCAATCTGTTGCCGGCGGTTGATTTTGACATTATGCCTTTAAACGGTGACCGGCCGGATCGGGCAATAGATATGGCGGTAGAAAAAATAAAAGCAGCCGGGTACACCCGGGGCAGCGTTGTTTTATTTGGTGCGGCAGCCGGAACGGATTTAAAAGCCGCACTGTCGGCAGCCGGAAAAGCAGCGGCAGCCGGAATAAATATCAACACGGTTAATGTTTCGACGGAATCAAACGCCGGTTTGGCGCAAATTGCCCGGGCAGGCGGCGGTATGGCAGTGTCATCAGCTGCTGTTGACATGAGCCGGCTTGTCGGCTATATGGCGGAAAAAACAATAAACGACAAAAAAGAAAGCATGGATTTTTCTGAGATATGGAAAGATTTTGGTTATTATTTGCTTTTTATACCGCTTTTATGTTGTCTTTATTTTTTCCGTCGCGGACTTTTGGTTATGGCTTTTATCTGTTCAATATCATCACCGGCATCGGCAGGGTTTTTCTTAAATGACAATCAGGAAGCAATGAAATTTTACGAAAAGGGAGAATATGAAAAAGCCGCCGGACATTTTAAGGACGAACAATGGCAGGCATCTTCCTGGTATCAGGCCGGTGATTATGTCCGGGCTGCTGATTTGTTTGCCAGGGTAAAAGATGTTGAAGGGGTGTACAATTATGGCAATGCTCTGGCCAAAAGCGGTGATATTGAAGGTGCTATTAAGCAGTATGAAGAGGTTTTGAAACAAAATCCGGAACATCAAGATGCAAAATACAATCTGGAGTATTTAAAACAACAACAAAAGCAACAACAGCAAAAGCAAAACGAGTCACAGCAAGACAATCAAAATCAGGATAACAAACAGCAAAATTCGAATTCTGAGCGCCAAGAACAGGAACAATCGCCGCAAAATCAGCAGCAAAATGCGGCACAAAATGATTCTTCAGCCTCGGAGCAAGAGCAGCAACAATCCCCGTCGTCGGCAAATTCCGAGGAATCCGAAGAACAAAATCAAAGCAGAGAAAATTCTGAAACACCTCAGGATAATAAACAAAAACCGTCCCAAACGGCAGAAATGAGACAGCAACCGGCAGCACCGGCCAAAGAGGGGGCTAAAGACGAGCAATATGATGAAGAAGCGCAGGCGCGCGCCCAGCGGTTTCGGGAAATTCCCGAAGACAAGGGCGGGCTTTTACGGGCATTTATATATAAAGAATATATGAAAAACAGATACGGAGGTTAAGATGAAAAAAATAACGGTTTTAACTTTTATGTTGTGTTGTTTCTTTTCTAATGCCGATGCGGCCGGTTTGACGGCATCGGTTGATAAAACAACGGTTCCTTTGGGCGAAGCTTTTGTTTTGACTTTGAGTGCCGATGAAAGCGTCAATGAAATGCCGGATTTGAGTGTTTTGGAAAAAAACTTTAAGGTATATTCAACGTCCGTATCTCGTCAAAACTATATCATCAACGGAAAATCCGAAGCCTCAACGAACTGGCAAATCGGTTTGATAGCTCTCAACCCCGGCAGTCAGGAAATTCCGTCCGTTACCATAGGGAAAGATAAAACAAAGCCTGTACAAATTAATGTTATCAGCACTGCGGCACAAGCGGCCGCACCGGCGGATGCAACAAATCCGCAATCCGGGGTTTCCGACAAAGATAACACTCAGGTTCAGGCAAAATATAACCTGCGGGCTTTAATCGAAAATAAAACACAGCCGCATTATGTACAACAGCAGATAATTTATAAAGTTGTACTAACCGATGACGGAAGTTTTGCAGGCAGTGAGCCCGTTTTTGAAAATGAAAGTGCCGGCAGCTGGATTATCAGAAGCCTTGGCCGACCACAAACGGTTGTTAAAACAGCCGATAATAAAAAAGTAAGAGAAACAACGTTTACTTATGCCTTATTTCCGCAAAAGAGCGGAAAACAAAAAATTCCGGAAGTCTGGCTTAACGGCTATGCGGTTAAACCCGGGACGCGTACGGGATTTGATATTTTTAATCAGGATATATTTAATTTCAGCATAAACATGCCCTCTTTTTTCGGGATGGATACACCGGTTTCGCTGCGGGTTCCGTCTAAAGAAATCGAAATTTTACCGGTTCCGGAAAATTATCCCGGCAACTGGTGGCTGCCGGCTACAAAAGTAATTTTGAGTGCCGGATGGCCGGACGGAATACCGCAATTTAAAGCAGGAGAAGCCTTCCGTCGGGAAATAATTTTGCAAGCTGTCGGTGTGACGGAAAGTCAGTTGCCGGATATCAACCTTCCGCAAACAACAGATTTCCGCCAATATCCGGAAAAACCGACGCGCCAATTCGGCATAATCAAAGGAAATCCTGCGGCGGAAGAAAAAATCATTAACGTCTATATTCCTAAAAAAAGCGGAAAAGTGTTGTTGCCGGAAATAGCCGTGGATTGGTATAATACCCAAAGCGGAACTTTTGAAAAGGCCGTTATTCCGGCTGAAGAAATAGAAGTTGAAGAAGGAGATATGGCTGCCGGCATAAAAGATACAGAAGACAGCGGATATGCAAAACAGGTAGCGGAGCCGGAGCAAAATAAGCCTTTGGACGGTTTGCAATCGGAAACAAAAGAAAATATTTTCCAAATAACAGATTCTAAACCGGAAGGAATGTCATATCTGGTATTAATTGCTGTTTTTGCTGCCGGCATGTTAGTCAGCTGGCTTTTGTTTCGCAAACATCCGTCTGACGGTAAACCGCAATGTGAAATGCGGCAATATCCTGAATACTTAATAAAGAAAGCCTATCAAAATGATTTTCGTTCCCTGCGGGACGGACTGGTTTCCTGGGCAACGGGTTTTTATCCCGAGCACCGGATTGAAAATTTGAAAGATGTTGCTGCGGCTGCCGGGGATTCCCGTTTTGAAGAGCAGATAAATATTATTCTGGCCAAACTTTATAATCCACAGGATGAATCTTTATGGAACCCGAAAATTTTTAGTGATATTTTAAAAGATTTAGTGAAAAATAAAAAAGGGACTGCCGGAAAAAATCCGCCGTTGCCGCCATTGTATGGTTAAAACGGCGAAAAGCTCCGCAGGAAAATATTGCAATCTTGATTTTTATGTGTTCTAATAAAGCAAAACAAGGATAAGGACAAGCTATGTTTTTATTTAAGAAAATTTTTCTGGGGCTGGGGCTTTTGGGTGTTATTTATTTGGGCAGTTCCGGAACACAAAGCAATAGCCTGTTTATGCAGGGAATGGGTTTCATTGGTCTGATTGTCGGCTTAATTATTTTATATATTTTCGGCCGGATGGTATGGAAAGGGCTTGGTTGTCTGCCTTCTTTTTTGATATTAACAGCCGTCGTTTTATTTATGATGTATGCACTTGGTATGTTTAACAACGGCTTAGGCGGTATTGGTCAGCAAATTGTACAATTTATCGGATATGATTCGGCCAAGTCACAAACAAATTCCGGCAACGCTTCTGTTAAACAGGAAGGGCCCAAGCCTGAATTTTCCGAAGAGTTCCCGAAGCCGGAAAGCCGGGAACAAATGGCTGCGGAAACTCCTGTTAAGAATACGGCCGGTGTTGATTCTGCCGAAGGCGCAAGCGCAAATTTATTTGGCGGTTCTCCCTCCCCGGCCGCTGAAGAAGAAAAGGCGGAAAAGGAAAAAACCGGAATTGCCGAAAGCATGATTTCTGCCATTATGGGAGATAAAAAAGAACAGGAAGAAACAAAGGCTTTTAATCCGAACGATTATCCGGTTATATACAGTTCTGCCCGGGTTATTAACGGGGATACATTGGAAATATACGGTAAATATTTTCAACTGTTCGGAGTAGACGCGCCTGAATCAAATCAAACCTGTGCAGACCGCCAGGGGCGCTCGTATAATTGCGGAAGACAAGCCGCCATGTGGCTGAAAAACTGGATTGGAAACGGTGAGCTGGAATGCCATGTCTTACAGCAGGATACCAAGGGGAATATGGTCGGTACCTGTTCATACGGACCTTATGATCTTGGTGCGGCTTTGGTTAATGCCGGCTGGGCTGTTGCCTATGTTAAATATACGGATATTTATTATCCATATGAATTGCAGGCACAGCAAAACCGCCGCGGATTATGGCAGGGAACTTTTTATAAACCGTGGGATTGGCGTAAATTGCAGACAAGAAAAGCCAAAATCAAAGTTATCCGGCCAAAAGAGCGCAAAAAAACGATTTTCAACTAAACACACGTGTTGCTGAAAGTGCGGTCGGGCATGAAGTATATATACGACTGTAAAACAGAAAAGGAAACAGAAAAACTTGCGGCGGCGTTATCGCAAATAACCCGCGCGGGCGATGTCTGGGCCTTGTTTGGAACCTTAGGCATGGGTAAAAGCGTTTTTGCGCGGGCTTTTATAAAGTCCTTAACAGGAACCGAAGAAGTTCCCAGCCCGACATTTACGCTGGTACAAACTTATCCGGCAGCTGATTTTGATATTTTTCACTATGATTTATACCGGTTAAAATCACCGGAAGAAATATGGGAATTAAATATTGAAGAAGCCATATACGGCGGCGTTTGTCTGATTGAGTGGCCGGAAAAAATGGGGGCATATCTGCCAAAAAATATTTTCCGGATGGAAATAAAGCTGCTACCGGAAAACGGCCGTCGGATTGAAATACAAGTAGATTCAGTTGAAAAACAAAACCGGATTTTAAAAAGCGAAAGACTGCCGGATGAACAAATTCGAAACGAATAAATTTTTTGAAAATATCCACGCCTCCTGTGTTTGCATAAACGGACGGGGCTTGTTGCTGTTAGGCGCCAGCGGCAGTGGAAAATCAGACCTGGCTCTGCGTTTGATAGAAAACAAAAAAGCGGTTCTGGTTGCCGATGACAGGGTGGATTTATCAATAACCAAAGGAAAACTTTACGCATCGCCGCCGGAAATTTTGAAAGGGCTTTTGGAAGTAAGAGGGGTAGGTATTATGACAATACCTTTTTGTTCACAAACAGAAGTCTGTCTGGCCATAAAACTGATGCCTGATTTTAAAACAGTTGAAAGACTGCCGGAGGAAGAATTTTTTGTTTTTAAAGATATAAAAATTCCGCAGCTGTCATTATACCCTTTTGAAAGTTCGGCACCGGATAAGATTGTTATAAAATTAAAAGCCTTGCTTGATTAATAAAAAAAATTGCATAGTATGAAAAAAAGGACATCATCATGCAAAAAAAACGAATAGAAAATTTTTTAAGAACATTAGGTAAACCGCTGGTTAAATTTATTATCAGCTTGGGAAATCTGGCATCTTTTATCGTTAAATCCCTGTATCACTGTTTTGCCCCGCCGTATTATCCCAAAATTTTTATCCGTCAGCTTTTGGATATGGGCTTTTATTCTTTACCGGTTGTCGGCCTGACGACCATATTTGCCGGCATGGTGATTGCTCTGCAAAGCTACTCCGGATTTGCCCGCTTTGGCGCCGAAAGTGCTGTTGCCTCCGTGGTTTTGATTTCCGTAACCCGCGAACTGGCGCCGGTTTTATCAGCTTTAATGGTTGCCGGCCGCGTTGGCGCGGCAATGGCCGCCGAGATTGGAACCATGCGCGTTACCGAACAAATTGATGCTTTGGTAACATTATCGACCAATCCGTTTAAATATTTGGTGGCGCCGCGTTTATGGTCCGGTATGATTGTTTTGCCCCTTTTGGTTTTAATCGGTGATGTTATCGGCATTTTCGGCGGTTATGTCGTCGGGGTATATAAACTTGGCTTTAATCCTGCAAATTATATTAATTCCACCTTGCAAAACATGGAGGCGATAGATATTGTTTCCGGCTTGGTTAAAGCCGGCGTTTTCGGTTTTATTATTGCTCTGATGGGCTGCTACAACGGCTATCGTTCCAAAGGCGGAGCGCAGGGAGTTGGTGAAGCAACGACCAATGCGGTTGTTTCAGCCTCTATCTTAATTTTGATTTTCAACTATGTTTTAACCGAAGTTTTCTTTTCAAAATAAGGCGGTGGAATAATGGCAGAAGTTAAAATATCAATACGCAACCTATATAAGGCTTTTGGAAAGAAACAGGTTTTAAATGGCGTTAACCTGGATGTTCGTACCGGAGAATCTCTGGTGGTCATCGGCGGATCCGGAACCGGAAAATCCGTGTTGATTAAGTGTATTCAGGGGTTATTAACGCCGGATATGGGGTCTATAAAAATTGACGGCAAAGAAATTGTCGGTGCCCGGGAAAGTTTAAGAAGCGATATTCATAGCAAAATGGGGATGCTGTTTCAGGGCGGGGCACTTTTTGACAGTTTAAGCGTTTGGGAAAATGTGGCTTTTTCATTGCTGGAAAATCGTAAAACGAACCGGGAAAAAGCCAAAACGGAAGCTGTAAGAGTTTTGCGTCAGGTTGGTTTGGCGCCGGACGTGGCTGATTTGTCCCCGTCTGAATTATCCGGCGGTATGCAAAAGCGTGTCGGCCTGGCGCGTGCCGTTATAACCCGTCCGGAAATAATCTTTTTTGACGAGCCGACAACAGGCCTGGATCCGATTATGGCCGATGTTATCAATGACCTGATTATTGAATCTGCCAAAGGGCTTGGTGCAACAACATTAACAATCACACATGATATGGCATCGGTGCGTAAAATTGCCGACCGGGTGGCCATGCTTTACAAAGGCAAAATCATCTGGCAGGGTACGGTCAAAGAAATGGATAAAACCGATGATCCGTATGTGCGCCAGTTTATCAACGGATGCTCGCAAGGACCGATAAAAGTGGAAATTTAAAAATGTCAAAGAAAAATGCCATAGAATATGTTTGCCGGCAATGCGGCGCGGTTTATCCCAAGTGGCAGGGCAAATGCGATGCCTGCGGCGAATGGAATACAATTGAAGAAGAAAAGCCAGAGGGCGGCGGTTTTTCGATTCTGCCTAATAAGAAAAAAGGAGAAATGATAGAGTTTGTGCCGCTAAGCGGAACGGCACAAAGCTTTAAAAGACTGGCAACAAACATAAAAGAAATTGACCGGGTAACCGGTGGCGGCTTAGTGCCGGGATCTGCCATTTTGGTCGGCGGCGATCCGGGAATTGGTAAATCAACATTATTATTGCAGGTTTGTGCCGGCGTTGCCGGTTTATCACCGGAGTATGACTGCTATTATATTTCCGGTGAAGAAGCCATAGACCAGGTGCGGATTCGTGCTCAAAGGCTCGGACTTGCCGATTCGCCGGTTAAACTGGCCAGTACCACCGAAGTTAAAGATATTGTTGCGACATTATCCAAAGCCCGTCCGTCTGTTGTCATCATTGATTCAATCCAGACGATGTATCTTGAAGAAGTTGAATCCACCCCGGGCAGTGTATCACAGGTTCGCGCCTGCGCTTATGAGCTGATTAAGCTGGCCAAGAAAAAAGGCTTTGTTCTGTTTTTGGTCGGCCATGTAACCAAGCAGGGGGCGATTGCCGGTCCGCGGGTTTTGGAACACATGGTTGATACGGTTTTATATTTTGAAGGCGAACGCGGGCATCATTTCCGTATATTACGTGCGGTTAAAAACCGCTATGGTGCGACCGATGAAATCGGCGTTTTTGAAATGCAGGATAAAGGCCTGGTTGAAGTTGAAAATCCTTCGGCCCTGTTTTTGGCCGAACGCCAGGGCAATGTTTCCGGCTCCTGTGTTTTTGCCGGTATAGAGGGATCTCGCCCTGTTTTGGTCGAAATTCAGGCTTTGGTCAGTCCCAGCGGCTATTCCAGTCCCAAACGGGCGGTTGTCGGTTGGGATTCTAACCGCCTGGCGATGATTTTGGCTGTTTTGGAAGCGCGTTGCGGCATGAATTTCAGTTCACAGGATGTTTATTTAAATATTGCCGGCGGATTGAAAATTTCTGAACCGGCGGCGGATTTGGCCGTGGCCATGGCGGTTATTTCATCATTAACAAACAAACCGCTGCCCTCGGACATGGTCATTTTCGGCGAAATCGGCTTATCAGGTGAAATCCGGGCAGTAAGCCAGCCTAATTTGCGTTTAAAAGAAGCTTGCAAACTAGGCTTTACCAGCGCTATTGTTCCGCCGGGATCCGGCAAAGATAAAAAAATCGGCACAATGTCTGCTTATGAAATCGGCAATGTCCACCGGCTTATCAATTGGTTTAATTAGGAGAGGATATGCAGCAGCTTAACAACCTTGACGTCATTATTTTGATTATTACGGCAATTTCGGCATTAATTGCTTTGTGCCGGGGTTTTATAAAAGAAGTTTTATCAATCGTCGGCTGGGTTCTGGCTGCAATCGTTGTGTTTTATACTTTGCCGGTTTTAACGCCGCTGGCACAAAAATATATAGCCAGTTCGTTAATGGCCGGTCTGGTGACCGCATTGCTGGTTTTAATCGTTTTTTACATCATCTGGCTGTTAAGCACCGATAAAATGATAGGCAAGGTCCGTACCAGCAAACTAAGCGCTCTGGACAGGTTTTTAGGCCTGTTGTTCGGAATTTTGCGTGCCTGTCTGCTTGTTATTTTATTTAACATTTTGATGACCTGGATGTTGCCCGAAGAATCTGAATCCGAAATGTTTAAGGAATCACGTTATTTTACATTGGCCGGAAAATTTGCCGAACCGCTTGAGAGCCTTATTCCGCAATCGACGATTGACTTAATCCGGGATAAAAGCGCCGAAGTCGGCTTAAGCGGAAAATCTGAAGAGAAAAAAGAGCAGGAAAAAGAAGAAGTCAAAGAGGAAGAAGCAATCACGGAAGAGCAGAAAGCGCAAGAAGAAATTGATGAGCTTTTTGAAAAACTGGCACAGCCCAAAATCGAAAAAATAGCCACGGAAAAAACAAAAGAAAAGACAGAAGAATTTACCGGCTATAAAGAAGACGAAACCGATAATCTTGACCGTCTGATTGAAACAACCGTAGAATAATCAGTTCATTAAAAAAGCAGCCCGCTGATTTAATCAACAGGCTGCTTCAAATATTCAAATATAAAAACAGTTACATCAGAAAAAGTAATAATTGTTATTCATCAATATTAAGGGTTTTAAGCCTTTCAACCAACAATGCTTCATTAAAATTAATTGTTGCCGGCGCTTGTATGCCACGGGTAATTTTTTGCCGGATAACTTCTTTATTAAGCTCTTCTGCGTCTTCTTTTAAAGTCAGGGCATGCTGCCACTGAAAACGAGCCTCGTCTTTTCGCCCTACCAGCCAATAAGCATCACCCAGATGATCACAGACAATGGCATTTCCGGGAAGATATTCGGCAGCCCGCTCCAGTACCTTAATGGCATCTTCATATTTGCCCATTCTGTATAAAGCCCAGCCAAGGCTGTCCATGATATGCCCGTCTTCAGGATTTTGCCGGTAAGCCTCAAAAATCATATACAATGCCTCGTTGGAGTTTTCATTATGTTGTAGCCAGCTGTACCCGAGATAGTTAAGTACGAACGGATGCCTGTTGCTGACCTTAAGAGCCTTTTGCAAAACTTCTTCGGCTTTTTTCCATTGTCCGTTGCGTTCATAAGCCATGCCGAGAGCATAATAAACCGTCCAATCTTTCTTTACGGCTTTTGGGGCGACTTTAAGCGCTTTATTGTAATATTTGATAGCAACTTTTTGTTGGTTCATAACCCGGTTGACTTCGCCCAAATTAAATAAAATCTGATAATCATCCGGATATTGCTCCAGCAAATTTTCGAGCTTTTTCAAAGCCTTTTGATTGTCTTTCTTTACCATGTAAATACTGGCGACTTTTAATTGCGCCATAAAATAAACCGGAGATTGCGGACTGATTTGGTTGTATTTTGCAATCGCTTCATCATAACGTTGGCTGTTTTCCAGCAAATCAGCCATGGAAATCAGGGCAACGTCATGCTGTGGGTTAAGATATAAAGCCAATGCCGTAAAAATTTGGGAAATATCGCTTTGGTAGCCACGGAATATTGTGCCGATGTTAAACAGGGCTTCAGCTTCTCCTTTTTGCGGTGTATCAATCATTTTGGCAGTTGCTTTAAGGTCGGCATTTTGGATGTTTTGGTATAACTCGAAGAGCATCCGTGCCTGAAAGTTCTTGTCATAATATTTTTTTACCAGCTCTGCCGCCTCGTTTTTCCGGCCGCTGCGGATATAAAAGTTACTTATAATTTGCAGCGAACGATAGGAAAGTTCCAGATTTTCATTATTAACCACCGTGTCAAAGGCTTTTGCAGCCTCTTCCTTGTTTCCGAGATAATCATTAAGCATTCCGCTGTGCATATAATATAAAGACACAAGGCTTTTATCTTTTTTTAGCTTATCCATGGCAGCTAAGGCTTCTTCAGGTTTGCCGCTGCCGGCATAAATCCAGGATTCAAACAAAGGCAGAATAGATTCCTGGTAAGCTTTATCCTTAATATTTTCCAAACTCTCAAGGGCCTTGTCATAATTTCTTTTGTTAAGCTCGTCAGTCATCACGACAAAATGAATGAAGTTTCCTTTATCGCCTTGTTCACGGGCTTTTTTGGCATATTCTGCCGCCTCGGAAATCCGTCCTTCAGAGGTAAGCAGAACATAAGCCCTGCTGATAATTTCCGGATTGTCGGCACCGAGTTTGATGGATTTGACATAATAATCGGCGGCCGTATTTAAATCCTGCCTTAGATGAGCCACTCTTGCTGCCAAATAAGTACCGTAAGCCGTTTCCGGCCGCGGATAAGCATAAACCGCCGCATTTTCCGCATATTGGTTTGAATGCATGAATTTTTCCGTGCAGGAGTTAAACACCGCAACGCTGAGAACAAGAGCTGCTATATATCCGACTTTCATAAAATTTTTCATCTTTATTGAGTTTTTTCTCATTCTATATCAAAATCAAACGATTGTTCAACAAAAATAATATAATTATATGTGTAAATAATTGCTTTATATTGCAAAATAAAGTATTTGCGCTATATAATTTTAACCATGGAACAAAATTTTGACATGGCCGGTTTGCTGGAATGGTACATAGATGCAGGCGTCGATGAAGTTTGCGGCGATGCGCCTGTGTTGAGTATATGCCGCTCAAAGGAAAAACCGGAAGAAAAGGCTTTAGAATCTGTTGCTGTTAAAACGGCAGCAGCGGCGGTTCGTCCGGCAATAACGACTTTGGCGCAGACAACAACCTCGGCATGCAAAAATGCCCGGGAGTTGTGTGAAAAGGCTCAAAATCTGGCGGAATTAAAAGAAATGGTCTGCGCTTTTGAAGGCTGCGCTTTGAAATTTAATGCCAAATCAACGGTTTTCGGCGCCGGTAACCTTAAGGCAGAGCTGATGATAATCGGCGAAGCGCCGGGCGCCGATGAAGACCGTTTAGGCGCGCCTTTTGTCGGTCGCAGCGGACATTTGCTGGAAAAAATGCTTTTGGCAATCGGCTTGAAACGCGAAGATGTATACATCACCAATGTTTTACCCTGGCGACCGCCGGGAAACCGCACACCGACGGATGCCGAAGTGGCCGTTTGTCTGCCGTTTTTGAAACGACAGATAGAGTTTATAAAGCCGAAAATAATTTTATTACTGGGCGGAAGTGCGGCAAATGCGTTATTAGATAATGCCGAATCAATATCCCGTTTACGCGGCCGCTGGTTGGAATATATAATGGCAGATAAAACGCCGATAACCGCTTTGGCCAGTTTTCATCCGGCGTATCTGTTGCGTAACAGCGCTCAAAAGGCCAAAGCCTGGAGTGATTTTTTGCGGCTTATGAAAAAATTAAAGGAAAATTAAGTAAAAACGGATTAAAGTAAACATAACTCTTAAATTTTTAGATTTATAAAAAGGGGGCAAAGAATGAGTATTTTGAAAAAAGCATGGTGTTCGACTTTAGCGCTGGCCTTTACGGGAGCGGCTTTTGCAGCCTGTGCGCAGGAAGCGGCACCGGCAGAGGACCAGACCACAAAACCCCGTGCCGTATTGTTTAAAGTGCATGACATTACACCGGTTGAAAACACCGAAGGTGTGGTAACGCATTGCGATTTTTTGGTTACATTTTATAACCGTACGACCGACAGTCTGCGTCAGGCCAAAATTGACATGGGCTGGACAGATGAGGTAACCGAACGCTATATGATTGATGAAGCCGATGCCAAGCCGGAAACATCAACACGTACGCGCAACACACGTTCCAGCCGGAATGCCGAGCCGGTTTTGGGTGAAATTACCACCAGCGTGGATATGCCGGCACTTGGTGCTTATAAACAGGCAACTGTCAAGGGATCGGTTAAAACAGAAAAATGTTTTCTGCTGTTGGATAACCTGGAATTTAATGTCGCGTCCTGTAGTATCATCGGCCAGAACGCCGAAAATGAGAATTCTTCGCGCAGCAGCCGGCGCACGCGGGTGGCAGCCAGCCGCAACAACTCGGAATGTGCCAATTTGTTTGAATATGTCAATTCCAAAAATCCGGAATATTATGACGAATTTAAGAACATTTCTTATTCCGAACAGGAACGCCTGTTAAGTGATGAGAAAAAGCAGGATATCAGTGATATTGAATCCACTTATGAAACGATTGTCAACAATTTTGAAAAAGCTGACAGCATTATGAACAATATTAAATAGAGTGGTTCTTTAGGATGTCTAAGTACCGGCGAAATCTGATTTTGACAAAGGCTGCCCGCTTTTTAAGGCTTGGCAGCCTGCCGGTATTTTTATTCAGCTTGCTGATAGCAGATACGGTTTCGGCACAGATGTTTGGTGCCTCAACTGGTTTTAGCAACCAATCATCTGCAACTCAAAAACCATCAGCCGTTATACAACCTGAAAACCGTCCGGTCGCTTCTTCCCGCCCGGCGGCTGCATCAACGGCAGCCGGACGCGCGACTTCCAAAGCGGCTGTTCAGGCATCGGCAGCCGGTAGACAGTCTGCAAAGGCTCAAACATCTTCTGCACAACAACCGTCAGCAAATCAGCCCAAGGAAGATCAGGTTAAAACGCCGTCAGTTGTTCAGTTCCGGTTTGTCAACGGGGAAGTTATTGCCGATACCAAACCTAAAATTATGCTTTACATGCGTGATTTTAAGGTTGCCCGCAACTTAAACGGCCGTCCGAGCTGTACCATGCGTTTTTATATTTTATCTTCGGCGCCGGAAAAAATCACCAACATCAGTTACCGTTTAAAATGGCCGAACATAGAAACCGCACTTTCTTTTAACGATGTTGCCCCTAACACGCCGACTTTCTTTGATTATGCCCTGTTAGGTAACGGCTGTTACAGCATGGATAAAGCCCCGAACATTATCGTTAACCGCTGCCGCATTAAAGGTATGAGCCAGCGCCAGTGTGCCGATGCCATTCAGTGGATGGAGTAGCAGGCTGAGTTGCCGGTATTTAAAAATTCTTGCCAAAAAAACACTTTCATGCTACACTAATAATGTGAAAAAATATTAGTGTGGTTAAAATTATGTCGGGTTTTTGTTTTGTGGGGAACCTTACCGCTCTATAAAAATTTTTTCCTTTTTTAATTGTTTAATTTAAAAATAAAAAAATATGTTTTGGAATTTCTTATTAATATGCGCTGTAATAGGAATTATAGGTGCATGTCTGGGATGGTTTTTTGAAAAAGCACAAGGTTTATTATCTTATGTTATTTCATTCTTCATCTTTGGAGTAGGATTAGGTATTATCTTGTGTGGGATAATGTGGGTCGGATATTTTGTCGGTCTTTTCGGGGATTGGCATATATTTGGATCCCATCCGTTCCTGATTGGATTTTTCCTTGGTGCCGTACGTGAGGTATATCTCGGGGTACGCACCATTGTAGGGTAAGAATGAGCACCGCTTTTGTTTTTCAAAACAAAGCGGTGCTTTTTTAGCGTTCCTGATTATGGTTTAGGGTTGTTTTTTCCGTTTCCGGTGTTTGGGTGTGTGTTTTTTTATGGCTATCGGCTTTAATCTCCTTTACTTCCCGTGTCATTCTTTCCACATTGACAATAAAATCATGATATTCTTTGCGGATTTTAGTTGCCGGCGTTATCAGCACATCCTCAAGCTCTAAAGATTTTTCCTGCCTTGCCTGATATTTATCCATTAATAAATCCGAGGTACTTGTTCCAATTGGAAAATAAGTTACCGCTTTGTTGCCGTTTTCCTTGGCGTCCAGCAAGATGTTTAACCGCCGCTGCCTCAAAATGTCGCTCTATCAACATAACTAAAATATAAGGCCACCGGCTCGGTCAGCTTCTCAAATGTTCCGTTCTGCACCAGTTTGCCGATATAATCCATAATCTACCGGCCTCCGAATTTTTCTTTGAACTCTTTATCAAAAACTTTATTTAATTCCTCTACACTTTGTTTTATTTCTTCTTCGCTTTTTCCGTTAAGATAACCGTATTTTATGACAAATGCCGTATGTCGTTTTCTCCAATCTTCAAAGTCTCTCTTCTTTTCTTCTTCGGTGGGCTCTCTTTCGATATACGGATTCTTTTCATTCATCACGATAAACTGGTTTTTAAGCATCCGTAAATATGCCCCGATTTCACCGTCTGTTAAGCCCTCACTCCTCATCTTCTCGCGCCATTCATCATAGCCGCGGTATTCCATTTTTAACCCGTCGCCGAAATATACTTTCCTTAAACCAATCCCCGTTTTATGGACCCCGCTTTCTTCCTCCACGTTATAGCGCCATTCTTCCTTATAGCGCTCGTAATCTGCTTCCACTTCTTCCTTGCTGCCATAATTCCTGATTTCTTCCTTTAACCCCATCTTATTTGCTCCCTTCTTAAACCTGCCAATAGCTTAACGTAACTTATTTTTGTTATTTTGTCAAAGAAAACAAATCAGGCGGATATAAGGATATATTCTTTGGCTTGTGTTGATATTTCGGTATTTTTTTATGTAAAAAGGTTTTTTAATTAATTGAAAATTTAACATTTTATGTTAAAAAGCCGATAATCATGAAATTTAAATAAAAAAAGGGTTTAGAAAAATGGAAACACAAGCGCTTTCTGATGTTGTAAGCACCGCCGCCCAGATGTCCATGTGGGATTTAGTCTGGGCCTCTGACACGGTTACCAAAGTGGTGATGATCGGCTTAATCGCTGCTTCGGTCTGGTCGTGGGCGATTATTTTTGAAAAATTATCAACACTCCGCCATGTCAAAAAAATGTCCAAAAAATTTGAAGAGGCATTCTGGTCAGGAGGTTCTCTTGACCGCCTGTATGATGCCATCGGCAACCGCCCGCGTGATCCGATGTCGGCCATGTTTTTAGCGGCCATGAAGGAATGGCGCCGTTCCGATATCATGAAATCCAAAACCGACCGCAGCCTGCGCGGTGCCTCATTACAGCAGCGTACCGAAAAAGCCATGATGGTGTGCATGGATAAAGAACTTGAAGATTTGGATAATCGCTTGGGTTTTCTGGCATCTACCGGTTCGGTGGCGCCGCTGGTGGGGCTGTTTGGTACGGTTTGGGGCATTATCAACAGTTTTAACGCCATTGCCGCTACCCAGAGCAACTCTTTGTCTGCTATGGCTCCCGGCATTGCCGAAGCATTGTTTACCACCGCTTTCGGTTTAATTGCCGCCATTCCGGCGGTGGTGGCCTATAATATGATTACCACGCAAATTGACCGTTATGCCAATCGGTTGGAGAATTTTATTGCCGAATTTTCAACTATTTTGTCGCGCGAAATCGATGATACGACTTTAAGAGCGGAAATGGCGGGAGAATAAGCCATGATAAATTCTTCAACCCGCTTTGCTTCCCATCGCCGCAAAAGCCGCCGTAACTCGGATGTTAACATCACTAATTTGATGGATGTCATGATGGTTCTTCTGGTGGTGTTTATGGTTGCCGCGCCTTTAATGACATCAGGCATTGCGCTTGATTTGCCCAAAGTCGGCGGCAAAGCTTTGGAAGGTAAAGAAACGTCCATTAACATCAGCGTTGATAAAGACGGGTTTTACTATATCGGTAAAACCGAAATTCCGGCTGATAAAATTGTGGCTAAAGTTAAGGCCATCAGAGGTGAAAATGCGGAAGCGACCGTCACCATTTCCGGTGATACGGAATCATCTTACGGCCGGGTAATTAATTTAATGGCGCTGTTAAAAGAAGCCGGCTTTGAAAAAGTAGGCTTAAAAACCGAACCACGCCCGCGCCAGATAGAAAAATAGGCATTAAAAAGTATGCAAAGACGGTATTTGTACAGTTCAATCGGTTTGCACATCATGGTATTTTTACTGTTGGTGCTTGATTTGCCGTTTTTGCACCGCCCGAAAATTACCATGGGTCAGGCACCGATAATCGTAGACTTAAAAGATGTCAAACTGGCGGAAATGACTAACCTGCCGCCTAAAGCCGTGTTTGGCGATGAAGATAAAAAAGCCACCGTGCCGGAAAAGAAAAAATCTGCGCCGAAGTGGACAACCGAAGAAGTTGCCAAGCAGGAACTTCCGCCGCCACCCAAAGAAACCAAAGTTGAACAGCCGAAATCTGATTTTCTGGATACCACGCCGCCCGAGCCGGCAAAAAAGCCGGTAAAGAAACCGGATACCAAACCTGTGCCTAAGCCGGCTCCGAAACCGGCTCAAAAACCACAGCCGAAACCTGAACCCAAACCGCAACCGGTGAAAAAAACACAAGATAAAACCCCGCCGGTTAAACCTAAAACCGCTAAAAAATCGGCGTCTTCAGCCAATACCTTGGCAAATCCGCTTAAAAGTCTGATGGATTCGGTAAGCTCTTTGGAAAAGGAACTCGGTGAAACCGCATCACCTGCCGTAATCAAAAAAGGAACCGAGGTGGCAAACATGGGTGTTGAAGGCGGTACCGGCGGATCTTATTTCAGCGAGCTGACCATTTCCGAAACTGATGCCATTGCCGGCCGGCTGCGTGAATGTTGGAATTTAGACCCCGGTGCACGCGGCATTGAGGATATGGTCATTGAAATCCGGGCTTATGTCAATCGTGACGGTACAATCCGCGATGTTCAGATTTTGGATAAAAGCCGCTATAATTCCGATCCGCATTTTCGTGCCATTGCCGAAAGCGCCCGCCGTGCGGTATATAGCTGTATGAATCATAAGGGAACCAATATATATAAAATCTTTCCTCAAAAATATGCTGATAAATACGATTTATGGAACACGCTTTTACTGCGCTTCAACCCGATGGATGCCAGCATAAAATAATTTTAAGATTTTATCAGCTGCAAAAATTCTTCTTCGCTCAAGATTTTTATACCGAGTTCCTGGGCTTTTCTGGCTTTTGAACCGGCGTCCGCGCCCATGACCACATAATCGGTATGTGCCGAAACCGACCCGGCAACTTTGGCACCAAGACTTTGCGCTTTTGCTTTGGCTTCCGCCCGCGTCAGATGTTCCAAAGTGCCGGTAAAGACGATGGTTTTGCCGGAAACGGCAGTATCCGCTGCGGTATTGTCGATAAATTCTTCAATTTTAACCTCATTTAAGAGTTTCTGAATAATCATCAGATTATGTTCTTCTTTGAAAAATTCTACCACATCATGGGCCATGGCCTCGCCGATGCCGTCAATGCTGATGAGTTTTTCGGTATCCCCGCGGCACATTTCCTGCATAAAATAACTGAAACTGCCATAGTTTTTAGCAATCAAAAGCGATGTTGCCGCACCGACCTGGCGGATACCTAAAGCATAAATAAAACGGGGCAGGGTGATTATTCGCCGTTCATTAATGGCCTTAAACAGATTTTCAACCGATTTTCTGCCCCAGCCGTCACGGTTTTCCAAATGAAGACCGCTTGCTGCCGAAAACAAATCATCACCACCGTTCCTGGCTTCCAAAGTGAAAATATCGGCCGGGCTTTGTAAAATGCCCTCTGCAAAAAACTGTTCGATGATTTTTCCGCCCAGGCCTTCAATATTAAAAGCCTCCCGGGAAACAAAATGTTTAATTCTTTCAATGGCCTGAGCCGGGCAGCTTAAGCCGCCGGTACAGCGGCGCACGGCTTCGTCTTCTTCCCGGATGGCATGCGCGCCGCACTCCGGACAGAATTTAGGGAATTCAAAAGGTTTGCTATCATCAGAACGTTTTTCAAGAACGACACCCAATACTTGCGGAATAACATCACCGGCACGCTGTATGGTAACATAATCGCCGATACGGATATCTTTGCGTTTAATTTCATCTTCATTATGAAGTGTTGCATGCGAAACCATTACCCCACCGACATTAACCGGTTCCAAGTCCGCCACCGGGGTTAAAGCCCCGGTCCGGCCAACCTGAATCCGAATGTTGTTAATGCGCGTAACGGCTTTTTCGGCCGGAAACTTGTGAGCAATGGCCCACCGCGGCGTCCGGGTTAAAAAACCGAGCCGGTTTTGCAATTCAAGGCTGTTGACCTTATAGACAATGCCGTCAATATCATAAGGCAAATCAGCTCTGGTATTTAAAAGAGATTCATAACTTTCGATAATTTCCTTTAAATTGCGGCACAAACGGTTATAAGGATTAACCGGAAATCCCCAGCGCTGTATGGTCTCTAAAAATTCGCTTTGTGATTTCCAAAATATGTTGGAAACCTCACCCCAGGTATAAACCAAAAGGCTTAATTTCCGCTCTTTGGTAATGTTGGCATCAAGCTGACGGAGTGAGCCGGCGGCGGCATTGCGCGGGTTGGCAAAAGGTTTTTTGTTTTCTTTTTCATTTTTGGCATTGAGCTCAAAAAAATCAGCTTTTGCCATATAAACTTCGCCGCGCAATTCAATTATTTCCGGAAAATCTGCGGCATCTATAAAGTGCGGCAAAGCGGCAATGGTTTTTAAATTGTCGGTAATATCTTCCCCGGTTTTTCCGTCACCGCGCGTTGCGCCGCTGATGAACCGTCCGTTTTCATAACGGGCAGAAAAAGACAAACCGTCCATTTTGGGCTCAGATGTAAATTCAATATCCGTGTCGGTATTTAAAAAACGCTGGATTCCCTTAACAAAATCAACCAGTTCTTCTTCACTGAAAATATCGCCTAAAGATAACATCGGGATTTTATGAATAACTTTTTTAAAATCGCTTTTAACCGGCGCCCCGATTCGCTTTGACGGGCTGTCGGCACGGATTAAATGCGGAAATTTTTGTTCCAGTTTTTCATTTAGAAGTTTAAGTTCGTCATATTCGGCATCAGTTAAATACGGATCGTCATTTTGATAATAAGCCTCATCGGCTTTTGCCATTTCTTTGGCAATTTTTTCAAGTTCTTTTTTGGCCTGCTCTTCGGTTATTGTCAAAATATTGATCATTCTGTCCCCTGAAACCATGTTTTTAAAATAGTTTTTGGAATTTATTTTTTGTATTCTTACGGCGTTGCTTAAGTTTATTTAACTTATCACTGACAACCGATGTATCACGGCCGGTTTTAGCCAGACGGTCATACATGCGTTCAATTTCCTTTTCAAGATAAGCCGTTTCAATTTCATTGGCCAGGGTTTTACGTTCTTCCAGGGTCCCGGAAGTGCGGATTCTCTGGATTTCCCCCCAAATGTCTTCAACATAAATATTCTGGCTTTCTTTTTTCTTGAAAAAATAGGGCAGCTCGTAAACCAGTTGGCGGGCATTGGCATAAGCTTCCTTGCTGTCATTGCATTCATTATAGCGGATTTTTAAAAGCCGGAAAGCAATTTCCAGTTCCTTACTGTTATCAACCACAATAAACGGCACCGGATCGGCAAAACCTTCGGCGCTTAAAGATTTTAAGAATTCCAGCAAATGGTGGAAAAAGCCGTTGATGTTATAAAAAATGAAAGGTTTTATAGCCAGTAAACCATCTTGCATGGCAACACAGTCATAAGCCAGTTCATCAAGCGTTCCGACACCGCCCGGAGCAAACACCACAAAATCGGCACCTAAAAGCTTTTGTTTGCGTTCTTCCAAAGTTTGCGCTAAAATAACCTCGGTTTGGGCTATCAGGTCATCATCGGAGGGGTACAGGCTGAAATATTCTTTGGTAGTGATGCCCTGAATAGGTGTTCCTTCCGAAACACATTGTTTTTGATTCCAACCGTCTAAAACACCGCGGGCAACGGCACCCATAATACCGCAATTGGAAAGCCCGAAATCCAGCCGGAAATCCATTTTTATAATCTGCCGCCCCAAATTATAAGCCTCTTCTTTGTAGATATCATCATTTCCGGAACGTGAACCGCCGGCAACAAAAACCCGAATTCCTTCTTTTTTATTTTCTTCAATAAAAGAATTTAAAACCTGTTCCTGATTGTTGCAGACATCTGCCATTTTCTAAATCTCCTCAATATCGCCTTTTGCCTGGTCGGCATAGAATTGATTACAAAATTCTTCCAAAGTATCCTTGGCAATAGCCTCGCGCAAGCCCTGCATCAGGCGCTGATAATAGCGGATATTGTGCCATGTTAAAAGCATAACTGCAAGAATTTCATTGCATTTTTGCAAATGGTAGATATATGCACGACTATAATGAGAACAAAGCGGGCAGTCGCAGCCTTCTTCCAAAGGGCGGGGATCTTCGCGGTGGCGCGCATTTTTAATATTAATCGCACCGAACCGGGTAAAAGCCTGAGCCGTACGTCCCGAACGCGTCGGCATGACGCAGTCAAACATATCCACCCCGCGCAATACGGCGCCGACAATATCATCCGGACGGCCGACACCCATCAGGTAGCGTGGTTTGTCATCAGGCAGGCTCACCGGAGCATAATCTAAAACCTCAAACATTTTCTCCTGTCCTTCCCCGACAGCCAGGCCGCCGATAGCATAGCCGTCAAACCCGATGGCCTTTAATTTTTCAGCCGATTCTTCACGCAAATCCTTAAATATGCTCCCCTGCTGGATTCCAAAAATGCCATAACCGTCCCGGTCAACAAAGGCATCACGGCTGCGACGAGCCCAACGCATGGACATCTGCATGGATTTTTGCGCTTGTTCATAAGTGGCCGGAAAAGGCGTACATTCATCCAGACACATGGTTATGTTTGAATCCAGTTTATGCTGGATTTTCATTGATTCCTCAGGGCTTAAGAAAAATTTTTTGCCATCGACATGGGAGCGGAAAGTAACACCTTCTTCGCTTAACTTTCTTAAGCCGGTCAGGCTCATAACCTGAAAACCGCCGGAATCAGTTAATATCGGTTTGTCCCAATTCATAAATTTATGCAAGCCGCCCATTTTTTCAACCAGGTCGGCTCCGGGCCGCAGCATTAAATGATAAGTGTTGCCCAACAGGATTTCTGCACCCGTTGCCGCAACCGATTCCGGCATCATGGCTTTAACCGTGCCGCACGTTCCGACCGGCATAAAAGCAGGGGTGTGAATATCGCCGTGTCTGGTATGAAGAATCCCTAGTCTTGTTTTGCCGTTTTTTTTCAAAATTTCAAATTTAAGTGCCATTTATTTTACCTCGTTTCTTTTGCCGGTTCAAAAATTTTACTGTCTTCCGGAATAGGCAGACCGATGCCTTGTTTTAAGTAAGGTTTCTTTATAAAGCCCATTTCGCCGTTGTCAAGCATTACCCGGTACCATTCCTGGTCCGGCGTGTAGCCGGTAACCCTGACTGTTTGATTTTTTACAGTTTCAGCCAACACATCAAATTGTTCCGATGGCCCGTGCATGACTTTGACTTTTGCTGTTATGTGATAAAGCATCTGTGTGTCGGAAGTATTAACGGGAATGTTAAATACTTTTGAAACGACAACATCATCTACCGTTTCACCGCCGGTATTAAAATGAACTTCCTGATAATAAGCGATTTTATCTTTTTCGGTCGGATGAAACAATGGTTTGATTAAAGGAAACAGCCCCAGAAGGACGATTGCAACACTGACACTCAGACAAATTGCCGGAATTTTGAGTTGAGCTTTTTTTAAATCACCATAGCGCCAAACCGGGATTTGTGCGGAAATTTGTGGTAAAGCATTTAAAAATTTTTGAATACCGGTTCTTTGTTCTAAAGTTGCATATTCCAACGCCTGTGTAGCGGAAAGAAAAGCTTTGTCGTTTTTATTTTCACTGTAATAAGCCGCAGCGTTATGAACCAAGAGCTTTAAATTATCTGCAGCATTATTGTTAATGTTGTTGTAATTATTTTTAAGAGCTTTGATGTTTAACATAAAAGCCTTTGGCGTCCACCAGCCATGTATCCAGTTTTTTTTGGTAATGTCATTTATAAATTTTTGCGCATCGGAATAAGTGCCGATCAGATTTTCTTCCGTGATGTGCGGTTTTTTAAAAACATCAGTCACCCGGCAAAGCTTAAAGACTCTTAAAAACGGTGTTTCATCACCGTTAACGGCCTTATATATTTTTAAAGATTTCATATCCGGAAATGTTGATGTGTCATAAACCAAAGAAAGCAAATCATAAATTGCCTTGCTTTTTTTATCATGCAAAATATCGTAAGCCAGAGAAATTTTTTGAAATTCCTCCAAAGCATTTTCCGATTTATTATGATCAGGATGCCAGAATTTTGCTTTTTCCCGGTAATTAAGTTTAAGGATTGTATCGTCGGTATTATAATCGGCGTCCAAAATTTTATAATAACCGAGCGGGTCAAAAACCATTTTTATTCTCCTTGTGAAATCCTGTCGACGATATTTCTGATGTCTTCCGCCCCTTCACAGGCCGGATAACGGTTTAATAATAAAGAGCGGTTGATAACAGCTTCGCGAATGCGGGAATCCTGTCGGATTATTCCCAACAAATTTAAATTTATTTTAATGTATTCTTCAGCAGCTTTCAACAAAGTTTTATAAGTCTGAACTCCTTCCTCAAAAGATATAGCTCTGTTTATAATGATATGAAAACGGGTTTCGGCGGCAATTTTTTTTAAGGTTTCAAGTTTATGATAAGCAGCAGTCACGGAAGAAGGATCGGCATCAGCAAGAACAATAATGTTGCGACAGATGTTAAAAAAAGGATTAATTGTTTTACCGGCTTCATCGGCACAATCAATAAAAACATAATCATAAGATTTGGAAAAATAAGCCAAATCGCCGGCCAGAAGCTGTGCCCGGCCCAAAGGTGCATCATCAAAACGATCTTCGCCCGGAAAACTGCAAACAACGTCAAATTTTCCCGTTTCAAAATGAAAAACGGAATTATTTAATGTCTGGCTGCCGTTAAATAAACGATTGTAAGCAATACATTGTTTTATATCAAGTTGCCGGGAAATGTTTTCGATGCCGCAGTCCGCATCAAAAAACAAAACTTTCTTTTTTAATAAACCGAGATTATGACAAACAGTTGCCGTCAGCCAGGTTTTACCAACTGCTTTGGCGCCTGAGCAAACAGCATAAATATGATTTTGCGAGCTTTTATTTTGTTTTTCAATTTGTATTGAACGTTCCATATCACCACTCTGAACAATTTATAGAGATTCTGGCAAATATCCGGATTTTTTTCAATCAGTTAAAATCTTTTTAACACAATTTATTTATTATTTTAAAATAAACATTTAACCAGAGAGTAAAAAATGAAAAAAGTTTTGTGGATGCTGTTGTTTTTGCTGCAGATATTTCCGTCTGGAGTATCGGCGCAATCAATTGTAACCAACAAAAAAGAAAGCCGTACAAGTACCATTAATATTACTTCGTTTCCGGATTATTTTCCGATTGGCTATACGGCAAAAGAGGGGAATAACCAAATCTTGGAAACGGTTTTTACACCGGCCATGAAACAGATTGCCACGGCAGGAAATCTGGAGTTTGAGTACGTTTTGAAAAAAAATTATGATGACGCCGTCACTGACGTTCGCCGGGGAAAAATAGAAATTTTATTAGGAATGTATTATGGTACCAGACAATATTCCGGTCTGGAATATATTTTTCCGGCTGTTTTAAATAATCCGGTTTATATTATTATGCGTCCGGAAAATATTGATAAAGTTTCAAAACCGGAAGATTTAAAAAATCTTCGGGGACTTTATATTGCCCAAGAATATTTCAGCGATTATATGCGGGATAATTTTAAAAACTATAATATTAAACCCATTAAAACCGCTTTAGAAGCATATGAAAAATTATTTACCGGAGAAGCCGATTATATTGCCGGTGGTTATTATTACAACTATGCCGAAATTTGCCGGTTGGGATTAAGAGATTATGTGTCTTTTTCTAAAACACCGTTGTGGAACATGCCGCTGTTTATAGGTGTTTCCAAAGCTTCAAAAAAGCATGTCCAAATCGGAAAGTTTTTGAAAAAATATGTAGCCGATGAGAAATTTCAACAAAGTATCAACGATACTTTAAAAGAATTAATATACCAGGTTGAAGTAGAATCACAAGGCGTGGTTCCGCCGATGTTTGTTAAAAAAGAAGATGGCGCGAAAACGCCGGCAGATGAAATTTCGACCGGAACACCTGAAGAGAATAAGGAGTAATAAGGAAAACATGGTACTTTTAATACATCACAGCATTTCGCCCCATTCCCGGAAAATCCGCATTATGATGGCCGAGAAGAAAATGTTGTTTGTTTTAAAAGAAGAAGAACCTTGGAATCTTTCGCCGGACATTCGTAAACTTAATCCGGCCGGAGAGCTGCCGATATTTATATTTGACGGCAACATTATTTCCGGCAACTACCCGATAACCGAATATTTGGAAGAAACATATCCGGAGCCAAAACTTATTTTGGGCGACAACCGCCGGAAAGCGGAAATCCGCCGTTTATGTGATTGGTTTGATAATAAATTTTATAATGAAGTTTATCGTTATATTGTTATTGAAAAAGTATATAAACGATTTCGCGACGGTGCGACGCCGGATTCTAAGGTTCTTAAAGCCGGTATGAACAATCTGAAATTTCACATGGAATATATAGAGTGGCTGGCAGAAAGAAACAATTATCTGGCCGGCCAGGAGTTTTCATTGGCAGATGTTACGGCAGCCGCACACGTTTCGGTCATTGATTATCTTGGCGGGATTTCCTGGGAGGATTATAAAAATGCGAAATTATGGTATTCTAAAATCAAGTCCCGTCCAAGCTTTAAGGATATTTTAAATGATACCATCAAAGGTATTTTTCCGGCAAAACATTATACAAATTTGGATTTTTAACATGAAAAAGATTTTGTTTTTAATATTAATTGTTTTAACAATTCCGGCCTGTACCTGGCTGTCTGGAGGCAAAGGGCAGGTTATATATCATTGGCAGCGGCCGAACACAGGCGTCGCCAAGTTTTCCCGTGATCATTCCGAATGCATGCGCGAGGCGGAAGATTTTAAACTTTTGCCGAGTATAAAAAACTGGTTTTATTCAGAAGAAGTACGTTTTGATATCCGGGCCGACTGGCATTCGGAAAAAGGCATCTGGGCCAGCTATGTCCCTTATGAGGGAGCACAGCCTTTAATGGTTAACTCTATTCGTGATGACAGCGGTTCTAGTCCGCGCAAATATCGTCGCTGCATGGAAAAACGCGGGTACACGCGCCGATCGCAGGATATTCCATCAACGACCAATATCTTCATTTATAAGCCGCAGGATATTAACCAGGATACATTGTTTGAAGAATATTACCGTTAATTGTATCCGCCGCCGGTAGCCTTGTAAAAGGCAATAATGTTCTGGTAAATAGCGCCGTTGCTGGAAGCAAGAGTTGTCTGAGCTTCCAGCAGGTCTTGTTCTGTTTTCAACAAATCCGAAAACTCAATCAGCCCGTTTTCATACTTATCGCGCATGCTGATTAAAACCTGTTGCATGTTGTAAACGGCATTACGTTGTGCCCGGTTCCGGTTGTATTCCGTTTGTACGGCCGTCATGGCATTTTTTAATTCTTCAACGGCCTGTAAAACAGTTTGCCGGTAAGTTTCAAAAGTTTCAGCCTTGATTTCCTTTTGCAGCCGGACATTGTTTTGCAGTTTTTCCCAGTTAAACAAAGGCAGCGTTACAGCCGGAGTATAGCCGTAAGCTTTGCTTTCGGAATTAAACAATTTAGACCCGGCGCTTGATTGAAACCCCAGCAGACCACTGATGCTGAAGTTCGGATAAAGTTCAGCCACAGCCTGACCGATAGCTGCATTTTGGGCTGCCAATGCCCGTTCGGCAGCTCTGACATCAGGACGGGTACGGATGATATCGGCCGGAAGATTATATAAATTAGCCGTATCATATTGATATGCTTTATTAACCGGATTGCGCCCGGTGTCCAAAATATTAGCCGGCAGATTATCCGGGAGAACGCCGGCCAGAACGGCTAAGGCATTTTTATAAGCTTCAATTTGATATTCTAAAGTCGGAATAAGAGCTTTTGTTGTTTCCACGGCATATCGAGCCTGGTTATAGTCGGCGCTGTCAGTCAGCCCGGATGTATATTTTTCCTGCACGGTCTGAAAGATATCCTGCTGAAGTTTAAGATTGTTTTTTGCAATACGCAATTGTTCCTGAGCTGTTTTTAAAATGAAATAATTGTTGGCGACTTCTGCTGTCAGCATGACCTTAATGTTTCTTAAATTAAAGAAGGCTTGTTCAAATTCAGCCAGAGATTGCTCGCTTTTTCGCCGGCCGGCACCCCAGATGTCAACTTCCCAAGAAGCATCCAGACCGATTTGAAAATAATTTGTGTCGGCACTCAAGCCGATGTTTTTACTTGCTTTGGAATAATTATATTGTGCATCGGCATTTAACATCGGCAGATATTCTACCCGGTTGATGGCAGCAATGGTTCTGGCCTGCCGCAGTTTTTCAATACCGCTTTTAATCGTCGGGCTGTTATTAAGAGAGGCTGCAATCAGTGTATTCAGACAATCGTCATTAAATTGTCGGTACCACTGCTCGGATATGCTTAAATCCCGGCCGGTTAATTTAAGCGCCTGAGCAATTTGTGCATTCTCAAATACGGCAGGTTCCTGATAATCAGGACCGACCGTACAGGCGCTTAAAGCAAAACATAAAACAATATGGCGGTATTTAAGCATGGGTGGTTCCTTTCTTTGGTGTTTTTTTATTTTTTAGAGAGATTTTTTTCGGGCTGAAACGTTCTTTTATTGTTTCAAACAAAGCAAACAAAGACGGAATAAAAATAATACCGACAAAAGTTGCGGCAATCATGCCGAAAAACACCGAACTGCCGATGGCAATTTGTGATGTGGCACCGGCACCTTTGGCGATAATCATCGGAAAAACGCCCAAAATAAAAGTCAGAGCCGTCATTAAAACAGCCCGGAATCTTTCGCCGGCGCCTTTTTGTGAAGCTTCCAGAATACTATATCCCTGTTCGCGGTAATCTTTGGTAAATTCTACAATCAGGATAGCATTTTTGGCGGCCAGGCCGATAAGCATAATCAGGCCGAGTTGGGCATAAATACTCAAAGACTGTCCCATAAAATGCAAACCGATAAGCGCGCCCAAAATGGCAAATACCGTTGAAAACATAACGGCAAAAGCCAACATCCAGCTTTCGTATAAAGCCACCAGAAACAAATAACAGAATATCAGAGCCAGTGTAATTAAAATTGTTGCCAGCCCGCGGGCTTCCACTTCCTGCAGGCTTAAACCCGTCCAGGCCAGACGATAATTTTTAGGCAAAATTTCATCGGCAATATTTTGCAGGTTGTCAATGGCCGTTCCGCTGCTGATATTTTCTTTGGCCGCTGCGGTAATGGCTGCTGCCGTATACTGATTGTAGCGGTAAATGATTTTCGGATTGATTTCGGTTTTAATTTCCGCAAAACTGCCGATTTTTACCGGAGTACCGTTGACGGAATTAACATAGAGGTTTGTAATATCGTCAATATCATGCCGGTACTCAAAATCGGCCTGCATAATTACTTTGTTAATTTGTCCGTTAAGCGTAATATTATTGATATAACGCGAACCAAGATTGTTTTGCAGAGCTTCAAACAGATTAGATACCGGAATTTTATATGACTCCAGTTTGGTTCGGTCAATATCCAGATAAATATGCGGAGTTTCCGCGGTAAATGTGCTGAAAGCATAAGACAAATCAGGAGAACGGTTAAGATGTTCCAGATATAAGTTTAAGTTTTTGTAAAGTTCCTGCGGGGTAATATTTCCGTCAACAGCCAACAGTTCCAAAGAAATACCATTACTTTGTCCGACACCCGGAATAGAAGGCGGGGCAAAGAAGTTAAATTCAGCCTGAGAGTTTCCCGAAAATTTTTCGGAAAGTTTTCGGGTTAAGGCTTCAATGGAAAGGTCTTTGGACTTTCTTTTGTTCCAGTCTTCGAGGCCGATGACACCCAAAGCAACATTTTCGCCCTGTCCGCCCAAAATACTGTAACCGGCAACGGTAATGCAATATTTAACGCCGTCCATGGCTAATGCCGTATCCGTCAACTGGCGCAAAACCTCTTCTGTCTGATTGATGCTTGCGGTGTCGGTAAGTTGCACGTTGGTAAAAATGATGCCTTGGTCTTCTTCGGGCAAAAAAGAATCCGGCGTTATTTTAAATCCGATGAAAATTAAAATAATTGTGCCGATAACGGCAAGAACGGTTGCCCATAGTTTTTCAGAAAAAAAAGTAACGGCGCTTAAGTATTTTTCTTTGAAATAATCAAGGGTATCATCAAAGTATTTAAAAAATCCGTGTTTTTGCTTATTGGTATCTTCTTTTAGAAAAATAGAACACAAAGAAGGGCTTAAAGTCAGGGCATTAAAGGCGGAAAAAACCACAGATGTGGCAATGGCCACGGCAAACTGCTGATAAATTTTTCCGGTAATGCCGGCCATTAAACCGACCGGAATAAAAATTGAAAGCAAAACAAAAGTGGTAGCCACAATAGCGCTGCCAATCTGTTGCATGGCTTTGACAGAGGCCTGATGTGAATCCATTTTTTCATAAGCCATAAGGTACTGAACGCGTTCCACAACGATAATGGCGTCATCGACAACCAATCCGATAGCCAAAATCATGGCAAACAAAGTTAAGATATTAATGTCAAAACCTAAAATATAAATAACAACAAATGTCGCAATCAAAGAAACCGGGATTGTAAATAAAGGAATAAGGGTCGTGCGGATTTTTTGTAAAAAAACATAAGTAACCAACACAACCAGTCCGAATGTGATGAACAATGTTTCAATTATGCTGTCAATGGAAGCATGAACATAAGCCGTGGAATCATATGCAACTTCAAATTCCATATCATCAGGGAATGTCTTGGAAATTTCTTCTATTTCGGCGCGGATTCTTTTCATGATATCCAAAGAGTTGGAGTTTGGTGTCTGATTTAAGGCAATAATAACGGCCGGTTCGTTTTTAAAAGCTGATGTAATACCGTATGAATCAGCGCCGAGTTCAACTTTTGCCACATCTTTTAAATAAACGACCCCGCCGTCGGGAGAAGTGGCAACGACAATGTTTTCAAAGTCCTGAACGCTGTTCAAAAGTCCTTTTGCGGTTAAGGATAAAACCATGTTTGTTTTGGCCGGGCTCGGAGCAGAACCCAGACTTCCGACGGAAGCCTGAACGTTTTGTTGTTCCACGGCCTGAATAATACTGGTGCTGTCTAATCCCAAAGATGTAATTTTATCAACATTAAGCCATATCCGCATGCTGTATTGCGGACCGAAAATCTGAACATCACCGATGCCTTTAACACGAGCCAGAGGGTTTTGCAGATTGGTATAAGCATAGTTGCTTAAGTATAAGTTATCATAAGTTTTATTGGGTGAACGCAAAACCAGCAAAGCTAAAATGTTTGGGTTTTGAGTTGTAACATCAACGCCTTGCTGGTTGACAATTGCCGGAAGATCGGATGTTACCTGTTGTAAACGGTTTTGAACTTTAACCTGTGAAATATCCGGATTTGCCCCAACTTCAAAGGTAACGGTTAAGGTATAATTACCGCTGTCATCGGAAGTAGAAGACATATAAAGCATATTTTCCACACCGTTTATCTGATTTTCAATCGGCACGGCAACCGTATCTACCAAGACTTCGGCATTGGCGCCCGGATAACTTGTTTTGACCACAATTTGCGGCGGCGTGATTTCCGGATATTGTGAAACCGGCAAAACAACAATAGCCAACAGGCCGAGCAGAATCATAACAATGGAAATAACAATAGCAAAACGCGGGCGGTCAATAAAAAATGCCGAAAACATTATTGTTTCTCCTTTTTTGTGGGTTGAGGCAATACCGGAGAAATGGTTTTATTTAAATAAGATTCTTTAAAATTGACGGCCAGCAGGTAATCACCGTTTTGAAAAGTGTTTTCGGCAATAAAATTTTCATTTTCGGATGCCTGTAAATTAATTTTTTCTTTAATGATTTTGCCATGGCGGATGATATAAACATAACTGCCGTTTTCTTCCAAAGAAACAAGATTTTTGGGAATTTGAACACTGTTTTTAAAAATTTGCCGCACCAGAACCGTAACATAAGCATTTGGTGCCAGCATTTTGCCGATGTTGTTAAAATCGGCATAAACGGCAATGGCGTTGCTTTCTTTGTCAATAGCATTATCCGTATATTGAAAAATTCCGCGGTTGGAAAATGTCTTACCGTCAGGAAGCTGCAAAAAAATTTCTTCACCGGCAAAGGGCTTCGGTTTGTTTAATTCCTGCAGATATTCTTTATCGGTAATCGAAAAGACCACGCGTATGGGGTTGTATTGCATAATTGAAACCAAAGTTCCGGATGAAGGTGAAACATAATTACCTTCGGTCAGGGATACATTCCCGACAATACCGTCAATCGGGGCGCGTATGATGGTATAGTCAAAGTTGACCTTTGCCAGGGCATAATTTGCTTTTGACTGTTCGAAATCAGCCTGTGCCGATAAGAACTGGGCTTGGGCATTGTCCAGTTCGGTCGGGGAAACGGCTTTGGTACCGGCTTTTTGGATTCGTTCATAATAAACTTTGGCATTTTTAAGATTGGCCTCGGCTTTTAAGATATCGGCATAAGCCGCGGCTAATTCGGCTTGATACTGTTCCTGCTGTAAAACAATAAGCAAATCACCTTTGCGGACATATTCGCCGCCTTTAACCAGAACTTTTTCAATATAACCGCTGATATAAGGCTGAATTTGCGCTTCATGAACAGGGGTAACATAGCCGACATAACGTTTGGTAAAAGGAATATTTTCAGCTGTTAAGGGCAAAGCCTCCAAAGCCAGAGTTTCGGTAACCGGAACGGATTTGTTTTCCGGCTGCCGGTAATGTTTTTGCCATAAGGCAAAAGAAAAACAGCCGAGGATAAAAGCAACAACAAGCAGTAAAATAATCCCAAATATTGTTTTTTTCTTTTCCATAACCTTAAACCTTTATCAACAATCAGTAACCGTAGGTTTAAATAGTAGGAAAAGGTGATTATTCAACCAGATATTAAATAATTATTGAACCACGCTGACGGCTTTGGTAATTTTCCGGATAGAATTAAGTTCAATCTGACGCACTCTTTCTTTGGAAATATGGTAGGTTTTGCTTAAATCATCTAAAGTTGCCGCTTTTTCGGAAAGTCGCCGCTTAAACAGAATGTCTTTTTCTCTCGGGTTTAAGACGCCTAAAGCTTCATTGAACAACCGGCGCCGGTAACGCATGGTTTCATTGTATGCCAGACATTCTTCCTGATTGGGTTTGTTGTCGGAAATAAAATCCATCCATTCGGTTGTACCGTCCGATGAGCTGTCTAAAATCGTGTTAAGCGAACCGTCATGGGCTTTTAAGCGGATATTCATATCCGTAACTTCCTGCACGCTGACATCAAGCGATTGGGCAATCTGGGCTAAAACCTGATGCGACATTTCCCGGTCATCCATCAGATTCAGGCGGTTTTTGATTTTCCTTAAATTAAAAAACAACTTTTTCTGTGCTGCCGTTGTTCCCAGTTTCACCAGTGACCATGAATTAAGGATATATTTTTGTACCGAAGCCTTAATCCACCATAAAGCATAAGTTGAAAACCGAAAGCCTTTTTCCGGTTCAAACTTTTCAATGGCGTATAAAAGCCCGATGTTTCCTTCGGATATCATTTCGCTGACCGGCAGGCCGTATCCTTTATATTTTGATACCACTTTCACCACCAGGCGCAAATGCGAGGTAACAAGTTTATAGGCTATTTCTTTATTGTGGGTTTGCTGATATTCAACCGCCAGATTGTATTCTTCTTCCTGTTCCAAAATCGGGAATTTGCGTATGGCCTGCAGATATCTGGCCAAATTATATTCCGGCGAAAAGTCAAGTCCGATAAGTGTAGGCGAAGTTTCCATGTGCTTTCTCCTTCTTATGCCATGACTTGGCAATAATAGGAAGAAGAAAGAATTTCTTCAATATATCAAAAAGTTTTAATTTAGCTTAAATTTATATTACATATTATGTAAAACTTGTAAAAGTTCTTTAAAATCTTCCGGATAATCGGTTTGAAAAAGCATTTTTTTGCCGCTGCGGGGATGGATAAATCCCAGAGTCGCCGCATGCAAAGCTTGTCGCGGGAAAGTATCTAAAAATCGCCGCACTTCAAGGGGAAATTTTAAAGCTGTTTTATGATTTTGCTGGTAAAGTTTATCACCGATTAAAGAACAGCCGATGCTGGATAAATGAACGCGGATTTGGTGTGTTCGTCCGGTTTCAAGATTACATTGTACCAAAGAAGCCGAGTGTTTGAAACAATCCAGGGTTTTATAATGGGTAACGGCGTGTTTGCCGCCGGTTTTAAGCAAAGCCATTTTTTTGCGGTCAAAACGTGAGCGTCCGATATTTCCGGAAACGATGCCTTCCAAAGGATTGGGAACGCCGTATACAACGGCATAATAAGTTCGTTCAACGCTGTGGTCAAAAAATTGTTCGGAAAGTTTTTGGTGAGCAAGGTCGTTTTTAGCGACCACCAGCAGTCCGCTTGTTTCCTTATCAATTCTGTGTACAATTCCCGGTCTTTTAACCCCGCCGATACCGGACAAGTTGTTCCGGCAATGATACAAAAGGGCGTTGACCAATGTGCCGTGATAAGCCCCCGGTGCCGGATGAACGGTCATGCCGGCCGGCTTGTTGACTACCAGGAGATCATTGTCTTCAAAAACAATATCAAGCGGAATGTTTTCCGGCATCGGTTCGGCCTCCTCGGGTTCGGGAATTTGTACCAGATAAACATCGCCTTCTTTGATTTTAAAAGAACAATCGGAAATTTCGGTTTCTTCACAGGTAACATAACCGTTTTTGATAAGCCGCTGCACCTGGTTTCTGGAAATCGGATATTCTTTACAGATATGCTCTAAAAAAAAGCTCAAAAATTTATCCAACCGGGTTCCCTTTTGTTCCGGGGAAACCGGTTCGGTGAAAAAAATATTGCAATCCTGTCCGCTCATTTTGTAAAATTAAACAAATTTTAGATATTTTATGCTAATTTTAACGCATATCGGCATAAAAGCAAGGGTTGTTTATGGATAAGTTAAAAATTATTAAAACAGTCGTTTTTATTTTAACGTTTTGTACGGTATTTTTGCTATGTTTGGTTTTAACAAAACTTATGATAAAATCCGGACAACAGGAAAATTTTTATACAATAGGTATTGAAACCGGAATACCGGAAGAAAGTTATAATCTTTTAAGCGACGGTAAACGTCTGTACATTGCTGCCGGCCGGAAAATACATATTATCAGTCTGGCAGACAAAGCATATGAAGGCGTTGTGGTTTTAAACAGCGGGGGCAGAGAAGATGGCAAAGAAAAATAAAAACAAGGCAAAACAAGGGGCTGAAAGTTCAAAACTTGATATAAACAAAACAATTATGGGACAAATGGATCCCGAACCGTCAAAAGATACGGAAGATGATGAATTTGAACAATTGTTGAACAGTTTTATCAATGCTGATGCACAAGATACGGATATAGACGCCTTGCCGGACCCTGAACCGGTAATGGAAAAAAATCCGGAAGAAAGAGAAATAAAAAACAATATTCGTAAAGAAATGGCACGCCTGGATTTGGGTAACGATGAAAACGAATTGGCCCAGGCTTATGCCAATTTTCTTGATGCGGTTACGGCCATAGCCGCAGCCAGATCTATCTTATTGCCGGAATTTATTTTTAAGCCGGAGATGCTGGTGCCGAATTATAAACCGAGTACCGGGAAAAAAATTGTCGGCGATGCTTCATTGTGCTGGGATATTATGCTGCAGGCCTTTCCTGAAAAATTATCAACGTTAAATCCGAATTCCAGTGACGAAGAATTTTTAAATTTTGCCGAAAGCGTACCCGATCAAAATCTGCAGCTGGCCATTATTTCATACGTTGAAATTTTGATAGATATCGAAAATTGTGAGATTTCTTATGAAGAAAAACGCCTTAAAGCACAGCGCCGCCGGATAGAAAGAGAGCTGTATGAAGAATATCAGCGCCGCCGTGAACGTAAATTAAAATTTATTGAAGCCGTACAAAAACGAAATTTTCCGGTGGATGCTGATCGTCTGATTAATAATTATTTTAAGACGGCCTCCAAAGATGCCGAGGGAGCTTTTGAAGCTTTGACAAAGAATCCGGCCATTTATGCGCCGATTGAAGTCCATAAGATAAAACCGCGTTTTTTCGGGCTGATTAAAGTAACGCCTAAAGACGGAATACGAGAAAATCACCGGTTGGGTAGGTTTTTAAAATATTTGAAGGTGTAATTATTTTGTCACAAAAAACATTCTGGACAAAAATAAAAAACGATGTTAAAATAAAGGCAAATATCTCTAAGGCGGAGAAGTTAGATGGCACAAGAAAATACAGAAGAACTGAAAACGGAACTGAAAGAAACTTCGGAACGGTTGTTTGCCCTGTTAAATAAACAAAATCTTTCAGCAGAAGACAAACAACAGGCCGATGCTATTATTGCAGCCAATCCGCAAATTTTGAGCTGGAAAGATTTTACGGCCAAAATTTCTCTTCCGGATTTAATGTCTGAATATGAAAAAAATAAAAATGTAGCCAATTTGTTGGAACAGTCTGGACAATCATTACAGGCAGCCAGACAAGTTTTGGATAATTTGCAACAAATGAAAAAAGAAGGAATGCTTGCCGCGACTGATAATCCGGCAGCAGATGTTATTGACAAAGGCTTTGCGCCGAACGGTGAAACCTTGGCGACTCAGGCATTTAAGAACATAAATTTTTTGGATACATTAAAAAGAGATTCAAGCATTTCCGAACAGGAAAGGGAAAACATTGCCAACCATACGGGCAAAGATTATAAAGTTTTTTTACATCAAATGTATGAGGGTGAAAACAGTTATGGAGCAAACCCGGATAGGCAGAATTTACAGGGGCAGAAAGCGAAAGACATTCTTAAAAATATAATGGCTGACAGACAGCCGGTCGAAAATGTGAAAAAAAACAGCGAACAAAATACTTTAACGGTTGAAGGAAAAAAGGAAAATACAATGCCGCAAAATACATTAAGTATCGAAAATCTTAGAGATCGGGCATACCAGGGAACATTAACGGTTGAACAGGCAGAAGAACTGCGTAAACATGATGATGATAAAAAAGTTGCCGATATGAAAAGTCAGCCCGGAGATGCCAAGAAAAACAAACGGGAACCAAGTAATGACAAATTCAAGGATGAAGACGTCATTAGATATATGTATGAGGATTGGTTCTTAGGCGGAGCCAGCTGGCTGTTTAATAAAGCAGAAGCGTATATTTTGGATACGATTGATTCTGCTTGTGATCTGTCAGCCGCACGAGCTCAGAAATACCGCCGTAAAAAAGAAGAGCAAAAAGAGGAAAAATTAAAAACAACCCATACCCGCGCTGATAATTTTTTAGAGATGACCGGAAATATGATGAACGGGTTAGGAGCCGAATGTCAGGCCAAAATAGAATCATACAATTCTTTAATGCAGGAATTATGTGATAATTTGGGCAACCCGAACCCAAATTGGCAGCATTTCAGTCCGGAAGATCCGTTTATCAAAAAGCTGGAGGCAAATCCGTCACAGGCCCAAAAGTTTATAAAAACGACATCACAAGAGTTGGAAAACCGGACCAAAATGATAGAAACGACCGGAAAACTGGCTATGCTGATTGCTTCAACCCAAATGACGGATGAGTTTATGAAACACCCGTCTAAGTGGAACATCAAAGGTAAACCGATGACGGATGAACAGCTGCGGACAGCGTTTATTGAGAAATATCAGGAAACACAGAGAAATATTCTGAAAGCCCTTTCTGTCATGGCAGAAGACAATCGTTTAACATCAGAGGCTGTCCATAATACACTGCCTGATCCAAAACCGGACTTACAGACATTTACGCAAGAGCGTCTGACAGAACAACAAAATGAATTTTTAAAACAATTAAGCGAACAAGCCAAAACAGCTGTTGCCGCCCAACGAAAAGAATTAGATGAAAACCATTTTGATAGTGATGTATCTTCTCAAGTAGCCAAAACTCTTGGTAAAATCAACAAAGAAATAAATTCTAAAATTCAAGATGGCAATTTGTATAATAAAGAAATGTTTAAAGACGAACATTCTAAAGAAAGGATAGGCGCCAAAGCCGGCCTGTATGAAGAAGCGATGAAAGAAAATTCGCCGCAAAGCATGCAAAAAATCTTTGAGTATACCAAAGAATTAAACGGTTATCAGCTGGAAACCATGGAAAGCCGGCGCATAAATGCGGCTACCCGGAAAGCCATGGTGGATAAATATAAAAATGAAATTGCCAAACGAAACCAAAATCCGTTGACAAGCATGTTTGGAAACTTCGGCAAAGGACAGTCTGGCAGGGGTTAGATAAAAAGGTCAAAGGCAATAAATGTTAAAAAAACTTATCAAACTTTTTAAATTTTTTATTGTTGGCGTTATCTGGACGCCGGCTTTTTTATACCTGGCACGTTGGTTGATGATATGGATTTGGCAGTTTGACATACTTTATAAAAAACAATGGGTTGTTATGGCCGGTTTTTGGAACAGCAACGGCGTTATTATCGGTTTTTCGGATTATATGCTGTTTACGGCTTTGCTGGTTCTTATTGTTCTCTGGATTTTAGGGTGGCGCTTTTTTTATAAAGCAGATTATCTGAAAATACTGATGATGCCGGTTAATTACATCGCAAATTATGAGATTAAAAAATATGAAAAAGAAGATAAGCATGTAACATTCAAAAACATTGCCATTGCCGAAAAAATGACGATTGAGGATGTTATTCAAGAGCGAATTCAGAAAGAAAAAGAGACAGAACACATAAAAGAGGCGGATCAGCTGCGGAAAAACATTTCGGAAAAAATAATTAAACGTAGGGAGCAATAAAGACTTGTTAACCAATAAAGAATATAATATTCTCTAAAAAACAGGAGAAAAACTTGAAACCCTTACTTGTTTTGGCGCGCATAACATTGGTCGGATGCCTGTGGAGTATAATCTTCATTGAAGGCGTAAGGGTTATTATGCTTGAAAGCTGGCACTTTGATATTTTTTGGCCGCCGCACTGGCTCCATGCCTGGAATTTATGGTCTTCCGGATGGGTGATAGATACGCCGAAAGAGTGGGCTTTTATTTTGCTTATTCTTGCTTTTATTCCTATGCTGCTGACCGGTTGGATAGCCTTGAGCTTAATTCCGTGGGAACGTTTGATTTGGAAAATAGTGTCTTATCCGGTTAAGCTTATTCGTTCTATCAGCAAACCTATTAAAATTGTAACTAAGCAACCGGTTATTGTTAAAAAGAAATCTTATAAAGAGATACGGCCGACAGGTCCGCGTGCACCCATTTATGATTATAATGATTCTCTTACAACGCCGCGGCCGGATGCCGGGTCATCTGTTGCTTATACGGCAGCACCGGCAAACTCTGTTACCGATAAGCAAAGTACGAAAGATAAGGCCGTTGCGGCCCGGAACACATTCAGTCATTCATTGTTTAATTTGGATGATGAAGAAGATGATTTTGATTTAGATTTTGATTCCTTTGAAAAGTCGGATATTTTCAAAATTGACAGCAGCAAAAAAAAGCCGGCGGAAACAGAAATTTCGGAAAAGAAAGACGGTCGGGAAGCAAAAAACGGACGGTTTGACTTTGATGATGAAGATGATGATTATTATGTCCGGGAAACAGAACCTAAAGAAGACAATGAATATAAAAATGACCACCGGTATGATAATGATGATGAATATAAACCCCGTCGCCGTTCTTATAATGATGAAGAACACCGCCGGGATAACAGAGGGGCTGAAAATCGTTCAGAGAACCGACGAAGCGAATCCCGCCGGGATCGTCGGGAAGACCGCCGTTCAAATAATAATGAGGCAAAAAATGATCGCCGCCGGGAAAATAACGGCAGAGATAATAAAAACGAAAACCGGAAACAAGCAAAAGAAAATACTGCGGTTGCCCAGTATAACAACCCGGTTGCCGATATCTTGATACAAAAAGGGTATGATATTATTTCTAACATTACCATCAAAAATACTTTAATTGATTTTATAGGTATTGCAGATGATAAAATATGTTTATGCCTGATTGATAAAGAAGCGGGAGACTGGTTGGCTGATGAAGAACGCTTTAATGATGAAGAGCCGTTGTGGTTTTCAGAAAGCAGCCACCGGATATCGCCGGTTCGGAAAATTGATTTAGCAGCCCAGGCGCTTTCGGACAAGCTTGAAAGTAACAATGATGTGGATTTTGAAATAAAACCGTTTGTTATTATTCAAATGGGGAATATTATAAATGCAGAGGATATGTTTGATGTCTGGAATGATATTGGTGTAGAAGTTACCCGTATCAATCGGGGAAGTCCGAAAGAAATCAAATTATTCTCCAAGAGCTTGGAAGAAGCAGACGGAAAAGTTAACAAAAACAAACTGGATGCGCTTAAAAAATTAATGCGTAACATTGCTTAAGAGGGAAAAATGGCATTTCGGCAAAGAGGCGTTGAATGGGAAGAATATGATAATGCCGTCAAATGGATGGCGATTACCATGATTATAACTTTAATTGTTACCCTGTTGCTGACGGTATTTTCATTGCCGCTGGCATATTTAATTGAACAGGGGATTTCCAAAAAAACGATAGCCAGTGTTAAGATGTTCTTGTCAGCCATTCAGGAACGTCCGTCTTTTCTGTTTAGCCAGTATTACAGTTGGATGCAAAAGCTTTCCGCCAGCGATGGCTTTGCGCTTAGCCGTTGGCTGCCGATATTGCCGTTTCTGGCATTGCCGGCCGGGATAATCATCGGGGCGGTTAGTTGTCCGTACCGTTTCCAATCCAATGTACACGGTTCGGCGCGGATTGCCACCTTGCGTGATATTAATAAAATGGAGTTGCTTGGTTTTGACGGATTTTGCCAGGTGGTAGGCAAGTTTAAGGGTAAGATGCTTTTGCTTAAAGAAACGTTGTCAACATTGTGCTGTGCGCCTCCGGGTACCGGTAAAACCGCTGGTGTTGTTATTCCGACAATTTTTAATTCACCGAAGCTGAGTTTGATTATCAACGACCCGAAACCGGAGCTTGACAGCAAAACCTCGGGTGCGCGTGCAAAAGTCGGTCCTGTGTTTGTCATTAACTGGGGCGCTGAGGACAGGCCATCAGAGGGTATTTATTATCCGAGCTGGAATCCTTTGTCACCGAACGCTTTGCCGGCAATGGGACCGGAGCGTGATATGTATGTGGATTCAATCTGTAATATTTTGGTTGAAGACCCCAAAGGCGGTTCAGATCCGATTTGGTCGCAAAACGGCCGGGCGGCCTTAAATGGCTTTATACATTTTATTTGTTCCAAATGCGAGCGGGCGCGTGCCAATGACTATTTTATCGGCCGTATTTATGAAGGTAAGCTTGATGAAGAGGATAAGCGCGTTTTGGAAGGTTATTATAACGACATGCGTGATCCGATGGTCCCTAAAGCGTTAAGCGACTTGAAGAACGGAACATTGACCATTGACAATTATTTGCCGATAGGGACCTGGAATTTACTTCCGGAAAAATGGATTGGCCGGGAATCCTGCATTGCCATGATTTTGGAATGGCTGACCGAAGCGCAAATCAAACAGGCTCAAGAAATAAAACGCCGTTTGGCAGAAGGCGACCAAATGGCAGCGATGGCAGATCCGATGCATGATTTGTTGGATGAGGCAGTGGAAGAAGCGCGCAAATACGGATATTCCCAACGTTGTTATACAGAATTAAGCTCTCTGTCGTCCAAGCCTGATAAAGAGCGCAGTTCGGTTATTTCAACGGCTTTTGCCGGCATCAATATTTTCAAAAACTCGGCCGTGGTGGCGCGTACCAGTTTTTCAGACCTGCACTTTAAAGATTTACGCGGCATGAAAGATCCGGTAACCGGCGAATGGAAACCGATTTCGGTTTACTTATCCATTAACCAGACCGATGCCCGTGCTTTGGGTATGATTTCAAGCGTCTTTATTGAACTGATGAGCTCATATCTTATTTCCAATCCGCCGAACTATGTCAACAAAACTGACGGCAAAATGGGGCCGTTCGGTTGCTTGTTCGTTTTGGACGAGTTCCCGCAGATGCCGAAATTAAAAGCGGTTATTGATGGTCCGGCCGTCGGCCGCGGACAGAAGGTTTCATATCTGCTTATCGGACAAGATTTAGGTCAAATTTCCGGTAAATACGGTAAAGATGATTTGGAAACGGTTATTTCAACGACTGCCTGCAAAATTATTTTGTCGCAGAACAATGAAGTGACGGCGCAGCGTTTTTCAAAGATGATTGGCAATCGTACGGTACAAACCACATCTTATTCAAAGAATGAAGGTGGTTTAGGTAAAAACTCCAACCCGTTTGCCAAGAATGTCAGTTACCAGCTGCAAGGCGTTTCCGTTATCAGTACCACGCAGCTGTTAAGCTTGCCGATGTTAAAACAGGTTGTCTTGATGCAAAGCTATATTGATCGTCCGATTATGGCTGATTCCCCGCGTTGGTACATGGATAAAAACATGCGTAAACTGGCATCCTTAAAACCGTCGCCCTATGTTCCGGATTGGGTTGTTGCCCAGCGGGAAGACATTAACGATGATATGCTTTCCAAGTTAGGCATTGAATATGACCCGAATGCAGATACGGATACATTTGAAGAAGATACGGAAGCCTCATAAAAGCAGAAAATTATGGCAGATGAAATAAAACATATACCGGTTAAAACGGTTTTTAAATCAGCTTTGGTATATTTACAAGCCAATCAGCCTGTATTGCGTTACTTTTGGTTGGCAAATTTTGCTTTTTTAAGCGCTTTTGCCCTTATTCCGGACGGGTTGTCAAATCCGTTAAGCATTGTTTGGCTAATGCTTTATTATATTTATTGGTGTGGTTTCTTTCGAGTATATTTCAAAAAAAAGCCATATTTTCTGACGATGGATATTTTTGGCAGCATTGTGCCGTCAACCAAAATATTTTTTATTACGGTTTTTGCTGCATTTTTGCTGATTATACTTCCTTATTTGCCCTTGTTTATGGGCTTTGATGATAAATATCTGTTATTTTTTGAAAAGTATATGGAAGCCTTACAAAATGTGGAAGCAAGTATTTTAAATCAGGTTGTGCTTTCGATTATATTGCTTATTATTTCGCCGCTGATTATTTGCCGGCCGTATTTTGCCTGGATTTCCTCATTACAAGGCTTAAATGCTTCCATGCGTAAAGCCTTTCGTAAGACGGAAGGAAATTACGGAAACTTTATGTTAATCATGCTGATATTAAATATTCCGTGCCTGATTGTTTATGAATTAGATATGTACTTAGAGTGCCACGGCTGGCTTTCTGTTGGCTTTTATTCAATATTTTTCATTTATTTGAATTTAGTTTTCGCAAAGTTGTATGAATTTTTTTACAACGATTAGTATACTTAAAATTGTTGTAACAAATCAACACACTTAAAAAGTGTGGGCGGATGTATCCGTCCACCTATCATCTCTGTATTAATAACAGTAAAGGCGAAGGCAAGAGTTGCACTGATTCAGAAGGTACCAAATGGACAAAGTGTACGTGTTCGAAAAATGATTATCCAATCAAATCTTCAGAATGTGAAAAAACCGGCCTTCAGGGTGATTATTCCCAAACCTGTACAGACAGTGAC
>CALXUN010000002.1 GCA_944391705.1 uncultured Alphaproteobacteria bacterium
GTAGACAGCTATATACCGCAGCCGGATCGTCCGAAAGACAAACCGTTTTTGATGCCGATTGAAGACGTGTTCTCGATTTCCGGCCGTGGTACGGTGGTAACGGGTCGTGTTGAAAGAGGCGTCATCAAAGTTGGTGATGAAATTGAGATTGTAGGTATCCGTCCGACACAGAAGACAACATGCACGGGTATTGAAATGTTCCGTAAATTGTTGGATGAAGGCGAAGCCGGAGATAACATCGGTGTATTGCTGCGCGGTACGAAGAGAGAAGAAGTTGAACGCGGTCAGGTATTGGCAGCACCGGGTTCGATTACGCCGCACACAGACTTCACCTGCGAATGCTATATTTTAACGAAAGAAGAAGGCGGCCGTCATACACCGTTTTTCTCGAACTATCGTCCGCAGTTTTACTTCCGTACGACGGATGTAACCGGTTCGATTGAACTGCCTGCAGGAACGGAAATGGTTATGCCTGGCGACAACGTTACGATGACAGCAAAACTTATCCACCCGATTGCGATGAACGAAGGATTACGTTTTGCTATTCGTGAAGGCGGCCACACGGTTGGCGCCGGCGTTGTTTCCAAAATCTTGAAGTAAGATTTTAAGAAATAATTTTCCGATTGCACCCCTCTTCTGATGAAGAGGGGTTTTTGTATATTTGCAATGTCTGATTCTCTTCCCTGTCATGCCATAAATTTATGGACCCCTAATATTCGGGCACTAATGTGCCCTCATAGGGGTGACAGTGTCACGGCAGCCTCTCAAACCGTCATGCCTTCAAAACGCAAAGCGTTTTGGATTAGGCATCCATAAATCAAACATCCAAGCCTTATTCTTTTGGACTCCTGATATTCGCGGACTAAAGTCCGCTCATAGGAGTGACAAAGTCGGTGCCGGAGTATATTTTGCCGCCCCTTACTTTAAAGTTGCAAAAAAAAACGGTTTATAATGAGTTGTATAAGCCCTTTTTAGGAGGTTTTATATGGCTTGTGTTCCTTTATTTAACCTTTTTTATCCTGCCGCACGGCTTCTCGGAGCGTCTTTTCCTCACATGCTTATATTACGTCGTCTCCTTTTTGGCCCTAGCGGCAGGACCCCTCTTTTTTCTTCTACCCTTTCTTTAAGGAGTTTATATTATGTTTATTAAAGTTTCTTTATGCGGCGTCTTAACGCTCTTATCCACAACTTCCGCCTTTGCCTTAACTTGTATCAATGACTACGGCGGTACCAGCTCCTGTACCAACGCTAACCCCGCCGGTGACTGTGAAACCTTAGGTTATTCCAAAGACAATGTTTCCGGTTGCGAGCACTATCTTTACTGCCCTTTCGATACGGCCTATAAAAGGTGCGTTTCCGAAATAACCTGGACATGCCCGGACGGCTATTCCGATGAACTAACCTCAGTCAACCAATGCGGTACAAGCGGAAGCAATGGCTGGTCTTTATCAACCACAACCGTTGAAGCCAGCAATGGTTCACAGGTTACCTGCGGTAAATGCACAGCACTAGATTGTAGACGCCCCTCTCCTTACCAGTCTATTGACGACTGTGGCACAAGAGGTGCATTAGGCTGGAATTTCACAGAAAGTTCAACCATTTACCACGGCGATGAACCATGCGGCACTTGCCACGCACTATCATGTGATGATGGATTTTCTATTGTTTGGCAGTCTGTTGCTGACTGCGGAACAAGCGCCGGTTACGGCTGGAATTTCGTTACCAAAGGTTTTAACGGCGACAGCCCCTGTGGCAAATGCACAGCCAAAAATTGCCCTTCGGGTTACGCCACATCTTGTGGCAGCAATCAAATAGCCGAAGAAGCACCAAGATCTTACGCCGGAGATGATAAGTGCTATAAATGTACATCCTGCCCGGAGGGGTATTTTGTTTCCAATAACGAATGTATTGAAGATACGTGTACGGCTGCAAATTATCCCTATACCATATCTGACATGGGAAATACGGAAGATGTTGGTACGAGGTGGTGTCAGGATCATAATGGAGTATCGCGTTACAAATGCCTTGATGGATACACTGACTTTCCTGCCAATGGAGGCCTCGGACATCACAGATGCCGGATACCTTTGTATTTTTCAGTATCAATGAAGTCAATTTATGATTCAAAAGAGTATAAAACGAGACATCAGTGGGGGTTTTCTTGCAAAAATCCTACAAATAGGCAAGTTTTAGCTATCACGATAAACGTAGGCGGTCAAGATATAACAGTAACGTGCGACGGAGTAACTTCTACAATAAACTCATCTTCAAACATATCTGAATATACAATTAAAAATGTACAACATGGAACGCACCCCTGTGAAATTAATCAAAAATTTGGCAGATCTGATATTGTCGATGTGGATTTAGAGGGCTGTGACGGAGGCGAAAATCTTATATTAACAAATAACACTTAAACCATAGCGATATGGACGGCCGGAAGAACATGGTTTAATGCTTCTTCCGGCTTTTTAGCAAACGCTTTTTGACCCGGAAATATCCTTTTTTAGTTTTGTAAAATAAAAAAAATCCCTGCCGTTAAGCAGGGCTCATATTCTGATTATTAATTTCCGATACATCTGATTTTTGAAAAGCTTTATCTTTCAACCTTAAAAAAATTCATCTTTAAAAACCATCTTTATATCAATAAAAGCTTGATTTTGATGCCGGTTTTTCGTAAGCGGGAATTTGACGGACAGCTACCAGTTTCTGATACATTTTGCCGGCATAAGTTTTCTTGCGCCATGAAAAATATTCCCGGTGCTTGGCATAACTGTCAATACTGTATTTCCACATACTTTCGGCAAACGGCTGATACAAACGGTTAAACGGTTGAATCAAAAATTTTAACAAATTCCATTTTGACGGCCGGTGGTAATCTACAAAAATAACCTTGCCGCCTTCATCCACACTTTCAAGCGCGCTGTTGATGACTTTGGCTTTGGTCACCGGCGGCAATTCATGCAAAAGCATATAACATATGACCGTATCAAATTTTTCTCCGGTCGGACGACTGCCGTCATACGAACGAAAATCAATATTCTGATAAATTTCTTTACTCCGGCAGCGTTCCAGTTGCTGCGGACAAACATCAATAATTACATACTTGCCGTAAGCCCCTATTTTCTCGGCCACAGCCTCAATCTGGCGGCCGAAAGTGCAGCCGATTTGAAGCACTTTGCCGTTGGTGCTGATTTCTTTAACCAAATCATTAACCAGACGATTTTGAAATCCCCAAGTCATCAGGGTTACAATCCGTTCATCATCAAGATAACGGCAAAGCTTTTCATTTTCATAAATTTTACCGTAAATTTCCCGAACATAAGCCGGCATTTTAACGGCTTTTGAACTCTTAACCAAATTATATTTCATGGCCGGCATATTTTTCTCCGTTTATAAATTGACTTCTGATTTGGAAATATAACCGTTTTTAACTGCTTCCATAACAGCCGCTGTCCGGTTGTTGACCCCCAAAACTTTTAAAATAACCGTCACATGTACCTTAACCGTTCCTTCAGTCAGCCCCAATTCATAAGCTATCAGCTTATTAGAAAGCCCCCGGGCAATAGCTTTAATAACCTCTATTTGCCGCGGCGTCAGTTTCTTGGGTGTTTTTTTAGATACCTGTTCATCGGAAAGCGTTTGCAACGTTTTGATTTCTTGGGTAATTTCTTTGTTATTAACCGTATTGTCCAACAATTCATGCGGAATATAAACCCCGCCGGCCAGCACCAGATTGATAGCGCCCAGCATAACGGCATTGGAAGAAGATTTCGGAATATATCCCGACACCCCGACTTCCAAAGTTTTTTGCAGAATTTCCTTGTCAAATACCGCTGACACGATAATAATCGGCGTTTCCCCCGTCATCTGATGAATACGATTTAAAGCTTCAAACCAGTTGGCTCCCGGCATGGCAAGATCTGTAATAATCAAATCGAAATTTTTATGAGCGTCCAACTGCTTAAAAATTTCCGTATAATTTTTTGCCAATACAACTTCGCTGTCTTTAAACTCCGTTTCCAAAACAAATTCCAACCCGTTTAAAAACAATTCATGGTCATCTGCAATAAGTATTTTCAAATAATTTCTCCTGTTTATAAGGACCGGCGCCAATCACCGCATAAAGCCTGCCAGCAGGACAAGCCGGCGATAACAGCCGTTTCCGCCCTTAAGATTCTGCTGCCTAACGATATACTGTAAGCATACGGCATATCCCTTAAAAATTCCAGCTCTTTTTCGGAAAATCCTCCTTCCGGACCGACAAGAAGCGCGGCAACACCCTTATGTTCCGGAAAAACACCTGCTGCATCACCGCCTTTTCCGGTTTCATCAAAATAAAACAACACCCTGTCTGCCGGCCAGTTTGTCAGTAAAGTTTTTAGATTTACCACCGGCATAAGCTCCGGCACGTCTTGCCGGCGGCTTTGTTCAGCTGCTTCAATAATAATCTCCTCTAAACGTTCAGGTCTGATTTTGGAAGCAGATGTATATTCTGTCACCACCGGAATAATTTTTGCCGCCCCTAGTTCAACGGCCTTTGCGACCGTAAAATCCGTTTGATCTTTTTTAAGCGGTGCAAACAACAACCAAACATCCGGACATTTTTCAAAAGCCTTAAATTTTTCACCGACTTTCAACCGGCAATATTTCCGGCCGCATTCTGAAATTGCCGTCTCAAATTCGCCGTCGCGCCCGTTAAATACATAAACCGTATCATTAACTTTTAACCGCATAACATTTAAAAGATAATGCACCTGTTTTTCAGAACACACAACCGTACCGCCGCTGTATAAATCGGCATTGACATAAAGACGGATTCGGTTTTTTTTGCTCACGGCTGCCTCAAAATATTTTCTGTATAATTATATGAATTGACTACACTTTACACAAATATGTGTTAAAGAATAAATAACATTAATCAGATAAACGGAAAAAATAATGATTATTACCATTGACGGACCGGCCGCTGCCGGAAAGGGAACATTGGCGGCTGCTTTGGCCAAACACTACAAACTTGCATATTTTGATACCGGTATGGTTTACCGGGCTGTCGGACTGCAAATGGTTTTGGATAAACTTAATCTCTCTGATGAAAATGCAGCCGAGAAGATTGCCAAACAACTTACTTTTGAAAAAATGATGGAACTTTCACGCCATCCGGATTTTCGCTCAGATATCGGCGGACAGGCAGCTTCCAAAGTTTCCGCCTTTTCAAAAGTCCGTGCCGCACTCTTAAAAATGCAGCAAAATTTTTCCTTAAATCCGGTTTTTGCCGACGGCACGCCTGCAAACGGAGCAGTTTACGATGGTCGGGATACCGGCACAGTCGTTTGCCCGGATGCCGACATCAAATTTTTTGTTATAGCTTCTGCGGAAGTTCGTGCCGAGCGCCGTTATAAAGAATTTATTGCCAAAGGCATTAAAACAACCCTTAAAAAAGTTCTAGAAGATATGCTAGAGCGTGACAAACGCGATTCCGAACGTGCCGCAGCCCCTTTAAAACCGGCAAAAGATGCCGTTCTTCTGGACACTTCGAATATGAATGCCGAACAAGAAATTGCCGAAGCCGTCAAAATTATCGAAACAAAAATAAACAAAGCATAAAATTATCCCTCGTATTGCATACGAGGGATAATAAAAAGATTAACCTAAAAAATACTTGTTGGCGGCTTTTATGTCACCCTTTCCCTGTTCAACATAAAAGCTGCAGGCTATCGCCACCAACTCGTCCAAGCTGTATTCTTTATCCAGCTCATTACATTGTGCTCTGGCTTCACGCAGCACTTTGCGGTATTTAAAACGAAACCAGAACCCCTGTCTTTGCAACCTCTCCAATCTTGCACAGGCATCTTCGTAAGCCAGATAAGATTTCACGAACGAATCTCTTAACCCTGGCTGTATACTTGAAACTTTAAGCCCGGAAAGATAAGAAGTTTTGTAAAAAGCTGCCAGTCTGTCCAGTTCATCAAAATCCGTCAGTTCTGAAGAATCACAAGAAGCCACGTATTTTGAGGCCTCAACCTGGCTCAGTTCCAAAACTTCCTTTCTAAGCCACAACATGAATGAATTGTCCCAAAACCAGTCTTTTACTGCCAAAGACCTGGCAAAATTTGCAACTTTTCTGTTGCTGATATAATAACTGCTCATAACTATAAGTAATTTAATAATTTTAAATGTATTTTTAGCATATATTTTTCTTATTTTTTTGTCAACAAAAAATACCGCTGACATTTGTCAACGGTATTTTTTACGAAATTATCCAAAACCGAAAAACTTTTTGGCCTGATCAATGCCGCCCAAACCTGTTTCGACATAAAAACAGCAAACTGCCGCGGCCAATTCCGCAAGCGAAAACTCACGATTACGAATTTTTTTAAGTTCATTCCTGAGCTTTCTGTTTTTAATGTAATTCCACCAGCCCAAAGTCTGCATCTGACGCAGCCTCATTTCTGCTTTCACGACATCATCACATTCACCTAAAAATTTAACACCGGCATCGACCGGTACAAATTCCAGACAAGCACGTACCTTCTGCCGCAATTTTTCTGAATATACACCTGCCGTTATGTGACTATCTTCCCATTCGGCAAGAACTTCAGACCGGTCGCGGAAAATAATGCCTGCCAATGCATAATTTTTTCCGACTGTCCAAAATTGCTTATCAAACCAGTCTTTTAATTCCGATGCCCATTCAGGATTGGAATGCCGTTTTTCAATTGCAGAAAGAAACTCTCCAAGTCTGTTTCTGCGATAATATACCATATCCATAAATATAAAAATTAAAAATTCATTGCCATTTCAGTATACACACATCTTATTTTTTGTCAACAATATATCCCTTACAGTATATTGTTTCTGTTTGGCAACTTCATTCTTCATATTTTTCAGCTTTTAAAATAACCCCGTTTTCCACACCGGTGATTTTAACCTTATCGCCTTTTTTCAAATTTCCCTTAACCTCAACCAGCCAGAACGTATCGCCTACTTTAGCTTTAGAGCGCCCGTCAACGGCATCTTCACTCAAATTATAAACCTTGCCGATATGAACCCCGGCCATATCATTAAGATATTTATACTTTTCAGGCACTTTGCTTTTATTAATAAGTTTTGTATAAACAAGCCAGCCTATTCCGGCAAAAACAGCAGAAATAAAAGCAAAACAAACCAATATCTCAATACCGCTCAAAGCCGCATAACTGACCACAATCCCCATAACAAATGCCGCCAGTCCGAACCAGATGAGATATGTTCCCGGAATAAACAGCTCCAAAAGCACCAGCACTAACCCGAATGTAAACCAGTTAAGATAAGTTGTTTGTTCCACAAATTCCAAAAAATCCATCATATTCTCCTAAAGCACTTGCCGCCGTTATGATAACGGCGGCTTATTATTTAATTTTTCTTTTTATCAACCAATACTTCTTTGGCAATTTCGGCAATTCCTGCAAGCGAACCGGCAACATTGGTCGTATCGGTCGGCAGCATTAAAAGTTTCTGGTTGGGCGATGTTATAATTCCTTTCAAAGCATCAATATATTTCTGCCCCAGAAAATAATTCAACGCCTGCGGATTTCCTTCCTTAATCGCATCAGAAACCATCTGGGTTGCCGCAGCTTCGGCCTGAGCCAGACGTTCACGGGCCTCTGCCTCACGGAAAGCTGCTTCCTTTTTGGCTTCGGCAGCTAAAATAACGGCCTGTTTTTCACCTTCAGCCTTTAAAATTTCCGACTGACGAACACCTTCTGCCTCCAAAATATTAGCACGTTTATCACGTTCAGCCTTCATCTGACGCGCCATAGAATTAATCAAATCCACCGGCGGCGTAATATCTTTGATTTCGACGCGCGTTACCTTGACGCCCCATGGTACGGTTGCTTCATCAACCACCGATAATAATTGATGATTGATGGCATCACGCTGCGACAACAGTTCATCCATTTCCATACTGCCCATAACCGTACGGATATTGGTCATAATCAGGTTTAAAATCGCAGCATCCAGATTTTTTACCTGATAAGCGGCATTAACCGCATTCTGAATCTGGAAAAACAACACGCCGTCAACCCTGACCATAGCATTATCTTTGGTAATAACATCCTGGGAAGGAACGTCCAAAACCTGTTCCATCCGGTTAACCTTGGCGCCGATTCTTTCTACTACCGGTATCATAAAGTGGAAACCAGGCTGCAGTGTACGGGTAAAGCGGCCGAAACTCTCAACCGTATACTCATATCCCTGGCGGACAATAACAATTGAAGTTATCATGATAAACAAAACGACAACAACTAAAACAATGGCAAATTCCATAAAAAATCTCCTTATAAAAAATTTCTTATAAGGAGATTGTGCCAACTTCTGACAATTATGCAACTTTAAAACAAGTTGTTAACATCATTTAGATTTTTAAGGCTTCCTGCACGGCCTCAGCCATAACCTCAGCGCTGTGTTTTAAAAGTTTTTCTTCTTCATCGCTTAAATCCGGAACAGCTGTATAAACCGCACCGTTTTTTCCGATAACTGCCGGCAATGACAATGGTACGTTTTTAATACCTTCGACCTCATCATGCACAACCGAAACTGTCAGTTCACGCCGTTCATTTTTGATAATAGCCTCGCAAATTTTTACAAGTGAACTGGCTATACCATAATATGTCGCTTTTTTACCGCGGTAAATTTTGAAACCGGCGTCAATGACATCTGCAGACATTTGCTTTTTAAACGCGTCGTCTAACGTTTTTTTGCACTTAAATGCATATTTATCAAGCGCCATACCGCCGATGGAAGCCGTAGACCAGGATACCAGCGACGATGCACCGTGTTCACCCAAAACATAAGCATGAACCGACTGTGGCGAGATGCCGAAATATTCACCCAGCATTGCCCGAAAACGTGCCGTATCCAACACCGTTCCCGAACCGATGACTTTTTCTTTGGCAAAACCGGATAGTTTTAACGAAAGCGCCGTCATAACATCAACCGGATTGGTCGCCAGTAAAATAATGCTTTCTGACGCATGAGTTGCAATTTGCGGAATAATTTCTTTTAAAATTTTAGTATTGCTTTCCAATAATGCCATCCGATTATCGGTCAAAGCTTTTTGACTGTCCACCGTAACAATGACAATTCCGGCACCTTTTAAATCAGCATAACTTCCTTTATAAACCTTACAATCTGCATTTAAAGCCGCAGCATGCAGCACATCTAAAGCTTCTGCTTCGGCCTTGACCTCATTTATATCTACAAACACAATTTCCTGAACCAAACCTTTAACCACCAAAGTATATGCCGTGGTACTGCCGACAAATCCGGCGCCGATAATTCCGACCTTCATTTTAATCAACTCCTTAAAATAAGTTATACTGGTTTCCATTTAACCCTGATGGGAGCAATTGGCAAATAACATTGCATAACCGTTTGTTACAATCAGAGTTAAAATTTTTCCCTCCGGAAGGGGTTTTTTTGCCGCTTACTTTAAATACGATTTCTGGATTAACATTGGAACATCTATTGCAGGTGGAGCTGACAGACTATATTGCTGCAAAAGCGAAAGTTTGGTTCCTAACGCACAATGTGGTTTATAATTCTTCATTATTACATCAAAAAACCTCCGATTTTTTATCGGAGGTTTTTCTTTTATCGCCGCCGGCGTGACCGTGATTTCTCTTTGCTAAACTTAAACAAGCCTTCATCAAGCGGTTTATCTTGAATAACATCATACAATGACAATGTTACTTCCACGCTTTGCGGATCAATAATTTTCCATTGTTTCAGCGCAAACGGATTGTTTGAAAACACCAGCGTAATCGGACCGACGTTTTTATCTTTGGCATATTCCAAAGTAACGGATGTTAAGCCGGCATCTTTGTAAAAATCCGTCACTTTAAGGTTTTCATCGCCGATTTTTATATCATTGGCCAAAATCATGGTTGCCGGAATATCTTCATAATCAATATTGGTTATTTGGTCGAGCTCTTTATCATTAAACACGACATAATCCCCGTTGCCGACAATCAGAATATCAGCCGGTGGCGCATATTCCATGCGAATTTTGCTCGGTTTTTCTATATATAATTTCCCTTCCGAGGTTGTTCCGTTGCTGGCCATCTGCACGAACGAGGCTTCAAGCGTTTTAATATTGTTCAAATAGTTTTCGATTTTGCTTAAATCAGCTACTGTCTGGGCATGTGCCGTTCCGGCACAAAAACACAAAAGCCCTGCTATAAATTTTTTCATTGCCGTATATTCCTGTATGTTTTGTTTTTTATAATATAAGAGACAATTTTTCAAAGAACAACTTTATTTATTATTTCTTTCACTAAATCTTTTATTAAATATCCGGCTTTTTATCGGCAGCGATTGTCTTTATCTTCCGGATAATACTCTGTTTAAAACATAGTCTTTATTAAAAAAGCCTCCCTTCTTACCGGGAGGCTTGTGATCTTAAGTTTTAATCCTTATGGCGGAAGGTGATGCGCCCTTTGGTTAAATCATACGGGGTCATTTCTATATCAACCTTATCGCCGACCATGACCCGGATTCTGAACTTGCGCATCTTACCTGCCGTGTGTGCTAAAATTTCCACCCCGTTTTCCAAGCGGACACGAAACATGGCATTAGGCAGTTTTTCAATCACTTCGCCGGTTAATTCCAGCAATTCTTCTTTACTCATAAACCAAACCTCTTTTCATTTTTATATTTTATTTTGCTATTTGTATAAACTTAATTTTTTAATTTTGCAATTTATTTCTTCTGGTTTTCGGGAATTTTATCATAAATGTCGTCCCTTTGTTAACGGTACTATCGACACTTATCATACCCTGAAACTTTTCCACCAGCGACTTGACAATTGCCAAGCCCAGCCCCGTCCCCTGGTGTCGGCTGCTGCGCCCGTCCGAATAAAAAGGTTCAAAAATATGGCAAAGCTTTTCCGGCGAAATACCGACACCGGTATCGGAAATTTCAATTAATACATAATTTTGATTTTTTGAAGTCCGGATTGAAAGCTCTCCGCCTGAAGGCATGGCTTTTAAAGCATTTTGTGCCAAATTCAAAATAATCATTTTAAAATCAGCTTCATTACCGACAATGGTATTTTTTCCGCCGGCATTTTGCTGATGGACGACAACGCCGTTTCTTTTTGCCTCATAATCAAGTAATGACACAATTTCTGCTATATTGATATCGGCATCAAAGCTGCCGTGTTCGCCGCCGCTGTTTCTGGCCAGTTTTAATAAGCGCTCCGGCATTTCAACGCTGTTTACAATCTGATTGTAAATCATCAGCAAATATTTTTTTTCTTCTTTGTTATCCGGAACATCTTTGTAATAGTTATCCAAAAGGCCTTCCAAAATCATGCGGATTGAACCTAAATTGTTTTTCATTTCATGAGCAACGGAAGTTGCCAAAAAACCGAGCGAGGCAATTTTCTGCTCATGCGAAAAGCGTATATCATCGCTTAAATCACGGATAGATTCAATAATATAAAAACCTTTTTTATCAGATGTATTCTGAATTTTTAACGGCGCGGCATTAATAGACAAAGGCCTTCCGGACATATTCTGAATAATACTGATACCCTTTGACATACTGTTTTTAATTTCACGCAACGGACAGGTAAACATACCTTCCGAACAAGGCTTATCAAAGTTATATGCCTGATAGCATTTCCGACATTCTTCCATTCTTAATGTTTTTAACAGTTTTATATAGGCTTTGTTAGCCAGAACAACATTATAATCATGATCAATAACCCTGATCCCGTCCGGAATGGCATCAATCAAAGACTGCAGGAAAATTTCCGTGTTTTTTATTTCGGCAATATTGTTTTCTATATTATCAATCATGGTATTAAAAGTTTTGGCCAAAGTATCAAATTCATCGAAAAAAATTTGTTTTTTGCCCAGCAAAACCCGGTGTGAAAAATCACCTTTTGCTACAAATTTGCTGGCATTGGTCAACCGGCGTATCGGGACAATCACCCATTTATGAAGAAGCCAGCCCAAAACCACCACCAAAACCAAAGACAGCAATGAACTGATACCGATGATTTTAACACCCTCCACAAAAGCAACCGCCCGTTCATTATAATTTTGTTGCAAATCCTTATTTAATTTTTGCTCTCTGGACAGTTCTTCCTGCTTTTGGCCCAAGTCACCGCTTAAAGCGGTTTTGCTTTCTTTGGATAATTCTATTTTTGAGTTTGCCAATTCACGGCGCAGGGCAATATTTTCATACAAAAGTTCCATAACATATTGATTGCGCAAAATAATTGAGTTTTGATCCTCCTGATATTTTTTGCCGTAAATATTTAAAAATATGGTCAAAAACAGTATTGCCATAAAAATTAACAAGACAAAAACCGTATAAAAAATTTTCTTATTCAGGCTGAAATACATTTATTGCTCCCGAAACTTAAAAAAGCTGTTCAAAAGTTTCTCTATCCTTAATACGCAAATACGGATTGCACTGTTTTTCCATTTTCAAACTGACGGGCGCAACCGGTAAGCCTGCTGCCAGGCATTTTCGGGCATGCACGGCATAATCCTGCATGACCACGCTGTTTTCGCGCCTTACGGCATCTGCCAAACAATGCGCCGTATATTCATGCCCGGGATAAAAAAGAACATCATCCGGCAAAGCTTTTATTTTTTGCAGGCTTTCCCACATTTGTTCCGTCGTTCCTTCAAAAATTCCGCCAATACACAAATTAAACAAAACATCACCGGTAAATAATAGTTTTTCATCCGGAAAATACCATAAAACATGACCCAGCGTATGTCCCGGCGCACTGATAACTTCAGTCTTTGTTTTACCCAGAAACAATGTTTCACCGCCGCCAACGCCTTTATCAATTCCGGGAATCAAATTTTTTTCTTCTTCCGGTCCGATAATTAAGAGATTATGAAGAGCTTTCAGTTCTTCATTGCCGCCGACATGATCAAAATGATGGTGGGTGGTTAAAATATACTGCGGTTTTAATCCGAGTTCCCGGCATTTAAGGATAACCGGCTCTGCTTCGGAAGCATCGATAACCGCACTCACGCCGGTTTCTTCATCGGTTATAATATAAGCATAATTATCCATCACGCCGGCCCGGCATAATACGGGATTAACTTTCAAACTCATATTCTTCCTCCAGTGTTGCTTCATCCAGGTAGAAAAATTTATAATAAGTCAGTGTATAATCAAGCAACCCGGCATAATTTTGCAGATTATTGTCCAAAACAAATGTCCAGTCCATGCGTTTGCCGTAGACAACCGAACCGCGCCGGCGGGATTCTTTGCGCGAATTCCAAAACTGCTGATATTTTATATGGGAATTTATCCGCAAAATATAAGCTCTGATAGAATCTTCCATTGAAGGATAAATATGGTAACGGTAAGAATCATCATCTTCACCTATCGGTTTTAAGCCTTCGTCAGTATACCAGTCGCGCGCTTTATATAAATTATTGCCCTGCACGGCAATCCTTGAAGTCCCCCAGTTGGTATAAACCGCAGCTGCAGCAATTAAAATCGACGGCGGAACAATATCAACCCGGCGCGTCAGCTCTTTTAAAAGTTTCATATGCCGGCGGGTGTCTTTAAACGGCGTTGTGACATCATACTTTTCTGCCAAAAGCTCCAGATAGTAAGTTTCAGCCTCGCCAAAATCATGATTTTGTTCAAAGCTGTAAGCAACGGCATCAAGATATGCCCTTTCTTCCAAAATTTCATTATTGACTTTCAACACCAGCGGCATCAAAATCTGCACGAACAAACGATTGCGCTCCGTCTGATTTTCAAAAGCGGCAAAATCATAGGGCATATTTTTTACAAAAATCCGCGGATAAACGTTTCCCGGTACTTTGATATACTCATCATATTCCAGATAGTGGAACATATCAATCAGTTCTGCAGTTGAAAAATCGCTCAAATAAGCCCCGCTGTTGTCAATAGCCATTTTTGCTTTGGATTTTTTAACAACAGGTTTAACTTCCGGCGTTATATCTTGTTTGGCAGACATGGACGGTGCCGGCTCAGATATTTTGGTTTCATCCGCAAAACTTATTTCCGGCCAAAAGTTTAATAATGCAACTATCAGTAAAAACCCTTTTGTTTTTCTCATTCTTCACTGCCAACCGGTTTAACTTCATTAATTTCGGGAATATAACTTTTAAGTATTTTTTCAACACCGTCTTTTAAAGTCCGCATGGCATACGGGCAGCCGGCACATTTGCCGGTCAGTTCCACCCAGAGAATGCCTTTTTCAAAACCTTTTAGTTCAATATCGCCGCCATCGCGGTTTAAGGCCGGACGAATCCTGGCCGCGACCAGTCCGGAAATTTTTTTCATCAACGCATCTTTATCCTCTTTTGCCGGAGAGGCCAGCACCACATCTTCGCCGGTGGCGGCAAAATCAAGAATTTCAGCCATAATCTGCGGGCTTAAATCTTCCCACAATGCCTCCGGCGTTTTGGTTACGGACACCATATCCGGCGAAATCAAAACGCTTTCAACGCCGCCCAAATCAAAAATAGCTTCAGCCAAAGGCGACTTGCGCAAAGATTTGGCATCGGCAAATTCCGAAACATCGGATTTTAAAATCCGTTTTTCAGGATAAAAGTTGCGAATATTTTCATCCGGCGTTGTCTGTATATTAATGAGCATTATTTTCTTCCTGTTGTGCCAAAGCATTAATGATTTTATTAAGCTGCAATTCGGCTTTAGCCGTATACCAGCCCAAAACCAGCAGGTGATTCGGTGCAAAAGTACCGTCCGGACGGCCGTTGCGTATGATAAGAGGATTTAGCATAAATCCGTTTTCCAGCATTTTATTAAGAGATGTCCAGTTCTCATATTGTCCGGCAGCCAATATCTGCGGCTGAAAATCCTCAGCCAGCGCTTTTAAGATGACATAAAAGCCGTATAAACGTCCCTGATTATAGTAAAATACGTTATCAGCCAAACCATCCGTCCAGTCAGAACTGTATTCCCGCACCTGTTTTTCAATATCAATGGTTATGCTGCCAAGATTTTTTGCAATATTTTCCAACAGAGCCGGTAAAATTTTATTTTGGGCGATTTTAGGCATTTGCGGTTTATCATTAAAACGAAGAAGCGCTTTTCGGGCTTTCCGGTACTGAGCACCGGAAGACGGAGCCAGAGCCAAATTCTCGGTTTTTGAAAGCAGCCAGATATTACCAGGATAACTTAACAGTTCGGCGGCTTTATTTAAATCCGGCGAATCGTAACAGCGTGCCAAAACCTGCACCGTAGATTTTAAAGACCGGATAATGCCCAGCTGATACTGCGGCATATTATCCAAAACATAACCCGGGAAAACAAACGGCAGATTCGGCGTCCACATATGATTATCAACTTCACGCGTAATCAGCCCCGCAGCCGAATCGGCAACGGCCAGTCCTTTTTCCGGCCTGGATACATTATCAATCAGCGACTTATCAATATTATGTGTTGCCCAACTGCCGACGACATAATATAAAACCAGAAAAGTCGGCAGAAGAATCGCTATTGATTTCCATGACTTACGGATAAATTGCAAACTTAAAACAACCCGCTCCCTCGTCAGCGGATTTATACGCCGGAGGACTTCCAAAATTTCTTTTATCCGGCGTCTAATTGTTTCCCACTGCGTTTTTTTTGGCATCGGCACCTCTTTTCTTTTTCATCAGTCTATATATTTCCGCAATATCCAGAACACAAGTTATTTTAGCCAGAATAAGAAAAGTTGCAAGCCCGAAAATGCCTAATCCGCCCAATATGCATAATTTTAGGATAATTCCAAGCTCAAGCCAGCTGCCGACGCTTAAATTCAGGCCGTATTCAGCACCATATACCGCAGCTCCCATTACCAGAGAACAAATGATAATTTTAAGGATTTTATAACCCAAGGCCCCGGATATCTGCCAAAACCCGCGTTTTTTCAAGCCGTGAATATATTGAAACAACGAAACAAAAGCGGCAATCGTGGTTGCGGCAGCAATGCCGACATGACCGAACGGACGCATTAAAATCAGGTTAAAAATAAAATTAGTCAGAAAAACAACGGCGCTGTATTTAACCGGCGTTACCGTATCGCCGCGGGCAAAGAAATTCGGCATCAGGGCCTTGACGATAACATAACAGGGCAACCCGACCGAATAAGCGACAACTGCATAAGCCGTCATCTGCGTATCTGCAGCGGTAAACCTGCCGTGTTCAAACAAAATATTAATAACCGGATGCGCTAAAACAATCATCAGTACGGCAGCCGGAAAAGAAAGAAGGGCTCCGTATTCAACCGCCTTATCCTGCGTTTGCCGGCTTTCTTCAAGGGACCCGGCTTTCAGCTGCTTGGAAAGAATCGGCAAAAGCGCAACGCTTATGGCCGCCCCGACCACGCCCAAAGGCAGCTGCTGTAAACGGTTGGCATAATAAAGCCAGGAAATGGCTCCCGTTCCGACCAAAGATACCAAAATAGTATCTACCACCATATTAATCTGATAAATACCGGCACCGACCACGCCCGGGGCAATCCGTTTAAACAGGGTTTTAATTTCGGGATTGCGCAAAATTTTACCAACTTTAACATATGGTTTTATTTTAACATTTTGACGTTTCAGAAAGTATCCGAGCCAAAGAATTTCCAAAAAACCGGCAACCGTAATGCCAAGGGCAAATCCGTGTGCCGGCGTAGGGCTGAACGGGACAAAAACAAACGCTGAGGCAATCATCACCAGGTTAAGAATTACCGGTGCTGCCGCCGGTGCGGCAAACTTTTCAAAAGAATTTAAAATACCGGCCTGAAAAGAAACAACCGAAATAAACAGCAAAAACGGAAAAGTAATCCGGCACAATGAGGTTGCCAATTCCATTTTACCGGCATCATGAACAAAGCCCGGCGCCAAAACGTCGACCACATACGGCATAAACAGTTCAAACAAAACAACAAAAATTAATAAGAAAAACACCAGAATCGAAATAGCCTCAGAAGCAAAATGCATGGATTTTTTTTTGCCTTCGCTTACCAACTTTTGAGAAAAAATCGGGACAAACGCACTGGTAAACGCCCCTTCGGCAAAAAGACTTCGAAACAAATTCGGCAGTTTGAACGATACAAAAAAAGCGTCTGAAACCATGCCGGCACCCAACATGTTAGCCAAAACCATATCCCGCAAAAAACCGGTAATCCGGCTGACAAAAGTAAAACCGCCAAAAGTAGCAATTGATTTAAATAAAGACATTTTAAATACTTCCACAGTCGTTTAAAATAATTGTTGTTAAGTTAGCCGAAAAAGGTTATCTTTGCATTAATTATTTCATGAATATGATGATTTGTTGCATAACCTGTGCAAAAAAACTCTTGACAAAACTTTGAAAATATGCTTAAGATAGACAAAACGACCCAAGAAAGGAAAAAGAAATGAGTAAAGCAGTCATACAAGCCAAATTTGGCGGAAAGAAAATCGGAAGCGGCGAAAACCGTGAAATTCCGACGCCGAAAGCTTTGGAAAAATTTGTACAGAATACCGCTAAATCCAATACGGTTTCTATGCAAAAAGAACAGCCGATTCGTTAAGTTTTCCCCTACCCTTAAAAAATATTTCATAATAACAAGAACCGCCGTTAAGGCGGCTTTTTTATGCCTGATACGTCATTCTTCCCTTTTATTCCCGATGATAAGGATGACCGTTCAAAATGGTCTGGATTCGGTAAATTTGTTCGGTTAAAACCACGCGCATCAACATATGCGGCAATGTGAGCTTTCCAAAAGAAAGAACCATATCCGCCCGTTTGCGCGTCGATTCCAAGTGCCCGTCAGCACCGCCGATTAAAAAACAGATTTCCGAACAACCGGAAAGCATCCAGTTTTCAATTTTTTTAGCAAGCTCAACACTTTTTACGTTTTCACCACGTTCATCTAAAACAACCACTTTAGCACCGGAGGGAATATTGCTTAATAAAAATTCAGCTTCTTCGGCCTGAGAAGAGTTTTCTTTTTCTTTAATAATCATTTCCCAGCCGGAACGTTTGACATATTCCGAAATTAAAGCCCATTCCGGTGAATTACGGCGGCATTTTCCGATAGCAAGGATATAAACTTTCATGGTATTTACCTTTCGTTTTATTTATGTTTCATATTTATATAAAAGTAAATATCTTTTTAAAAGACATGTATCAGGCTCTTCCACATCGTCGTGCCTTTAAAATGCCTCTTACCCCTTCCCTGTCATGCCTACGCAGCCGCATTAGCGTCTGAGTACTAGGCATCCACGAATCAAAAAAACATCATCTTTACAGCTGGGTGATAAAACTTCAGTCTGCTATGATTGTGTTTCCTGCAATAGCGCCAACTTCAAAAAAATTCCGTCTGGGGATTATGTCGAAATCGGCGATGATGCAACAGAGTTGTGCCGCAAACATAATTTTGCATCCTACGACATATATGAACAACAAATACTTAACTATACTCTTGAAGACAATGAAGGGCGGTCAGGAAAGTGCTATATCTGGAAGAATTCTGATTGTTCCAGAGCCAGTACCGAAACCGTTGTCGGCTGTAAAAACGGTGAAGAATTTGACTACCGTGATTACTGCGGCATCATCTGATTTCAACCAGAAAAAAAGCCTTTCTCCAATATTGGAGAAAGGCTTTTTTTCATTTAACGGCTTTTAGCGCTTTCAGATGATGCTTATATATCTGCCACTGCTTGCGCTCGGCTTTTTCCTGCAAGAACGAAACACTTTCATCACAACGGCGCCAGAAATTGTCAACGGTATCTTCAAGCCATTCCTTCAGACATTTTTGATATGCCCCGGGTTTATTCTTAACCATCCGGCAGAAAATATCAACCCTTGGCTGGTCATCATACAAAACGGCCACCGCTTCCGGTAAAAGTTCGTCAAGCTCTTGCCATAGTTCTTCACCTTTTTTGAGCCTGACTTTCCGTGAAGCCATGCCGCATAAAATTAAAAAATTTTCAGTCTTCTTCATAATTGTTAAAATTAAAAATTTATTTTGTCAAAAGTGTAACAAAAAAAGTTCTTAAAGTAAAGACTTTTGCCTGACTTTCTTCATTAAGGTTGAGAAAGGATACGATTCTAAATCCGAAACCTTAACAAAAAATCCGTCGGCAAACGCATCAGCATAAACAAAACAAATCTCTAACCGCATTTTAATATGCGTAAAAACATGCGTGACCGTCAAACCGCTTTTCAGGGCATTTTCAAACAAATAACTTTCGCTCCACGGAAACTCATACAAACCGGAAAGCAGGCCTTTTTCAGTGCGTTTCCGGATTAAAACTTCGCCGTTTTTATTGCGGATAACATAAACAAAGCCGTTAATTTCTTTTTTTATTGCTTTAACCCGCCGGGGAATATCCTCAATATCATCTTTTCCGTAAGACAAACACGCTTCCTGCCACGGACAAAGCCGACACTGCGGTTTTTTGGGCGTACAGATTAAAGCGCCCAGATCCATAATGGCCGAGGCATAATCGGCCGCATTTTCTTTATCGGTCAGCATCTCTGCTTTTTCCCGGATTAAAGGCATAATCTCTTCAACCGGCTGTTTAAGATGATACAAACGACAGATAATACGTATAACGTTGCCGTCCACGACCGTTTCCGACTGGTTAAACGCCAACGCCAGGAAACTTGCCACAGTATAAGCACCGAGGCCTTTTAGTTTTTTGACATTTTCTTTATCGACAGGAAACTTCCCGCCAAAATCACGCACAATCATCTCTGCTGTTGTATGCAAAGAACGCGCCCGGGTATAATAACCCAGCCCCTGCCAACAAAGATACACTTCTTCCAACGGCGCGGCAGCCAGTGCCTCAACTGTCGGGAAACGGTTCATAAAGCGTTCAAAATACGGCAAAACCGTTTTAACGGTTGTTTGCTGGAGCATAATTTCCGAAACCAGAACGACATAGGGGGTTGGGTGAGCACCGCCTCTAACCCGCCACGGCAAATCCCGGCCGTAAAGGTCATACCATTGCAAAAGATTTTTTGTTAAATTAATGCTCATGTGCAAAGCTTTACACCAAAAAAAACAAAAGTACCAAGTGTTTTTAAAATATTTTATCATCTGTTTTTTAGATGACGCTTTGAAACACTTAATTCACGGAAGCAAACATACTTGAGGAAGAACAGTAACAAACAGTAGGTTGTAACTTATCCCCTACAAGACTCTTTAAAATTGCAAAAAAAAAAAACAGTTTAGAATGACGGGCAAATCAGTATTTTTTGCAATTTTTCAGGAGTTCTTTGGATGAAACATAATCTTTTTTCATTCTTATGCAGAGGGCTGCAGATGCGCCGTAACTTTTTAACGACGTGTACGATATCGGGTACACAAGGAAAAAAGTTACAAGCAGATATTGCTCTATGCGGAAGAAGCATGGTGGAGATGTTGGGGGTACTGGCAATTATTGGTGTGCTTTCGGTCGGCGCTATCTCGGGTTATTCCAAGGCGATGATGAAATACAAACTCAACAAACAAGCCGAGCAATTAAGCTGGCTGTTTAACATTATCTATCAATACAAAGGACAGTTCGTTTTTGATAAGAAAACTTCCATGATACCTTTATTTACCAAATTAAATTTAATTGACCAAAATATGATACGTGCTGATAAAAAAGAAACAATCTACGATTCTTTCGGCAATGCCATCGCTATAGCCAACAACAACGGCCCGAAGTTCAATGAAATTGTCTTGAATATGGGTTTACCGAAAAGCAGTTCTAACCGCTTGGCGATTTGTCAAAATGTTTTTAACGTTGCTAAAGCCCACAGTCCTTACCTGCTTTACATTCGCACCGACAACAGAGAAAGCCAAAGTGAGCCGGTAACCCCTTCCGATATGTATTACGGCGATAGCCTTTGCCAAAGTCGGGGAAATGGTGTAAATTGTATACGTTACGCAACTCTTGAAAACATTTATAATGTCTGCCAAAATTGTGATGAAATGCCAATTTGTTATTTTTCTATCACGTGGCGCATATAATAGTATCATAAAACATTTATAGCATAAAAAAAACGCCTGATTAGGCGTTTTTTTTATAAATCTTCAAAGACTACGCTTCAAACTTTTTTAAGACCAATGACGAGTTTGTACCGCCAAAACCAAAGGAATTGGACATTGCCGCCTTAATGGCCTTTTTCTTAGCCTTTAAAGGCACCAAATCCATATCGGCAACCTCATCTTCAACCTCTTCCAGGTTAAGCGTCGGCGGACAAATCTGGTCGCGCAAAGCCAAAACCGTATAAACCGCCTCAACCGCACCGGCTGCACCCAGCAGATGCCCGATGGCTGATTTGGTGGAAGACATCGAAACATATTTGATATCATCACCAAACAGACGTTTAACCGCCAAAGCCTCACCCACATCGCCGGCAGGCGTCGATGTGCCGTGGGCATTGATATAATTGATGTCTTTTAATTCAACACCATGTTCTTTGGCATGATCTGCGGCCATCTTCATGGCACGGTAAGCCCCGTCGCCGGAAGGCGCGGTAATATGATAGGCATCACCACTCATACCGTAACCGACAACCTCGGCATAAATTTTAGCGCCTCTTTTCTTAGCATGCTCTAATTCTTCCAACACAACGGCACCGGAACCTTCACCCATAACAAAACCGCTGCGATGTTTATCCCACGGGCGCGAAGCCTTTTCCGGTTCATCGTTAAATTCGGAAGTTACCGCACGCATACGGGCAAAACCGGCCAGCCCTAAAACATTAACCGCCGATTCTGCACCACCGGCAACCATAACATCGGCATCATTCATGGCAATAATTCGTGCCGCATCGCCAATAGCGTGTGTTCCGGTTGAACAAGCCGTGACACAGGCATGATTCGGACCTTTCAAACCAAACATAATTGACAAATTGCCTGAAATCAGGTTTATCAGCGAAGCCGGAATAAAAAATGGCGAAATACGTTTAATACCGGATTCGTTAAACGATAAGGAATTTTCATAAATAGTTTCCAAACCGCCAATTCCCGATCCCATCATCACGCCAAAGCGATTCTTTTCTTCTTCCGTTTCGGGAACATAACCGGCATCGCGGATGGCATCACTGCCGGCAGCCAGCCCGTAAAGAATAAAACGGTCGTTTTTCTTTTGATCTTTCGGCGGCAAAACGCTGTCCGGGTTAAATTCCCCCTCGCCTTCGCCCCATGGCACACGCCCGGCAATTCTGACCGGAATGTCTTTTAAATCAATGTCTTCAATTTTTGTAATGCCGGATTCCCCGTTGAGCAGACGTTTCCAGTTATGTTCCACGCCCCGTCCCAAAGGAGAAACAACGCCTAAGCCGGTTATCACAACTCTTCTCATTTACATACCTCTTCAACCTAACACGATACGAAAAAACTCGCCTGATAGCAGCGAGTTCTTACACTTAATCTAAGCCACAAGACTTACGCATTCTTGGAAAGATAGTCAATAGCATCTTTAACGGTAAGAATTTTTTCAGCGGCTTCATCAGGAATTTCGCAACCGAATTCTTCTTCAAATGCCATAACCAATTCAACGGTATCCAAGCTGTCGGCACCCAAATCATCAATGAAGCTTGCGCTTTCGGTAACTTTGGATTCTTCAACGCCAAGGTGCTCGGCAACGATCTTTTTAACGCGATTAGCGGTATCAGTCATGTATTTAAACCTCTATAAATATTAAAAACAAATTTTCAGGCCTCTAAGAACCTTGATTAGGTTGTTAGCATAATTTTGCACCTTTTGACAAGCTTTTTTTTCAAAAACCAGCAAAAAAATACCACAAACCACATATAACACATTGATTCTAAATAATTTTATGTCTGTAACAAATTGTTATAAATAGTGTATAAAAGCAATTGTTATTTTAAAGTTTATAACTATATTTTATATGGAATTCATAAAAAGGTATAATATTGAAGGAATAAATAAATGAAAGTAGGAATTATCGGTGCCGGACAAGTCGGCAGCGCCACCGCATTTGCGCTTATCCTGCGCGGCGTAGCCCGGGAAGTTGTTTTAATCGACAGCAATGAAAAAAAAGCAGAAGCCGAAGCTTTGGACATTTCACATGCAACAACGTTTGCTTATGCCAGCAAAGTCCGGGCCGGCTCATATCATGATCTTGATAACGCCGACGTCGTTATCATCACCGCCGGCGCCAACCAGCGCCCGGGTGAAACCCGGATTGACTTAATGGAACGCAACGCCGCCATTTTCAAAAGCATCGTCCGTCAGATTGTCGAAAACGCCCCGAATGCCATTATTTTGGTAGCTTCCAATCCGGTTGACATTTTAACCGAATATACCCTAAAGCTTTCAGGACTGCCCAAAAACCGTGTTTTCGGCAGCGGTACCATTTTGGACACTTCCCGTTTCCGCACTCTTTTGGGTGAACATCTGGGCATTTCTTCAAAGTCGATTCACGCCAACGTTTTGGGCGAACACGGCGACAGTGAAGTTCTCATCTGGTCAAACGGCGATGCCGGAACTCTGCCGATTGCCACTTTAGGCGTTGATTTAAACCGCCCGATAACGCCTGAAGTTAAAGCCAGAATTGATGACAATGTTCGCAATGCGGCATATAAAATCATTGACGGCAAAGGCGCAACTTTTTATGGCATTGCCGGCGGCCTGACCCGCATCTGCCAGGCCATAGCCACCAATGAAAATGCCATTTTGACGGTTTCTTCATTCCATGAAGATGTTGAAGGTATTAAAAACATCTGTCTTTCTTTACCGACAATTATCAATAAAAACGGCATTGAAAAAGTTATTTACCCGCGTTTATCGGATGAAGAACATGCACTTTTGCGCGCCAGCGCCCAGAAATTGAAAGATTATGTGCAGATGCCATAATCTTCGGCAGAAAAGCCCGAAACAGCGGTTGCGCTTATAAAACAGCCGCTGTTTTTTTGTGCTGATTTAATATTTTAATTGCATTTTTAAACAACTCCGTCCATAATTGCCTTAACAATCAATCCTTGAAAGGAAACAGATGATGGAAAACCAAACTGAAGAAAAAACTCTTTCTGCGGCAGAGCCTGTCGTAAAGACAAATTCTGCCGGCCGTAAAACAACAACGGCCAAAACAAAAAAACAAACGGAGACGACTGCCAAAAAAACATCAACCGCCAAACGCAGCAGTAAAACGGCTTCCAAAGCTGCCATGAAAAAAACGGCGGCAACAACTAAAAAAGCAAACCCGGCAGCCAAGAACCGCAATGCCGATATTAGCGCAGACATGGCCGTCAAAGACACTCCGTCAGCAGCCGCAGAACCTATGGAAACCGGCATTTGGAAAAACTTTTGGAAATGCTTAAAAAAATACTTCACGTTTTCCGGCCGTGCATCCCGGTATGAATATTTTTCTTTCGGACTGTGTTTTTTCTCTATCACACTCGTAACGTCGATTCTCGGCGCTTTTTCCCAGTTTTTATCCTGGGTTTCAACCTTGTGTTATCTGCTTTTGATTATCCCGATGTTTGCCGTTTTAAGCCGGCGTTTTCATGACATCGGCAAAAACTTATGGAACGGATTTTTTAACTGGATTGTATACGGCCTTATTTCCGCGCTTATCGTCGGAACCGTTTTTGTTATTTTTTCTGCCGCACCGGTCAAACTGGCTGTCCTCGGTGCCTTGTCATATGCTTTAATAACTTTTGTCTTATTTGGTATTGCCGTTTCGCTGCGCTGTCTGGTATATGTCTGCCGCCGCGGCCAGACCGAAACCAACCAATACGGCGATGTCCCGGTTCTTAACAACCCGGCAACCGAAAAAACGGCATTTTGGATAATCGTCTTTTATTTCAGCTTAAACATCTTCTTTTATGTACTGATGACGGTTTTAACCTATACATACCAAAAAGATTTGCAGGAAAATACCTTAAAAACCGAGGCTCAATTTATTCTTTCGCAAAGAGCTATTGATAAAATATATACCGAAGAACTCTCTTATACCTGGTTAAACAACCAATCTGCGCTTGACTTGCAGTTACTTCCGCCGGACATGCCGGTTACCGGCGGTACGGGTATTGTTTCTGCCTTAGGGCTGCCGGTAAATTTCTACGGCTTTTTGGAATCATACCTGATTGTGATGTGGAACGTTGATACCGACACCTGCCATACAATCCTGAACACGCCGTGGCGTTTACACGGGCTGCAATTAGTACAGATTCGGCAAAATCAGGCACCGGCCGTTGCCCTGACAAACTCATCGCAATGCTACCCATGCATGGATGGAAATTGTGAAATTGCCTGGCTCATACAGTAATTTATTAACATACTGGAAATCCCCCGGAAAAAAACGGGGGACTTTTTTTTACATTTCACGCTAAGACTTTGGCAAAATCTGCCGGAAATAATGGATTTTAAAATTTTTCCTTGCAATATCCTCACAATTCCTTAATATAAATACTACCGTCGTTTGACGGTGGTGTCCGTAAGACATCTTCATACCAAAAACTCCTTGTTTGGGGAGTGGAGGAAATAAGGCTTTGCTCGAATAACTCTGACTGTGGTATGACAGTTTTACGGCTCCCCACCTTAAAGTTTTTAAGGTGGTTTTGTTTTAATTTATAAACAAAGATGGAGTTAATAAAATGATTTATTCTTTTAAACCCGGAAACGATGAATATATTCATCTTGTCAGCGGACTTATCCGCGAAGAACTCGGAAAAACCTTAACCCGAATTCGCAAAGAAAAAAATTTAACTATCCGTGAAGTCTCGGAAACAAACAGGCTTAATCTACCCATGTTGCATTCTCTGGAACAAAATACCAAACGCAACGGGTGGATAAATTTTAAGAAAACCGCTGAAAAATACGGCTATGATTTAATGATACGCCTTAAATTCTCGGTTGATGTGGCAGCCCTTGAAAAGCCCAAACCCAGAGAGCATAACCGGTAGATTTGCTATCCTGCCGTACTAATATAACCGGCATCGGTATGGCTATTTGCTCTGTTTATTTAAATAATACGAAACTCCACTGGCATTCACCGGTGGAGTTTCGTTTTAAAAACCGGTTTACATATTGAAGTTATAATTTCCTTCGTATGCCAGCCAATAAAGCTTTTCGATTTCCTCAATCAGCGGATAACGCGGGTTGGTACCGGTGCACTGGTCATCAAAGGCCAGTGTCGGCAGCGTTTTCATCGCTTCGGTGAAATCTTCTTTGGAAATACCCCATTCCTTAATGGAAAGCGGAATATTCAGTTCTTTTTTCAACCCTTCAATGGCTTTAATCAGGTTATCGACCTTTTCATCGTCGGTTTTGCCTTTAAGCCCGATTCCCTCGGCAAAAGCAGCATAAGCGGCTTTGGCGTTCGGATAACGGTACTGCGGGAAAGCACATTGCTTAACCGGGCAATCCGTTGCATTATAGCGGATAACCTGCGAAATCAGCAACGCATTGGCAAAGCCGTGCGGAATATGGAAAGCAGCACCCAGTTTGTGCGCCATGGAATGACAAACGCCTAAGAAAGCATTGGCAAATGCCATACCGGCAATGGTCGCCGCATGATGAACATGCTCACGGGCCTTGGCATCTCCTGTCTTATAAGAAGTCGGCAGATAGTTCAAAATCAAACGGCCGGCTTCAACCGAAAGCCCGCGGGTATATTCAGTTGCCATAGATGACACATACGATTCCAAAGCATGCGTCATCACGTCAATACCCGATGCCGCACACAAACCTTTCGGCATGGTCAAGACCAAATCGGTATCAACAATTGCCATGGAAGGTGTCAAAGCATAATCGGCAATCGCATATTTAATACCGGTTGAATCATCGGTAATAATCGAAAACGGCGTCACTTCCGAACCGGTACCCGAAGTTGTCGGGATAGCCACCAACTCGGCTTTCTGCCCCAATTGCGGAAATTCAAAAATACGTTTGCGGATATCCATAAAGCGCATCGCCAGATCTTCAAATTTTAATTCCGGATGTTCATACATAATCCACAAAATTTTGGCTGCGTCAATCGGCGAACCGCCGCCCAAAGCAATCAGCACATCAGGGGCAAAAGAATCAACCATGGCCTTGGCCTTGTTAATCGTTGTCAAATCCGGATCCGGACGCACGTCACTGAAAATTTGGCATTGAATGCCTAAAGGTTCCAGAATATCGGTTACTTTGCGGGTATAGCCTAAATCAAACAGCGATTTATCGGTAATGATAAAGGCGCGTTTTTTGCCTTCCAGCTCTTTTAAGGCAAAGGAAAGGCTTCCCGGCTTGAAATAAACTTTCGGCGGAACTTTGAACCACAACATATTTTCTTCTCTTTTTGCAACATTTTTAATATTCATCAGATGTTTTACTCCCACATTTTCACTAACCGAGTTTCCGCCCCATGAGCCGCAGCCCAAAGTCAACGACGGTTCAAGCCTGAAGTTGTAAATATCGCCGATAGCACCCTGCGATGACGGACAGTTAATCATCACGCGGCCGGTATGCAAACGGTGACCGAAAGTTTTAATTCGTTCATCATTGGCAGGATCGGTATAAAGAACCGAAGTATGTCCGTTGCCGCCGAATGTGACCAGCTCTTTGGCACGCTTGGTTGCCGCTTCAAAGTCATCAACTTTGTACATAGCCAGAACCGGCGAAAGTTTTTCGGCCGAAAACGGTTCTTCTTTGCCGACTTTGGAAACTTCCGCAATCAGGACTTTGGTTTCGGGAGCCACTTTAATATCAGCCATAGCGGCAATTGTTGCGGCTTTCTGGCCGACGATGCCTGAATTTAACTTGCCGTCAATCATAATAACTTTGGCAAGCTTTTCTTTTTCTTTGGCCGACAAAATATAAGCACCGCGTTTTAAGAATTCAGCCTTAACGGCATCATAAATTTCTTTAACAACCACGACGGATTGTTCGGAAGCGCAAATCATGCCGTTATCAAAAGTCTTGGACATCAAAATTGAGCTGACAGCCATCTCAATATCTGCCGTCTCATCAATCACAGCCGGTGTATTGCCTGCGCCCACGCCCAACGCCGGTTTTCCGGAAGAATAAGCGGATTTCACCATTCCCGGACCACCGGTTGCCAAAATAATGTCAACTTTCGGATGCTGCATCAGATATTGCGTACGCAAAATCGTCGGCTCGTCAATCCAGCCGATAATATCTTCCGGCGCACCGGCTTTAACAGCTTCTTCAAGCATAATACGCGCTGTTTCAACCGTGCATTTTTTGGCCCGCGGATGCGGTGAAAAGATGATACCATTGCGGGTTTTCAAAGCAATCAAAGTCTTAAAAATCGCCGTTGAAGTCGGATTGGTTGTCGGTATAACGCCGGCAATCACACCCAAAGGTTCGGCCATTTTAATCAGACCATTGTCCTTATCTTCTTCAATAATCCCACAGGTTTTAGTATGTTTGAATTTATTATAAATATATTCCGAGGCAAAATGGTTTTTAATAACCTTGTCTTCGACAACGCCCATACCGGTTTCTTCTACTGCCATTTTAGCCAGCGGAATTCTCAAAGAACTCATTTTCAAAGCCACGCGGCGGAAAATATAATCCACCTGTTCTTGAGAATACTCTGCAAATTTCTTTTGCGCCTGGCTGACTTTTTCAACCAATTCATCAATATATTTTTTTTCAGCCGTTTCATCAACGGCCTTAACTTCTTTCTGAGCCATAATCGCTTTTCTCCATAATTAAATTTTCCTGCGCCATATAATGACAGCACCTTATAAAATACACAACCTAAATTATAGGACAATCCAATCAACAATTATTTCTAAATTGTCGTAAACACAAACGCCATAACACAGATTCCTTAAAAAAATGGTATACAGACACCTGATTAAATCAAAACAAAAATCTTCCTGATTTCCCGGAGCAAGACCTGTTTAAAGAGAGCAAAAAAACGTACCGGAAGTATGCTCTCCTTTGCGCCAAAAGAATCTTTAAAGTTGCAAAAAAAAAAACGGTTTAGAATGACGCGTAAATCTTATTTGTTTTGTAATTTTTGTAACTTTGGAGATTTTTTATGAAACCTTGGTTTTCTTTATTCTTACGCAGAATGTTGCAGATGCGCCGTAACTTTCTGACGACGTGTACAACATTAGGTACACGAGGAGAAAAGTTGCAAGCAGATGCGACTTTTTCCGGAAGAAACGAACGACCGCAGAACCGGACAGATGCGAAGCCTTGTTTGAGCGACGTGTACAAAATGAGTACACGAGCGAAAAGAAGGCAAACAGATGTTCGGTTATCCGGTCGTTCTATGGTGGAGATGTTGGGAGTTTTAGCAATTATTGGAGTTTTAAGTGTTGGCGTTATCTCGGGCTATTCCAAAGCCATGATGAAGTATAAACTCAACCGACAAACAGAACAAATCGGTAGTATTCTAGATTATGTTCTGATTAATTCTGATAAGTTTAATCACGATACTTCCATAGCATTTATTTCATTATTATATAAATTGAATGCCATTCCGGTGGAAATGATAAGGGAAGATTGGATCTACGGCTATGCTTATGACATATTCGGCAATAAAGTATATCTGAATGACAATAATGATGGAAATAATATTTATTATAGTTTATCCGTTTCCATCAGTAAATACTCGCGCGAAATTTGTATGAATTTATACCAAATGGCCAAGCTCCGTTCTGCCAATTTATGGCAAACCGTGTTTAATAAAGACACCCAAAGTTCTTCCATGGAACACACCAACAGAGTATGGGGCGATTCTTATTGCAGCAAATCAGTTACTTGCCTCAAAGATTTAAGCTTAACACAAATGGACGAACTTTGTTCAGCATGTGACGATTCTCAAACCTATTGTAGATTTTATATTTTATGGGGTCGGATCAAACCTTAAAATTAAACATGAATATCACACAAGTCCATTTATAAATTTTGCAAAATTGCAACCTCGCTTCTTATCAAGTCATTAAAAAAACAAAGACATTCTTACGTGTTATACCAACCACCATCCGGTCAAGCCGCTTAAAAAGTTCGGATAACGAGTCAGATACGACGAACCCCTTTTTACATAAGAAGCACAAAGAATTAGACAGTTACGAAGAAAGCTTTCTTGTACCGCCAAACCAACGCCTGATTAAGCCGCTAAAAAAACAACAACCGCCCAAACACAAAGTCCGCCACCATTCCGTCAAGCCGCTTAAAAAGTTCGGATAACGAGTCAGATACGCCCCCTTTTTACATAAGAAGTTCAGAGAATTAAACTGATACGAAGAAAGCTTTCTTGCACCGCCAAACTAACGCCTGATTAAGCCGCTAAAAAAAACAACAACCGCCCGGACACAAAGTCCGCCACCATTCCGTCAAGCCGCTTAAAAAGTTCGGATAACGAGTCAGATACGACGAACCCCTTTTTACGCAGTGTACCCAAAATAGTACATAAGTAAAAAGGGGTTCAAGTAGATGACCGTTAGACGAACTTTTTAGAAGTGGTCGTCACATTTTTTAATCAACTCTTCAATATTTTCCGGCGGCCAACCCGGGGTTTCCATACCAAGATGAATGCCCATCTTAGCCAGAACTTCTTTGATTTCATTCAAAGACTTGCGGCCAAAGTTCGGTGTGCGAAGCATTTCGGCTTCGGTCTTCTGAACCAAATCGCCGATATAGACGATGTTATCATTTTTAAGGCAGTTTGCTGAACGAACGGAAAGTTCAAGCTCTTCAACCTTCTTCAAAAGATTACGATTGAACGGCAGTTCTTCCTTAACATCTTCAACTTCATTTTCCGGTTCATCAAAGTTAATGAACGGTTTGAGCTGATCTTGCAAAATACGAGCCGCATAAGCAACTGCATCTTCCGGAGAAACAACACCGTTGGTTTCAACAGTCAATGTCAGTTTATCGTAATCGGTAATCTGTCCGACACGGGTATTGTCTACTTTGTAAGAAACTTTTTTAACCGGTGAATAAATTGCATCAACCGCAATCAACCCAATCGGAGCATCTGCCGGTTTGTTCTGATAAGCCGGAACATAACCTTTACCGGTATCCACGGTTAATTCCATGGAAATTTTTGCACCGGCATCCAGATTGCAGATAACATGATCCGGATTCATGATTTCGACATCATGACCGGTCTCAATCATCGCAGCCGTTACCGTGCACGGACCTTCGGCTTTCAAAGTCATCATTTTCTGACCTTCGCTGTGAACGGCAACAGCCAGCCCTTTAACATTCAGGACGATATCCGTCACGTCTTCGCGGACACCCGGAATAACTGAAAATTCATGCAGCACGCCGTCAATTTTGATAGCCGTTACCGCGCCACCCTGTAAAGATGAAAGCAAAACTCTGCGCAGAGCATTGCCCAAAGTCAGACCAAAACCTCTCTCCAGGGGTTCTACCACTATCTTAGCCTTATTTCCGCCTTCGCCGGAAGTAACTTCTAAATTAGTTGGTTTAATAAGTTCTTGCCAATTCTTCTGAATCACCGGTATACCCTCTTTTCTAAGTTATATATGCATATATATTTATAAAAAAAACATTGAAGCGGCGGAGATAAAAAACCTCCGCCAGCCAAAACTTATTTTAAACGCGACGTCTTTTTCTCAAACGGCAGCCGTTATGTGGAATCGGGGTAACATCACGAATTGATGTGATTGTAAACCCGACAACCTGCAATGCTCTGATTGCCGATTCTCTGCCCGAACCCGGACCTTTGACTTCGACTTCCAAAGTTTTCATACCGTTTTCCTGGGCTTTTCTGCCGGCTTCTTCAGCGGCAACCTGTGCGGCATACGGGGTGGATTTACGAGAACCTTTAAAACCCTGTGCACCGGCTGTCGACCAGGCAACTGTGTTGCCCTGGGCATCGGTAATTGTTACTCTGGTATTGTTAAACGTAGAATTCACGTGGGCAACGCCGGAAGTGATATTCTTTTTTTCTTTTTTCTTAACACGTTGTGTTACTGCTTTAGCCATTGCAACCTCGCTTACTTCTTCTTATTCGCAACTGTCTTGCGTTTACCTTTACGGGTACGGGCATTTTGCTTGGTGCTTTGTCCGCGTACCGGTAAACCTTTACGATGCCTTAAACCTCTGTAACATCCAAGATCCATCAATCTTTTGATGTTAACGCCAACTTCGCGACGCAGTTCACCTTCCACCAGATAATCACGATCAATTACTTCGCGGATTTTGGCAACTTCTTCATCATTTAAGTCCTGCACGCGACGGTCAACAGAAATTCCCGATTTTGCACAAATGTCTTGAGCAGTTTTTCTTCCGATGCCGAAAATATACGTCAGTGCGATTTCTATTCTCTTGGCCGTCGGAATATTTACGCCAGCTATACGAGCCAAATTAACTCTCCATTTTCAATAAAATTAAAACATTTAAAAAGTTGATCACCACTTTTCAAAATTAAGCGGATTATATTCGAATAATTCTTAGAGTCAAGAGCGTTTTTAACAAAAAATTCATTTTTTTCAAAAACAACCTCTGACCTGACTTTTCCGGCCGCTTATTCGGCAGCCTCATTGCCTTCCAACCCGAGAACCCGGGCAATTTTATGCGCCGTTGCCTCAATCGTGCCGGTTCCGTCAACACAGCTGAGAAGCCCCTTTTTCTCAAAGTACGGAATCGTCGGATATGTCAACGAACGGTAATTAACAAGCCTGTTCTGCACCGTTGTCCGGTTATCATCCGCCCGGCGCGAAAATTCCGTGCCGCCGCAGACATCGCACACACCATATACTTTGGGCTTTTGAAATTTATCATGATAACCCTGTCCGCATTTCATACAGGTATAACGCCCCAAAATACGTTCCATAATGATTTCATCCGGCACCTGAATTTCAACCACACGGTCAAGTTTCAAGCCCTTTTCCTGCAAAATACCTTCCAAAGCCTCTGCCTGCGGCAAGGTCCTTGGAAAACCGTCCAAAATAAAACCATTTTTGCAGTCACTTTCATCAATACGGTTGGAAACCATCTGAATAATCATTTCATCGGTGGCAAATTCACCGCGGTCAAGAGCCGCTTTTAAATCCCGCCCCAAAGGCGTATCTTTGGCAGCCTCACCCCGCAGCATTTCACCGGTCGACAAATGGCAGATATGCGCTTTTTCTTTCAAAATCCGCGCCTGCGTACCTTTACCGCAGCCCGGTGCTCCGGTAAAAACCACATGCAACCCTTGTCTGTTTTTATCCATGGTTATTTTCTTTTCTTATGGACGAGCGCTGCTTTTTTAATCAGCCCTTCATATTGATAGGCAATCAGATGTGACTGAACCTGCGTCACAAAATCCATCGTCACCTGTACCACGATGAGCAAAGTTGTGCCGCCCAAAACAAACGGAACGGATAATTTCGAAATCAGAATTTCCGGCAAAATGCACAAAGCCGTCAAATAAGCCGCACCCAGAACCGTTAAACGGGTGATGACGTAATCTAAGTATTCGGCCGTATTTTTACCCGGACGGATACCGGCGATAAAACCGCCGTGCTTTTTCAAATTATCTGCCGTTTCTTCAGGATTAAACACCACAGCCGTATAGAAAAAGGCAAAAAAGATAATCAAAAATGCATACAAAGCCAGATACAGCGGCTGACCGTGCCCGAGCCACTGGCTCATAGTCTGTGCCCAAGACGGACCGTTTTGAGCCGATAAATTGGCAATGGTTACCGGTAGCAACAGCAAAGAACTGGCAAAAATCGGCGGGATAACCCCGGTCGGGTTGATTTTAAGCGGCAGGTGCGAACTTTCAGCCGCCGTCATCCGCATACCCATTTGGCGCTTCGGATACTGAATGACGATTTTACGCTGGGCGCGTTCAACAAAGACAATGATGTAAATCAATGCCAGAGCCATCACCAACAACATCAGGATAACCCCGAGCGACATTGAACCGATGCGGCCCAATTCAAACGTCTGCGCCAAAGCATTCGGGATGTTGGCAATAATACCGACGGTAATAATCAAAGACGAACCGTTGCCTACCCCGCGGGAAGTAATCTGATCACCGAGCCAGACCACAAACATTGTACCGCCCACCAAAGAAACGATGGTCGTAAATTTGAACACAAAACTCGGAATAACCACCACCGATGCACCGGCGCCGGCACTCATGCTTTCCAGACCGACAGCGATACCGTAACCCTGGATAATCGTGATAAAGACCGTTAAAATCTTCGTATAGTGCGTTACCTTGCGGTGCCCGGCTTCACCCTCTTTCTTCAACGCTGCCAATGACGGAATAACCGACTGACCGAGTTGAATGATAATGGAAGCAGAAATGTAAGGAAAGATGTTTAAGGCAAAAATCGTCATACGCGACAAAGCACCGCCGGAAAACATATTAAACATACCCAATATGCCGCCCGAATGCTGGGAAAAAATCTCCGACAAAGCTCTGGCGTCAATTCCCGGCAGCGGGATAAACGTGCCCAAGCGGAACACAATCAGCGCCAAAATCGTAAACCATAACCTTCTTTTCAGTTCGTCAGCTTTGCTAAATGCGGACATATCCATATTTGCCGCCATTTTTTCTGCCAATGATACCATTTCTTCTTCCTTAAATTAATTTTAAAACACACATAAGAAGGGCGTTAAAACCCTTTTTGCATACTCTAATACACAAATTAAAAATTTATTGCAACAATTTTCTCTTTATCCTCAGTTTTTTACCGGAAGCTTACCAAGCGCTGTTGAGACTATCCGTTTTCCGCCTGTTTGCCATGTTCCTCAGCCAAACGGACAAGTTTGGGGTCAGCACCGATAATCCGCCAACGTCTCACACCGGGCATAATCATATAATCCAAGGCGTTGCCTAAAAAAATAAAATGATACCACCCTTTCGGAATAACAAAATGGCGGCAGCCTTCCAAAAAGAGTTTGCCGACAGTAACCCCGGGGGCAATCTCAAATCCGGAAGCACCACTTAAATTAACCTCATCATATTTCAAGGCCGGAACCCGGGCATTGCGTGACGAACTTAAAATCAGACTGTTGATTTTGGCCTCCTCATCAATATGAAATTCATCAGCCTGGTTAAGAAAAATCCGGCCGTATTTGCCTTTGGGAATATTGGCGCGATAGGTATTGTTTAAAATAAGGACATTGATTTTGACGCCGGGTTCAATGTAAAAGCCTTTGGCACGACTTAAATCCACCCTTTCATAAGAGCCTTTTTCAATCGTCACGCCAAAAGTATCCTGCAGACTGAGCTTCATTTCCTTTCTCCCGCACGTCTGACATTATCAGAATATAAAAAAAACACCTGTTCGTCAATAATTTTATTAATTTTTAATCCGTCTCACCGCAAAGCAAGACGGATTAAAAGTTTTCCATTTACATACCGGATTTTTTATTTTGGCACAACGGCTTTCGGGGCTTCCGTTTGAGAGGTTGGAGCCGTTTGAAGCTGAGTTTGTTCTTCACTTTCCTCTTCTGCCTCAAGCTCCCCTTCTTCCGGCTCGTATTGTTTCTCGTCAATTAATTTGACCGAAAACCATTGCCGTCGCCAAAGGTGCCGAGTATATCCCCGCAAACCCCGAATTGCTGGAAACGTATTTTGCTTTTTATTTCAATGTATCGTTATGGGGCGGCTTGTTGGCAATCGTACTGGCATTTTTGTATATAATAAAACAACACCTTGCCAAAACCAAAACTTCATAAAACTAAGAGTACACTGTTCGCTGACAGTCTTTAGCAACACTTATCCTTAAAAAAAACAAGGATATGCAACACAAAAAAGCGGAAGTTTTTCTTCCGCCTTTTTTATTGTATCTGCCTGTAAGCTTTCGCTTAGGCAATAACGTTAACTTTGCCGCCGGCTTTTTCAACAGCAGCAACAGCAGCTTTGGAAGCTGAATTAACCGAAATGTTAACACTGCTGGTGATAGCACCGCGGGCAAGCAAACGAACACCGTCCATTTTCTTGGAAATAACACCGGACTTCAACAAAGCCTCAACATCAATGGCATCGGCAGTCAATTTGCCGGCATCAATGGCTTTTTGAATAGTGTCCAGATTAACAACCGCAAAATGAAGTGCAAACGGGTTTTTAAAACCACGTTTCGGCAAACGACGGTATATCGGCATCTGTCCGCCTTCAAAACCGTACTTGGCACCGCCGGAACGGGATTTCTGACCTTTAACGCCGCGGCCGGCCGTTTTGCCTTTACCGCTGCCGATACCGCGTCCGACACGGATACGGTCTTTGGTCGCTCCCGGATTATTTTTCAATTCATTAAGTTTCATTGTTCTTCACCTAACTAATTTTTAATTTTACTATAAAAAGTCTTGTCATAAACAGGTTTCGATAAGCAGGCCTGCTGTTGTCCAAACTGTAAGCGCCGTATACAAATAGATACACAAGCAATCAAATCAGACAACTTGAAGCCTGCTTTATAAAACCGTTATTCCTCGACTTTAACGAGGTGGCTCACCTTCTTAATCATGCCGCGAACAGCCGGTGTATCTTCCAGCACAGCGGTACGATTCATCTTGTTTAAGCCTAAGCCGATTAAAGTTGCTCTCTGGTCTTTCGGTTTGCCGATCGGGCTTGCGATCTGAGTAACTTTTAATGTCTTCTTAGCCATGGATTAAGCCTCCTCTTTTTCCATTTTTACATTTGAAGAATTTTCGCGGCGGCTGACGATATCCCCGACTTTTTTACCGCGTTTGGCGGCAATCATGCGCGGAGAATTAATCGACTGCAGGGCATTGAAAGTTGCTTTAATCATATTGTACGGATTGTTTGAACCCAATGATTTGGCAACCACATCCTGCACGCCCAAAACTTCAAACACGGCACGCATCGGACCGCCGGCAATAACACCGGTACCGGCCGGAGCTGTTCTCAAAATAACTTTTCCGGCGCCGAAACGGCCTTCAACATCATGGTGAAGCGTTCTGCCTTCACGCAGCGGAATGCGAACCATATTTTTCTTTGCCTCGTTGGTCGCTTTAACAATGGCTTCCGGAACTTCGGCGGCTTTGCCGGAACCAAATCCGACACGCCCCTTCTGGTCGCCGACGACAACGACTGCCGCAAAAGACATCGTGCGGCCGCCTTTAACCGTCTTGGCAACACGGTTGACGTGAACCAGTTTTTCGACCAATTCTTCGGTTTTTTCTTTTTTATTATGACGATCTACTGCCATCTTACTTCTCCTAGAATTTCAATCCGGCTGCACGGGCAGCATCGGCCAAAGCTTTTACACGGCCATGATAGATATAACCGCCTCTGTCAAAGACAACTTCGCTTACACCTGACTTGACTGCTCTTTCAGCAATTAATTTACCGATGAAGCCGGCGGCTTCAACCGTAGATGACTTTTTGATGCTGTCACGGACTTCTTTATCCAAAGTGGAAGCAGAAGCAACCGTTGCACCTTTGGCATCGTCAATAATCTGCGCGTAGATGTGCTTGCCGCTGCGGAAAACGGACAATCTCAGCTTTCCGTTGGCGGCTTTTTTCAAAGCGGTTCTGACGCGCGCCTTTCTTTTTTCAAACAATTTTCTTGGTGTATTCATCTTAAGCCTATCCCTTACTTCTTCTTGCCTTCTTTACGACGTACGTATTCGCCTTCATACTTGACACCTTTACCTTTATACGGTTCCGGCTTTCTGTACTTGCGAATTTCCGCAGCAACCTGTCCGACAAGTTGTTTATCCACACCAAAAACTTTAATCTGAGTCGGTGATTCGCAGGAAATCTTAATACCTTCCGGAGCCGGAAAGTTAACATCATGCGAAAAGCCTAAAGAAAGAACGAGCTTGTTGCCTTCCGTACGGGCTTTGTAACCGACGCCGACCAATTCCAAATTCTTAGTGAAGCCTTCGCTGACACCTTTTACCAGAGTATTGATGTTAGCGCGGGTTGTTCCCCACAAAGCGCGAGCCGTCTGGCTGCCTGACAACGGGGAAACGACAATCTTATTGTCTTCCAGTTTGGCTGCAACATGACTATCGTCAAAAGTGCAGCTGAGTTCACCTAATTTTCCTTTAATGGTAACAACATTGCCTTCAATGGCTGCTGTTACGCCAGCCGGGATAATAACCGGATATTTACCTATTCTTGACATCCGTTTTCTCCCTTAAAATACCTGACACAAAATTTCACCGCCGACATTGGCCTTGCGGGCATCATTGTCGCTCATCACACCCTGCGGGGTGGAAACAATCGAAATACCCAGACCGTTGTAAACTCTCGGCAGGTCCTTAACGCTTGAATAAACACGACGACCCGGCGTTGAGACGCGGTAAATTTCAGTTATAACCGAAGCACCTTCATGGTACTTTAATTTAATAACGAGTTCATCAATACCCGGCTTAACATTGCGCTTTTCATAGCCTTCAATGTAGCCTTCTTTTTTCAGAACTTCCAAAACATTTTCACGCAGGCGAGAGGCCGGTGATACAACATCACTTTTCTTCGCTCTTTGTGCGTTTCTAATGCGTGTGAGCATATCGCCCAAAGGATCAGTCATTGACATAATATCTCCTCCTTACCAGCTTGATTTTACCAAACCCGGAATTTCACCGAAACTGGCCATGTTTCTTAATTCCACACGGCTCAAACCGAACTTCCGGTAATAACTACGTGAGCGGCCAGTCAGCTTGCAGCGGTTTCTAACTCTGATTTTGGCAGAGTTGCGCGGCAGGGCGGCCAACTTCAAAGTCGCCTGGAATCTTTCTTCCGGAGAAGCATTCTTATCCATAACGACATTCTTTAATTTCTGACGGCGATTAGCATACTTCTCGGCCATCTTTACTCTTTTCAAGTTTCTATATACTGAACTTGTTTTCGACATCGTAAAATCTCCGCTTATTTCTTGTAAGGCAGGTTAAATGAAGTGAGCAAAAACTTTGCTTCTTCATCTGTTTTGGCCGAGGTGCAAATAACAATGTCCATTCCGCGGACGTCTTCAACTTTTTCATAGTTGATTTCCGGGAAAATAACCTGTTCTTTAATGCCAAAAGCAAAATTGCCTTTGCCGTCAAAGTTTTTGCCGGATATGCCGTGGAAGTCCCTGATGCGCGGCAAAGCCATATTAATAAGTCTTTCCAGAAACTCATACATTCTGGTCGAACGCAGTGTAACTTTGCAGCCAATCGGCATACCTTCTCTGAGCTTAAACGTTGCAATAGATTTGCGGGCCGTTGTCATAACCGGCTTCTGTCCGGCAATCAAAGCCAGCTCTTCCATCGCATTGTTGAGCTTTTTCTTGTCGGTAACGGCATCGCCGATACCCATGTTCAGTACAATTTTCGTCAGCTTCGGAATCTCATGTGGGTTCTTGTAACCGAATTTTTCCACAAGAGATTTCTTTATGACGTCATTGTAAAGTTTTTCAAAATTTGTCATAAAATTTTCTCCTATTTATCGATTACTTCACCGGATTTACGTGCAACCCGCACTTTAGTCCCTTTGTCATCCTTGTAACCGATACGGGAAGCCTTGCCTTCCGAGGTTACAATCGCGACGTTTGAAACGTGAATGGCTGCTTCTTTGGTTACAATGCCGCCCGGAGTGGTCTGGCTGGGCTTGGTGTGTCTTTTAACCAGATTGACACCTTGAACAACCACCTTACTCTCTTTGGGCATTGCTTTCAAAACTTCGCCGGTTTTACCTTTGTCATCGCCAGACAAGATAATAACTTTATCACCTTTTTTAATTTTCATTTTAGGCATTACAATACCTCCGGTGCTAATGAAATGATTTTCATAAATTTCTTTGCGCGCAGTTCTCTTGTGACAGGGCCGAAGATACGGGTACCAATCGGCTCGCCGTCTTTATTAATCAGAACTGCCGCATTGCTGTCAAAACGGATAACGCTGCCGTCTTTGCGACGGATATCGCTGGCGGTTCTGACGATGACGGCTTTGCAGACATCACCTTTCTTCACGCGCCCTTTGGGCATCGCTTCTTTAATTGAAACAACAATAACATCACCTACGGAAGCATGCATTCTCTTGGACCCGCCAAGAACTTTAATGCACTGCACCTGACGTGCTCCAGAATTATCTGCAACATCTAGGTTGGTTTGCATCTGTATCATTTTCTAATTCCTTCTTTTCTAGGCGTTATCAACTAATACAGTCCAACTTTTCGTTTTTGAATAAGGTTTGGATTCAATAATCGAAACCTTATCGCCGACTTTGAACTGGTTATTTTCGTCGTGAGCAGCATATTTTTTGCTCTTCTTCACGAACTTTTTGTAAACGGGATGCATAACCTGACGCTCAACGCTGACCACGACGGTTTTATCCTGTTTATCGCTAACAACAACACCTTGAAGAATTCTTTTAGGCATATCTTTTCTCCTAACTATTCTTCTTGCGCTCACTTAAGAGCGTGTTGATTTTGGCTATTTCACGGCGGACTTTACGGATTTGTGCCGTATTCGTCAGCTGACCGGTTGACTGCTGAATGCGCAAGTTAAACTGTTCCTTTTTATTTTCGGTCAGTTTTGCCTCTAATTCATCAATCGTCATAGCGCGCAAATCTTTTGTTTTAACCATTATGCTTCTCCTTTATCCGAATTCAAGCGCTGAACAAATTTGCTTTTAACCGGCAATTTTGCAGCACCAAGGGCAAATGCACGGCGGGCGGTATCTTCATCAATGCCTTCCGCTTCAAACATAATGCGACCCGGTTTAACTCTTGCAACCCAGAATTCGACAGCACCTTTACCTTTACCCATACGAACCTCGGCCGGTTTGTCCGACACCGGAACGTCAGGGAAGATTCTGATCCATAAGCGGCCGGCTCTTTTCATCTCACGGGTAATTGCGCGACGGGCTGCCTCAATCTGGCGGGCCGTAACGCGTTCCGGAGACAAAGCCTTCAGGCCGTATGTACCGAAACTCAATGTTGATCCGCCTTTGGCCAGGCCGTGAATACGACCCTTATGCTGTTTGCGGAACTTCATACGTTTTGGACTTAACATCTTATTCTAACCTCTTTATTATTTCTGTTCAGCCAGCTTCTTGTCCTGAGCCATCGGATCATGAGCCATAATTTCGCCTTTATAGATCCAGACTTTAACGCCGCAGGCACCATAAGTGGTATGAGCCGTTGAGGTAGCATAATCAATGTCTGCACGCAGCGTATGCAAAGGAACGCGTCCTTCGCGGTAAGATTCGGTACGGGCAATTTCGGCACCGCCCAAACGACCGCTGCAGCAAACCTTGATGCCTTCCGCGCCCAAACGAAGCGCAGACTGCATAACCCTCTTCATAGCCCGGCGGAAAGCAACACGTCTTTCCAACTGCTGGGCAACCGAATCAGCCACAAGTTTTGCATCCAGTTCAGGTTTTCTGACTTCCAGAATGTTCAACTGAACTTCAGAAGATGTCAGTTTCTGAATTTCTTTTCTCAAATTCTCGATATCCTGACCCTTTTTGCCGATAACAACACCGGGTCTGGCCGAATGAATGGTAACTCTGGCTTTTTTGGCCGGACGCTCAATAACGATGCGGCTGACCCCTGCCTGAGCCAATTTTTCTTTCAAGAATTCTTTAATTTTTAAATCTTCGTGGAGATAGTCGGTAAACTTGTCATCATCAGCATACCAACGAGAGTCCCAGGTGCGGTTAACGCCCAAACGAAGACCTGTAGGATTTACTTTCTGTCCCATTTAACTTACTCCCCACGCTCGGTGACGACGACAGTCAGGCTGGAAAACGGTTTTAAAACCCGTGCCCCGCGCCCGCGACCGCGTGCGTGCATACGTTTCATAACTAAGCCTTTTCCGACAAACGCTTCGCTGACAACGAGTTTGTCAATATTCAGGCTGTGATTGTTTTCGGCATTGGCAATTGCAGATTGCAGCAATCCCAACGCAACTTTGGCAATTCTCTTCTTAGAGAAAGAGAGCTCAGCAACAGCTTTTTCGGCCGACAGACCACGGATAGACTGGGCAACCAAGTTCAGTTTACGCGGGCTGGTGCGGATAGAGCGGCAAACGGCCATCGCCTGATTTTGAGCTACTCTTCTTGCATCTTTAGTTTTTCCCATAATTAACCTCTCTTCGCTGTCTTGTCTGCGGCGTGCCCGTAGAAAGTACGGGTCGGCGCGAATTCACCAAACTTATGGCCGACCATATCCTCGGTAACCAGTACCGGAATAAATTTGTGGCCGTTGTGAACGCCGAACGTTAAACCGACGAACTGCGGCAACATTGTCGAACGACGTGACCAGATTTTAATCACTTCATTACGCCCTGAAGCTCTGGCTGCATCAGCCTTCTTAAGAAGATAACCGTCAACAAAAGGTCCTTTCCATACGGAACGTGTCATTAGTTTTTCTCCTTATTACTTCTTGTTATCATGACGGGATCTCATAATAAAGCGATCCGTCTTCTTGTTAGAACGAGTCTTGGCGCCCTTGGTCGGCTTACCCCACGGCGTAACCGGATGACGGCCGCCCGAGGTTCTGCCTTCACCACCACCGTGCGGGTGGTCAACCGGGTTCATTGCAACACCGCGGACAACCGGTCTGATACCCATCCAGCGGGAACGGCCGGCCTTGCCGAGCGACTTGTTTTGATTATCCGGATTGGAAACGGCACCAACCGTTGCCAGACATTCCTCACGAACGATTCTTAATTCGCCGGAGCTTAATTTTAACTGGGCATAACCGGCATCTTTACCGACAACCTGAGCATAGCAGCCTGCAGAACGGGCCAGCTGGCCGCCCTTGCCTGCCTTCATCTCAACGTTGTGGACAATCGTACCGACCGGCATGCTCTTCAAAGGCATAGCATTACCCGGCTTAATGTCAGCTTTTGCCGAAGCAATCACTTTATCGCCGGCTTTCAGTCTTTGCGGAGCCAGAATATAAGCCAGCGTACCGTCTTCATACTTGATTAAAGCAATAAAAGATGTACGGTTCGGATCATATTCAATCCGTTCAACTGTTGCCTCGCAGTCGAATTTATTGCGTTTGAAGTCGATAACTCTCAGCTTGCGTTTATGACCGCCGCCGATTCTCCGACTTGTAACATGTCCAAAATTATCACGCCCACCGGTTTTGGTCAGACCGACCGTCAACGTCTTTTCCGGTGCACCTTTGTACAAATCGCTTCTGTCAACGATAATCAGCTGACGAAGCCCCGGAGATGTGGGCTTAAATGTTTTCAAAGCCATGACTAAATTCCTGTTGTAACATCAATATTTTGACCCTCGGCAAGCGTAACAACGGCTTTTTTGTAATCAGAGCGAACACCCTGACGGCCGCGGAATACTTTAACCTTGCCGAACTGACGAATGGTATTTACCTTATTGACCTTAACGTTAAAGATGCTTTCAACCGCTGCTTTAACGTCGTCTTTGGAAGCAGATAAGGGCACCATAAAAGTAACCTTGCCGGCTTCTGACGAAACCATGGACTTTTCGGTAATTACCGGACGAACCAATGTATCATACATTTTTGCGGTAACATTGTTTGATTTTTTAAGATTTTTTACCATGTCAATCTCTCCTTCAAGCATTCAACCGCATCTTTGGTCAACACCAGTTTGTCCCTTCTCAAGATGTCATATACATTGGCACCGATTGTCGGCAGAACGTCAACGCCTGCGATATTGCGGCTGGCCAATGCAAAGTTTGCATCTACTTCCTTGCCGTCAATGAACAAGCAGTTTTTCAACCCGCAAACATCCAATTTGGCTTTCAAATCTTTTGTTTTCGGAGCCGACAACTTTGCTTCGTCAATGATGACGAGGTTGCCCTCTTTGGCTTTCGCGGAGAGAGCCGTTTTTAAACCGAGTTTTCTGAATTTTTTGGTCAAATCGTGCGAATGGTCGCGGACAACCGGACCGAACACGATACCGCCCTTGCGGAACTGTGTCCCTTTACGGGAACCCTGACGGGCATTGCCGCTGCCTTTCTGCTTAAACGGCTTAGCCGGTGTCAGAGCAACATCAGAACGGCCTTTGGTCTGGTGAGTACCAGCCTGCTGGCGGGCGAGCTGCCAAACAACAACACGGTGTAAAATGTCAGGACGGACTTCAAGCCCGAAAATCGAGTCGTCAAGTTCAATCGTACCGACATTTTTATTATCTAAATTTAAGATGTCCTGTTTCATAATTTTCAATCCTTACAATCTTATGCATTTTCAGCCGGAGCAGCTTCTTCGGCTTTAACTGCAACAGGTTCATCAACTTTCTTTAATCCGGCAGGCATCGGCAGCTGGACGGAAGCTGTTTTCTTAACGGCATCGGTTACCCGAACCCAGGCGTTTTCACTGCCCGGAACGGCACCTTTAACCATAATCAGCCCCTTGGCTGCATCAACGGCAACAACCTTAAGATTCTGAACGGTAACCCGTTTGGCACCCATGTGGCCGGCCATCTTTTTGCCTTTAAACACTTTACCCGGATCCTGTCTTTGACCGGTAGAACCGTGTGAACGGTGTGAAACCGAAACGCCGTGCGTGGCTTCCAGACCGGCAAAGTTGTGGCGCTTCATAACGCCGGCAAAACCTTTACCGATTGAAGTAGCACAAACATCAACATACTGTCCCGGCACAAAATGTTCGGCCGACAGTTCGTTTCCAACCGAAAGCAGGCAGTCTTCAGAAACTCTGAATTCACCCAGCTTCTTTTTCGGTTCAACATTAGCTTTTGCGAAATGTCCTTTCATAGGTTTGGATACATTCTTGGCCTTAACAGCGCCCGTTCCCAGTTGAACGGCTGTATATCCATTCTTCTCCGCAGTTTTGACAGCAATAACTTTCAGCCCGTCTACGCTTAAAACCGTAACCGGAACATGAACGCCGTTCGCTTCAAAAATGCGGGACATTCCTAATTTTTTTGCGATCAGACCTGTACGCATTATTATTTTTTCCTTTTCTAATTGGTTGACGCCTCATATTTCAAAACGCCAACATTAAAATCATTAATTACAATTTAATTTCGACATTAACACCGGCGGCCAAATCAAGCTTCATCAAAGCATCAACCGTTTGCGGCGTCGGGTCGACAATATCCAGAAGTCTTTTGTGGGTACGGATTTCAAACTGCTCGCGGGATTTTTTATTAACGTGCGGCGAACGGTTTACCGTAAACTTTTCGATTCTGGTCGGCAGAGGAATGGGTCCTCTTACGTTTGCCCCTGTTCTTTTGGCCGTATGCACAATTTCTTTGGTAGAAAGATCGAGCAGACGATGGTCAAAAGCCTTGAGGCGAATTCTGATATTTTGGGTTTCCATCATTTTTTTATTTTTCCCTATAACTAAACGGCAAAAGCCACCTTAACGGAACCCTGCCATTTAACTTGTTAAAACTCAAACAAAACGTTCTATAGCAACGCCTTGCCTTATATTTTATATTTAACATCACCGGAACTTGTTAAAGGCTCCGAACAAACGTTGTGAGGGGCTTATAACATAGCAAAACAAACATTGCAAGTAAAAAATGCACAAAAAATCAAAAAAAAGTTAACGCCGCCAACCCTTGTCCAGACTCTGTTTGAGTCATTTCCCCGATTCGCGGCATTAACCATTTTGAGTCTAAATTGCCTATTTTGAGTCCAGCGGCATGCCTGTTTCATTTTACCTGGAATAACTCATATCCTTTTTAGTACTGCGCTGATTTTCTTTTTCGATATACACTCCCAGTTTTCCTTGAGCTTTTTTAAGAATTTCCGCACCCATTTGCTGTTTCGGATTTTGACCTTCCGCTGAAATATTCAGACTTTTAAGATTCTGGGCAAAATTCTCCCCTTCCTTCCACGGAGCCTGACAGGCCAAAACCTTTTCTCCCTTTTCGTTATAAAGTTCGGCATGAACAGAGGAAACCATATTTTCAGAAGTTAGCGAGCCATGCGGACCAAATGAATTATGGCGTTTGAAAACCGTCCCTTCTGATTCTTTATAAAACTTAGCCGTTACCGCCCCTGTCTGCTCCACAGCAATACCGAAAATTCTCTTTATGCGAAATGTTAAAAAAAATAAATTAATGGTTGCAAAATTATACTTTCTATTATAAGTATATATGTAGATATTAATCAACTGTTTATAGAGGGAGAGTCAAATGACCAAATTAGCTAATCGCGTTATTTCTATCTTTGACCGCAAAACCAGCATGCGCCTGGCCATGCCGGAATGGACTGCCGTTGATGATATTTGCCGGCGGGAAAACATCAAACGTAAACACCTCTTTGAAATCATTGAAAGCAATAAAGACCCCAAACTCGGTTTTACCTGCTCGGTACGGCTTTTTGCCATTACATACATGCATAATCATATGCCTAATTATATTCCGAAACAAAAAAACGGCAAAAATGATTATAAAGGAATTTTTGATACCATAAAAACCATGTCATAAAGACCTCTTGTAAATCAAAAATCTCTGCTTATCTATGAAAATACAGTCAAACGATAACATGGAAAGTACAGATGAAAAAAATAATTGTTTTGTTACTGCTCTCTGTTTACCCGGCATCGGCGCAAACCCCCACCGTTGTTTACGGCGCTGCTGAAACAGCGGTCGGAAATGAAAATCAGTTTATGGTTATCCAGCCTGAAAACGCCCCCAACCCTTTGGGTAACCCGATTGTCACGATCCCGGACACCCAAACTTCCATGCCGGCCGCCACACCGCAGGAAATTCCACAGCCACAAAGCACCGTCAGCACTCAAAACAAAAAACAACCGGCCGAAAATGTTATTAATCAAACCGCAGAACAAAACCCCGAACCTTTTTCGGAAACACCCCGACAGGAACAAAATCAAATCCAAAACACATTATACCAGGGCGGAAACCGCATATATGATGTTCAGTCTTTTCCAATAAATGATATTAAAACCATCACCGAACCGAACATTCAGCCGACAATTACCACTTACCCGGAATATTAAACCCGTTCATATTCAAAAAAGACTGGTTTTCGACCCTCCCGGAGAGCCTTCCGCTGATATTTTGTTTCCACCCAGTCTGCCGGCGGACAGCGCCAGTCGGCCGAAGTTTTTGCCGTCCATCTAAAGTCCGGGGAACCATGCATCATCCGCATTGTCCAGGCCTTATAAATTTTATGATCGGTTGCAATCTGTAAAATACCGCCGTGCCGGATAATACGAGCCAGTTCTTTTAAATTTTCCGGATTAACAAACCGGCGTGCCGCATGTCTTTTTTTGGGCCACGGATCCGGAAACAACAAAAAAACTTTATCAACAAAACCATCCGGAATTTTAGAAAACAACAACCGGGCATCATCATCATAAACCCGGACATTATCCGTTCTTTCCGGTCGTAAATTAATATTTTCCGGGACATTGTTTCCATCCGCCACACCGGTCAAAAGTTTCAGCAGATTAGCCACACCGTTTTGAAAAACTTCAATTCCGATAAAACCGATATCCGGATTTTTTAAAGACATACCTGCCAAATGTTCCCCGTCACCGAAACCGATTTCCAGATAAATTTTTTGAACCGGAAAACCAAACATTTTTTCTTTATCAAAAACCGTATTTTCCCCTATCTTGATTTTCGGTAAAAACCGTGCCAATAAAGTACTTTTTGCTTTATGGATAACCCGGCCTTTCCGTCGACCGAAAAACTTTGGCAACATTGTTGTCCCGGTTGAATTTTGTTTCTGCTGCATAAAATAAAGTTCCCGTTATTACTTATACGGGAACTTCTTTATCTTAAAAAAAGCAAATAATCAAGAATTATTCATCTGCCATAGTTGAATTTGATTTTGACATACTGACGATTAAATCAAATAAATGCTTGGCAATCTTACGGTTTGAAATCCGGTAATATGCACGAACCAACTCCAGGGTTTCTTCCCTTTTCATCGGATCCAAATCCATATCATCAGCTTCTTCAGCCAGCATACCGGCCTCTTCATTATCCGGCATAGTCAGCATCATCGGACTTTGGCTTTCGACTGATTTATCCATATCTTCAAAGAAAAAATCCATCGGTACTTTTAAGACCTTACTGATATCCCACAACCGGCTTGCACCAACACGGTTACACCCCTTTTCATATTTTTGTACCTGCTGAAACGTTAATCCGAGTTTACGCGCCATAAACTGCTGGCTGTAACCTAAAATAGTCCGGCGCAGGCGAATACGGTTTCCGACATGAACATCAACCGGGTTAGGCACACCGTCAGCCACTCTTCCCCGAACAGATTTTTCTTTTTTAAATTCCATAGTTCCATAGTCCCCCATAAAATGTGATATTATTATAAATAAACGATTATACAAAAAAGTCAACTATTTTTTGCACAATATTGTTTTATCAACCTTTCATATATACACAAAACACACAAAATCAATACAATAAAAGATATAACATATATGTTTTTATTTTTTCCATAAGATGTCTGCAATTCTAAATTGCGAGGAAGCGAAACATCAAGAAAACCTTTTGCATTCAAAGGCAAACTACCGACAATCCGTCCCAACGGATCTATAACGGCGCTGATGCCTGAATTGGCACTGCGTACAATCGTCAAACCTTCTTCAACCGCACGCATCTGCGCCGCCGCCAAGTGCTGATACGGACCGGCACTATTACCGTACCAGCCGTCGTTTGTCAACACGACCAGCCATGACGGGCGATTTGTTCGTCCCGTGACCTCACCCGGAAATATAATTTCATAACAAATCAAAGCACCGAATGCCGGATAAGCAGCAACTTCAATATTCTTATATTTTTTACCGGCACCGAAATCCGACACATTTGCGGCTACCGGCTTAATCCATTCCGGCAGATAATTTCTTAACGGTATATACTCTCCAAACGGCACCAGATGGCTCTTATCATAGACTCCTTCTACGCCGCCGTCCGGATTAAAAACATATAATGAATTATATGCTTTTTTACCATCAAAACGCACCATGCCGGTAATCAGATACCCTTGAGGCGGAACAGCTTCCATGATTTTATTCAGATGATGCCAGTCCCTGTCCAAATCAAACGGCACGGCCGTCTCGCCCCAAACGATAAAATCAATCTCATCTGCCGGCTGCATCCGGCTCATGCGGATATAGGTTTCAAAGTTATCTTCCAGCACCTGCCTGTCCCATTTCATTTGCTGGGGAATAGAGGGCTGTACCAACCGGACTTTAATATCCCCCGGGCGTGCATCAAAGTTTGTTATTCTCCAAAAACCGAACCCGGCCATAAAAAGCATTATACAAAAGAAAACAACCATACCTGATTTGTGTCCGCGCAAAAACATATAAACTCCGCCGGACAAAAAAGCAGCCAGAAAACTCAGGCCGTAAACACCCCACAGGCTTGCTGTCTGCATGAACATCGGCTCAAAAACAAAAACCGAACCGAGAGGATTCCAGGGAAACCCGGTTAAAATAAAACTCCTTATCCACTCCAAAAGCACCCAGGAACAGGCAAAACCCGATACTTTTTGCCATAAACCGGAAAAGTAGTGCCATACCATAAACGGTATAACCGTAAACAGACCAAAAAAAGCTCCCGTACCCAATAAAACAATCGGATAAAGCCAGCCGAAAGTTTCGGCATCAACCAGCAACGCATTGCCTATCCAGTAAAAACCGGCGGCAAACATCCCGAAACCATACCAATACCCTATGGCAGCCGCCTGCCGGAAGTTTTGTGCGGCATCGGTTAAAAAAAACACGGCAGCCAATGTACCAACTGTTGCCCAGACGGCATAAACCGGCGCAAATCCTGCCGCTGATATCAAACCCAAAAGCAGCGCCGTCCATTTATAATGTTTATAAAAAAATTCCGTTGTTTTTTTTATCACGCTTTACTCCCGGTATGGATTATCAATGCCAAGCCCGGCTAAAACTTCTGTTTCACGTTGTTCCATTTCTGCAGCATCTTCCGGCTCAATATGATCGTAACCTAAAATATGCAACAGCCCGTGCGCCCATAAATGACAAAAGTGGTCATGCAAAGATATCCCCTGTTCCCGGGCTTCGCGCTGCATAGTTTCAAAAGCGACGATAACATCACCGAGTTCCACCAGGTCTTCACATTCCAAAACTTCTTCAAAATCAGGATCGTCAATATTGGCAAACGATAAGACATTCGTCGGCTTGTCTATGCCGCGGAATTCAAAATTCAATTTATGAACAGCCTCATCATTGCTTAAGCAAAGGTTGACGCTAAACAGCCGGGGCGGCACCCAAAAATCAATTTCACCTGCCACCCGGCCGATAACGGCCTCTTTGACCTGTTCAACAACGGCAGCGATGTTCTCCACCGCCGCCGTCCATTTTGCCTCTTCAATATCAACAAATACTTTAATCTCTGTCATTTTCCTGCAGCTTTTTATTTTTTTCCTCATAAGCTTTCACGATTTTGGCAACCAGCCCGTGGCGGACAACATCAGCTGCGCTGAACGAAACGGCACTGACATTGCTGATATTTTTTAACGTATCCAGCGCATCGCGTAAGCCTGAAACCGTGCCGCGCGGCAAATCGACCTGGCTTAAGTCGCCATTGACCACCATACGCGAATTTTCACCCAGACGGGTCAAAAACATTTTCATCTGCATCGGCGTGGTATTTTGCGCCTCATCCAAAATGACAAAGGCGTTTGAAAGTGTCCGGCCGCGCATAAACGCCAGCGGCGCAATTTCAATTTCACCCAGAGCAAGCTTTTTATCAACCTGTTCGGCCGGCAGCATTTCATACAATGCATCATATAAAGGCCTTAAATACGGATCGACTTTTTCTTTTAAATCACCCGGCAGAAAACCAAGATTTTCTCCGGCTTCCACTGCCGGACGCGATAAAATAATCTTGTCAACCGCACCTTCCAGCATCATGGAAACCGCCAGCGCCACCGCCAGATAAGTTTTACCCGTACCGGCTGGGCCAAGACCGAACACCAGTTCGTTTTTCATCATTTCCTGAATATATTTGGCCTGCGTTGCCGAACGCGGATAAATATATCTTTTTTTGGTTTTCAAAACAATCTCATTTAAATTTTGTACTTCTTCGTCATCATGACAGTCGCTGCAAATCCGTACCGCAGCTTTTACTTCCTGCTCACTGACTTCAATGCCCTTGCTGACTTTGTCATACAAAACATTGATTGCGGCTTTTGCCTCTTCAGCCTCTTTAGGATTACCTTTAATCGTAATCTGATTGCCGAAACTCAGGATTTCCACATTCAGCATTTTTTCAATCAGCCTCAGATTGGCATCCGAAACGCCGACCAGTTTTTGCACCAGTTGATTATTAAAAAGTTCCAGTTCAATTTCAGCCATATTATATTACCTCTCCGCTTAAAGAATTTGTGGTTGCGTCCGTTACCCGGACTTTAACGATATTATTTAACATATTTTTATCAGCCTTCGCATGCAGGTTTTGCATATACGGTGTCCGGCCGATAAGCTGTCCTTTGTGCCGCCCTTTTTGTTCAAACAGCACCTCAAAAACTTTTCCGATGCATGATTCATTAAATTTCGTCTGATAATCAAATAAAAGATTTTGCAAAATATCCAGACGCTCCTTTTTAACCTTTTCTTCCACCTGCCCGGGCATTACGGCAGCAGGCGTTCCCGGCCGACGGCTGTATTTGAAAGAAAAGGCCTGAATATATTCAACTTCTCTGACCAGGCTCAAAGTTTTATTAAAATCCTCATCGCTTTCACCCGGAAAACCGACGATAAAATCCGAAGAAAAGCGAAGTTTGTCATTTGCTTTTTTCAGTTTTTCAATAACCTCCAGATACAGCTTGCGGTCATGACGCCGGTTCATTGCTTTAAGAATTTTATCCGCCCCCGACTGCACCGGCAAATGCAAATAAGGCATCAGCTGTCCCAAATCCCGGTGGCAGGCAATTAAATCATCATCGACATCAGCCGGATAAGATGTTGTATAACGCAAACGTTTCAAACCGTCCAACTCGGCCAGACGCCGCAAGAGATAAGCCAGATTGCGTTCTTTACCGGATTCATCCTCCCCGTGGTATGAATTGACATTCTGACCCAGAAGATTAATTTCAAGCGTTCCGGTTTCAAGCAAATGCTTAGCTTCATCAACAACCTCAGCCACCGGACGCGAATATTCCGCCCCGCGGGTATACGGCACCACGCAATAGGTACAAAAATTATTACATCCTTCCTGCACTGCTAAAAATGAACAGCCGCCCTCCGAGCGGTTTTCAGGCAGAAAATCAAACTTTGCCTCCGCCGGAAAATCCGTATCAATAATTGTTTCCCCGCGTTTGCGGCCGATTTTAGTTAAAATTTCCGGCAAGCGATGATACGTCAAAGGCCCCAGGGCAAAATCGACATACGGCGCCCGTTTGGCAATCTCTTCATCTTCGGCCTGCACCACACAGCCGGTTACCCCGATAACGGTATTTTGCCCCTTTTCGGCTCGTTCCTGTTTGATTAAATACGCCCGTCCCAGATCTGAGAAAACTTTCTCGGCGGCTTTTTCCCGGATATGACAGGTATTAAACAGCACCAAATCCGCATCAGCCTGATTTGCTGCCGGCTCATATCCGAAATTTTCCAAGATAACTGCCATCCGATGTGAATCATATACATTCATCTGACAGCCGAAAGTTTTAATAAAATATTTTTTTGACATTCTTCTTTCTGTTTTTTATAAATTGGTTTGCTATTATGCTATGCCAATCCTTAACAATTTTCAAACATTTTTTTAGTTTTGCATAAATAACAAAATCTGTCTTTTTATGTTGAAAAAATCAGAAATCCGGTTATGATGTAATTAAACAATCAGGAGGTGCTGATAATTATGACTTATACTGAAACCCTCGAAGCCAACGGTTATATTTTAAAACTAACCGAAGAACAGAAAATTATTTTCTTAAAAGCTCTGGCTTATATGGCAAAAATCGACGGCCATCTTGACGAAGAAGAAATCAAATACATTAAAGATGTTGCAACAAATTACCACATTACCCAGCCGGGCCGGATTTTTGAATTTAAAAACGAAGAAGAAATTTTAAATGAAATCAAAAAGTTGGGTAACCGCCGGATTTATCTGGAACTGATTAAAGAACTGTGCCTTCTTGGACATTCCGACAGCGATTTGAGCAATGATGAAGTTGCCTTTATCGGCAATGTCGGCAAAGCCACCGGCATTGAACTTGAAAAAGTTGAACAAATCAGCAATTGGGTCATTGACAAACTTATGTGGCTTGAACAGGGAAAAATCATTTTTGAAGACGCCTGAACACGGGAGATAAAACATGGATAAATATGATGTACAACACACCGAAGAAGCCATAAAAAAAGAAAAAGAAACCGAGATTATCAAACGTGCCTTGCTTGCGACATACAATAACCTTAACGAAAGAGCGCTTCGTCAGGCAACGCGGGAAACGATTTTTGCCCCGTCAAACCGACCGGTTAAGATTGGCGGCCGGAAAGTTTTGGCTTCGGATTTACGTTATGAAGTGGCTAATACAATTGAAAATTTAAGCAGCGGCAAGAGTGTTGAACACGCACAGGATTTACAATCCATGATTGCTCAAAGCATAGAAAACATCAATAGCGAAACATCTTCATCACAGGAATATTTCCGCTGGCTTGATGAAACGACCGACATTTTAAAAAACATGAATGACGGTTTCGTGACCGATGACGATCTTGCCAAAAGAAATGAATTTCTGGATTTCAGCCACCAGCGGGAAGCAGAACTTTTGGTTTGTTTAGGTTTGTATCAAAGCAGCAAAAACCCGGAAGCTCAGGAAAAAGCAAAGATGATCCGCTACAAGCTGATCAAATTGCGCGAGATGCGCTCAGCCATTGAAAACCGCACCCGTAACAAAGCAGATGTGGAAATTTCCCGGGCCGAATATGAAGCGGCAATCCCATACTATAAATTGTACCGCGGACTTGCCAAACTTCCTTTTGGTTACGACATTGCCCGCCAGCAGAAAATCAATTTGAACATAAATCATGATGACGATGATGATTTGGATGAAGATTTTAACTACTATGACAATCTTTTAAATGTCGTTCTTGACCAGATGGAAGAAGAAGACCGGGGAATAGTTGCCCGGGAATACCAGCTGGCGCATGATATGGCCCGCGAACCGGATACTTTTACCCCCTTTGAGACACCGAACAGACAAGAAATTGCTGATAAACTGCAAGAATTATCTGGACGTAAAAATACATTTCGTGTAAAATACGACATCGTGAATGCGAAATTGAATGAAAACGTGAACGAATATTAATTTATAAAGGAGAAAAATAATGGGAATGCTGTTAATCCCTTTCTTTGATACACTGGCTTTGGTTGTTGATATTTATTTTAAAATTGTTGTGGTGGAAATTGTTTTATTCTGGCTGCTGCACTTTAAGATTATCAGCATTACCAACAAATATGCCCAGAAATTTATGGACATCTTAAAAATGGCAACCGAACCGGTTTATAAAAAAATCCGTGAAAAAGTTCCGCCATTTGCCGACTTTGACGCATCGCCGTTTATTTTGCTGCTGGCATTGTTTTTTGTTGCCCGCCTGATTTATGTGTTAAAAGAAATGGTTTTATAAGCCGGATATTTTTTTATCGTGTTTTTCGAGAAAAAAGACAATCAGTACCTGTTAAGAGTTAGGTTAACGCCTAACTCTTCTTCTTGCCGGATAAACGGCATATTTTTTGATGAAAACAATCAGGCCTATTTAAAAATAAATGTCGTTTCCATCCCTGAAAAAGGTAAAGCCAACAAAGAACTTATTGACTTTCTTTCCAAAACGCTTAAGATGCCGAAATCATCCATTACGATTGTCACCGGATTGCAGGACAGACTAAAAAAGGTATGCATTGCCGGTGCTGATGAAAAAACAATCTTAAAACTGACGGAGGGAGAGGAATGAACGCTCAAATCATTGACGGCCGGAAAATTGCGGCAGACATTCAAAACACCCTCAAAGAAAAAATAAAAAAGCAAACCGGCATACCGGGGCTGGCCATTATTCAGGCCGGTGACGATGAAGCCAGCACCATCTACGTCCGCAACAAGCTCCGGGCTGCGGCCGACGTCGGCATTAAGGCCGTTTTGTACAAATTTCCGGAAAGCGTGACTGAACAAGAGCTTTCGGCATTAATTTCTTCCTTAAACAAGGATAAAAACATTAACGGCATGATTATCCAGCTGCCTTTACCCGCTCACTTAGATGAAGAAGCCCTCATTGACAGTATTGACCCTGAAAAAGATGTCGACGGCTTTCATCCGTTAAATATCGGAAGATTACAGAACAATTCGCCGCAAGCACTCATTGCCGCAACGCCGAAAGGAATTTTATACCTGTTAGAAAACACACACATCAGCTTAGCCGGTAAAAACGCTCTTGTCATCGGCTGTTCCAAAATTGTCGGCCGGCCTGCAGCCATGATGCTAATCCAAAAAGGCTGCACGGTAACCATGGCCCATATTCAAACCAAAAATCTGCCCGAACTTGTAAAAATGGCAGATATCGTCATTTCAGCCTGCGGCTGTCCGGAAATGGTCAAAGGCGAATGGATAAAAGAAGGTGCCGTTTTAATTGATGTCGGCATTAACCGTTTAAACGGCAAACTCTGCGGCGATATTGAATTTGCCTCAGCCATAAACAAAGCCTCATATATCACCCCCGTCCCCGGCGGCGTAGGGCCGATGACGGTTGCCATGCTTTTGCAAAACACTTATGAAGCTTATTTAAAACAAAATCAGAATTAACCTACAAAAAATCAAAAAAAGAAATATATCAGTCCCCGAAAACGGCAAAGCAACCTTTTGGAGATAAAATGACTGATTTCGGCAAAGTGCTTATTTTTGAAAACCGGCCGGAACTATTAAAACCCTTCCGGGAAGATTTGGAAGCTCAGGGTTTCTTTGTGTTCGGATTTAACAATCTCTACCAGTTTTTGCAATATGCCAGGGAAATCAACCCCGATATTGTCATTATGAATTTTGATGATAACTTCAGCCCTGATGCCAAAACCTGGGAAACTGTTGAAAAAAGTTTATGCAAGAAAAATTGTCCGGAAATATATCTTAATGCCGCCGCCAAATTCCAAAACCGAACCAATTTCCACTATGTTGAATTTAATTCGGACATATTAAAAAAAGACCAGATTTTAAGCATCATTAAAAAAAATCCGAAAAACTATCTGCATTAAAACAAATAAGCTGTTGTCAAAACAAAAAATATACGGCATAAATTGGAAGTATTTCAATTTTAACCGGGGAAAGATATGCAACGGATACATCAGCTTTTACATCAAATGTATGACTTAATGTTAAGACTTTCGGCACACAACAAAGCCATGTTCTTTTTATTTTTGGTATCTTTTGCCGAAAGTTCGTTTTTCCCGATTCCCCCGGATGTCATGATTATCCCGATGGTTTTAGCCACACCAAATAAAGCTTGGCGGATTGCAGGTTTGGCTACGGTTGCCAGCGTTTTAGGCGGATATTTCGGCTATATCATCGGCGCCGGATTTTTTGATTTGATTGCCAAACCGATTTTGGAAATGTATAACGCACTCGAACAATTCAAAGAATTTGAAGACTACTACCACAAATTCGGCGCGTGGATTGTTTTTGCTGCCGGCTTAACCCCGTTTCCCTATAAAATCATCACTATTGCCAGCGGTGTTGTTCATTTGGATTTGTTTGTCTTTACCGTTGCCTCAATTTTGGCGCGCGGCATGCGGTTTTTCTTTGTTGCCTGGCTCTTGAAAAAATACGGCGAACCGATGAAAATCTTTATTGAAAAGAATTTGGGCTGGCTTTCGGTTTTGTTTTTAATTCTCTTAATCGGTAGTTTTATGCTGATTAAATGGTTGTAAGAAAACTCAGCCTATAAAAATCATATAAATATCGCCAGGTAGCCCAGGATTCTGTGCAGCCACGGACCTACAGTTTGACTTTTGCTCTTAGGGCATGACGAACTGAGAGGCCGTCGCACATGTTGTCACCCCTATGAGGACGCATAGCGTCCGAATACCAGGGGTCCACAAAAACTAAAGCAATAACATTTGATTTGTGGATGCCTGATACTCACTCGCTTACGCTTGTTCTTAAGCCATGACAGAAAGGGAGAAGAGATACTCGTAGCATAAAGCGGTGTTGCAATAGATATCCCCCAGTAAACTGGGGGTTCTATAACAGCTACAAACCTTACGGTTTGACCAAGCTCGTTGGCGTGGAGCGGTGTTGTTCCAACACCTTGGCATTCAGCCCCGAGTAAACTCGGGGTTTTCTGTAAGGCAACTAAATAAACCAACCCCCGCATTGGGATGCGGGGGTTGGTTTGATTTATTGTTTTTTAGTTGGTGCTTTGGTTACGTAGTTGTGATTACTGTTATAATCATAACATAGCTCAAAGCATCCATCTGTAACCATAACATATGGAACAGAATTGGGATTTGGATTTTTCTTACCGGGTGTCCAGTGGTTATCCTCAGGCTTGGTGAAACATTCATATTCAGCGGTATGGTATTGTCCATCCGGGCACAATTGACATTTGTAACAAGTGTCATTACCTGCATATCCAACTGTACTTTCATAACCATAATATGGTGAATTATAGCATTCCGAACGGTTTGTCGTAATACCAGGTCCGGTCGGACAGGTTTTGGCTTTACATTTGTAACAACTTACATCACCTGAGCCGTTTTCATTAGCTTCAATAATGCTTGTATCCAATTCCCATCCGCCACTTTGGCCGCATTCTGAAACATCTTTAACAAAGCCGTCTATGCAAATACATTTATAACACTGTCTATCACCCCGATAAGAATCACCCAATGTTGAACTCATATTCACGCCACAGAACCTTAGCACTGAATTCATACCAAATTCGTCTGTTGCGCATGACTTAGTTTCACATTGATAACACCCTGCCTCATCGGTATCCGTACCAAGCTTCCAGCCCTTTGTTCCGGTTTTCCCGCAATCAGCTGCCGTTTTTGCATAACCATCCGTACATTGAAGCGTTACGCATTTATAACAACCCTTAACTGTAGCGTGTTCTTGAAGCGTTTGTCCGACAAAACAGGCTTGGAGCCGATTTGCAGAATAACCGGCAGGACAATCTTTAACACATCGATAACATCCTGTATCGCCGGCATAAGCCGTCGAATGATATTCCGCCTTATAATCACTACGGCAAATACCTAAATCTCCGGCAGTATATCCTGTAGGACAGGATTTGGCTGCACAAGCACCGCAAACAATTACTTTATTGCCGCTGACAACCTTTTTAGTGTATATATTCCATCCGGCGCTCCCTGAATCACCGCAATCTTCAACTTTTTGATACTTGGAAGAAGAACCAGCCGGACACACATCATCGTCGGTTTCTTCTTGACCTGGACAATACATATAACTTGAATCAAACGGGCATTTAACCCCGGTTGTTCCGTCATCACATTTTGTTGCCTTGACATAACCAAGGGTTGCACAATCCGTAACCGTTGTTTGCGTCACATTGCACCAATATGCTTCCAGATTAATCTGTCCTTCTTCGCTGCAGGTTTCTGCACTGCAAAGATAGCAATTATCATGACCGTTATAAACCTGTTCGACCAGCGTTGTACAACCATCTGTCCGGGAGCTGCATTCTTCGGTCGAATAGCTGTCATCGCAAATACAATAAGGATACCAGCGGCTGCCGTCCGGTTCCTCGCAATAATCCGTACCGCTTGGTTCTTTTAAACCTCTCTCATCGCAGCTATACGGATAAACAGTTCGGGAACAAGCACATTCCTCATATCTGATAGATCCATCAGCAGGGCTCCTACAGGAATCTCCGCTGCCGGATGCATTAGTATAGTCAGCACAACTTTCATACGGATAACGAGCCGGATTGCAAATGGTTTCAGAACCGGCACAGCCGCACACCGAATTAAAAGTTCCGGTACAAATATATTTACCATTTTCCAAATCCAAAACATTATCGCTGTTACAGCTGCAACGATAATATGTTTTGTCATTATAAATACAAGTTTGCTCCTGATAACCTTCCGGACATGGCGTTGTCCGATCATATCCCTGACATCCCGTACCAAGCCAGCTGCTGTTGTCAATACAACCGTCACCATTTAAAACGCCGGGCAAAAAGCAGACTTTGGCTTCTGCATCTGCTGCCGCGATTAGTATAACCAACAGTAAAAATTTCGCCAATGTCCGCATACTCTTAAGCCCTTCAGATAACTTGCCGTTCATACTTTCCTATATTTTAAAGAGTATAACATAAAAGCTCAACCGTCAAGATTTTTCAAAAAAAAACAGCCATGATAATTTATCCGACCAAACTAACCGTACTTTGCCTTCAACTGATAAATATATTCAATCACATCATCGCTGTCCCACTTGGCGCTGCCGCGGATACGCCCGATTTCTTCACCGTTTTTGTTAATCAGAACCGTATGCGGACTGGTAAAAATTCCCAAATCGGAAGCCACGGCCCCGTTTTCATCAACATAAAAATCGACATCCGGCGCTCCGTAACGTTTCAAAAAACGTTTTTGTTCGGCTACCGTTGCCCACTCTTCATTAGGGGAAATCAAAAGCAATTTGATGCCGTTTCCTTTTACGGCCTTATAAAAGCCGTTAAGACTTTTAAGTTCTGCCAGGCACGGACCACAGTCGCGCGACCAGAAAACCGCCACCACAAAATCGCCTTTAAAATCCGAAAGACGGTAGTTTTTGCCGCTTTCATGAATAATTTTATGCGCCGGCGCCGGCCGCGGCTTGTCATAAATATTAACGCTGTCCTTGGCATAGGCCGGAGCCGCCAGTAAAAACAGAATAAAAGCCGCTTTCAAAACAAGTTTCAACATCCCTGTTAAAATCCTTAATTTTACTTTGTATTTTACAATCGTTTTGAATATAATTATCATCAATGTAAATACAACAAAAAGGTTAAAAAATGAGATATGTTTTTAAATTTTTTTCAATTCTGCTGCTTGCCACGGCAATTCTCGGCACAACCGCCTGCGGCAAGGTTTCCGCTCCCGTTCCGCTTGAAGACAGCGGCTATCCGCACAGTTACCCGCGGCGTTAAATAAAGGATATCAGACCATGAATGAACAAAAAAAACCAACTGATGATACCATTCCTTATGTCGAATTTGCCGACAATGCCAATGAACGTACCCCCTGTGTGCTGGTTTTGGATTGCTCCGGCTCCATGCGCGGTGAACCCATAAAACAGTTAAACGCCGGCTTAAGCGCTCTGGAAAAAGAACTGAAAGAAGACATTGATGCCAGCTCACGCGTTCAGCTTTTAATCATTAAAGCCTGCGGCAAAGACGAAGCCGTCATCAGCTCGGACTGGGTTGATGCCATGAACTTTACCGCGCCGGTTATGGAAGCCGGCGGTTTAACGCCGCTTGGCAAAGCCATGGAACTGGCTTTACAGAAAATCGAGGAACAAAAATGCCTTTACGACAGCTGCGGCGTTACCTCCAAACGTCCCTGGATATTTTTAATCAGCGACGGGGAACCCACCGACTACGGCTGGGAGCAGGCTGCCGAAAAATGCCGTTATGCCCAGCAGAATAAAAAAGTTATTATCCATGCCGTCGGCACTCAGGGGGCCAATTTGGAAAAGCTGGCAAAATTTTCCCTGATGTCGCCCAAACGCTTAACCGGGCTGAAATTTACCGAATTTTTCTTATGGCTGAGCCGCAGCGTTTCCTGTATTTCCAAAGCCGCCCCGAACGCGGATGATTTGCTTGAGGACATTAACGACTGGAATGATGAATAGAAAACAGAACATACATATTGTTGCCGCCAGCGTAACCGGAACATATCACCGTGCCAAAAATCTTCCCTGTCAGGATTTTCATGCTCATGCCTGCCGGGGGAACAAGCTGGTTGCGGTTGTTTCCGACGGCGCGGGTTCGGCAAAATATGGTAAAATCGGTGCCAAAACCGTTTGCAGCACTTTATGCGATATTCTGATTTCCTGCCCGCTGGACGATATCCGCCAAAAAATTATCGACGCTTTGGAAATTGCCCGCCAAAAGCTGATATATCACCGTTTTAACAAAACCAAAAGTGAAAACGGACTGGTTGATTTTGCCGCCACGGTTGTCGGTGCCGTCTATACCGGCAGCCGCGGCATATTTTTTCATATCGGTGACGGGGCCGCCATAGCTCTGGGAGATACAGCACAAAGCACCGTGGTTTCGCGCCCGGAAAACGGTTTGTTTTCCTGTGAAACTTATTTTTTTACCATGGACGACTGGAAAGACAGCCTGCGCTTCACCCCGTTTGAAAAAGCGCAAAGCCTGATGTTAATGACCGATGGTGTGACCGGTTTTGCTTTCACCAAAGATTACGACTGCCTGGAAAACAGGTTTATAGAACCGATTAACCGCTTTTTACGGGCTGAACCCAACCGCCGCAAAGCCGTCCGTGCTTTAAACAACACATTGGGCACGCCGCGCGCCTGCCAATTAAATCCCGATGACAAAACGCTTTTATGGGTCGGTCTGAAATGAATCAAAACATAACTTCACAGGAAGCGGAATTTTTGTATTTTAACGCCATTTACGGCGACGGGCATTTTGAGCGTGAAAAGCTGGGCGAACTCTTAAACAAAGGTGGTGCTGCCGGCAAAATATATCGTGATGTCATTCACCCCGGGTTGGTAGCCAAAATCTTTCATGACCGCAGCAAAAGCCACACCAACCGCCAGAAGCTGGAAGCCATGCTGCACAACCGCCCGAACATTCCGCCGATTGTATATGACGGAAAAACTTATGTACAGATTGCCTGGCCGGAAGCGGTTTTGGAAGATGACGACGGCTTTTGCGTCGGCTATCTGATGCCGCTGATTAATATGAACGAGGCCGTTTCCTTAGACCACCTGATGCAAAAGGCCGTCCGTAAAAAACTGGGGCTTTCCGAAAGTTACAGCAACCGGCTGTATGCCGCTTATAATGTGGCCTCTATGGTTGCGGCATTGCACAAATGCGGCCATTACATTGTTGACTTGAAACCGGCCAATGTTTCCGTTTACAAAGAAAACATGATTGTTGCCATGTTTGACTGCGACGGTTTTTCCATTAAGGGCGAAAAAGGGCGTTATCCGGCAGAATTTGTCAGTGAAGAATATATTTATCCGGAAGGAATGCAGCAAAATTGTGAGGAAATGGGCGAAGAACAGGATAAATTCGCTTTAGCCGTCATCATATTCAAACTTTTAAACAACGGCATTCACCCCTTTTCCGGCACGCCGCGCAAATCTGGCAGCGAAATGCTGACCATTCAGACGCGGATTGAACAGTATCATTACGCTTACGGCCTGTGGCCGGATTCTTATCAGGCGCCTAATCCTTACAGCATACACAATTATTTTGATAAAAAAACTTTGGAATTGTTTGACCGTGCCTTTTTAAAAGGCCAGAAACGTCCGTCTGCCAAAGAATGGCAGGAACACATGGAATATCTTTTCCGCAATTTAAAAACCTGCAAACAAAACCCGGATCATGTGTATTTTACATCCAGAGGCTGCGGTTTATGCGCCATTGAGGAAAAATTTAAGCAGAACATGGCCGCCGTCAAAGAAGAAAAAGCCATGCCGGTCAAAATCCGCGGACTGGAAATATCCGAGCTTTCAACCGAAAAAACCGAACGTTTAAAACAAGAAAAACGCTTGAAGTTCATTAAACTGAACAAACTGACCTTAGCCGGCATCGTGCTATATCTTTTATTTTTCGGCAGCCTGTCGTTTATCCTAAAACCGGCGAAAGAGTTTCTGACATCGGGCGGTTATGCGCTGCAGCTGATTATGATGGCCCTGCTTGTTAAAGTATTGTATACGGCAGGAAATCGCTTACAAGCCACTCTTCCGCTTTTAAAAAACCAGTCTTTGCTTAACATGCTTAAAATTTATGCCCTGATTAACATCATTGTCGCATTTATTATCATAAACAATCTCGGTTTTGAAATTTTCCGGCCGGCCGGTTAAAATATTTTTCACACCAATCCTTGCCTAAAACCCGCAGAATAGCTATTTAGTTTCTTTAAGGAAACTATAGGTATCTAAAGTGCCTACTTTTCTTTTTGCAAAAAAACGCATAAATAAATTCTAACAGAATTTTTTAGTTTTAAGGAAAAAACATTGAAAAAATTAAATCCCATTATTTTATCAGGCAAAGAAGTCCTGCCCTTAATTGAAGGCGGCAAAGGCATTAACGGCAGCAACGGATACAGCTCCGGCGCCTGGGCAAGAGAAAACTGCGTCGGCACGTTTTCGGCTGTCAGCCCGGATACACTTGACAATAACGGCAACGTTATCATCGAAACATTTAAGAAGAAAATCCGTGCCGAACGCCATGAAGAAATGGTGCAATATGCCATTCAGGGCGGCATAGACCAGGCAAAAGTGGCACATGAAGTTTCCGGCGGCAACGGCCGCATCCACATGAATATGCTTTGGGAAATGGCCGATTCCGAACGGATTATTGCCGCCATCTTGGAAGGAAGCAAAGGCCTGATCCACGGTGTCACCTGCGGTGCCGGGCTGCCTTATCATTTAGGTGAGCTGGCCTCAAAATTCAAAGTTTATTATTACCCGATTATCTCCTCGGCCCGGGCCTTTCAGGTATTGTGGAAACGTGCCTATTCCAAATGCTCGGAATATTTGGGCGGCGTTGTTTATGAAGATCCGTGGCTGGCAGGCGGACACAACGGTTTATCCAATGCCGAAAACCCCTTAGAACCGCAGTCGCCATACAACCGGCTGGTTGAATTACGTAAGCTCCTGCGTGAACTGGGGCTTGAAAAAACACCGATTATCATTGCCGGCGGAGTTTGGAAATTAAGTGAATGGGAAGATTATATTGACAACCCGGAAATCGGTGACGTTGCCTTCCAGTTCGGTACACGCCCGATGATTACCAAGGAAAGCCCGATAAGTGCAGCCTGGCAAAATGTTATGATGCACGTCAAAAAAGGCGATGTCATTTTACAAAGATTCAGCCCGACGGGGTTTTTCTCCTCGGCCATTAAAAACACTTTCTTAGAAAAACTGATTGAACGTAAAAAAGGCGAAATCGCTTTCAAAAACGAACCGGACAACGAATATTCTCATGCTTTGCCCATGAATGCCAACCGTACGGTTTACATCAAACCGGAAGACGCCGAAAAAGCCGACAACCAAATCAATGCCGGATTAAGCGTTATTCAGGAAACCCCTGATCAAACGGTTGTCTTTATGAGCCAGGAAGACTACAAAAAAATGAAGCAAGACCGTGCCGAATGCGTCGGCTGTTTGTCGCAGTGCCAGTTTTCAACCTGGTCGCGCGCTAACGGTACCACCGGCAAACTGCCGGATCCGCGCACATACTGCATTCATAAAACGCTTTATGAAGTCGGCCACGGCGGCAGCGTTAAAGACCATTTGCTGTTTGCCGGCCACCAGGTTTACCGCTTTGCAACCGATCCGCTGTATCGCAACGGTATTCCGACAGTAAAAGAACTGATTGAAAAAATCAAAGTCGGCGAATAACAATAACCTGTTTTGACTGATAAATTTTAACCCCACTCTTTTAAGAGCGGGGTTTTTGTTTTATTATTCTTTATCCTTATTTTTATCCTTGGCCGGAGAATAATCAACGAGTTCGATTTTAACCCGCTTGTCATAAAACGCTGCCAGCTGCGCCAGATAGCCGCCGTTAATCTGGCCGCGGCCGCATATCAGATAATCCAATTGCCATTCCGGTATGCGAGAAAGCACTGATAAATCTTTTAACGGCATATCGTGTCTTTGGCGTAATTCCCATAACAGCTTTCGGGTTTCACGCCGGGTTAATCTTAAGGCCGCGCGCTTTTGTTGTTTATTAAGCATTTTTATAAGCTCCTTTCTTTTGTTCATACTAAAATTAAAAACAAAACCGCTTTAGAAAATTCCAAAGCGGGGAGCCAAAAAACTGTCACAATGCAGTCAGAGTTATTCGTGCCAAAGGCCTTATTTCCTCTACTCCCCCAAAGAAGGAGTTTTATTGTGAAGATGTTTTTTGGACACCACCGTCAAACGACGGCAGTGCTTATATTAAAGAAATTCCCCATTTTTGCAAGTGTTTTTTAAAAGCTCCCTCAAACGGGAGCTTTTGTTAATTACTCTCATTTGTTGACAATTTATATTGCAGGTATTATATTTTTTATAAGGGCAATGAAGAGTGGAAAGGTTTGCCGCCGCCATGTGTGTTTATTAAAGCACCTTGAAGAGATGTATGATAGAGATGACCGCCTATCCATTGTCCTTATTTTTTAAATCCTGTTTTCACAAAAATATTATCCCCACTTGACTTTTTTATTTTACAATGTTATATTTAATTAACCAACCGGTGGGAATGAAAGATGGTAATCGCCTGCTGTGTATCCTTAAAAGGGGAGCTGCTCTTTTAAGAGACTTGGTAGAAAAGCCCGAATTTTTCGGGCTTTTTTGTTTTATCTTTCTATTTTATACATTGAAGATATTGTCCTTCCATTTTCAGTTGGCGAAACAACAATTCTATATCTGCCGTCAGGTCTTGATACCTCATAAACAGATTGACCTCTTGGCGATATTTCAACAGGTTGTTCTTTGATATATCGAGGTATTTGTGTTGTTTCATTTCTAGGAACATCATGTTTATAGATAGCTTTATTTAAGCCATAATTTCTTTTGGTTCCATATTCTCGCAACAAAGGTTTTCCTGCCGCAATAATTTCTCCGTTTTCCCCTCGTATAGCCTCGCCACGTTGGAGAATAACCGGTTCACCATTATGGTTCTTCATCCTTGTAATAACATCTTTACCGCTACCTTGAAACGGGTTTTGTTTCAACCTGTCATAAGCCCGCCCGATTTGCCAACTGTTATAATAGGGACGCATGATGTTTACGCCGGTACTACCCAGACCATACATACCTAACCCCATACCGCCGAATTGTGTCATATTTCCCAAATTCTGGGCAAGATTACCGGTACCTTCCTCATCTTTAAGACTTAAATAATCATTCATGCGGGTATCAATCCCGTACTTCTCACCCAGATAATCCAGTCCGCCGCCGCTCAGGCCGTTTATGGTTCGACCGGCGCCGTATACCATGTCGGCGACATTTTCCGCCAGATAATCCGTAAACATATTCGGCATTTGAGGTCTTATTTATCTTGCCAATGCTTCCTCCTCTTCCTTTTGCCTTTCTGTCATCGGCTGCAATGATGTTGAATATTGCTCCTGATATGGCGCTTCTTCTTTTTCCCATTCATCTTCATCCTCATATTCAAACCCGTACCATTGCCGAAACTTTGCACCGTTTTCTTTGACATATGCTTCAAGCTGCTCTTCAACTTCTTTCATGTCTTTGGCCTCCCTGATAATATCGGCCATATCCCTTATTTCTCTTTCACTTAATTTATAGGCTTCCGGGTATTTGTATTTGATATATCCGTATTTATCTCCAAAACGCCGCGACAGCTCCTCGTCATGCTCGTTTTCATAGATTTTACCGTTTATACTTTGATAGGGCATGTTGTCTCCTTTCTTTGTTGGTTAAAAGTTAATCTTCAAAGAAAGGTTATCATCTTTGATATGCTTTTGTCTTGTATCGCGTTGTATCTTTTTGCCCACTCTTGCACTCTTTTGCACAAACTTGCTTAAAGTTGCTCAATCTTGTATCGCTTGGCGCAAAGCGGGCATACTCGCCCGAAATTTTCCAGTATACAAAAAAGCACTGCTGACAAGCAACAGTGCTTTGACCGACTTTGGCAAAATTATTTCAAAAGTGAGTTACCGTTAAAATAATTAATCCCCATGGCGGTTTTAACCTCCTGCAGCGTCTGTTCGGCAACAGCCCGCGCTTTATGGCTTCCCTTTTCAAGCATGGCAAAAACGCCGCCCAGATCTTTGGCAAATTCCTCGCGTTTTTCACGGATAGGCTTTAATTCATTTTGCAAAATCTCATTTAAAAACTTTTTAACGGTTCCGTCGCCCAAACCGCCGCGTTGATAATGCGCCTTCATCTCGTCCAGGTTCTGATATGCCGGCAAAAACGCAGCAAAATGTTCATCTTTGCAAAATGCATCAAGATAAATAAAGACCGGATTGTTTTCCGTATGTCCCGGATCCTCAATCCGTAAATGTGTAGGATCGGTAAACATACTCTGCACTTTTTTCTTTATTTCGTTTGCCGTATCGGAAAGATAAATGCAATTGCCCAAAGACTTGCTCATTTTCGCCGCACCGTCAAGCCCCGGCAGACGCGAACAGCGGCTGTTTTCCGGCAGCACGGCTTCCGGCTCGACCAAAACTTCCTTATACTGCTGATTAAATGAACGCACAATCTCACGGGTTTGCTCAATCATCGGCAATTGGTCATCACCGACCGGCACCAGATTAGCCTTAAACGCGGTTATATCTGCGGCCTGGCTGATCGGATAAGTAAAAAAGCCGACCGGAATGCTTTGTTTAAATCCCCGCATCTGAATTTCATTTTTAACCGTAGGGTTTCTCTGCAAACGGGAAACCGTCACCAGATTCATATAATAAAACGATAACTCGCACAACTCCGGAATTTGTGACTGAATAAAGATTGTCGACTTTTCGGGATCCAGCCCGCAAGCCAGATAATCCAGCGCCACTTCGGAAATATTGTCGCGTACTTTGGTAATATTTCCGGCATTATCGGTTAAAGCCTGAGCATCGGCAATCATAATATAAATTGTATCGTATTTTCCGCTGTTTTGCATTTCCACCCGGCGCTTCAGGGAACCGACATAATGTCCCAGATGAAGCCTGCCGGTCGGGCGGTCGCCTGTCAAAATCACATCCATTTTCTTATCCTTCCAGTTTTTTTGAAATAACACAGCCCCGGACGCTTGTCAAGCACCGCTGAATTTCCCTTGTATAAAAGCCCCGCCGGGGTTTCTCCCGAACGGGGCTTTTTTTCATGAGCCTGCTTATTTGCTCTTGGTTTTAGGGGTTTCTGTCTGCACTTTTTTGCTAAGGTGTTCCATCACTGTCTCTATCAAAACATACAACAACGGAATAACAATCAATCCCCCGGCCGTACCAATCAGCATGCCGTAAAACACCGGAACACCAATGGCAACACGGCTGCCGGCACCGGCACCGCTGGCAATAATCAACGGAAACACACCCAAAATGAAAGTAAAAGCTGTCATCAGCACGGCACGGAATCTTTCACGCGTTCCGGCAACCGCTGCTTTCTGGATGCTCATGCCTTTCTCACGTTCATCTTTGGCAAATTCCACAATCAAAATGGCGTTTTTACTTGCCAAACCCACCAGCAGCACCAGACCCAGCTGAGCATAAATACTCAAAGGCATACCGGTAATGAGCAAACCTAAGAAAGCTCCCAAAACCGCCACCGTAACCGAGGTCAAAACCGATACCGGCAGCATCCAGCTCTCATACTGGGCAACCAGGAACAAATAACCAAACACAACAGCCAACGCTATCAGCATACCGACCTGACCGCTGTTTTGACGCTCCTGCAAGCTCATGCCCGACCATTCATAACTGTATCCTTCCGGCAAAGCTTCATCAGCAAGTTCTTCCAGAGCCGCCATAGCCTGACCGCTACTCACGGAAGGGCTGGCCATAGCCGTAATGGTAGCACTCGGATATTGGTTATAACGCTCAATGCTTCGCGGCGCCTGAATAACTTTAACCGATATCAGGCTGCCCAAAGGCACCATATTGCCGGTAGAACTCTGGACATAAAGTTTGCCGATACTGTCAATATCCTTACGATACGGCCAGTCAGCCTGTATCATAACCTTATTGACCTGCGTACCGATATTGATATCGTTGACATAACTTGAACCCAGGTAACTTTGTAAAACCGAATAAATGCTGCTTATCGGCACATTCATAACTTCGGCTTTTTCTTTGTTGATTTCAATGTAAGCATGAGGCGTTTCTGCCGTATACGTTGAAAAAGCATATGAAATTTCCGGCAATTGTTGTGCTTTACTTAAAAAGCTGCGCAAGACCGATTCCAAATGTTTCGGATCCGTATCATCCAAAGCCTGTAAACGGAAATCCATACCGCCGGTTGTCCCCAGCCCCGGAATAGCCGGAAATTCAAACAGGTTGATTTCCGCATCCGGAATTTGCGAAAACTTGGCACTTAAACGATTGAGAATATTGGTCGAATATTCAGAATCTTCCTTACGGTCACCCCAGGTTTTCAGACTGATAACCGACATGGCAACGTTTTCGCCCTGACCGGACAACATACTAAATCCCATAATCGTCATAACAGACTGAACGCTTTTTTCTTCTTTGATAATCGGCAGAATTTCATCCATAACCTTTTCAACACGCGGCTGGGTAGCGCCTTCCGGCAGCTGAATATTTGCCAGAATAACACCTTGGTCTTCTGCCGGAATAAACGTCGTATTGCTGATTTTTAAGAAGATGCCGTTAAATAACAGCAACAATCCCAAAAACAACGCAATAACACTGACCTTTCGGGCAAAATAAGCCACAATTGCCAAATATTTATTACGGGTTTTGGACAGCATTTTGTTAAACCATGCCAGCGGTCCGTGCTTAACCGGCGTTAACGGACGAAGCAAAGTCGCACATAAAGCCGGCGACAAAGTCAGAGCATTAATACCTGAGAATAAAACCGCAAATGAAATGGAAATAGCAAATTGCTGATAAATTTTACCGGTAATACCGCCCAAAAAAGCAATTGGCACGAAAATCGCCATCAACACCAGAGTTGTTGCGATAACCGCGCTTGAAACCTGTTCCATGGCTTTAATGGCGGCTTCTTTTGGCGCCAGATGTTCTTCTTCCATCAGCGTCAAAACACGTTCGACCACCACGATGGCATCATCAACCACCAAACCGATAGCCAAAACCAGACCGAACAAAGTCAAGATGTTCAAGCTGAAACCAAGAGCCAGCATAACGGCAAAAGTAGCCAACAATGACACCGGAATGGCAATTGACGGGATAAGGGTTGAACGCCAGTCTTGCAAAAAGACATAACACACACCGATAACCAAAGCAAAGGTCAACACAAGCGTCAAAACCACTTCTTCAATGGAAGCAACGATATACTCCGTCGCATCATAAAAGATGGAAACTTCAAAATCATCCGGATAAAAATGAGACAATCTTTCCAATTCTGCTTTCAACGCCGTCATGGCCTGAATGGCATTTGCACCGGACAGCGTATTTAAAGAAATGGCCACGGAAGGCGCACCGTCGCGCTCGGATTTAACCATGTAAGTTTCAGTTCCGATTTCAACCTTGGCAATATCTTTTAAACGCACCAAACCACCGTCTTGCTCGGTGCGGACAATAATATTCTCAAAATCTTTTGCCTCGTTTAAACGTCCCTGTGTTTGCAAAGAATACATCATCTGCTGACCGCCGTCGCCCGGCATCGCACCGACCGAACCCAAAGACGGCTGATAGTTTTGGCTTTCAATCGCTGCCTGAACGGTACTGATTGGAATATTCAAAGCCGTAATTTTATCGGCATCCAGCCATACGCGCATACTCAAAGGCGCAGCGTGAACGCTGACATCACCCACACCATATACGCGGCTTAAGTTGTTTTTAATATTGTTTTCAACATAGTTGCTTAAAAACTGCGTATCATGTGTGCCTTTCGGCGAACGTATATTTAAGAACCCCAAAATATCCGATGAACGACGGCGCACGCTGATACCATATTGCTGCACCTCGGCCGGAAGTTTATTTACCGCCTGTTGTACGCGGTTTTGCACTTTAACTTGTGCCATATCAGGATCAGTACCAACTTCAAAGCTGACCGTCAAACTATAATCACCGGAGTTGGAAGAGGTAGATTCCATATAAAGCATATCTTCCACCCCGTTGACTTCCTGTTCAATTGGGATACCGATGGTACTGGCCACCACATCCGCACTGGCGCCTGTATAGTTTGCCGAAACATAAACCTGCGGCGGCGTAATCTGCGGATACAAGGAAATTGGCAGTGAGAAAAGAGAGATAACGCCGGCAATCGTCATCACGATGGCAATAACCATCGCAAAACGCGGACGCTCAATAAAAATCTTTGAAAACATTGTCTTGCTTTCTCCTTTTTACTCGGCCGGCTGAATAACGGCTGAGCGGACTTTTGTACCATCCTGGACTTTCTGTAAGCCTTGAATAATCACCTTATCACCGGCTTTTAAGCCTTCTTTAACAATCTGGTTGGAACCGATAACATCACCCAAAACCAGGCGGCGTTCTTCGGCAACTTCATCATCATTAACGATAAAAGTATAAAAACCATGCTCATCCTGGGCAAGGGAGGCTTGCGGAATAACCACGTTGGTATCCGGCTCACCTTTAAACAAAGCTATCTGGACATAGTTGCCCGGCAGCAGTTTTTCATCAATATTGGCAAAATCTGTATAAATCGAAACCGTTGCCGTATCGGTGCTGACTTCATTATCGGCAAAACGCGAACTGAAGTCTTCTATCATATCTTTGCCGTCCGGCAATGTGATTCTTGCTTTCATATCGACATCAGAATCGGCCTCATACTGTTCTTTAAGATTTAAAAATTCACGGTCGGTAAGTGAAAAGGTCACACGAACCGGGCTGACCTGAACAATCCTTGCCAAAACCTGTGAAGAAGTTGTCACATAGTTGCCTTTGGTAACCAGAGCCTTGCCGATATAACCGCTGATCGGAGCCTTAACTTCGGTATAGCCCAAATCGATTTTAGCCAGTTCCAAATTGGCCTCAGCCTGTTTCACGGCTGCCTGCCCTTGCAAATAAGCACTTTCCGCCGCATCAAAAGTTGCTTTGGAGGCAATGTTTTGCTTGCTTAATTTAAGCTGGCGGTTATAGTTGCGTTCGGCTTCAATAAGATTTGCTTTGGCACTGGCCAGCTCCGCTTCTCTTAAATTAAACGTCGCCTGATAACGGTCGCGGTCAATAACAAACAACACATCGCCGGCTTTAACAAAGCTGCCTTCTTTAAACAAAACATCATCAACCGTACCGGTTACCTGCGGCTGCAGATTGACGCTGTTAATTGCTTCGACATGGGCAATATGCTCTTTAGCCTGCATTGTATTCTGGGCCTGAATTTCCTGAACCAGAACATAAGGCTCCTGCTGGCCGCCCATATTTGCGCCGTAATCCGGGCTTAAACGCCCTTTTAAGTACCAGCCGATACCGACACAAATCAAAAAATACGCCAAATTTTTTAAAATAACACTTTTCTTCGGTTTACTTACTCGCATCTTCAGTCCTTTCCTTTTTAAGACCGTTAAATATTAAATTAAAACTTTCTTCAATCATAACCTTTAAATCTACCGTGCAGCGTTTGCTCATATAAGCATTCAAAATCCCCGTCCACATATTCATAATAATGGACACCAGGTGCTCCACATTAACATCTTCGCATATTTCGCCACTCTTTTGCATAAATGTCAATGTTTCTTTTAAACGCTTATACCAGGTATCTTTATTCTCCTCTACTTGTGACAGAACTTTTGTAATAATCCCTTCGGACCATTCCATCTGGCAGCTGATAAAAAAGACAAATTTATAATAAGGTTCGGAACTTAAAATAAATTCGGCATTATAAAGAAACCATTTCAAAATATCGTCAAAACTTTTCATCTCCGGAAGTCTTTCCTGCAGCACGGCTTTCTGCCGGTCAAAATAATCATTAATCAATGCTGCTATCAAATCCGGTTTATTTCTGAAATACCAGTAAACGGCTCCTTTGGTTAAATTAATGCGCCTGGCAATCTCGTCAAACGTCGTTTTGGAATACCCTTTTTCATAAAACGTATCCAACGCCGATCTCAAAATCGCCCTTCTTGTTTCTTCTGCTTCTTCTTTAGTTTTTCTCATTTATTTTCTCCAAGAAAGAACATACCTTTAAGGAGGTATAACAAAAAAAATTTAAAAGCAAGAACTTTTTCCATTAAAAATTTAAATAAATGAAATATTTTCCAAAACAGCCTGAAAATTGTCTTTTCCCGGATTGCATATATATACGCCGGCCTGAATGTTGCGGCCTTCCAGATAAAACTGGCGCAATTTAACAAAATAAACACCGTCCGCGGAATAAAAGCAAAGACAGTCATTGCCCTGACGGACAATCTTATACCATAAGGCCGTCGGTGCTTTTAACAACGGCACAACCGCCCAGTCCGCATTACCCCCGGCCGACAAGCAGTGTCCGATTTCGGGATTCGCCGCATTTTGACACATTAAAGAAACTTTAAACCAATTTTCGCAGTCTTTTCGCAGCATAACACCGCATTGTTTAAAATTACCGGCATCGGCAAATGACCAATGTGCAACCATCGTAAAACCGCTGCTCGTTGTTTTATAAAAAAAATGACCGTTGTCTTTGGCAAAGTCATGTCCTTTGCTTTGCCAGAAATCTGTTTCGGATTTAGGGATAATGGTCATAAACCCGCCGTTAAAAATAACGTTTTCCGGCTCATTATACCAGTCAAATCCTTTTAAGTCCTCCAGTTTCATTAAAATGTCCTGACTGCAGTATCGGTTACTTCGTTAAGTGCCTGTTCAAGTTTTTTATCCGGTACACGCGGCGTAACAATCTTTAAGGTGATAATTTCATCGCCCTGACCGCTTTTCGCTTTAATGCCCTTACCTTTTAAACGCAGTTTTTCACCGCTTGAAGCATACGGTGGTACCGTTACTTTAACCTTTCCGCTAATAGTCGGAACCGTAATTTTAGCACCCAAAACCGCCTCTTTAATGCTTATCGGCAACTCCAAAAGCACATTTAAGCCCTCTGTTCTAAAATACGGATGCGGACTGACATTAACCGTAATCAAAACATCGCCGTTTTCCCCGCCGTTCGGACTGGGAGCCCCCAAGCCTTTTAAGCGAAGCGTCTGACCGCTTTCCGTTCCGGCCGGAATCTTTACATTAATATTTTTTCCATTTAAACTGATTGCCTTTTCAGCCCCTTGCGCAGCATCTAAAAAATCAACATTCATCGTATAAGCATAATCCTGCCCTTTTTGCGGCCCGCCATATCTAAATCCGCGACCACCGCCGGTAAACTGTGACATTATATCATCACCGAACAAAGAGGAAAAATCAAAACCGCCGGCATTACCGCCAAACGGATTGCCGCCACGGGATGAATATGTCCGGTAACTGCTGCCGAAGCCGTCACCGAACGGGTTTCCGCCATAATTGCTGCCGCCGAAACCTGCTCCAAACCCGGTTGGTTTACCCTCGGCATCTATTTCGTTATTATCATACTTTTTACGTTTTTCCTTATCGCCTAAAATATCATAAGCAGCAGAAACTTCCTTAAATTTTTCTGCCGCATTTTTATCATCTTTATTTAAATCCGGATGATATTTGCGCGCCAGTTTACGATAAGCAGATTTAATCTCTGCTTCGCTTGCCGATTTGCTGACCCCTAAAATATCATATAAATTGTTATTCATTCTGAAAGCCTTTAAAAATCTTTTTAATTCCTAAAGGTTTATATAGGAAACCTACTTTTGCATTGCAAGATTGAGACAATCAAATGTTGCACGCCGCAAATTGTTGCGATATAAAACGATTTCCCGCAGATAGGCCTGCTTTCCGCCCTGATTATCGCAATATACCGCTGCCAGAGGTGCCAATTCGTCAATCCGGATATCTTTATATTCATATGTCACAAAATCAGGCGTCTGAGCTTTAACGGCAACATTTTGCCGGTAACGCTCGGCATCATCGGCATAATAACTGCCCTGCACTTTCTCCGGTTCGGATTGAAGCAGGGAACAGGCCGGCAACAAACAGCCAAGCAGTAAAATTACTTTTAAATTTTTCATGGAGATACCCTTTCTTAAACCATGCAATAACTTTATTATATCTGCTGACGATTAAACAATCCTTAACTCAACTCGTCATAAATATCTTTTCCGGCCTTTTGCAAAATATTATAAATCCGGCGGTTTTTAGAATTTTTAGAACGAGTATTACTTAACTGATCAAGCATTTTCTGCAGTTTTTTATTAAACTTTTCATCCTGACGGAGTTTTTCGATATCTTTTATATTTTCTTCATCATTCATTTTATAATCCGTCACGGCTTTTAAGGTTGCCATATAAGCAGCTTCCTTTTGCGAAGCATATTGCGCCTGTGCCGGTATGCCAAATGACATCCACAAGCAGCCTGCCAAAAAAAACATAAAGTATTTCATGCGATTCTCCTTGACCTGTTAAAAATGATGTGGTTAAAATTTCCTATAATATAATCTACACATTAATTTTAGGAAAGCATTATTTTCATGAAAAAAAAATTATGGGTTCTTCTAGACAGCCGCACCGGCAGCGTCGGACAGGCGCGCGGTGTTATCCAACAGCTCAATCCGGACAATTACGACATTGTGGAAAAAAGCCTTGAATATACAAAATTTTCCGGCTTGCCTAATTTTTTGCGCGGCAAAACTCTCATTGGCTTAACGCCGAAAAGCAAGAAAATAATTTCTTCCCCGTTTCCGGATATGGTTCTTTCAACCAGCCGCCGTACCGTTCCCGTCGCCCGTTTTATTAAAAAGCAAAATCCGGCCACCAAACTTATCCAGCTTATGCATCCCGGCCGCACCGGTCTGCGCGAGTTTGACCTGGCAATCGTTCCCGAACACGATAAAAACAAAGTTTCATACCCAAACATCAAATACATTGTCGGCGCACCGCACCGGATAACTGAAAAAGTCTTACAAGAGGCCCGGCAAAACTGGACACCGAAATTTGCCGATTTACCCAAGCCTTTAACAGCGGTAATTATCGGCGGAGCCATCAAACACAAAGAATTTTCACTTGAAAATGCTGCAGCGCTCGGTCAAAAAATCAGAGCCTTAAAAGAAAAAATCGGAGGTTCAATCCTGATTACAACGTCGCGCCGCACCGGCGCCAAAGCCGAAAAAGTCATTATGGACAGCCTTTCCGGAATTCCGGCTTACACTTTCCTGTGGGGCGATAAAAAAGAAAACCCGTATATGGGGTTTTTAGCCTGTGCCGATAACATCGTGGTTACCGGCGATTCTGTTTCCATGTGCTGCGAAGCCTGCGGCACCGGAAAGCCTGTTTTTGTTTTTACCGGACGCCACTGGCTGACCCGTAAACATATCCGGTTTATTGCCTCGCTCTATAAAAACGGTTATGCCGCCGCCTTAAAAGCTCATAACCTTGGGTTTAAGCCCAAAGGGAAATTAAATGCCGCTGTTGATGCCGCGGTTATGATTGATTCTCTTTAGCCGGAGCCTGATAAAAACAGTCTTAAATCCGCTCGAAATTAATTCTCGGATCCACCAGCGAATATGTTATGTCGCTGACAAGCTTTAAAACCAATCCGATAAGAGCAAAGATATATAATGTTCCGAAGATAACCGGATAATCACGGGTCATAATCGCCTCATAACCTAAAAGACCGAGTCCGTTTAAAGAAAATATCACCTCAATCAGAAGCGCTCCCGTAAACAGCATCTTAATCAGAAGCGACGGGAAACCGGCAATGATAATCAGCATCGCATTACGAAACACATGTTTGTAAAGTATCTGGTTTTCACTCAAACCTTTTGCCCTGGCCGTTAAAACATACTGTTTGCCGATTTCATCCAGAAAAGAGTTTTTGGTAAGCATCGTCAATGAAGCAAATCCGCCGATGACAATTGACAACACCGGCAAAGCAATATGCCAGAAATAATCTGCAATTTTTGCCCCGAAAGAAAGCTCGTTCCAGTTATCAGACGTCAGACCGCGTAAAGGAAACCACTGAAAATACACGCCGCCGGCAAAAAAGACGATTAAAAAAACCGCAAACAAAAACACCGGTATAGCCGATCCGACAATAACCGCAAATGAGGTATAAGTATCAAAACGACTGCCGTCGCAAAGTGCTTTTTTAATGCCGAGAGGTATGGAAATCAGATAAATAATCAGGGTTGACCATAAGCCCAAAGAAACCGAAACCGGCATTCGTTCTGCTATCAGCCCGGCAACGCTTTTATTCCGGTAATAACTCCGGCCAAAATCAAACACGGCATATTCTTTAATCATTTTTAGAAAACGCTCATGCCAAGGCTTATCAAATCCAAACTGTTTTTCAAGAGCTTCAACCAAATCATCGGGCACACCCTGCGCCCCTTGATATTTTTGCATGCCGGAAGAATGTTGAGCCGGCGCGGTTGCCGTAAATTGGGCTTTGCTGTCAACGTTCATGCCCTGATATTTGGCCAGCATATATTCTACCGGCCCGCCCGGCGCCAACTGGATAATGCAAAAATTAACCGTCAGGATTCCCAACAATGTCAGCGGAATAAGCAAAATCCTTTTGATAATATAATTTTTCATGGCTTTTCCTTTTCTTTCATCCACCAGGTAAACGGCTGAAACCCGACCTTGACGGCACTGCGCTTAATTCCGAATTTGTTGGCATAGCCGATACGGTGATAATGCGAATACCATTGAAAAATAAGATAATATTCATGCAGCAAAACTCTGTCCAAAGCCTTAACATAAGCCTCAAAATCTTCCCGGTTTTGTGCTTGCACAACACCGTCGATTAAAGCATCAACCACCGGATTTTGAATCCCCATGACATTATAACTGCCATTGACCTCAGCCGCACGACTGCCGAACATTTCTTTAAGTTCATTGCCCGGCATGGCGCTCATGGCATATGACATAATTGCCATATCATAATCAAAACGGTCTATACGGTTTTTAAAAATATTGATTTCCAGATTACGAAACGCCGCCTCAATTCCGATTTTTTTCAAATTGGCAATAAACGGCAGCATCACCCGGGTAAAACTGGAGCCGTTGGCTGAGTTGCTTAAAATCTCAAATTTAAGCGGTTCGCCGGTTTTAAGGTTTGTCATCTTACCGTCTACAAAATCATAACCGGCATCATTAAGCAGTTGCACGGCCTGCCGCAAATTGGCACGCACTTTTTCTGGCGTTGAATTATCCGGCAAAACAAACGGTTCGGTAAACACCTCTTCATCAAGCTTATCCCGGAAACGTTCCAGGATTTCAAGCTCGCGCCCTTCAGGCAGACCGGTTGCTTCCATGCCGCTGTTGGTAAAATAACTGTAAAGCCGCTGATACTGATTATAAAACAATTTATCATTCGCCCACTCAAAGTTAAAAGCCAGGTCAATGGCACGACGTACCCTTTTATCCTGAAATTTTGAGCGGCGCAGATTAAAGGCAAAATGCTGCAAAATTGCCGGATTATGATGTTCCATGGCTTCTTTGATGATGGTTCCTTTTTTAACCAGTTCGTTGTCATAACCGGTTGCCCATATTTTAGCGATATATTCTTCCCGTACGTCAATATTCCCGGCAAAAAGCGCCTGCAGGGTTACCGTCGTATCCTGGTAATAATCAAGCCTGATTTCATTAAAATTATAAAATCCGCGCCGAACCGGCAGATTATTTCCCCAATAATCGCGCCGTCTTTTTAAGATAATATATTTTCCGGCCTCAAAATCCGTAATTTCATAAGGGCCGCTTCCCAGCGGAATTTGCAGCGACGGCTTGGAAAAATCGCGATTTTCCCAATCTTTTCGCGGAAATATTTTAAGCTGTGACAAAATCAGCGGCAACTCTTTGTTTTGGGAATTTTCCTTAAAAATAAACCTTACATGCCTGTCGTTTATTTTTTCAACCCGCTCCACATCGCCGTAATAAACCCGGTAAATCGGCGCGCCTTTTTCAACCAGCGCCTTAAAGCTGAAAATAACGTCATCGGCCAAAACCGGCGTGCCGTCGGCAAACTGCGCGCGTTCATCCAAAATAAAGCCGACATAAGTATGATCTTCCGGAAATTCAAACGCCTTTGCCAACAGCGGGTAAACAACACTCATATCATCCACAGGCGAAAACCCCAGACTGTCCCAGATTAAATCAGCGGCAATTCCGGAAGCCGAACCCTTAAAAGTAAACGGATTAAAGCTGTCGAAACTGCCATATTCGGGCATAACCATACGTCCGCCCTGCGGTGCCTCCGGGTTGACATATTCAAAATGCGTAAAATTTTCCGGATATTTTGCTTGGCCGTATAAAGCCAGCCGCGTCATTGCTGCCTCGGCGGTACAGCTCCATGACACCAGGAAACAAAACAATAAAGCAAAAAAACGCTTATTTTTTATAATTTTCTTCATTCATCCAACCGCCGAACGGATAAGCAAAATCATCATTTTGCGGCTTTGCTGCCGGCTCGGGCTTGCGCACCATACCGGCATTTTTCACCCCGGCATCAAAAACCGGCTCTGACGACACCGGCTTTTCACCGGCCGGACGATATTCCGCCGCAGCCGCCGGCTGATTTTCATCACCGGTTTTGGCCGGCATAACGGATTCGTTTTTATCGGCAGCGGAAATACCACGAACCGCCTCTTGAATGATAACGCCGGCTTTTGGTGTGTTTATCTGCACATCAGGATTTTCGGACAAATCTTCCGGCTTTCTTTCCGGACGGCAAAAAAAACGGGGTTCGCTTTTTTTAGCATTTATTTCCGTGTTGCCGCCATCTCCTTGCATGAAACTCTTATGTGTTTCTTCCGGCGAATTCATGCTTTTTTGCAGTGCCGTAAAAAAGGCTTCGTCTCCTTCCGTTTCTTCCCCGGCACCTTCTTCTGCTTTCCTTTTTTTCTTAAATGGATTAAGCCGGCTGAAAAAAGAAACGGATTCTTCATCGTTTTGCGGCGCTTCCATTGTTAAAATATTGGGCGAAACATCAAAGGTTTTATCTTCTGTTTCCGGCGGCAGCTGCCGTTCTTGCGCCACAATTTCCAAAGCATCGGCTGCCGGTGCCAAAATAGAATAAACCTTACCCATAACACCGGTTTCAATAATTGTGATAAACACCCGGTCGCGGTCGTGCTTTTCCAAAAGCGCACTCAAACTCTGATAACGGGCACAAAACTCCAGCAACGTTCCTTTAAACACGCTGTCTTTGCGGGCTTTTTCCGCCAGATAGGTACTAAAATCGGCATAGTTTTTGGCTGCTTCAATCAATGTTTTGCCGATTGTCCAGCGCTCACCGTTTTTTACTCTGGCCCAAAGCTGCTCCAGCTGCAAAGAAGAAGCCGCATTACAGCGCTGAACGATATCGGCAAGCAACTCATTCATATCGGCAACAAAAATATCAAATTTATTAATAACAAAACCGTCTTTGATTTCATGTTCGGCATCAAGCATAACCCGGACCACCAAATCCGTATAATCCTGATTTTTTTTCATCTGATTAAAAAGCTGGGTCAGACGCAAATTAAAATTTTTATCCTGAAAATGACGGCTGATAAACCCGAAAATCTGCCATAAGGCCCACACCGGCACCACCAGCAGACCGACATACAAAGCCATAGTTTCGGCGTTTAGAGAACTCAAATCGGCGCCGGCCATCAAACCATGAATATAAAGAAGGGCATAAGCACACCACAGCAGGGAAGAAAAAACCGCTATAAAAAACAAAATTGTCAACAATGATTTACTCCGCAGCTCATTTATTTAATTTGCTTTATAGTATTTAACTTTACACGACATTTCAATTAAAATTCACACAATTTACGAAGAAAAATTAACAATATGAAAATTATTTAGTGAAATCCTTTAAAAAAAGTGTTATGAAGGCGGTAAGTTTAATTAATACAGAGGGAAAAATGACAACAGATTCAACCGAAGTCGTTTTGGATTTTGAAAAAAACATTGTTGAAATTGAAGAAAAAATAGAGCATTTACAAGAACTTGCCAAGAATGAAGACGTTGATATCACCAAAGAAATCAAACGCCTGCAAAGCAAATTAACCCGTTCTTTAAATGCCACATACCACAATTTATCAGCCTGGCAGAAAACTCAGATTGCCCGTCATCCGAACCGTCCGCATTGTCTGGACTATATTAAGGCTTTAATTTCGGACTTTGTTTTGTTGTGCGGCGACCGCCGTTTCGGCGACGATGAAGCCATGGTTGCCGGTATCGGTAAATTTGAAGGCGTTCCCGTTGTTGTTTTTGGCCAGGAAAAAGGGCATGATTTGGAAACCCGTATGAAACATAATTTCGGCATGGCCAAACCTGAAGGTTATCGCAAAGCCCAGCGCTTAATGGATATGGCTTCCCGTTTTAACATGCCGGTTTTAAGTTTTGTAGACACCGCCGGCGCATATCCCGGATTAGACGCCGAAGAACGCGGACAAGCTGAAGCCATTGCCAGCTCCATTGAAGAATGCTTTAAGGTCAAAGCACCGATTATCGCCACCATTATCGGTGAAGGCGGATCCGGCGGCGCCATTGCCATTGCCACCGCCAACGTGGTAATGATGCTGGAACATTCCATTTATTCGGTTATTTCGCCTGAAGGCTGTGCCTCAATTTTATGGCGTTCGGCCGATAAAACCAAAGAAGCAACAGAGGCTTTAAAACTGACGGCACAGAATTTAAAATCCCTCGGCGTGATTGATGAAATTATTGCCGAGCCCTTGGGCGGCGCACATCGCAATCCGCAACTGGTCTTTGATAATTTACGGAAATCTATCCACCGCCACTTAACCGAATTATGTAAATTCAGCGGTGAAGAATTAAAAAAACAACGTACCGAAAAGTTTTTGGCCATGAGCCGCAACTTTGAAAAGCATGCTTCAGCTAAATAAAAATCCATAAAATAAAAAAAAACTGCTTAAATAAAGCAGGTTTTTTTGGCAGAATGTTTTACCGTTAAGCACTTTTGCTGTCCGGTTTGCGCACCAGTATCGGTTCAGCGTTTTCCGTAATGACCTTTTCATTGATAATGATTTCCGTTACATCTTTTTTATCCGGAATTTCATACATCAGATTAAGCAAAAGCCCTTCCATAATCGCCCTTAAACCACGGGCACCGGTTTTGCGCTCAATGGCTTTGCGGGCAATGGCGCGCAGAGCATCATCGGTTACCGTCAGCTTGACATTTTCCATATCAAACAACGTCACATACTGTTTCAACAGGGCGTTCTTCGGTTCTGTCAAAACCTTAACCAGCGCATCTTCATCCAAATCATTTAAAGTGGCAATAATCGGCAGACGGCCGATAAATTCCGGAATAAGTCCGTATTTAAGCAAATCTTCCGGCTGCACGTCTTTAATAATTTCGCCGATTCCCTTATCTTCCGGTGCCTCAACCTTGGCGCCGAAACCAATAGAGGTTTCCTTGCCGCGGCTGCCGACAATTTTTTCCAAACCGGCAAAAGCTCCGCCGCAAATAAAGAGGATATTGGTGGTATCGACATGCAAAAATTCCTGTTGCGGATGCTTACGACCGCCCTGCGGCGGCACGTTGGCAACCGTGCCTTCAATAATCTTCAACAATGCCTGCTGCACGCCTTCACCGGAAACATCACGGGTGATGGACGGCCCGTCGGTTTTGCGCGTAATCTTGTCAATCTCGTCAATATACACGATGCCGCGCTGAGCCTTTTCAATATCATAATTTGCAGCCTGCACCAGCTTCAGGATAATGTTTTCAACATCTTCACCGACATAACCGGCTTCGGTTAAAGTGGTCGCATCGGCAATGGCAAACGGCACATCCAGAATTCTGGCCAAGGTCTGAGCCAAAAGCGTTTTACCCGAACCGGTTGAACCGATTAAGATAACATTTGACTTGGCAACATCAACATCTTTATGTTCTTTCTGGCAGTTCAAGCGTTTATAATGGTTATAAACCGCCACCGACAAAACTTTTTTAGCATAATCCTGACCGATAACATACTGATCCAAAAACTCCCGTATTTTTGACGGCGTCGGCAAATCTTCGGACAAATTGCCGCCAAGCGGGCTCTGTTCATCTTTGCGCATTTCATCGGAAACAATGTTAATGCACACCTCAATGCATTCATCACAGATGTAAACACCGCGTCCGGCAATCAGTTTTTTCACTTCATTCTGACTTTTACCGCAGAACGAGCAATGCAATGTTTTGTCTTCCTCTTTTTTATCGCTCATTTCAACTCCTATTTGGCAATTTCCTGACGGTTGACGACAATCTCGTCAATCAGTCCGAATTCTTTGGCTTCGACCGGCGTCATAAAGTTATCCCGATCCATGGCCTTTTCAATGACTTCTATCGGCTGGCCGGTATTTTCGGCATAAATCTGATTTAAGCGTTTGCGCAAATCCAAAATCAACCTTGCCTGAATTTCGATATCTGCGGCCTGGCCTTTGGCGCCGCCCGAAGGCTGGTGAATCATAATCTGCGAGTTGGGCAGAGAAAACCTCTTACCTTTTGTTCCGCCGGCAAGTAAAAAAGACCCCATCGAACAGGCCTGGCCGATACACAGTGTCGAAACATCACAGGTTATATAGCGCATGGTATCATACATGGCCATACCGGAAGTCACGACCCCGCCGGGCGAGTTAATGTACAAATAAATATCCTTTTTCGGATTTTCCGATTCCAAAAACAACAGCTGGGCACAGACCAGCGATGAAACCTCATCATTAACCTCACCGGTTAAAAATACGATTCTTTCTTTCAACAGCCGGGAAAAAATGTCAAATGAACGTTCCCCTCGGGATGTTTGTTCAATGACCATCGGCACTAAAGTATTATCAAAAACCTCTATGGCACTTTTCGTCATAATTTACCTCAAAAAATTACAAAATCTTAATGATTATAAATTACATTTATTCAATAAAATGTAAACAAAAATCGTAAAAACCTTAAAAAATATGCATTTTGCCGGTTTACAGACAATATAAAATTTGATAAGGTAAAAAAAATTTAATTCAGGAGATTAGTTTTATGTTTGCCCCCAAAAGCTTTGAAAAACTGCCTTCAACAGCACGGGAAGTCTACCGTAACAAACTCCGCTTGGACGAACTCTCGGCTTTTGACCCGTTTGAAACCGCTGATTTAAACGGCTTGCAGGTTTTGCGTTACCCTGAATTTGAAGATTTTTCCAAAGTTCTGAATTCTTTGCGCGTTATGGATGAAAACGGACGTTACCAGCCAAGACAAACGGCAGATTTAAAACACGATATCGTCAAAACTGCCAAGCAGGAAACATTTTTAGAGCTTTTATATAACGTTAAACTTCCGGAACAAAACGAATACATTGAAACCTTAAAAGAAAAACTGATGATTAATCTTGTTAATCTGGTTTTGGAAAAAGAAATCCCGACCGACCGCGGCTTAAGCGGACCGGAAATTTTAGAAGTTAAAGAAACTTTCAAACAAATGCTGGCCTCTTCTTAAACAACATTACAAAACAGCCCCTGTTTTCAAACAGGGGCTGTTTTAGTTCATTTTTTATCTGTCATGCCCTAAAAATTCAGAAACTTTCTTTTTTTGTACATCTATTGCGATTTGCTCTTGTTTCTTGCTCTTTTCCCTGTCCTGACGAAGTTGGGTTTCAACCTTTTCCACTTCCGGCAAAGCTGCGGTCATCGCCATCATACATACCATATTATATGGCTCCGACGGTAATTTCATGCTTTTCATTTTCTTTGAAAAAGAATCATATTCGTGGCCTTTTACATAATCCGATTGCCAATCACGAAAAACTTCTTTCCCTTCTATGGTTACACCAACTTTCAATTCGCTTGGCGTGAGATGCCAAAGCTCCTCATCAAAATTAATATTTCCCGAAAATTCAACCACAGCCTTTTGCTTATTGGCCTTGTTTTCCATAGTCACAACGGCTTTTCCCGTTCCATCAAGGGCCCGTTCCATATTTTCAAGCTCAACATGAACATTAAAACCTTTCAAGCGGTCAGCTGCTTTTTTTTGCAGTCTGTTTCTCTGTTCCTGCTCTTTTCTGGCTTCTATTTTTCTGCGCAACGATTCAAACATTGTCCTATCCTTTCCGCTTTCATCGGTTAATGATATTTTGAGAATATCATATTTGATATTTTTGTCAATATTTTTTTCTACTGTCCCTGAGCCCGCCGGCGTGCCGTATCAATGTACGATTCGTTATCACCTTCGGCACCATGATAGGCTAAAGAATAGCTGGCAACCAGAAAACCGTACGGATTGTTAAGCCGGTCGGCAGCCTCGGCAAAATTTAACCGGGCATACATAATGCGCATGGTTGCCCGCCAGTAAGAAATTGAAGGCACCGGATTATTGCCGACAAAATCATATGTTGTAAACTGCGCCTGCCACAAACCCCGGGACAGCGGTCTGACCCAGGCAATTTCTATATATCTTTGCAGTCCGTTGCGACGAAACTGTAGCAAACTGGAGCGGGCATCCGTATTAATAAAATTTTCATACACAGCCGGAGCAGAATACCAATACAAAGGTGACCCGGCACCCCAGCGCTGCAGCATATCCTCATAATCATCGGTAACCGTATAACGCGCCATCAAATATTCATGAATATATTCTTCGGTAACCAAATCACTGACCGGATAACTGATTTCTCTTTTCTGTACACGCTCAATTTGACTGAAATACTTATTAATATTATAAAATTCCGGCGTAACCCGTATCAACGGTAACATCAGGTATATGGCGCTGGCCAGCATCATATTAAAGCAGATGCTCAAGCCCGACAAAATCACCAAAAGCCGGGATGTCCACAAATAACGCCGTTCAGGAAAAGCCTCGACATGGACTTTCTCGGGGAAAAAACCCAGTTCATCAGGGCTTTCCTTTTCTTTATATTTAAAAAGGGTGCGAAAAATATCAAACATGCGCCAATTTTAACCTCAATTTTACGTTTATACGTTATTTTATACATCAAAGTTGTATAAAAGCAATTAAATACTGTTAATTTTTAAAAAATAGTATAACAATATCAATAAACACGTGTTTTAAGGATATAAAGATGAAAAAGATTTTCTTCCTTGCCGCCGGCATACTGATGATAACCTCTTGTTATTTGCAAAGTGGCGCCAACCGCGGACAAGAGCCCAATCCGGCATATTATTCCGACTGGGACCGGGCAATCCGCATTGATGTGGATATGCAAAACATGTACCTCAACACACCGCGTAAAATCGAGCGGCCGATTGATATGTACATGGCTATGGCTCTGGCCTTAAAATATAATTATACCCGCCGGATGATAAGCTATGAAGAAAACCTTTTAAAAGCCGGAAACTCCACCTTTGCCCAATTACAGGAAATTTTAAACAACGCCGGCTACATCAATACCAACAGTTCTTCACAATTAAGTCCTGACTTAAAAGTTGCCTGGAACATTCTTGATTTGTCAACGATTTACTATCAAACCAGCGACCCTTCTTTTAAGGCCAATGTCGCCGTTGAGCAAAGCCGCAAGGTTATCCATAACATTTTACAGGAAACCCGCCTGCTTTATTGGCAGACCCTTACGGCCCAGCGCCTGCTTCCGGTTATTGACCAGATGACCGAGTTTATGACCCTTGAAGTTGATGAGATGAATGCCACGGCCAAAGAACTCGCCGCCAAAGGTGAATCCCCGTCGCGTGAAGACCTGATTAAGAAAAGGAAATATATGGAAGCGGTTAAAAACCTGGCTTCGCTTAAACGCAATCTGGAAACTGCCCAGACCCGTATGGCAAGCCTGATGGGTTTCCATCCTTCCACCGAATTTAAGCTTGTCGGCGCTCAATACGGTAATTTTGAACTTCCCGAAATCCGCTCCAATTTAAGCCAGCTGGAATGGCTGGCATTGTCAAACCGCCCGGAATTGCGCGTTCATGACTTAATTTCAAGTGCCGAAGACAAAGAAATCATTATCCGCCAGTTCCGTCAGGCAAACCAAAGCAAATATCAGAGCAGCCCGAAAGATAACCGCCAATGGTCTAAGCAGGGCTGTGAAATCGGTATGAATGTCATTGAAGAGGTCAGAAAAGAAAATGCCGCAACGCTGGAATCATTACGCCGTCAGCGCATGACATCTTTAATCTTAAACCAGGTTTATGTTTCCTGGGCGCAATATATGGCCGCCATTGAAGATTATCAGATTAATATGGAAATTGCTTCCACGTCTGAAAATATTGCCGAAGATTATACCATTGCCGACGGCGCCAAAAACGAACAAAGCCAGCTGGAAGCGGCCCGTGCTATTGAAGATGAAGTGAAGGCATTTTCTTCCTATGTTGACGTTCAGGAAGCCTTGGGCAACCTGTATGCCACCATCGGATTAGATTCCCTGCCTTATTACATGCTGGGTGAAAAACCCTCAAAAATCGCTTTATACCTGCGTGCCACACTGGAAAAATGGAACGACGGTGAATTTTTACCGGATAACCGTCCTTATTTAATGAACATTCCGGCCAAACGCCCGCCGGTCAACTTATCTTCTTCAACCACGTTGCCGGATGTTGTGGTTGAAACCGGTGAACCGATATTCATTCAAATTCCGTTGGATTTATTTGAAAAGCTCGGTTGGAAAGGAACGGTTAAAACCCGTGCCGGTTTAATTGACGACAGCCGCCTGCCGAAATGGCTTAATTATGATGAAGATGGCTGGGTATTTACCGGCAAAGCCATGCCCAAAGACGGCGGCATATACCGCATCAAAGTGTACGGTGTTGACGAAAACGGTAATGTGGCTTATGCAACCTTTAAGCTGACGGTTCGTGAAGTTTTTATCCCGTCCGTACGCCTGCGTGGTTTAACCGAAGGACGCAAAGCCACGGTGTTGAAACGCTGTACCGGCGCTAAGTGTAAAGACGCCTACATTGACCCGGACGAACTTGGTAAAGAGGTCGAAAAAGCACCGACATTCTAAAAGAAAAAATCTCCGAACACACATTCGGAGATTTTTTTTATATAAAACATACATTAGCAAACAATCTGCTCAATCTTAAGTGCCAAACCGGTTGCATCATCCGTTTCAACATATATACCATAAAGAGTGCCTTCTCCTTTAGCCGGAACCAAACGCTCAGATGGATATTTCCGGCATAAACGACGTATCGGAACTTCCGGCTCAAACCCCAAAACCGAATTATAATTGCCGCACATTCCAACATCGGTAATATAAGCCGTACCTTTTGGTAAAATTCTAAAATCGGCAGTCGGTACATGGGTATGCGTTCCGGCAACAATGGAAACTTTACCGTCCAAATAATATCCGACAGATAATTTCTCGGCTGTTGCTTCGGCATGGACATCAACTAAAATTGCTGCGGCATTTTTGCCAAGCGTGTATCGCTCTAAAAGTTTGTCAAGCGCTTGTACCGGACAATCCAGCGCTTCCATGAAAGCACGCCCCATCACCTGGGCAACCACCAGTTTTTTACCGCTTGGCAATTCAATTTCACAACTGCCGCGGCCGATTGTCCCTTCCGGGTAATTCAACGGACGGATAAGCCTTTTGCATTCATCAAAATAAGGTATAATTTCACGCTGATCCCAAACATGATTGCCGGTTGTAATGGCATCAACGCCTGCTGCAAAAAAGTCGCGGCAAATTCCCGGCGTCAGCCCAAAACCATGAGCGGCATTTTCGGCATTGACGATAAACGCATCCGGTTTATACCGTTCCTTTAAGGCCGGCAGATTATTTAAAACCGCCTCGCGCCCCGGACGACCGACAACATCGCCGCAATAAATGATTTTCATTCAAATTCCTTTCCCTAAAAAGGGTATTAAAAATTAATACCCTTTTCTTTAAAACTTATTTCAGCAGATTTTCAACGCTTTCGACCACTTCATCAACCGTAATGCCGAAATATTCATACAGCTTATCGGCAGGCCCTGATGCGCCAAAACCGTCCATACCGATGATATCGCCGTTTAAACCGACATATTTTTCCCAGCCGAATTTTGATGCTGCTTCAATGGCAACGCGCGGACAATTTCCCAAAACCTCGTCCTGATATTGGGAATTTTGTTTATCAAACAATTCCGTACACGGCATGGAAACAACCGCCGTCTCAATTCCTTTTTCCCGCAGTTTTTCCTGTGCAACAACAGCCAATGACACTTCCGAACCGGTCGCAATCAAAGTAGCCTGCCGGCTTTTGCCGTTTGCAACATCGGAAATCACATAGCCGCCTTTAGCCGTCAGATTTTCATTTGCCGATTTCCTTAACAGCGGCAGCCCCTGGCGCGATAAAACCAATATACCGGGCGTCGATTCGCTTGTTAAGGCAACCTCCCAGGCTTCTGCCGTTTCCACCACGTCGCACGGGCGGAAAGTATAGATATTCGGCATTGCCCGGAAAGAGGCCAGATGTTCAACCGGCTGATGCGTCGGACCATCTTCACCGACCCCGATTGAATCATGCGTTAACACATAAATAACCCGGATACCCATCAACGCTGCCAGCCGCATGGAAGGCCGCATATAATCCGAGAACACGAAGAACGTACCGCCGTAAGGAATTACCCCGCCGTGTAAAGCCATACCGTTCATGATTGCACCCATGGCGTGTTCGCGAATGCCGTACATAACATTGTTGCCATTGTAATCAGCTGCAGTTATGGTCTTCATCCCGTTAACAAACGTAAGGTTTGATGCCGCCAAATCAGCCGAACCGCCGATAATCTGCGGAACATTCGGCACAATGGCTTCCAGGCACATCTCCGAAGCTTTGCGGGTGGCAACTTTGGTCTTTTCGGCAATGGCTTTATTTTTAACCTCAGCCAAAGCTTTGTTCCACCCTTGTGGCAAAACATCAGAAATATAATCCTGAAAATCTTTACCGGCTTTCTTGGCAAACTCATTCCAGGCAACATAACAGGCCTGACCGCGTTTACCGGCCTTGCGCCATGCTTCCAAAACTTCAAACGGCACTTCAAACGAAGCATAATTCCAACCCAGTTCACGACGCATGGCAGCTGTTTCTTCCGTGCCTAACGGTGAACCGTGGCACTTGGAAGTTCCGCATTTATTTGGCGCCCCGAAACCGATTTTGGTTTTGCAGGCAATCAACGTCGGCTTATCGGAACTCTGCGCCGATTCAATTGCGTTTTCAATCTGCCCGTAATCATGCCCGTCAATTTCAATGGTATTCCACCCCATCGCCTCAAAACGCATAATTTGATTAACCGAGCTCGCCTTGTCAACCGTGCCGTCAATCGTAATATTATTGTTATCCCATAACACAATCAGCTTATTTAACTTAAGATGCCCGGCCAAAGAAGCAGCCTCTTCGGAAATACCTTCCATCAGGCAGCCGTCGCCGCAAATAACATATGTATAATGATCGCAAAGCTCATTGCCGAATTTGGCATTAACGATTCGTTCGGCCAAAGCCATACCCACGGCCGAAGAAATCCCCTGCCCGAGCGGCCCGGTTGTCATATCAACACCGGATAAATGACCATATTCCGGATGACCTGCGGTTTTTGAACCAAGCTGGCGGAAATTTTTGATATCTTCAATATTAATATCCGGATACCCCAGAAGGTATAAAAGCGAATACAACAGCATTGAACCGTGTCCGGCCGACAACACAAAACGGTCGCGGTCAAACCAGCGGGGCTGCTCCGGATTGATTTTAATATACTTTGCAAACAAAACCGTTGCCACATCAGCCATACCCAAAGGCATGCCCGGATGTCCGGAATTGGCCTTGTCAATAGCATCGGCACTTAAAAAACGAATGGCATTGGCCATATCCCGATAATTATTTTGCATTAAAAGCTCCTTTATTTTTTCTTGTATTCAAGATCATAAGCATTGGCAATCAGACCCAAAAAAATATCCAAATCATAAGTTCCGGGCACCGGTATCGTTAACTCGCCCGCATCAGCGGTAAATTCCATTTCATTAACGCCGACCGGTATGTTGGCCGAAGCAAAATAAGTCTTGCGCCCCAAAAAGCTTGTCGGCCCCTCAACCGTTTCCAGATAATACGAAAACTGCACATCGGTTACATCGCTGTCGCTTAAACGTACAACCTTAAATTTCGGCTTAACCACGGCTCTGTCCTTTTCAACTTTTTCGTTGAAATAACAAAAACCTTCATAGCCGACGGCCTTGATTTCAAACAGCTCCTGATAATCCTCCTTTTGCACGATTTTAACATCATCATGACGGATATGAACTTTCGGACACCCTTGAACGTCTTTCAGATAAGATGTATCATCGGATCCTGAAACAACCACATAATGACTACTATCATCACGGTTAAAAGAACAAGCTGCCAGAACAGCTGCTGCGGTTAAACTTAAAATATATTTTTTCATGTTACCTCCGTTTTTCCTGATGCCGGTAGTATAAACTCAAATAATCATTTTGTAAACAACGCCGCCAATTCGCTGTGATTAGAATAAACAAACTGGTCAACCATTGTCACTTCCCGAAGACAATATCCGCCTTCAATCAACACGTTGGCGTCATTGACAAAGCTGTGCGGATTGCAGGATATCGCAATAATTTTTTTGGGTTTATCACTTTCTTCCAACGAAGCCAGTTCCTTAACCTGAGCTGCAGCTCCGGCACGCGGCGGGTCAAACACGACGGCGGTAAACCCTTTAAGTTCCTGCCCGCTGAAGGGATATTTAAAAAGGTTGCGTTGTACAATTTCAATATTGTGCAGCATCTGCCGGTTGACCGAGTGTTGAAACCCTTTAAGCAAACTTTCGCTTTCATCAGCCGCCACAATCTTGTTTTCCGGCATAACAGCCAGCGGATAAGAAAACGTGCCGATGCCGCAAAACAAATCAGCGATTTTACCGCGCGTATCGCCTAAATATCCGACCACCAGCGCCGTCAGAGCCTCTTCCCCGGCTTTGGAAGCCTGTAAAAATGTCCCTGGAGCGACAAAAACATCGCAGCCGCCGATTTTGATGATGGGTTTTGTTTTTTCAATAACCGGTTCGGCTTCCTTTTCATTTTTCCGCCGATGAGAAAAACGGATGATATTATCTTCGCCGTTAACATATTCAAAAATTTCCATTCTCTGATCAAGCGTCAGTTCATTGTCATATTCCAAAACCACGTCCAAACCGTTATCGGCCTGAAGCAGGGAAACATCACCGCCGCAAACCCGGCTTATATATTTTTTTACTTTTCCTTTTTTGCCCCCGCCTGTCTTTGAACCGGCTTTCAAGGCCTCCGAAGCACAAAATTTTTCTAAAAACGAACGCAAACCCGGTAAAGCGGCATTAATACCGGCCGTAACGGCCGGACAATACTGGCAATCGATAATTTTTGCGCTGCGATTTTCATTAAAGCCCAGTTCTATTTTTCCGTCGTGGTTTAAAAAAGCCATTGTTATACGGCGTCGTTGCCCATCGGCAAGAAAAACCGGCTCATGCCAGATATAATCTTTTTGTTTAAGTGCCGTCTCAAGAATATGCCGTACTTTTTCTGCTTTTAACGCTCTGTAAACGGCTTCCGTTTTATCGCGAAAACAACAACCGCCGCATTCCGGCTGATAACGACATCCCATTTTCTAATCCTCTGCCATATGATTTGTTTCAATCCCGTCAAGCAACGAAATTTCTTTATTGTCTTCTTTGGAAAATACCGGATGGACCATTCTTTCTTTATTTTGAAGGGCTTTATCCTTTTCCGCATCGGCGGCAGATTGCTTTTCATCGTACAATTCAACCCGGTTGCGGCCGTTTTCTTTTGCCAGATACATGGCATCGTCTGCCATTTTTATCATCAGATTAACATCATCGGCAATGCCTGAAGGCGCCACGCCGACACTGACGGTAAAACGTACCGGCTGGCCGTCATCTGAGTAAACGACACCGCCGGAAACAGCTTCCCGCAGGCGGTCAGCCACCATTTTAGCGATTTCCGGCGTAACTTTGTTTAAGAATACAACAAACTCCTCCCCGCCGTAACGGGCAATCATGTCTTCCGGTCTTAAAGAGCGTTCGCAAATGGCGGCCAACTCAATCAACACCTTATCACCGACTTTATGACCATATGTATCATTAACATTTTTAAAATGATCGGCATCCATCATCAAAATGGCAAAAGGTTTTTTCTGCCGATGCGCCTCTTTGATTTTTTCAACAGCTTTGGCCTCAAAATACCGGCGGTTATAAACCGAAGTCAGCGGATCTCTGTCGGCTTGCGACTGCAAAAGAGTTTCCCGCCGTTTGCGTGACGTAATATCCTGAAAGGCCGAATACAAAACGACATCATTGTTATAATCAACCACATTAACCGAAGCCAAAAGCCAAAACGGCATATTTCCGGTTGCTGTTTTGACTAAAATTTCAAAATCATGAACTTCTTTGTTTTTTTCCAGCCGCTCTGTCAGGATTTTACGATTATCGGCGTCAACAAAAAAATCTTTAAAATGATACCGCGGCAACTGCTCATCGGTTAAACCGAACAATTTAACGGCGTTATTATTGGCCAAAAGCAGAGTATCGTCGCTCAAACGGGAAATAATAATCGGAAACGGTGATGATTTGACAATATTTTCAATATTCCGGCTTGTCCGGCGCTGAATTTCATTCTGCTGAACAATCCGCTGCTGCAACTCCTGCTGATACAATAAATAATAGGAAAAACCCAAAAGCACAATCAAATCAACCGGCAGATACCATGGATATTTTTGAGAAAACAACATCGGCCATATCATCAAAACAATTAATCCGGCCACGGCGATGCCGGCCACCATCTCACCCGGATGGCGCCATATTTTTGTACGCGAAACAAAACTCAAAAACACGTAAGTCATGCCGACAATGGGTAAAAGTTGGCGGATATTGGCAACAATATTTGCATCATTGGCGATAAAAATGGCATATAAAATCAACAGCAACCCGGCACTGACGAAAAGGAAAACGATATTAGCGCCAAGGGCTGTATTCATCAAAATCCACGAAGAAGCGATAACAAGCAAAACCGCGCTGGTTAAAACCAAAAGCATTTCTGCCAGAGTTAATATTTGTGCCGAAACGGCGTGGGCATAAAAAAAACCGGCATAACTTTGCACCAGAGAGGTAACAAAAACGATTGCCAGCCCGGCAAGTAAAAAAAACAGCCCCCGTCCGACTTTAAGCCGCCGGACATAAAAAGTCGAAAAAAGAAAAAACAAAAAAGCCAGACAGCTTAAAACTAAGCGGGCATTACTCTCAAAAATATCAAAAAACAGCATATTAACTACTCTTAAACTCTCTTAATGTATTTACTATATAGGCAAAAGTAAAAAAAACAATGAAAACTTTAGCAACAATAAAAAAATTGACGATTATTTTTTAAAATTGTATAAAGGATTTGTGCTTATAAAAAATTATTGATAAGGATTAACCTATGTTAAAAAATTGTCCTGACCACTTCAGCCACCGCTTTTCACTCAATATTGACAAGTTTCCGTCCAAAGCAACCGATTGTTTCTCCCGGACAATTTTGACATTGGCGTTGGTTTTCGGGCTTTTGCTGTGCTTTTTGGGTTTATACCATTTTTTCAGTCCGGCATTAACCGGCATCGCAGATATTGAAAAAAATCTGCCGCAGACACACATTAAAATTCACACGCTCATTTCGCCGGAAATTTTTAATGCCGTATTGTTTTTAATTGGAGCCGGCATTATTTTAACCGCTCTGTTTAAAATGACCCGGTATAAAATCATTCATTTTGACGGAAACAATATCCGCGTAAAAAAACATCAGCTTTTTAATCAGGACATTATTTTCACCGAACCTTTATACAACTATGCCGGTGTGCGCCTGCGGGTTAAATTTTACCAATTCGGCATTTTTAACAAAAACAAATTCATCATTGAACTTTACCATAAAGATCCACAAAAAATCGTTCCTTTATATATCAGTACCAGCAAACGCCATCTTCGCAGGCTCTGGCGGACATATGCCCAAAAACTGAAAATGCCTGCAATCACCATTTCCGAAAAAGGAATGGTTTCCCGCAATTTTAATGACTTAAGCCGTTCTTATGCCGAAGTGGTTTCATCTTGGCATTTGCCCAAAAATTTTGCCTTTGCCTTGGAGAAACCTTCCTACATCACGTTTAAGAGCCGCAAGACCGGTGAAAAAATGATTAAAATCCGTAAAACCTTTTTTGATGCATACAGTTTTTTAAGCGCCTTTGCCATCATTGTCTTCGGCTCTTTACTGATTTATGCCGGCAGCAATCATGACATCATGGAGAACCACGTTTCACACAATTTTATTTTAGTTTTCTATGCCTTTTTGATGTCTGTTATTTTATATTCTCTGCTGAATTTATTTATAAAAGACATTATTATTTTAGCTCACGATCAGATAATCATTTTTCGAAAAATAGGATTTTTAAAAATCCGCGACGGTGTTATCAACTTTAAAGACATTAAAGGTATCGACATAAATTACACACCAACCGCCGACCGTTATTTTCTGGCTATCATTTCCGATAAAAACACCATATTTATCGGCAGCAAGCTTCCGGTAGAAGGTTTACGGTGGATACGTTCGGTTATCATCAATGAAATAGTTGGTAATTAATGATACAAACTGATTGATATGCTGATATTTTGATTTATATTTAAATAAACTTATTTTTTTACAAAAGGAATTTGCCATGAAAAGCTCTAAAAACAAAAAAGCGTCTGTCCGTACAACTCCTGCCCAACCGGCCGAAAACAAAACCACAGCCAAGCATCCGGCCGCTTATGACGATGCCGTTGCCGATGCATTTATCCAGGAAGTTACCGAAGAAGTCAAGAATGACAGCTGGAAAGCCTTTTGGAATAAATACGGTTTGTTTGTTATTTTGCTGGTCGTGATAACCGTCAGCGCTGCCGTAAGTTATGAAACCATTAAAGGCTGGAAAGAAAAACAATATCAGGTCCGGACCGAAAATTACCTTACGGCTCTGGAAACAAGCGAAAATTACGAAAACAGCCTAAAAGCCCTGGAAAAAATCGCAGCTGCCGATCAGGGAATATACAGCGAGCTGGCACGCGTTCAGATTGCCGGAATTTTGTTCGAACAAAATAAAAATGACGAAGCCGAAGCAATGCTGCAATCCATTACGGATAATGAAGAGTTAAACCCGAGAATTCGTCAGCTGGCCGCCGTTAAACTGGCCACATATAAAATTGACACGGCACCGCGGGCTGAACTGCAGGCTCTGCTGCAGCCGATTGCCGACGCCCAAAACTCCTGGTCGCCGCTGGCTCAGGAAATGCTTGCCATGACAGCCATCCGCGACGGAGACCTTGAAGCTGCACGGGAGATTTATAAATCTCTGTTAAATAATGGCAATATTTCGGAAAACTTCAGAACCCGCATTCAAGATATGTTGTCTGCATTAAACGATATGTAATCCGGATAAAAACCCGGGATTATGATTGCCCTAAGAGCCGGTAAATTAAAAAATGGAGAAAGATGTTGTTACACAAACTTAAAGCTTTCGGACTGATTGTTTTAATGGCGGGAATTTCATCCTGTGGAATTTTTTCAAGCGACAAAACACTGCCTTCGGGAACACGTGTTTCGGTTTTAGCCGATAAAGTACCCGGGAATATGACAACAACCAAAATCCCGGCCGATTCGCTGCCGGTGGCAGTCGTTAACCGAAACTGGACGCAAAACGGCGGCAGTTCCAATCATATCATGGGTAACCTTAAAGTTTCGGGCAATTTTAAACAAATCTGGGAAGCAAATTTCGGTGAAGGAGGATCCAAAAGAAATCTACTTTTGGCTGCGCCGGTTATCTATGCCGGCACCGTTTATGCCCAGGATGTTAAGGGTACTGTCCGGGCCTTTAATTTAAGCGATGGTAAAAATCTTTGGAAACAAAAATTAAAACCGCTGACAGAAAATGAAAACGACAGTGGTTTAAACGGCAGCGGTCTGGCCGTTGATGAAAATGCCGTATATGCAACAGCCGGTTTCGGAAGTGTTTTTGCCCTCAACCCGCAAAACGGAAAAGTTCTATGGCGCCGGGATATCGGTACGCCTTTACGCACCGCACCGGCCGCCTGCAACGGCAAAGTCATCGTTCAAACGTTAGACAACCGTGTATTTGCCTTAAACGCCAAAAACGGAAACGAAATATGGAAATATAATATTTCGGCCGAAGATACGGTTTTGGCAGGCGGTCCGGCTCCGGCCTGTCTGCCTGACAAAAACCTGGTCGTTGCCGGTTTTTCAAACGGTGAAATCCAGGCCTTCAATGCCGATATCGGCTATCCGTTATGGTCAGCAACATTAATTGATAACAGCCGCATAAACTTATCAACGGATATCAATGCCGTTAAGGCATCCCCGGTTATCGAAAACGACACCATATACGCCATCGGCCATAATGATTTGCTGGCTGCCGTCGATTATCGCACCGGCGAAAACAAATGGAGCTTGAAAATAGGCGGAACACACATGCCCTGGATTGCCGGAAACTATCTTTTCGTCTTGTCAAACAATAATGAACTGTTTGCGGTTAATAAAAATGACGGAAAAATATTATGGCAGACTCGATTTTTAGAAGAATACCCCTTAGATGAGCGCAGCGAAATTTATTTAAGCGGGCCGGTCATGATAAATTCGCAGCTGCTGATAACCGCTTCCAACGGCATTGTATATTCCGTTTCTCCTGAAAACGGCGAAATCAAAAACCGCCTCAATTTAAAAGAAGAACTGCCCATGGCACCGGTTGCTGCCGGAAATACGGTTATTTTCACCACTAATGAAGCTGACTTGCTTGCGTATAAATAAGGATAGACAATGACATTAAAAGTTGCAATCATCGGCCGTCCGAATGTCGGAAAATCTACTTTATTCAACCGCCTTGCCGGCGTTAAACTGGCCATTGTCCATGACTTGCCGGGCGTTACCCGCGACCGCAAAGAGGCCAAGGCAAAATTTCGCGACCTCAATTTAACCTTAATTGATACGGCCGGTTTTGAAACCGCAAAAGACGACAGCATCGAACAAAGAATGTACGTTCAAACCAAACGCGCAATTGAAGAAGCTGATGTCTGTTTATTTATGATTGATGCCAGAAGCGGTCTGCATCCTTATGACGAAGCCTTTGCTTCCCTTGTCCGACAAAGCGGAAAACCGGTTATATTATTAGCCAACAAATGTGAAGGAAAACTTCAGGAAGACAGTATTTTTGAGGCTTATAAACTTGGTCTGGGAGAACCTGTGCCGTTTTCGGCCGAACACGGCCTTGGTATGGAAGATTTATATACTGAGCTGTCCCGGTACGCCGGCAAAGAAGAAGCCGAAAACAAAACCGAAAAAGCAGCTCCGAATGATGAAAAACCATTACAACTCGCTATTGTCGGCCGTCCGAATGTCGGAAAATCGACATTGGTTAACGCTCTTCTTAAAGATGAAAGAATGCTGACCGGCCCCGAAGCCGGCATTACCCGCGATGCGGTAACCTCTGCCTGGGAATGGAAAGGAAGACCGGTTAATTTGGTAGATACGGCCGGTTTGCGCCGCCAGTCAAAAATTACCGGTTCACTGGAAAAAATGTCGGCTGCCAGTACCAAACATGCCGCTTTTATGGCTCAGGTCGTCATTTTGGTTTTAGATGCCGATGCGGTTTTGGATAAGCAGGACTTGACCATTGCCCGGCAGGTTATTGATGAAGGCCGCGCTTTGGTTATCGCAATCAACAAATGGGACATTGCCAAACGCAAAGAAACCCTGCAGCGGTTAAATGATAAACTGCAAACTTCCCTAACGCAGGTAACCGGTATTCCGACCGTAACCATTTCCGCCTTAAAACATGAAGGACTGGATAAACTGATGAGTGCGGTTTTTAAAGTTTATGACCGCTGGAACATACGCATTCCGACGGCGCCTTTAAATAAATGGTTTGCCGATGTCCAAGAGCAAAACACACCGCCGCTGGGCAAAAACAAACGACGGATAAAATTAAAATATATTACGCAGGCCAAAACCCGTCCGCCGTCATTTTACATATTTTCCAGCAACCCGGAAGGTTTGCCCGATTCATATTTGCGATACTTAACCAACAGTTTAAGAGAAACTTTTAACTTAGGCGGCATTCCGATTCGCATTACCGTGCGCAAAGCCGACAACCCGTATGCCGGCAAAACGAAAAAAGACTAACCCTCTTCTAAGTGCAGCATAACCGAAACACCTAACAAACCGACAACCAGCGTCGGCGTCCAAACTGCCAGCCAAACCGGAATATAACCGTTTATTCCGAAAGCATAAACCACCTGCGAGCTGAAATAAACGACAAAACCCGTTGTAATACCGGCGACAATCATAAACATTACCCCGCCCTGACGCATATTGGGCTTCAAAGCAAAAAGGGCCGCCACCAACACCATCGCCACTAATAAAAAGGGTGAGGCCAAAAGCGACAAATAGCGCATACGATGCCGCTGGGCAGAAAAACCTGATGATTCGTAAAAATGTATGGTATCCGGCAAATCCCAGACCGAAATGGCATCCGGGTCAATAAAGTTTTCTTTTATCCGCTGCAAATCAATACTTGTTTCATATTCAACCGACGGTAATGTTTTGGTAGGTTCGCCGCTGGCATAAACTTTAACCCCGCGCAAACGGAAAACATTGCCGTTAAGTTCACCGATTAAACCTTCCACCCGGCGGATAATCTGCGAATTCCGATCCATTTCTAAGATGCTTACATCACGCATGGACAATACTTCGCCTTCCTCCTGGCGCAAAGATTTTGCCTGTATAACCAAAACCTTATCATCGGCAACGGCTTCCCTTATCCATAACCCCTTACTGGAAAAAAGCATAGCTTTCGGATTTCGGGTGGCAAAACGATATTTAATGGTTTCATGCAGCTCATACATCTTAGAGGAAATCGGATTAACAAACGCCACATTAATCGCCCCGACAATAAATACGGACAACAATACCGGCGCCAAAAATCCCCATACCGACACACCGGCAGAACGAATAATAACATATTCGTTGCTTTTACTGACCCGCCAAAAAGTAATCATGGCGGCCACCATCATCACAAACGGCAAAACCTTGTCTACCGTTTGCGGCAGACGGGTAATGACATATTCTGCCACATAGCTCATCCCGACATCTTCCCGGCCGGAAATACGGCGCAATGCCTCAATGGCATCAAACATCATGATAATTCCCATAATGGTAACCAGCACCAACAGGAAAGTTACGATGATTTGTTTTGACAGATAACGCCCCAGTATTGAATTTAAACGCATCGGTTTCCTTTAATTAACATTTTAATCAAAATACTCTAAAGACAAATAGCGCTCAATGGCATCCGGCAAGATAACCACAATATTTTTACCATGCATTTCCTGCCGTTTCCCGATTTCCACCGCCGCTTGTAAGGCAGCACCGGCAGAAATCCCGACCGGAAGCCCCTCCAGCCCGGCCGCCTCTTTTGCCATTTCCACGGCTTTTGCACCCGTTACATCCATAACTTCATCAACCAAAGCGGAATCATAAAGCGGCGGCACAAAGTTGGCACCAATCCCCTCAATCTGGTGAGCGCCGGCTTTACCCCCGTTTAATACCGGACTTTCAGCCGGTTCAACCGCAACGACATACAAATCAGGATTACAGGTTTTAAGCGCCCTTGCCACGCCGGTTATGGTACCGGCAGTTCCGACGCCGCATACCAGCACGTCAAAATTGCCGCCCGTATCTTCCATCAGCTCCATTGCCGTCCCTAAAGTGTGAGCTCCGGGATTAGCCTTGTTTTCAAACTGTTTAAGCCAGATAACGTTCGGATTTTTTTGAGCCAGAATTTCCGCTTTTTTAACAGCCCCTTTCATACCGTCTTCAGCCGGCGTCAAAATCACATCTGTCCCGAAATGTTTCATCAGTTTAACTCTTTCCGCCGACATATTTTCCGGCATCACGATAACCAGTTTATAGCCCTTGGCCGCACATATGGCTGCCAGGCCTATTCCGGTATTACCTGAGGTTGCTTCCAAAAAAACCGTTTCCGGACCAATTTTTTCCGGCGGAATTTTTTCAAGCATTTTCAAGGCCACCCTGTCTTTAACCGAAAAAACCGGATTATAAAATTCGCATTTTCCCAAAATTTCGGCTTTAAGCTTATGATGCGCGGCCAGCTTTGACAACCTGACCAGCGGCGTATTCCCGACAAGTTCCGTTATTGATTGATATATTTTGGCCATAACCAGCTCCCGGATTTAATAAATTATGATTCTTGGGCTTCTTTAACCAAGGCTTTGACAAACGCCGGCAGCCCGACCTGCCGGACGCGTTTCATACGCTCGCAGGAAATAATTTTCTGAACTTTGTAAATCGTGTCTTCCACATTTTCATTGACGATAACATAGTCAAATTCATTCCAGTGCTTAATCTTTTCGACAATCAAATTCATACGTTTTTCAATAATTTCCGGAGAATCCGTACCACGATTGACAAGCCGGCGGCGTACCTCTTTAACTGACGGCGGCAGCAGATAAATCGTCACAACCTCATCAGGGGCTTTCAACCGCATTTGCCGGGCACCGATCCAATCCATATCAAAAACGACATCCTGACCGACGTTAATAAAGCTGTCAACCTCGGAACGGAGTGTCCCGTAACGTGAACCATACTGGGAATCGACATATTCGTAAAAGGCATCTTGTGCCAGATAATCATTATACTGCTTATCGGTAATATAATAATAATCAACGCCTTCCTGTTCGCCTTCCCGTTTGGCACGCGTTGTTACCGATACTGAAAATTTTAAGTTTGAATCCCTTTTCAAAAGTTCTTTAATGACCGTGCTTTTACCGGTTCCGGAAGGTGCCTCAATAATAAACATTGCACCTTTGCGGGTTTTTCTTAAAACGTCGATAACATCTGCCATTACTTTTACTCCATATTCTGAATTTGTTCACGAAACTGTTCAATCAAAGCTTTTAAGGCCATACCGCACTGGGTTTGGACAATATCCATTGATTTGGAACACAGGGTGTTGGCCTCTCGGTTAAGCTCCTGGCACAAAAAATCCAGCCGGCGCCCGACCGGGGCTTTTGCTTCCAAAAGTTCTTCGGCCGTTTTAATATGTGCAAACAAGCGGTCAATCTCTTCTTTGACATCGGCACGCATAATCAAAAACAACGCCTCCTGATAAAGCCTGTCTTCGGAAATGCCGGCATCACCGGCCAGCTCCTTAATTTGCCGGCTTACTTTTTCTTTTAACTTTTCAGGCATCGTCTCACTGATTTGACCGGCCTTTTCGGTCATGGCTCGGATATTATCCAAAATTTGTTTTAAGACTTTACCGATTTTTTTGCCTTCCCGCATCCTGTCCTTTTTCAAAGCCATGGCCGCAGCATACAGACTTTGATTAAGAGCCTGCTTCAAAGCAGCCTTTTCTTCCTCGTCCGGCGCGCCCTCAAGTACTCTGACCACACCGCCCACTCTCAAAAATTCTGCCGGCGACGGCTTGGCAAAGAACTCCGGTTTTTGCCGGTAAACATTTTGTGCCTTTTCTACCAGTGTTTCCAGCAAAAGTGTATTGATTTCAACATCAGGCTTAATATTTTCAACTTCCATTTCCAGGGAAACATTGAAACTGCCGCGGGAAAAAACTTTGGCGCAAATACCTTTGACGCTTTCATCCATATCATCCAGCCATTGCGGCAAACGGGTTTTAACATCCATATTTTTGGCATTAACGCTTTTAAATTCCCATACCCAGGCATATTTTTTATTCTGATATGCAAATTCGGCTTTATGCCTTGCAAAACCGGTCATACTGGACAATTGCAAAACTTTTCTCCTTTTTATTTCAAATTTTTTGTAGTATATTTCCTACCGGTTAATATATTACTAGGAATTTCTCATGAATAAAAACATAAAAAACATTTTAATAACAGGTGCCTCATCCGGCATCGGTGAAGCTCTGGCCTTATACTATGCCAAACAAAATGCCGGACATTTGTTTTTATGCGGCCGCAACGCCGAAAGGCTCAACAACGTGGCCGGAGAATGTGCGCGGTTTGGGGTTAACGTCCATACAAAAATTCTTGATGTAACCGACCGTGAAAAGACTTCCGCCTGGATTGAAGAATGTGAAAAAACCGCCCCGCTCAACCTGATATTTGCCAACGCCGGCGTATCTACCGGGGAAGAAACGCCCGAAAATATTTATAACACCTTTAACATTAACATTTTTGGCGTTTTAAATACGCTTACACCCGGTATTGAAATATACCGCCGGCGGAACAACTCCGGTGAAAGCGCCATCCTTGCCGTCGTTTCTTCCATTGCCGGCTATCACGGGCTTGCCGGATGTCCGTCATACAGCGCATCCAAAGCCTGCGTGAAAGCATACGGCGAAGCTATGCGGATTCGTTTAGCCAGGGAAAACATACAGCTAAACGTCATCTGTCCCGGATTCGTCCGTTCGCGTATCACAGATAAAAACACCTGCCCGATGCCGTTTTTCATGGAAGCCGAAAATGCCGCCGAAATCATTGCCGCCGGCATAGAAAAAAACAAGGGTCTGATAACTTTTCCCTGGCCGATGCGTTTTGCCGCCTGGTTCGGTTCGATTCTCCCAAACTGCATCAGTAATTTTATTTACGGGAAAATTCCGTTTAAGGTATAAAAAAATCAACTGCGGCTGCGCCTGAGCAACAGGCACAAGGCGCCCTCTCCGCCCATTTTGGCCGAAGGATGAATGTAAGTCAGAATAAGTTGTTTTAAGTTATCCTGATTAAGCCATTGCGGCACCCGTTCACGCAACACCCCTTTAGGCTGAAAAACATCTTCATCCCGGTGGTAAAGCCCTTTGCCGGTTATAATCATGACACATCTTTTACCGGCCAAATACGATTCGGTTACAAAACGCCGGACGGCATCATAAGCCTTGTCTTCCGTATAACCGTGCAAATCAAGCACGCCCTCGACCGGAAATTCGCCCCGTTTAAACCGCCGCATGGTATTGCGGTCAATATCAGCATGAGTTCCTAAGCCAAGCTCATGCTTAAAAAGTTTAAGCGGCACAATATCTTCTTTTTGGGTTTTCTTTAAAAATGTTTTTTTAACGGCCGGCACAACGTTTTTTTCCGGCAGCGGTTTTATGCCGCGGACGGTTTCCTGCCAAAATTCGTCATCATCCTTATCAGTCACTGATTTTTACCTCGGCATGGCGCGGCAGCAAAATATAGTACTGCCCGGGCGCATTCATTTTTCCGGCCGACAGCAGCGCCTCTTCGCCGTGTCCCCAGAAATAATCGCCGCGCACGGCACCTTTGATGGCTCCGCCGATATCCTGCGCCGCCACCAGTTTTTCTATCGGCTTTTTATCCGGCCCGGTTGTCACAAGCCAGATTAAACTTCCTAAAGGAATATAACGGTTGTCAACTGCCAAGCTCCGCCCGGCAGTCAGAGGCACGCCCAAAGCGCCGACCGGCCCCGGCGCATCCGAAAGCCGGTGAAAAATAAAACGCGGGTTTTCATCCATGCTGATTCTGGCCTGTTCCGGATTTTGCTTCAGCCAGTCGCGGATTTTATCCATGGACGCCTGTCCCGGTTTTAACAACCCCTTCTTTAATAAAATACTGCCGATACCGACAAATTCATGCCCGTTATTGTCGGCATAGCGGATTCGCACCGCCGTTCCGTCATCTAAAAGAGCAACCGCCGAACCTTGTATCTGCATCAGGTAAATATCCACCGCATCATCACCCCACAAAACCACCGGCGCATCAACGCCGTTGCGGCTGATTTCCGCCCGGGTATAATACGGCACCACTTTGCCGTCCGCCGCCCGTCCCAGCAAACGCCGGTTCGGCAAAGTTTTATCAAAATCCTTTAAATTGATTTCCAACAAATCATTCGGCCGGCCGTAAATCGGGTATTGATATTTACCGTGCTTATGTTTCGAGGCTCTGATTTCCGCTTCATAATAAGAAGTAAACTTTCCCTGCGGATTAAGATTTTCAAGCACCAGATACGGACGGAAATTTTCAACCAGAAAGCGCTTAAAATCTTTGGTTTCAGCCATATCAGCCGCCAAAAAACGCCGGCAGATTTTGGTATATGCCGCCGGCTCTATTTTTATTTTTGCCATACTCAGGATTTCCGGCTTCTCAAGCACGGCCTGACAGCTTAATTCAAAAGCCGGAATAGCCTCTTTTAAATCATCGCCGTTAAAATTTTTCAAATCGGACCAACCTGCCGGCTGCAGTTCAATGCCCTGCTCTGCGCCCAAAATAACCTGCGGCGGTGTTTTTTCCCGCACGCTGCAGGAAAAAAGCCCCAAAAGCAGCAATAAAAGTCCGATTCGTTTCATTTAACCCTTTCTTTTTTTAAGCGTGTTTTTTGGTTGATACCAAAAGCCACACCGGCGAATTTGAATTAATATCACGTTCAAACGTCCAGATATCCGTAATTTTCTGCACAAAATTTTCATCACCTTCGATGACTTCACCGGCGGCATTTTTCAAAAGATTGATTTGTTCACTGACAAATTTGACCACGATTTGGGCGATTCCTTTGGAAGAGATTTTAGCATCTTCAATACAAAGCTCGTCCACTTTGATTAAGTCCGTTTCGGCGGTAATGCCTTCTTCTGCACGTTGTTTGATAATTTCCTGAAATTTGGTAAACAGCTTTTTACCGGTCAGCATTTTCAAAGTTTCCTCATCACGCGCGGCAAAAGCACTTAAAATCATCTCAAAGGCTTTGCTGCAGCGGCGGCAGAAATCCCCCCGGCTGAAATGGGGAATGGAATACAAAACCTTATCCAGACCTTCGAGATTATCCTCCTTGACTTCCTCTGTCTTGGAAGCAACATTCATTTTTTGTTCTATTTCGCGGCGGACATTTTCATAAGCTTTTTCAAATTCTTCCCGGGAAACCAGACGCGTCTGAACCTTACCCGCAGGTTTGTCGTCTTCAGGCCGGGTGCCGAGAACATTTCTCAGCCGGGCAAAAATCAAAACCGCAACCACCAGCAAAAAAATTATATCCAGATAAGCAGACATCTTTATACCTCTTTATTTGAAACTATTTATAATATATAAAAGCTTTTCTCAACATTATCAACTATTATGTTTGACGGATTGGAATATTTGCGTTATGTAATAAAAAAGTTAATTTTATTTTTAAGATAAAGGAAAAGAAGATGAGTGAAAACACCGCCGAAAATGCCACCACACCGGCAATTATGATAAACACCCAGTATATTAAGGACTTATCACTTGAAATTCCGCATGCGCCGGCCATCTTTACCAAAATGAACAAACAGCCCTCTTTACAGGTGGATATGAATGTTCAATGGCAGCCTCTTGAAAATTCAGGCTACAACGTTACGTTAAATCTGGCTTTAAACGGCGATATTGATAACGAAAAGCTTTTCATTTTGGAGCTTTCCTATGCTGCGGTCGTAACCTTAAATCTGCCCGAAGAACATATTGAGCCGGTTTTGGGTATAGAAATCCCGCGGCTTTTATTCCCGTTTGCCCGCAATGTCATTACCCAGTGTTTAACCGAAGGAGGCCTGCCGCCGTTTATGTTAAATCCGATAGACTTTGCCGCCGTTTATAACGCCCGTAAAGCTACCGAAAACAACCAAAACCCGGCCGCAGCCGCCAACGCCAACTCTTAAAAAAAAGCAAAAGACGGCTTAACATAAGCCGTCTGAACTCTAGATTTAAAAAAAATGCGTTTAGCCCTGTTCCATCCAGACATTCCCCAGAACACCGGCACACTCCTGCGTTTAGGAGCGTGTCTTGATTTACCTTTGGACATTATTGAGCCCTGCGGTTTCTTGTTTAATGAAAAAGCCATGCGCCGGGCCGGCATGGACTATCTCGATATAGTGCAATACCGCCGCCACAACTCCTGGGCTGATTTTTTGGAATACCGGCGGCAGCACCCGGAAGAATACGGCAGACTGGTACTTTTAACCACGCATGCCTCAAAACCATATACGGCGTTTGAATTCCGCCCCAACGATATTATCTTAATGGGGCGGGAAAGTGCAGGCGTTCCGGAACAAGTGCATGAGCTGGCCGATGCCCGGCTTTTAATTCCGATGAACAAAAATGCCCGCTCCATCAACGTTGCGGTTTCGGCGGTCATGGTCATTGGCGAAGCCTTACGTCAAACCGGTCTGTTTCCGAAAAAATAAAAATTTTTAATTTTTTTTAATTTTAGGGGTAGATTTGGACCCAAAAATGTGGTATATTCCATTTTGTTCCAAACAAAAAAATCAGACAAAGGAGAGCATATGAGCACCAAAAAAACACCGTCTCTGGCCTTTAATGCCGGAGAATATGTTGTTTACCCGACCCACGGCGTCGGCAAAGTTTCCGACATCTCCAAACAGACAATAGCCGGAAGCGAGCTGGAGTTGCTGGTGGTTAATTTTGACAAGGATAAAATGACTTTGCGGATTCCTGTTTCCAAGGTTGAACACGTCGGCCTGCGCAAAATTTCGGAGGCTTCCACCATTAATGATGCCTTAAGCACATTAAAAGGCAAGCCCAAAATCAAAAAGATTATGTGGTCCCGCCGCGCCCAGGAATATGAAAACAAAATCAATTCCGGCAATCCGGTCGCAATTGCCGAGGTTGTCCGCGACTTATACCGCAATGAGAATCTGGCCGAACAATCTTACAGCGAACGCCAGATTTATGAACAGGCGCTTGACCGCCTGGCCAGCGAAGTTGCCGTGTTTGACAACACTTCGCTTGATATTGCCAACAAAAAAATCTTAGATATCTTGGCCAAATAACATATGTCAGATTTTAACAAAGCTCTCTTTTTTATACGGAGAGCTTTTTTTATATTCAAAAAGCCTTAAAAAAAACACCTTGCAAAAATCAGGTATTGAATTAATATAAACATTGCCGCCGTTTGGCGGTGGTGTCCGTAAGACATCTTAACTACACAACTCCTTCTTTTGGGGAGTTCCCGATATAAGGCTTTTGCTCGAATAAGGGAGACTGAGTAGTTACAGTTTTACGGCTCCCCACCTTAAAGTTTTTAAGGTGGTTTTGTTTGCTCGGAGTTATATAAAAGAAATGCCTTGCAAAAATCAGGTATTGAATTAATATAAACATTGCCGCCGTTTGGCGGTGGTGTCTAACAAACATCTTACAAACAAACTCCTTGCAAGGGGAGTTCTGGAAATAAGGCTTTTATGCACGAATAACAGAGACTGAGTTTGTACAGTTTGTTAGCTCCCCGCTTTGGATTTTTTCAAAGCGGTTTTGTTTTTAAACTTAAACAACAGGAGCTTATAAACATGATTTATGCATTCAAACCGGAAAATGACGAATATATCCACCTGGTCAGCGGATTGATACGTGAAGAACTCGGTAAAACCTTAAACCGCCTGCGTAAAGAAAATAAACTGACCGTCCGTGATGTCGCTCAGATTTACGGCATCAACCCGGCATCATTGCATTCTTTGGAAAACAACACCCGGCGCAACCCTTGGACCGTCATCAACAAAACAGCCGCCAAATACGGTTATGATTTAACGATTCGCCTGAAATTTTCCGTTGATGTTATGGCAAAAAAGCGCCTGCAAAAAACGGAAACAACAACGCATTCATAACGGCAGTTCTTGCAGCGGCCAGAGACAAAAACACGCCCCGGCAGCACATGCAGCCGGGACGCGCTCCCAGTCTTAAAAGTTAAAAATTAATAACGTTTGGCCATTTCACAAAGCGGCACAACTTTGATTTTATCGGCATGGCCGGCTGCACCAAAAGCAATATAACGCGCTTCGCAAACCTTCTGCATTTCTTCAATGGCCGGTTTCAAGTACTTGCGCGGGTCAAATTCTTTCGGGTTTTCGACAAACAAACGGCGGATAGCACCGGTAATGGCCATCCGGCAGTCGGTGTCGACATTAACCTTGCGTACGCCGGACTTAATGCCGCGGACGATTTCTTCCACCGGAACGCCGTATGTCTGCGGAATAGCACCGCCGTAGGCATTGATTAAATCCTGCAATTCCTGCGGAACCGAAGAAGAACCGTGCATAACCATGTGGGTATTAGGCAGTTTTTTATGAATTTTTTCAATCACGTCAATTGCCAGAATTTCACCGTCCGGCTTACGGGTAAATTTATAAGCGCCGTGAGAGGTACCCACCGCAACCGCCAGGGCATCAACATTGGTTTCAGCCACAAAACGGGCAGCCTCATCCGGATCGGTTACCAAACGTTTCTTGTCAATCACGCCTTCAGCGCCGTGGCCGTCTTCTTTATCGCCTTTGCCGGTTTCCAGAGAACCGATAACGCCCAGCTCGCCTTCAACCGAAGCACCGACGGCATGCGCGCGCGCCACAACTTCTTTGGTGACATGAACATTATATTCATAAGAAGAAGGCGTTTTGCCGTCTGCTTCCAAAGAACCGTCCATCATCACCGAAGAATAACCGTTAACGATAGCCGACTGGCAGATATTAACCGATGAACCATGATCCTGATGTAAACAAATCGGTAGTTCCGGGAACATCTCAATACCGGCTTGAACCATATGACGAATCATCGGATCGCCGGCAAATTTGCGCGCACCGGTTGAGGTTTGCAAAATCACCGGTGCGTTAACTTTACGCGCGGCTTGCAAAACGGCAATAATCTGTTCCATATCATTAATATTAAAAGCCGGAACGCCGTAACCGTTTTCGGCTGCATGGTCAAGAATCTGACGCATAGAAATCAAAGGCATAAAACATCTCCTTAAAAAAACAATTATCACATAACCTACGCCAAAATATAAGGCAAGCTTGCAAATTTGCAAGCTAAAATTTCCAACATATAAACAGCCGGCGTATAAAAAAGGTCATCCGCTCTTTCCGTCATGCCTTAAGAGCAACAGCGAGTATAAGGCATCCACACATCAAACATCCTTCTTCCTTATAAAGCCCGGCAATTCACCTCAGCTGTCATAACAAAAGTTATATATCCATTGTCTGATTGACTTTTTTGGCGGTTTTTTTTATCCTTAAAATCAGGATGGCTGTGTTGGCCGTCTGGGAATTAGACATTCCATGACAACGCGTCTGCAAGTATAGGACGTTAAACATTATACGCCGACTGGTTGTTTGTTATAAAATGACCGGAAGGCGGTAGAATAAGCCTTGCGGTCAATATACCGCGCTATATCGTTGTCATAGTTGTCTACTTCCGGTCGCTTTTGGTTTTTGAAAGCGATTTTTTTTAAGGATTTTTACTTACAAAAAAGGAAGGTTACTATGAAACATATTAATGAAAACGGCCGTTCGATGGTCGAAATGTTGGGCGTTTTGGCGATTATCGGCGTTCTGTCGGTTGGTGGTATTGCCGGTTATTCCAAAGCCATGAACAAATACAAAATCAACAAAACAACAGACCAAGTTTCCATGTTGGTTGCCAACATCCGTACGTTGTTCTCTTCGCAAGGCGATTATGACGGTTTGGATAATGCGCAAGCCATTAAATTCGGTGTGGTTCCGGAAGACATGATAAAAACTGGTAGTAATAATGCTCAAACACTGTCAAACGCTTTTGGCGGTGAGGTAAAAATCGGTGCTTCCGGTGGCCGCGGCAGTGGTGATAATGAAGCGTTCAGCATTGTATACAGCGGTTTATCATCCGAAGCATGCGTTACCCTCGCAACCGGCGACTGGGGTTCCGGTCAGGCTTCCGGTTTGATTGCTATTTCTGCTGGTACAAATGGTAATACATCCGGCGTTACAGGCACAGGAGGGGACGCTACAGGAAAAGGTGTTGATGCTGTTTATTTAGGAATTTCTGATGATAAAAGTGTAAAGTGTGATGGTACTGGTACAGGTGCTTGTACAGCTATCGCCGTTCCGGGCGCAGATAAAAACCCAACGCCGATGAGCGTTACCAGTGCGGTTAATGCTTGTTCTTGTACAAGTACGACATGCGAAGTTGCTTGGAAATACTACTAATATAAGAGCGTTTTATGCTTAAAGGCGGCAATCCCTATACGCGGCTTTCGGGCATAAAAAACGGAAATATTGTTTTAAGCGGTTCCCTAGCTGCAAAAAAATAATATTTTCCCCTAAAAGGTCTGCCGTAACTTTTGTTGCGGCAGATTTCTTTTTTTGACTTCTCTTTCCAACCCTCAGGCTGTCATGTACCCGTACCTGTTTTCTGTCATGCCTTAAGAGCGATAGCGAGTACCAGGCATCCACGAATCAAACATTATTGCTTTACCTTTTCAAACTTAAGGATTTTAGCGTTCAAATCCGGCAGCCTGCATTTCATAAAACTTATAATAAGCGCCTTTTTTCTCAAGCAATTCCTGATGTTTTCCGGTTTCCACGATTTTTCCCTTATCCATCACCACCAGCCGGTCCATCTCGTTTAAGGTAGAAAGCCGGTGGGCAATGGCAATCACGGTTTTGCCCTTCATCAGCGTTTTTAAGGAGCGTTGAATATAACGTTCGCTTTCACTGTCCAAAGCCGAAGTGGCCTCATCTAATATCAGAACCGGGGCATTTTTCAAAATCGCCCGGGCAATAGCGATTCGCTGCCGCTCGCCGCCGGAAAGCATCACGCCCCGCTCGCCGACCTTGCTCTGGTAACCGTTCGGCAGACTCATAATAAAATCATGAATATAAGCTTTTTTAGCTGCGGCAATCACCTGTTTATCGCTTGCTTTCGGGTTGCCGTAACGGATATTTTCCATGATTGAACGGTTAAACAGCGTGCTTTCCTGCGGAATAACGGCAATGTTTTTACGCAGGCTTTCCTGGGTGACATCGGCAATATCCTGCCCGCTGATTAAAATTTTTCCTTTTTGCAAATCATAATATCGGCTTAAAAGCTTAATCAGGGTTGATTTTCCGCTGCCGGAATGCCCGACCAGCCCCACTTTTTCATTCGGGGCAATATGCAGACTGAAATTTTTAAACAAAGGCTTGCCGTTTTTGTAGTGATAAGTAATTTTATCATAATCAATACGGTTTTCTTTAACCTTCAAAACTTTTGCATCCGGTTTATCTTCCACTTCATTCGGGATAGCGAGTAAATCAAGCCCGTCCTGAATGATGCCGTAAACTTCAGCAAAATTGCTGGCAAAATAACTCATGTTGCGCACGGCATTAACCAATGACATAATTAACGACGAGGAAAGCACAACATTCGCCACGCTTAAATCATATTTGTACCAGAAATAAAAAATCAGAGCATAAGAAACAATGGTCATCGAATCAAAAATAAGCTGCGACACAAAACGCACCATCAAATCTTTGTTCATTGCACGTTGCTGGGCAACAGCTGCATCGCGCGCCGCTTTGAAATAAAGCCTTTTTTCATAAAAATAATTAGCAAAGCTCTTAACCAGCTGGCTGTTTGTCACCCCGTCCACGAAAATGCCGTTGGCAGCAGCATTAAGTTTGGCCTTCATTGCCGAATACGGCGTAATCTGCTTGCGGAGATAAACCGCCACCAATAAAAAGAACAAATTCATCAACCCTAAAATCAGCGCCAGCTTTGTGTTGGCAAAAGCTATAAAGCAAAGGCTCATACCCATTTCAATAATCGGCATCGAAAAACCGAACAAAACATTAAAATAAAAGTGTTCAACGCTATTGATGATGTTGCGTACTTTGCCGGAAATATTGCCGGACATCTCTTCCTCAAAAAAACGGGCTGAATGCTTATGCACCATCACGAACAAATCTTTGGAAACTTTCAATGTGGCAAAAGGCACAAACCGGGCTTCCACCTTGCGCCGGATAATTTCTATGGTACCACCGGCAAGCAGCACCAGCAACATAAACCCGAGATATTTAAGCAAAATCTGTGCGATATCCGGATAATTACCGGCTTGCGAAATAAAACCAATCATCTCGGCAGCAATATAGTTTTGCAGCCGTAACACAAATGCCGTCACCAAAAACAACAGCAAAAAACTTATAAGCAAATATTTTGCCTGTACGGCATATTTCCATACAAAGCGCCAAACCGTCAGACGCCGGACATTTTCGGCCGCCATTAAAATCTCCCTTATTTAAAAGCTGTACTTTAAGCCGGCATTATAAACCATATTATCATTATGTTCAAGCAGGCGCATAACCTCGGCATATAAATTCCAGCCTTTCAATTCATAGTCGGCTTTTAAGCTGATGATGCCGTGGCTGCGGCGGTTATCATATCCGTCAAGATAATACATGCCGTTCATGCCGGCAAAACGGGCATTTAAGCCTTGGTACGCATCATCATTCAATTCGTAATAATACATACCGCCGAATTTGAAATTAAGCCGGCCGTTTTCCCCGAAATCCGCCGCCTTGGAAACATAAGCGCCTAACCCGGCCTCGGCTGAAAACATATTTTTGCCTTTAACCGAAAGCCCGTCATCTTCGCTGAAATCATCTTGATAAATGCCGTTCAGGTTTAATTCTGCCGTCGGCCGGATTTCTAAACCGGCAGCCTGATTTTTAAGGTAAATACGGTTGTTTAAGCCGTAATACCAGGCTTTTAAATCCGCGCTGTATTTTTTAGAATTTTCCCGGCGGTCATAATCACCGTCGCTGTAACCGGCATACGGCATAATAAGCGCGCCCCAGCGTTCATAATCAAACCAATATGGATTATAAACTTCAAACAAATAATCATCCCGGTTGACGCCATTGTCAAAATCGGTATCTGCCCGGTAAATACCGAATCCGATGCCGTATCTGGTATGAGGCGTTGCTTTTCTATCATACAAGGCACTGAATCCGAATAACCTTTCTTCATAACCGCTAATACCGCCATGTGATTTGATATCATGATAATAATTATTGGAAACAATGCTTATACGCTCATCTTTATCAGACGAATTATCCTGCATCAAATCCGTCATGGTACGGTTAATGTAACGCACTCTTTCGATATTCTGGTAAGCAAATGCCGGCACAAAATCCGCTCCCGGACGGGAAGCAGGCACCGGTTCGGATAAAGGTATAATCATCAAAGGTTGCCTTCCGGAGTATGGCGTGGCAAGACTATTGGCAGTTGTATCCGAAATTTCCGTCGAGGTTGTTTCATCGCTGTTGGTTTCACTGCCGCTATCGGAATCACTGCCCGTTTCGCCGCTGGTATTTTCTTCCGAGGAACTATCATCGCTGCCACCACTTCCGCCGCTAAAAAGTAAAACGGCTACTGTTCCAAGTGCAGCAGCTCCTCCTGCCATTATCCAATATTTTGATGTTGATTTTTCCATTCTGTAAACCGGCGGCGAATATTCAGAACTTCTCCAAACAGCACCGGCCTGAACGGCATCTGAATTTACAAAAGAGTCATAATAAGGAATCTTCCATGTGCAGGGATGTTTCGGATTTGCGCCCGCCATGCGGAAAGTATTGTAAGCTCTCGTATCCCGTCTTTTTGCCGCCACACAAAGCCCGGTATCACCATAAACATTTGTTGCGTTAATATTCATACCGCGATGTATGGCTTCATACAACGCCCGGACATTGCCGGAGGCCGCCAAAGCATACATCTCATCAAAATTATCGGGAGAAAGCCTTGTCATCTTGGCATATGCCGGCGAAATGACTATTGCCGCAGCCAACACCGGCATAAGCATAACACTGATAATATTTCGAAACTTCATTAAGTTCATGACAGCCCTTTAAAATAATCTTTTATATTTAATAGCACCATAAAATTTTTTGCTTAAATTTTAGTTAAATAGTCAACTCTCAACAATCTTCAGCCACTATTTACAAAACAGCCTGAAAAGGCCGGCGATAAAGTTGATGTCGCTTACGGTGAAGGTTCAGGTAAAGTTGTTCCGCTGGACAGCTTTAAAAACCTGAACTTTGAAATCTAAACAAAAACCCCGCTCATCTTTTAATGATGAACGGGACTTTTTTTAGCGCCAAAAATTTTAAGCCTTGTTTTTGTTTTCCGGCTTTTTCTTTTTCACGCTGATTTTTTTGTATTTCTGTTTTTCGGCCTTGGATTTCGGAATATTAACCGTCAGTACGCCGTCATCATAATCGGCGGCCGCCGCTTCATAATCCAGATCCCATGGCAGCGGAATTGTTCTTTTAAACATCCCGTAAGAAATTTCCGAAAAATAATTGTCATCCGTGGCATCTTCCGTCATATGGCGTTTTTCACCCGAAATCGTCAGATAGCCGTCTTGAGAAATCTTAAGATCAAGATCGCCTTCCTTGATTCCCGGAATTTCGGCCACGACATTAACAGCCTTTTTTCCTTCGACAACCTCAATTTTCGGTTCCGGGTCATTCATTTCCGCACCGCTGGAATCAAAAAAATAATTCCACAAACTGCGTAAATCATGCGGCCTGCTGGCCACAACGGATGCCGGATTTTTTTTGCCCGAGGCTGAAATCATGTCCTTCATGATTTTTCTCCCGAAAATTTTAATATTTCCAGTCCTCTTCTTCAATTTCAACAACTTCCTCATCGTCTACCGGTGCCGTCTTGCATCCGCAACCGCAGCCGCCTTTGGATGCCGTTTCTTTTGTCGGTTTTGAAGAAGCCTGCATATTGTTCTTTTGTTTTTCCATGATAACCTCCTGATGTTTACAAATTAACCAAACCCTTAAGGGCATTTTGTTTCGTTGTCCGCAACTTGCGTTTACCCTCCTAAAATATTCCCCCGTGCTGCTTTTTTAATCTAAACAATAGGCTATCACCTTTTTGCTAATCCGCCTTAGAAATCTGTTTTTTAATAAAACATAAAAAAACCGCCCCTTAAAGAGACGGTTCTGACAATAACAAAAAACCTTTACTTATCATCCAAATCCAGCTTGATGTGAAGCTCTTTTAACTGCTTTTCGGTAACCGTATTCGGCGCCTGCATCATTAAATCCTGCGCTTTGCCGTTAAGCGGGAAAATAATCACGTCACGGATAATCGGTTCATCAAGCAAAAGCATAACCGTACGGTCAATGCCCGGAGCTCCGCCGGCGTGCGGCGGCGCACCATACTTAAAAGCATTAATCATACCGCCGAATTTATTATCCACCACGCTATGGTCATAACCGGCAATTTCAAACGCTTTATACATAATTTCCGGTTTATGGTTTCGGACCGCGCCTGAGGCCAGTTCCACCCCGTTGCAGACCATATCATACTGATAAGCCAGAATTTCAAGCGGGTGTTTGTTCATTAAAGCATCCATTCCGCCCTGCGGCATGGAAAACGGATTATGAGAAAACTCGACCACGCCTGTTTCCTCATTTTCTTCATACATCGGAAAATCAACAATCCAGCACAGTTTGAAAGCATTGTAGTCATATAAGCCTAAATCTTCGCCAAGTTTGTTGCGCACTTTTCCGGCAAATTTATTAACAAGTTTTTCAACCCCGCCCATAAACAAAACGGCATCACCTTCTTTTGCCCCGAAAGTTTGTTTTAACTCGTTTAATTTATCTTCTGAAAAATATTTGGCGATTCCTTTGGCCCCGTTTGCCGAAAAAGCAACATAAGCCATGCCGCCCATGTTTTCTTCTTTGGCAAAAGCGTCAAACTTGTCAAAGAAGGAACGCGGTTTATCACCGGCAGATGGTGCCAAAATCGCGCGGATTTTTTCACCGTTTGCGGCTTTTGTATCATATAAGCCGAAACCGGAATGATTAAAGAATGCCGTTGCATCGGCAATAACAAGCGGATTGCGAAGATCCGGCTTGTCCGAACCGTATTTGAGCATGGCTTCCTTAAATGGAATACGCACAAACGGTGCCTGATCAACTTTTTTGCCGTTGGCAAACTTGTTAAAAACCCCGCCCATGGTATATTCCAAAACCTTAAAAACATCTTCCTGAGTGGCAAAGGACATTTCCATATCAAGCTGATAGAACTCGCCCGGGCTGCGGTCGGCTCTCGGGTCTTCATCACGGAAACACGGGGCAATCTGAAAATACTTGTCAAAGCCGGAGACCATCAAAAGTTGCTTAAACTGCTGCGGCGCCTGGGGAAGAGCATAAAACCTGCCGGGATTGATGCGCGACGGTACCAAAAAGTCGCGTGCCCCTTCCGGTGATGAAGCCGTCAAAATCGGGGTCTGATATTCGGTAAAGCCCTGTTCGGTCATCAGCCGGCGCATTTCCGCAATCACTTTTGAACGCAAGATAATGTTATTATGGATTCTTTCCTTGCGCAAATCCAGAAAACGATATTTCAAACGCAACTCTTCCGGTGCGTCGTCTTCACCGAAAACCTGAATCGGCAAAACATCAGCCTCCGAATAAACAGTCATGGATTTAACCTTGATTTCGATATCGCCGGTCGGCATGTTCTTATTGATGCTTTCACGTTCCACCACTTCGCCTTCAAAACCGACAACACTTTCCACGCGGGTATTTTCAATTTTTTCAAACAAATCGGACGAAGAATCCACCACACACTGGGTAATGCCGTAATGATCGCGCAAATCAACAAAGCACAAATTACCCAAATTACGTTTGCGATGTATCCAGCCGGCAAGTTTAACTTCTTTGCCGATATCTTCACGGCGCAGCTCGCCGCAAGTATGAGTCCGATATTCGTTCATTTTATCCTCATAAGTTTTGTTAAAACAACTTTTTTGTTTTTAGAGCTGTTTGAGAAGAAAAGCAACAATAAAATTAAAAAAATATTAAGCAATCCGGCGTATATTAAAAAATCAACTAAAACGGAAACGATGATGAGAATAATTGACAATACGGCTGATTTGGAAACACTGTGCCTTGAATTAAAGCAACAGGCATTTATCACGATAGATTCCGAATTTGTCCGCGAAAAGAGTTATTATCCGAAATTATGCCTGCTGCAAATCGGCTGGATTGATGATGCCGCCATTATTGATCCGTTGGCACCTGATTTGGATTTCAGCGCTTTTTTTGATATTCTGGCCGATGAAAAGATTTTAAAAGTTTTCCATTCCGGACGCCAGGATATTGAGATATTCTATAACATGACCGGTAAAATCCCGACCCCGGTTTTTGATACCCAGATTGCAGCTATGGTCTGCGGGTTTGGTCCGTCCGTCAGTTACGGCACGCTGGTACAAATGATAACCAAAGTTGATCTTGATAAGTCCAGCCGCTTAACCGACTGGAGCAGGCGCCCGCTTGAAAAAAAACAACTGGAATATGCTTTAAGAGACGTTACATTTTTAATTCCCTGCTATCAATATCTTGAGCAGAAACTTAAAGAACAGGGACGTGAACACTGGATTGACGAGGAAACAGCCGCTTTATGCGATGAAAACTTATATAAACCGGATCCGGACAATGCCTGGCAGAAAATCCGTCATTCGGCGCACAGCCTGTCTTTTCTTACCATGCTCAAAGAAGTGGCCGCCTGGCGGGAACGACGCGCCATGCTGCATAACACACCACGGCATTCGATTTTAAAAGACGATATGCTGCTAAACATCGTTGCCGCCGCACCGAAAACCATTGAAGAAATGGCCAAAGTCCGTAATATCAACCGGGACATTGCCAGAGGCAAACTCGGCAAAGAAATTCTGGATGTCCTCGATCATGCCCGTAAAATGCCGCCTGACAGCAATTTGCGCAAAATGGACTGCTCCAAACAAGTCAGCATTCCGGGAGCTGCAGGTGCTTTAATGGAAGTTTTGCGGCTGCTTTTAAAAATCAAAAGCGAACAAAACGGTATTGTTTCTTATCTGGTCGCGTCTGAAAAAAATCTGCGCGACATTGCCTGCGGTACCGATGATGAGAATAATCCGGCCTTAAACGGGTGGCGCTATGAGCTTTTCGGAAAATATGCATTGGCCTTCCGTAAGGGATTGGCCACAATCAGATATGACACCATTGACAAGGAAATTGTCATTGATATTGCATCTAAAAAAAACGCCGCATCATCTTAAAAAGTAAAAGGCTCTGCCGATAGTTCTTAAGCAGAGTCTTTTTAGAGGAAAAATCAAAAAATATATCTATGATAAAATCTGGATTTCACCGGCTGCCATACGCCCTCTGTCATCATAAATTTCATAACTGACCTTTTGTCCGTCATATAATTTTTTAATTCCTTTTTCTTCCAATTTGGTAACATGAACAAAAATATCCTTGCCGCCGGTTTCCGGTTGAATAAAGCCATAACCTTTTTTGGAATTAAACCACTTTACAGTTCCCGTAGACATAACGTCTCCTTTCTTTGTTTATATATAGCTTGTTTTACAAATCAGTCCGCCTATATATAGTAACAAGAATACCGTATGACAAAAAGAAAAATATGTCAAGTAAAAATAAATATTTTTTTATATAATCTCTTTTAAGTTGTTTGTCGGTCTATTATTAAAAATGGAACTTTTCTTTCATATTTTTGATATAATCCACCCGTACGGAATTTTTTTTATGCTCTGACATATAAGAATCCAAGACATGAATAATTGCTTTCTCATATTTGGGTTCATTAACAGCGATTGTACATAAATAATAAACGGCAGCCTCAAAAACCTGTTGTTTGTCGGTCCCCAGCTGCGCTGCAACAGCAACATAAGGCGGTGTACAGGCTTTTTCAAATTCCTTTTTTGAAATCAGGTAGCTTGTTTTTTGGATGGCATTGGCCTGACGCGGGGTGATTTCATCAGTTTCTTCTTTTCCCGCCCACCATAATTTAAAAAATTCCACAATTTTCTGATTGGCATTTTTAAACATGAATAACCTCCACAAGACAATATAAACATGTAATATCAAAATTTTTATAAAAAAGATATTAAAAAAGATTTGACTTCTTAAATAAAAAAGCGTATGAACAACACACGAAAGCTTATTGCTTTGTCGTCTAATGGTAGGACAGCGGACTCTGACTCCGTTAATCTTGGTTCGAATCCAGGCAAAGCAGCCACCAAAAAAACCCTCTTTATGAGGGTTTTTTTTTGGTGGCTTTTTTGTCATTGGATGAGAAGCAATGTTCGGAATCGCCGTGCCCGCCGGAAAATGTCGGCGGGCGACAAGATGGCGGCTGCCTTTAAAAAAGGTCAGCCGCCTATCCAGGCAAGTATGTTTGAGGCAGGTAGATTTATGATGAAACACAAACCCTCTTTATGAGGGTTTTTTTTGGTGGCTTTTTTGTCATTGGATGAGAAGCAATGTTCGGAATCGCCGTGCCCGCCGGAAAATGTCGGCGG
>CALXUN010000003.1 GCA_944391705.1 uncultured Alphaproteobacteria bacterium
TTTTGGTGGCTTTTTTGTCATTGGATGAGAAGCAATGTTCGGAATCGCCGTGCCCGCCGGAAAATGTCGGCGGGCGATAAGATGGCGGCTGGCTTTTTTAAAAGCTCAGACGCCTATCCAGGCAAAGCAGCCATGAAGAACCTCCCTTAAAAAAGGGAGGTTTTTTAATGGGTGCTTTTGTCATTGGGTGAGGTAAATTTTAATATTGAAAATTAAAACTTTATATTATAGGCTTTGTATAAGGAGAAAGCCATGCCGTTAAGCCAGTTTCTGACAAAAGCAAATCAAACTTTATTTTCATCTAATATATTAAAACTCTTTTTTTCCTATAATGGAACCATCGGCCGCATACCTTATATAACCGCTGTTTTTCTGCTTTTGATAATACTAAGAATTAGTGCGATAAGCTTTCTGTCATATATTTTTATCTTTTTGTTGTTTATATATTGTTTGACGGCATTAATACAAAAACGGGCCAGATCATTCGGAAGCTCAGGAACCTGGTACATTTTAGCCAATCTTCTTCTGCTTTATACAGCTGTTTTAACTTATGGGATAGACGAGTCATTTTTTCCTATAATTAAATACTTTAAATATATCGCTGATTTTATAGTCATCATTGCCCATTTAATTCTTTTCTTCAGACCTTCAAAACAAAATATTGATGAACAAAAAAGAAGTTTTTTAACAAGGTTTCCAATCATCTTCACCATCTTAGCATTTGTCGGTGTTTTCGGAATGTTTGAAATACAAGATAGATACATGCCGGATACGAACAGACCGGCTTTTCATTTAGGCTTGGCAGTAGGTGAAATATATCGTCATACTTATGCCTATCCGGAATTTTGCAAAACGCAGGGATATGAAATGGTTAATTATCCCAACAAAGTAAGAGAAAAATTCAAAGAAGAAATAGAAATAGCAGAAAAAGATCAAATGGCATTGTTGTCAAAAGCATCAGATAAAAAATATAATAACATTGATGATTTCTATAAAAGCAATAATTGGGGAACTCAAGAAGAGCGTCTTAAGGCTGCGTTGGATTTTATAGAAGCATTAAGAGAGCGCTTAATTGTCCTTGAAGTTGCTGAAGAGCAAAATATTGCTGCAGACAAAGTAAAATTAACCAAAGAAGATAACGAGCGGGTTAGCTTGAAAGACGCCTGCAAAATTATTGACGAAGATGCTGACTTTTTTGTTTCATCAGATTGTCCGTTTAGTTATATTTTAAACTATGCAGGAAAATATTCAAATTGCGGGACATACTTCAACACCAGAGGTCAGAATTAATTTGTTTTGTTATTTTAACTTTGAAATATCAAAAATCTGACATGGATAAATTCTTAATGAAATAGATATCCCCGGGGTAACCCCGGGGGTAACTGCTGGTGCTTTTAGTACGAACGGGCATAGATAACGTCTGTCGTTGAGTCTTCACCGGTCAATAAACATTTGCCGGTTGTACCGCTTTGTTCAAGCGGTATGCAGCGAATAGTAATTTTAAGCTCTTTCAAAATTTCTTCCGTTTCCGGCCTGCCGTTCCATTTACCGCGGACAAAAGCGACTTTTCCTTGTTTGCCGTCTTCAATCCATTCATTGTTGTTGGCAAAGTAGGCCTTAAACTCTTCCGGTGTTTTAATATCGGTACGGATATTGGCATCTTGTCGCGCTTTGGCGCGGTTAAACATTTCCTGCTGGATTTTTTCCAATCTGTCACCGATACTGCCGATAAAATCATCTGCTTTGACAATTTCTTTTCCTTCCGGCAGACCGAGTTTAATGCGTTCTCTTGCCATCATGCCGTTGTTGTCGACATCACGCGGACCGATTTCACAAATGACCGGCGCCCCTTTGCGCGTCCACTCCCAAAACTTGTCAACACCTGATTTATTACGCTTGTCAAGCTTGATACGGACTTTTTCGCCAAAAGCGTTTTTTGCACGAAGTCTGCCATATACTTCATTAACGTAAGCCATCACTTTTTCTTCGTCTTCCGCTTTCTTGATGACCGGCACCAAAACCACCTGATACGGCGCCACCTTGGGCGGCACAACCATACCTTCGTCATCAGCATGTGTCATAATCAGCCCGCCGATTAAACGGGTGGAAACACCCCAAGAGGTGGTGTAGGCAAACTCGGGTTTGTTGTCTTTATTGATAAAGGTAATGTTTGCCGACTTGGCAAAATTCTGCCCCAAAAAGTGAGAAGTCCCGGCCTGTAAAGATTTCCCGTCCTGCATCATGGCTTCAATGCAATACGTGTCTACCGCCCCGGGAAACTTGTCATATTCCGGTTTACGGCCGACAATCACAGGCATAGCAAGGCTTTCTTCGGCCACTTCACGATAAACTTCCAGCATTTGTTTGGTTTCGGCCTCGGCTTCTTCTGCCGTAGCATGCGCCGTGTGCCCTTCCTGCCACAAAAATTCACGGGTTCTTAAAAACAAACGCGGACGCATTTCCCAACGCACAACATTGGCCCACTGGTTAACCAAAACCGGCAAATCGCGGTAAGAATGAATCCATTTGGCAAAAGAATCGGCAATAATCGTTTCACTGGTCGGACGTACGATTAACGGTTCATCCAACTCTGAATCCGGCACCAGTTTGCCGTCTTTAGCCGTTAATTTTGAATGAGTAACAACGGCCATTTCCTTGGCAAAACCTTCGACATGCTCTGCCTCTTTCTGGAAGAACGAAAGCGGAATAAAAATCGGGAAATAAGCGTTTTCATGACCGGTTTCTTTGAAGCGAACGTCAAAAATATCGCGGATTCGTTCCCAAATGCCATAACCCCATGGTTTGATAACCATACACCCCGGCGAAACAGAGGTTTCGGCCATATCCGCTTCGGAAACAACACATTGATACCATTCGGGATAATTGGTTTTACGATTTGTTTTAAGTGCCATTTTTAATTTTCCTTTTCTTTTAATTTCTCAACTCACCGCCGGTTTTTTTGCCAACCTCGACAATAACCTTGTTCATCAGATTTTCAATATCTTTATCGGTAAAGGTTTGTTCTTTGGGCTGGAAAGTAACGCTTAAAGCCACTGACTTTTTATTTTCCGGCAGATTGGCGCCTTCATATATATCAAAAATGCGTACATCGCTGATATATTCGCGGTCGGCATTTTTAGCCGCGGCCAAAATGTTGGCGGCAGCCGTATCTTTGCTCACCACAAATGCCAGATCTTTGTCAACCGGCTGGAACGACGAAAGCTCTAATTTTTTCTTAGCTTTGTCATGCGTATTGCGCGGCAGCGGTATATTGTCCAAATACACTTCAAACGCAACAATACGTCCTTTCAAGCCGAGTTTTTTTATCACGGCAGGATGCAGCTCACCAAAATAAGCCAGCACGTTTTTGCCCAAGCGCAAAGCACCGCTCCGCCCCGGGTGGTAATATGCCGGTGCATCACGGGTAATCTGCGGATTTTCATACGGTCCTTTAGCCGCGGCAATGGCAGCCAGTGCATCAGCCTTAACATCAAAAACATCAAAAGCCCGCATTGTTCCGCTCCAGTCTTTTTTAGATGTCTGTCCGACCCGGATACCGGCGGCAACCGCACTTTGTTCACCCGGATGCCGACCGTAAAATTCCGGCCCGATTTCAAAAATCGAAACATTTCCGTACCCGCGCGCAATATTGTCTTTGGCACCCAAAAGCAGGTTCGGCAATAGCGACGGACGCATTTCATTTAAATCTGCCGCAATCGGATTTTGCAATAAAATTTTCTCCGGCTGATTGGATTTATGAAAATCGCCGGCAATTTCGGAATCGGTAAAACTCCAGGTAACCGTTTCATACATGCCGCGATCAGCCAGTTCATGACGTACGGCCACCACATTAGCCTGCTTTGGCGACAATGTCTGTTTGGGAAACTTGTCATGCGGCAAACTTTCGGCCGGAATTTCATCAAGGCCGATCATACGCACGACTTCCTCAACCAAATCATGCTCACCCTCAATATCACCGCGCCAGGTTGGCGACACGGCTCTTATTTTATCACCCTCAACCGAGGTCTTGAAACCAAGTTTGTTCAAAATCTCAACAATTTTTTCTGCCGAAACTTCCAGCCCGATAAAATCTTTCAAGCGCGAGGGACGGATATAAGCCACACGCTCAGGCACATCCTCATTGCCGCAGACAATCATCTCAGCCGGCTCGCCGCCGCAAATATCCAAAATCAGTCCCGTGGCATAATTGGAACCGGAAATGTTGGATTTCGGGTCAACCCAGCGTTCATTACGATAGCGTGAATCCGATTCGATGCCGTATTTACGCCCCGTCCGGGCAATACATTCAGGCTTAAACAGTGCCGATTCCAACAAAACATTAGTCGTTTCATCTGAGCAGCCTTTTTCCAAACCGCCCATAATACCGCCCAGGCACTGAATGCCTTCATCGTCGCAAATACCTAAACATTTATCGTCCAAGATATATTCTTTTTCATCCAAAGCGGTAAATTTTTCCCCTTCTTCGGACATCCGTATGGTCAATCCGCCAACCAGTTTATCGGCGTCAAACACATGCAGCGGACGCGCCAGATCATAGTTAATGTAGTTGGTCACATCCACCAACGGCGAAATTGAACGCAGGCCGATAGCGGTTAAACGGTCTTTCATCCATTTCGGCGTTTCGGCTTTATTGTTAACCCCTTTTATATAACGGCCGACATAAGTCGGACAATTGTCAGGGCACTCGACTTTAATTGCAACCGGGCTTTGAAACGTTCCTTTGATTTCTCTGATTTCAAGCGGCTTTAAGCTGCCAAGGCCGGCTGCTGCCAAATCACGTGCAATACCGCGCACCCCCAGACATTCGGCCCGGTTCGGCGTAATGGAAACCTCCACAACCGGATCAATATTTAACACTTCCGCCGCCGGCACGCCTATCGGTGTATCAGCCGCTAGCTCAATAATACCGGTATGATCTTCGCCGATGCAAAGCTCTTTTTCGGAACACATCATGCCGAAGCTTTCCTGACCGCGGATTTTTCCGACTTTCAAAACTTCATTATAACACGGAATAACCACACCAGCCGGTGCAAAAATACCGATTAAACCTTCCCTGACATTCGGCGCGCCGCAGACAACCTGAAATTTTTCTTTGCCGGTATTAACCGTCAACAGGTGTAAATGGTCGGAATCCGGATGCATCCGGACGTCTTCGGCACGAGCCGTTACAAAACCTTTTAAGTTTGCCGCCGGATTAATAACTTCTTCAACTTCCAGGCCGATTTTGGTCAAAGTATTGACGATTGTTTCCAAATCAGCCGTGGTATCCAAATGTGATTTAAGCCAGGATAATGTAAATTTCATCGTATCAACCCTCCGTTATTGCTCAAGCCCCCGGTCATGGAAGAAAAATCCAGCGGGCTGAAACCATAGTTTTTCAACCAGCGCACATCAGATTCAAAGAAAGTACGCAAATCAGGAATACCGTATTTAAGCATTGCCAGACGGTCAAGCCCGACGCCAAATGCAAAACCCTGGTATTCGTCCGGGTCAATGCCGCCGGCTTTTAAAACATTGGGATGAACCATACCGCAGCCCAAAATTTCCAGCCAGTCGTTCCCGGCCCCGACTTTTAATTCGGTTTTGGTTTTCAAGCACCCGATGTCCATCTCAGCCGACGGTTCGGTAAACGGGAAATATGACGGACGGTAACGCACCGGAATTTCATCCAATTCAAAAAAGGCCTTAACAAAATCATACAAACACCCCTTCAAATGTGCCATGGTGGTGGTCTTGTCAATTACCAGACCTTCCACCTGGTGAAACATCGGCGTATGGGTAGCATCATAATCCGAACGGTAAGTACGCCCCGGCGCAATAATACGGATTGGCGGCTTTTTGCTTTCCATGGTGCGGATTTGCATTCCCGACGTATGGGTGCGGATAACATAAGATTTATCCATATCAAACGGTTCATTGGCATCATGCGGAAGATAGAAAGTATCCTGCATCTGGCGCGCCGGATGATTGGGCGGCATATTTAAGGCATTAAAATTATGAAACTGGTCTTCAATATCCGGACCGTCGGCAACATCAAAGCCCATCTGCCCGAAAATAGCAACAACCTCCTCATAAATTTTGGAAACCGGATGAATGCGTCCCTGAATTTCAGGCCGAACCGGTAAAGTAATGTCAACGGTTTCGGTGGCAAGTTTTTTATTTAGTTCTTCAGCTTCCAAAACTTCGCGGCGCACAGAAATAGCCTGTTCAATTTCATTTTTTAAGACATTGAGCTTTTTGCCGGCTTCAGCCCTCTGTTCTGCCGCCAAAGCGCCCAACCCTTTCATCATTTCGGTTACCGCGCCTTTTTTCCCCATAGCGGCCACTTTTACCTCTTCGAGGCTTTTCAAATCGGCTGCCGCCTGAATATTTTGTAAAATTTGCGTCTTAAGACTTTCTAAATCTTCCATGGTTTTAAACTTTCTCATACATAAAAAGAGTCTTCTTGGACTGCCAAGATGACTCTTTTTATTTTGCTTAAAATATTACCTGTACCTGTTTTTATTTAAGAGCCGCTTTGGCAGATTCTACCAGTTTAGCAAAAGCTTGGGGCTCTTTTAAGGCGATATCAGCAAGGACTTTACGGTCAAGCTCGATACCGGCCTTGACGAGCCCGCTGATAAATCGGGAATAAGTCATATCATGCAAACGGGTTGCGGCGTTAATACGCTGAATCCACAAAGCGCGGAAGCTTCTCTTCTTGGCTCTGCGGTCGCGGTAAGCATACTGCAAACCTTTTTCAACCTTTTCAACGGCAACTCTGAATACGTTTTTATTGCGACCTCTGTAACCTTTGGCCATATCAAGAATTTTTTTATGGCGGGCGTGAGCGGTCATACCTCTTTTAACACGTGACATCTTTCATTCCTCCTTACAAATACGGTAAAAACTTTTTGACAATCTGAACATCGGCTTCATTCAACAGAACAGAACCGCGAGCCTGTCTTTTCATCTTTTGGGATTTGCAGAAGAGGCAGTGTCTCTTATATGCATAATTTCTTTTCAATTTGCCGGTCCCGGTAACGCTGAAGCGTTTCTTGGCGGCGCTTTTGGTTTTTAATTTAGGCATTTTAAAAATCCTTTCCTTATAAAATTTAATGGATTAATATCAAGAGCCGTCAGGCATGCCGATTGGCCTGAACTGCCCGTTCGGAGTCTGTTTATACACTCACAGTTTTTAAATTGCAAGAAAAATATCTCTTTAAAAAAACGAGTGCCAAATAATTCTTGCAACTTTTTCATTTTGTGCTACATTATAGACAAAATTTATCATTAATCCATATAATTATGACAACGTTACAATTTATAACGGCAGTAGCAATTATCACTTTGATTGCCGGTGTAGCTTACTTTCGTTACAAAAAAGAAAAAAACGGCAATCCGGATATCTTACGTTTTCCTTCCGGAAAGCCTGTTCCTCCGGATGAAGAACTTTTAAAGCTCGGCACACCTGAGCTTGACTGTATGCAGCGACGGGATACGTACTGGCTTCTGGATTATTCCAGAAAGAAAATATTATCCGGCAGTACGGAAGAGGAAACTCTGCCTTGGCATGCTCTGTATGAAAGGATTGAAAAAATCTGCATCAACCAGATTTAGTCCAAAGCTTGAAAAAAAACCTTCCCTGACGGAAGGTTTTTTAACTTTAATCAATCGGCAATTTCAACTTTAAGAATTTTTGCCATATTGCGGCGGTATTCTTCGGCCCATTCAATCATGGAGTCAATCACCGGTTTTAATTCATAACCGAGCTGGGTTAAGGTATAATCCACCCGCGGCGGAATTTGGGCATAAACTTTACGTACCAAAATCCCTTTTTCTTCCAAAAGGCGTAAATTTGAGGTCAGAACTTTTTGCGTAATATCGCCCAGTTCTTTTTTAAGTTCGCCAAACCGCTTGGTACCGTCCATCAAGTTTTGGATAATCAGCACTTTCCAACGGTCGCCGATCATCTTAAGCGTCATCTCGGCCAGAGAGTCCGGTAAACATTCAGCCATGGTTTTATTCCTTGAAATTCAATTAAAAAACTCTCAATAGTTTCCTTAAAGCAACTATTGCACTTTTAAGCACCTGTTTTGGTTATAGCAAAATTTTGCAATTTATCAAGCAAAATATAATGTTTTTACTCTTCTGCCGCAAAAAGCCGCCTGGGGTTATCATTTTTAATGAAATTTTTACCCGTCTGCAATACAAAAAAGATATGTTACAAAATTATGAAGATTTGCTTCTTTAACGCATATCTTCTGGAAATAAAAACGTTTTTATGTTATTGTACATAATAGGATAAACATGGGTTAATGGGTTAAAAAACATGTATTTATGGGTCGTTTTGGCAACATTTATTGTTGCATTGTATTCATATAACTTATCGGTGCGTTCCGATTTGGATCGTATTTATGCCGAAACCAAGGCTGGTGTTATCATTGCCAAGTTCCGTGCCCTGCATAACGGCGTCGCCGGATATTTTAACTCGCAGGCACCGTCCAAAACCGGACAAACTTACGTAACCTATTACCCGGGCGACGGCGTTAACATTAACGCTAACTCACAAAGTTCTGAAAGCGGCAACGAGTCTGCCACCCAGGCTCAGAAATTAGAGATAGAACAAATCCGTAACTACCTGCCGGTCGGTTATGCCAAATCCGGAGATACAATTGAAAATGTTGCCACCATTACCGGCGGTGGAGAAATTGTCAGCAAAGTATTTTGTTTCGATGAAGGCGATACCTCACAACAATGCACTTCTGGCGGTGACGGCAGTTGTTGCTCCAACAGATGCCTGGAAGAAGGCTGTGCCGGTATCTACGTTGTTTCTTTCACCCAGATGCCTTCACGCTGGGTTAATAAAATAACCGCAGCGCCCAATGCTGACATGAAAAGGGCGGTTGCCAAAGTCCGCGGTTACGGCAAAACTTTCGGCTATACGGATACGATTGACGGCAAACTGGTTTTAAGCGGCGGCCGCATGGTGCAAGAACATGACGAATCCGGCAATCCGATCGATGATAAAAAATTTGAATATTTTGAAATCTGGCAAGCTGTCCAAAATGACCCGGATTTTCAAGCTATGGGCTGTAATGAGCAAAACAAACATTGTCTGTTCGCCGTTGATCAGATTTACGGTTAGGAGAAAAAACATGAAAAAGCAATCCAAAACTTTGTTAAGCAAAATAAGCCAGGCCGGCAGCATGATGGTTGAGGCCATGGCCATGCTGGCTTTGATTTCATTGGTAACCCCGACGCTGTATAAAAAATCTGCCGAACGGACGACGGAGTTGCAGGATATCAACACGGCAACACACCTGCGTACACTTATGAAAGCGGCAGACAGTTATGTATCAGCAAATTATGAAGAATTATTAGACGGAATGGCTGATGGAGCCACAAAACCGATAGATATAAGTACGGAAGACGGTCAGATAGCTGCAGGTATTCATGATTATTTTCCGTACGGATATGAGTTTGGGGCAGTAAAAAACTTTGAAGGTCCGAAGTTAGTATTAAAACGTCAGGGGATGTCGATTACATCATTTGTAGAGCTTCCTAAGAAGACAGATATCGGAGACATGCGGGCGGCACGTATTGCTTCCATGGTCGGCAGCAACGGTGGTTATGTAGATGCCGACGGTAATGCCCAAGGCGTTGGCGGTGTGTGGAGTCTGGACAGTTCCGAACTGAATTCACTCGGCCTGAGCGGTACCAAGGGTTCCATTGTCGTGGCATCTTCTGATGCCATCAACTCAGCAACATCCGGCGCATTGGAAAACGAAAAATACCTGCAAAGAACAGAAGTTGAATCTGATGACCAGTTATGGCGCAACACCATGGTAACCGACCTCTACATGGGTGGTGTTACCGGCGCAGACAATATGCATAAAATTCTGGGTGTAGACCAATTAATTCTTGGCAGCACTAATTTGGAGGTTTATGGAAATCATGCAGATTTGGTTTTAACCAATGAAAACGGTGAAGGTTCTGCCTGGATGGCCGGCACGCTTTCAGCCTTAAGCGACAGCTTTACCGTCAGTGGTACGACAGATGCTCCGGAAATGGCTTTCGGAATGGAGGATGAAGATTTTCTTTATATAAACAATACTGAAGCAACAATCTTCGGCATTGAAGGCGATACAGGGTTAGCCTTGCATAGGGATACCAGTGAAATGGAAACGAATTATGCCACCACCATCAGCAATACGTTAGATGTTACCGGTAATACGACTGTTGCCAGTGGTGATACCAACACAAGCTTCAAGGCTGGTCCGGATGGTTCATACATCACAGCCGAGGCCAACCGGGTGGCATTAATGAATGACAGTGTAGAGGTTTCACGCGGGGCAGACGGCGGCCCTTCAACAACCGATATTAAAACCGCAACCACCAACATCACCAGCAACGACACAAACATTACCGGCAACACCACCATCGGTACAATAATAAACACCGATATGACGGGTGGTCGTGGCGGACAGGTTGTATTGAACCCGAAACTCAGCGTCCAGGGCAGTGCATTTGTTCATGGTGATTTAGAAGTCGGCCAAACCCTCCATGCCAAAGCTTTTAACACTTTGACACTTCATGCCGGCGGCACGGATTTTAACGACCAGGACAAACGCTGGCTGCATGCAACTGCTGCCGGGGTAAGCGTGACCAATCCGGATAATTTGGCAGACCCGATTTTGCAAATAAATTCCACCGAAACTCAAATGTTCGGCCCAACCGGTTCAAACGGCGGTCATAGTACAGCGGTCATTTTAGGTGATACCGATGCCCAAATGCGTGGCGTTGACTGGGTCGGATTATATACGGAGGATGCTGCCGGAACTGTTGAATTTCAAGACGGATCATTGGTTTTAACCGGAAAGATGGGTGGTGAAAGAGGCAACACTGTAGACTTCCATGCCGACACCACAACCGTCAATGACGGCGTTTTCCGGGTAACCGGTACAACCGGCGGAGGAGATGACCTTGTAGCCACTGATGCTTTTTATGTCGATCCGTCCGGCGATGGTAATGTAAAGATTGACTCTGGTGAACTGACGATTGATTCCAACCCTCTGTTCAGAGTTTTGCCAAATCGCGAATCTGCCACCCCGCAGGCTGTTGCTGAAATTGATGATGAAAGTTTCAGAATATCCACTCTAAACGGTCCGACAAGCGGAGGAGATACGCTTTCTGCCGATCAGATTTTATATGTTGATGCTCTAAATTATGATCCGAAAGATGAAGGAGAAAGAGAATTAACCAGTGACGCCAGTGTATACATCCGTCGTGGTGCGATTGAAATGGAAATTCCGGACGAAGGTAATAACTACGCGGCAGATGCCGGTATCGGTTACATTGAAGCAAACAGATTTGTATCAAATGCAACCTATAACAATTCTCTTGCAGAACCCGGTTACGCAAATGATACCACTGCTAATTATTACTCCGGCGGCGACGCACAAGTTGCATATGACCGCTATATGGTTAACCCGGCTTACACCTCGGTAATGCATGACATTAAGCTCACCACCCGCGGCGGCGCCCGTTTGAGTGACATCTTACCAGATTTCATCAACAAAGGTATTTATGTCGTCAACAACAGCTATCGGGATACGGGAATTGACTTAAGCAGTATTACAGTTGGTCTTTCCGGCGGACAATTAACCCCGACAGGAGGCGGAACTTTCGATGATAATGCTTCAGGTACCTTAAGCGGAGCAGCACAATGGGGATCACCCTTTATGGGTGTCGTACCGGCACCGCAGTGCCCGCCGGGTTATGCCCGCGTCATTACCATTACCCCGGCCGGTTTCCAGATGGCACAAGCCGGACCGATAACCAGACAACCTCATGATGTCGCTGATGACTATAATAACAACAGATTTGTGGTTGACGAGTATACGGAAATCAACAAATTGGGAAGAATTGAACAAACATTGGGATCAGATCAAACCGTTACCGGTGCCCAATATTCTGCACCAAATATTACTGATGAGGCAGGAAACCAACACCAGCTTTATTACCTCGGCCACACTCAGGAACCAACGCTAACGGTTAATGGCAACCCTTATTCGCCGCAGCCGCTTTATTTCCAGCAAAGCACCTGGCTAAGAAGTAAAGTTCAGCCGCAAGCAATCGGTCAAGCAGGAAGCTGTAACAACAGCTACGGCAGTGGTGAAGGTTGCGGAGAAAGCTTCGCCGGCTGGTCGGCAATTATGGGATTCGTTTATCCGGACAGCTTTTATGGTGATTTGATTGATAAAATCGGCACTGCCGGCGAAGATGAAGACGGTCTTGTTTACTGGAACATCTTTCCGGTACGCCGCAACACTTTGGAAGCTTATGCCACGGTTTACTGTTACTTTGACCGGACCAACATATATGGTTCTGGTAATAACCCATTGTATGTTGATCAATATGACCAATTAAATAACTACAGATCATCACATAGTAAATACGGCGGCGGAACAATCAATAACGGATCCAGCGGAGATAATTCGGATTATCTTGAACGTCTGGACGATCCGGCATTGAAATATATAGATCCTTGGTAAACCAAAGGGGGATTTCATCCCCCTTTTTTGTTATACCTACATCCACTCCCCGTCATGTCTTAAGAGCCCCTCCTTTCTTGTCATCCCTACGAGAATACGCCAGTATCCGAGTACCAGGGATCCACCTTCCTGTCATGCCTACGAAGGCACAACGTGCCTGAGTACCAGGCATCCATAAATCAATCATTCAAATCAGATTATTTTATTCCAAAACCATAAACAAATAAGTCATGACAATAAAGCCGCCGAACACGGCAAAAGCCGACTTTTCCGTCTGCTTATAACCATAAGTTTCCGGCAGAATTTCATTTATCACCACAAACAAAAGCGTACCGCCGGCCAAAGCCATGGCATACGGAATAACCGCCGGGCCGAACCCAATTAAAGACAATCCGGCAACAGCTCCCAAAGGCTGCAGCATACCGATGGCTAATGCCGTCAGCCCCGCTTTCAAACGCGATTCGCCGGCCCCGATTAAAGAAATTGCCATTGTCAGTCCTTCCGGAATATTATGCAAGGCAATCCCCAACACCAGACTTTCCGGATTAATCAATTCACCTGCACTGTATGCCACGCCGACGGCCAACCCCTCCGGCAGCTTGTGTAAAGATATGGCAATAATAAACAACCAGGCCTTGCGTAGACTGAATTTCGGTCCGTGATGCCCCATATGATTATGTTCATGCGGCAAAAAGTCATTTAACACCCATATCAGAGCAACGCCTAAAAACACCGCCAGACAATATTTTAGCGCCGCCGTTGGCGGATTGGAACCCAATTGTAAAATCTCATGCATAGCCGGTACCAGCAACGCAAAAAACGATGCCGCCAGCATAACGCCTGCCGCAATATTAAGCATAAGGTTAATATTACTTTTTGTGTAGCGCTTTTTAACAAACACCAGAAAACCACCGACACCGGTAAACACACCGGCAACCACCGCTGCCAGAAAACCGTTGATAAATTCCGGATTAAGCAACAGGCTCATTGGTCTTCTCCTCTTTTGGGCGCATCAGCTGCGCCAGGGAAATTTTTTTAGGCGCCAGTTTTTCTTTAAATATTTCACAAAATTTTGCCCGCACGGCCGCCGCATCAGCTGCCTTGGCAAAGGAAACATTAACGCTTGCGCCCTCTTCCTGTTCAAACGTTCCGCCCGAGCGCTTAAACTCGCCGTCTGTCAGTGCTAAAGCCGAAAACATATCATACTGCATAGACGCCGGATTATCGTTTTTATTGAGTATCAGCTGCCGCGCCACGGGGTTTTTGCTTCCTGCCGCAGCATCCAGAAATTCATACCCCATTTGCAGCTCTTTAACATTTTTAGGCGTTACCACCACCAGCCGCACCTCTTTTTCCTGCGCATAATCAAACAGTTCCTGTGCAGCCGGAAAACCGGTCTTAAAATTAAAACTCTCCGGATCCGGACGGTAAAAGCCCCGTTCGTCTTTTTGCGGCAGAACATCTCCCACCACCATGATTTTTTTAACTTTTTTCTTAACCGCATCCGGTGCCGCTTTAATGTATTTGGCAAAATCCGGAAACGGCGCATTAAGCAGAATATAAACATTCCGTTCCTTGACCGACTTGATATATTCCTGCACAAAAGTTGTTCCGCTTCTTAAAATCGTCATACCGTGCCGGAAAAAAATGTCGGATATTTCATTTTCCGGAAAAATATTCTCCGCCTCATCTTGCACTTCATAATCACCGCCCGGCACCACGCGCAAAAAAGGCTGGCCAAGCTCGACCATTGCCCCTTTGGCATAAATCGCCCGCCGACGACGCACTTCGTATACCCCGAGTTCGGTAATAATGCCTTTGATATTAATCAGCTTTTTATCCGCCAAATACGCCAGCACCACAAAAGACGCCAAATCATCGGGATAACGGTTGATATCCGTAAAGACCAGAACTTCGGGTATTTTACGTTCTTTTTTCTTTTTTGCCATATTTAGCCCAGCTTTTGTTTCAAAATTTGGTTAACCATGGCCGGGTTTGCCGTACCTTTGGATTCTTTCATCACCTGACCGACAAACCACCCCATCAAATTAACCTTTCCGGCTTTATAAGCCGCCACATTGTCCGGATTTGCCGCCAAAATCTTATCAATCAGGCTTTCAATAGCGCCTGTATCGGTCACTTGTTTCCAGCCCTTTTCCTCTACGATTTTTTCAGGGTTTTCACCAGTTTCAGCCATAATGGCAAACACATCTTTGGCGGTTTTTCCGTTAATCACGTTTGAAGTGATTAAATCCACCAACTGCCCGAGCATTTCAGGCGTGACCGGACTTTTTTCCAACGGCAGACGTTTGGCGTTGAGCATGGCAAAAAAGTCACCCATAATCCAGTTGGCAACTTTTTTGGCATCACGGCCTTTGGCTGCTTTTTCAAAGAAATCCGCTGTTTCCTTGTTTTCGCACAACACGGCGGCATCATAAGCCGTCAAACCCATATCTTTAACGAAACGGGCTTTCTTGGCATCCGGCAATTCCACCATCTCACTTCTGACTTGTTCAATAAATTCATCATCAAGCACCAACGGCGGCAAATCCGGTTCCGGAAAATACCGATAATCGTCCGAAAACTCTTTTAAGCGTAAAAACTTTGTACCACCGGTTGTCTGATCAAAATGGCGCGTCTGCTGCTGCATAGTTTCACCGGCTTCATAAAGTTCAACTTGTCTTTTGGCTTCAAATTCAACTGCCTGCATAGCAAATTTAACGGAATTGACATTTTTAACTTCTGCCCTTGCCCGCAATTCACTGCTGCCTGCCGGACGAACCGAAACACTGGCATCACAACGCATAGAACCTTCGTCCATATTACCGTCGCATGTCCCGAGATAGCGTACAATAGAACGCAGTTTCTTCAAAAATTCACCAACTTCCTCCGGAGAACGGAAATCCGGCTTGGTTACAATCTCCATCAAACCGACCCCGGCACGATTTAAGTCAATATAACTTTTTTTCGGATTCAAATCATGAATAGATTTTGCCGCATCCTGTTCAATATGGATTCTCTCAATACCGATACGACGCGTTGAACCGTCTTTTAAATCTATAAAAACTTCACCTTCACCTACCAGCGGATATTCAAACTGGGTAATCTGATAATTTTGCGGTGTATCCGGATAAAAATAATTTTTGCGTGAAAATACGGAATACTTATTGATCTTGGCATTCAAACCCATGCCGGTTTTCACTGCCTGCCGGACGCATTCTTTGTTCAAAACCGGCAGCATACCGGGCATGCCGGCATCAACAAACGAAACATTGACATTAGCATCATCACCAAACTCGGTTGACGCGCCGCTGAAAATTTTTGACTTGGATATAATCTGGCAGTGAATTTCCAAACCGCAGACCATCTCCCATTTCCCTTTAGGGGTTTCAATCACATATTCCGCCATCTTTATTTCCTTTTAAAACCTGCATCCTGTTCCAGAACATAACCTGCCTTAAACACCGTTTCTTCATCAAACGCCCGTCCGATAAGCTGCATACCCAAAGGCAATCCGTCTGATGACAAACCGATTGGAAGGCTCATTGCCGGCAGCCCTGCCAAATTAACTGATACCGTGAAAATATCATTTAAATACATGTTTATCGGATTTTCCGCCATCGATTTGTCCCCGATTTGGAAAGCTGTCACCGGCGAAGTCGGCGTTAAAATAACATCGCATAACTTAAAGGCTTCTTTAAAATCATTTTGAATAAGACGCCGAACCTTTTGTGCCTTAACATAATAGGCATCATAATAACCGGCTGAAAGGACATATGTTCCAACCATAATCCGGCGCTTAACTTCTTTACCAAAACCGGCCGAACGCGTATTAACATACAAATCACTTATACTAGCCCCTTCAACCCGATTGCCGTAACGAACACCGTCATAACGAGCCAGATTTGATGATGCCTCCGCCGGCGCAATAATATAATATACCGGCAGTGCATATTTAGTATGCGGCAAAGAAATATTCACAATTTCCGCACCGTGCGCTTTTAAAATTGCCGCAGCTTTATCCCACGCTTCCGAAATTTCCTTACTTAATCCGTCCGGACGATATTCCGCCGGAATACCTATTTTTAACCCCTGAACATTCTGCCCCAAAACTTTTGTAAAGTCCGGAACTTCTTTACGGACAGAAGTTGAATCTTTTTCATCATAACCGGCCATCACATTAAGCAGCAAAGCGCAGTCACGCACATCTTTACCCATAGGTCCGGCTTGATCAAGTGATGACGCAAATGCCATAATCCCGTAGCGTGAACAACGTCCGTATGTCGGTTTCATGCCGGTAATGCCGCAAAAGGCCGCCGGTTGCCGTATTGAACCACCGGTATCCGTTCCGGTCGCTCCGGCACACATCCCTGCACATACGGCAGCGGCAGAACCACCCGATGAACCACCCGGAACCAAATTTTTATCTTTGCTCCACGGATTGATAACCGGCCCGAAACAGCTGTTTTCATTGCTGCCGCCCATTGCAAACTCATCCATACTCAGTTTACCCAAACATGAAGCCCCGGCATCAAACAAACGCTGGGTAACCGTAGATTCATACGGCGGAATAAAATTATCAATAATATGTGAACAAGCTGTTGTGCGGATACCCTTGGTACAAAACAAATCTTTAATACCGAGCGGAATACCTTCCAACAGGCGGGCAGTGCCGGAAGCATAGTTTTTATCGGCTTTTTCAGCAGCTTTTAAGGCAATTTCCGGCGTTTCCAGCACATAAGCATTAAACCGGCGCCCTTCTTCCATTTTGTTAAGATAAGCTTTTGTAAGCTCTGTCGCGCTAAACTTTTTATTTTTCAAGCCCGCCAAAGCCTCGGCAATTGTTAAGTCGGTCAGTTCGTTCATCTTATCTTACTCCACAACTTTCGGCACCGCAAAATAACCGAATTCTTTAAGCGGCGCATTGGCTAAAATTTCATCTTTCTTGTTGCCGTCGGTTACAACGTCTTCACGGCAGATAAGCGTTTGTTCATGAACCGATACCAGAGGTTCAACACCTTGAGTATCTACTTCATCAAGCTGGGCAACCCAATTCAAAATTTTATTAAAAGCATCCCTGGTTTCATCCAGCTTATCATCATCAACTTTCAGCTGCGCCAAAAGAGCAACCTTTTTGACCGTATCATTATCTATTGCCATTTTTCACACCTTATTTTTTTAACCTCATAAACCATAAAAACATTTGCGTTTGTTTTAACAGCAGCATCATTTTTTTGCAAGTACAAAATCCTACATTTCAAGCTTAAACGGTGGCAGAACCGCATCATATTGCAGCCGCTGCAGCAATTTAAAGTCCTCAACATCAATTCCGACATTTTCCGGAAGCTTAACCGCCGGCAGACTGCCTCCGTTTTCCAAGAATTCAGCCAGTTTTTCCTGGAAACTCTGACGCCGCGGATAATAAACCAGGCCGAAATCTGCTCCCGGAATAATACCACCCAGTTCTTTTGCTTTTTTTAACGCCGTTTCAATACCGCCCAATTCATCAACCAGACCTGCTTTTAGGGCTCCTTCCCCAAGCCAGACCCTGCCGCCGGCAACATCATCAACGTTTTCAATTTTCCGCACCGCGGCCACTTTGATGAGGAAATCTTTATAAACCATATCAAGCGACCGGTTAAACAGCTTCTTTTCTTCTGGGCTGAATTTATGGTTAACGCTCAAAATTCCGGCATTCTTACCAAAATTCATCTCACCCCAGTTGATATGAAGTTTCTTCCAAAGCCGCTCCAACACCATTTTACCGCCCAAAACACCGATAGACCCGGTCAGCGTTGCCGGTTCGGCCACAATGTAATTGCCGGCAAGAGCAATGAAATAACCGCCGGAAGCGGCATAATTACCCATAGAAACCACAATCGGCACCCCGGTTTTTTCCTTAAACCGGTCCAGGGCATGCATAATTTCATCCGATGCGGCATAACTGCCGCCGGGGCTGTTAACCCGCAGGATAACCGCCCGCAAATTCCGGCGGCGGCTTAGTTCTTCCAGCTGTTTTTGCACCGTATCTGCCCCGATTACGGCATCATACATCGGATTATTGCTGCTCTGTCCGCTTTGAACGGCTCCTTCCAAAACCAAAAAGGCAATATGGGGCAAATCTTCTCCCTGATAATCGCCGATATTATTCATATAATCAGATATATCCAAAATTTCCGCACCATATTTGGCAGCAAGAAAACTTTCCATATCCTGCCGGTAACCCAGGTTGTCAGCCAATTTATACTCTATTGCCTTTGATGAAAAAACCGGTGCCTGATCAATCAGTTTCTTAACATCTTTAAGTTCCAACCCTCTGTTTTGAGAAATACCTGCCGCCAGCTGATTAAACAAACCGGATCCCAGTTTGGACATTTCCTCTTTGTATGCCGGCGTAAAACCGCGGCTGATTAAAGACTCTGCTGCCGTTTTATATTCATTACGGGCGTAAAATTCCGGATCCACCCCGATTTTTTGCAAGACACCCTTAAAAAACGGCACTTCGATATGCACACCGGTCATGCCGATATCCGATATCGGCTGCAGCCAGATTTCATCAAAAACGGAAGCCAGATAGTATTCTTTTGTTCCACCGCCGAAAGCCCCCATGCCGCTTGAAAAAATATAAGCCTCTTTGCCTTTGCTTCTGAAATATTTAACCGATTCGGCAATATCCTGGATTTGTGCCAGACCGAGCGACGACATATTAACCGTTGCCGCAATGGCTTTAACCCGGTCATCATCTGCTGCCGTATTAATGGCACGGATTAAATCAAAAAAAGAATAAACCGGCATATCGGCAAATTCGGCAAAGAAATCATCCCCGCGGACTTCCATATAATTGGTATCAAAATTAATCCTTAGCACCGTTTTTTCCGGCACCGGCATAATTATTTTTCCCGGGCTCATAATACCTAAGACCCCGATTAAAATCAAAATAAACAACAGCCCAAACACGGCAAAGGCATAAATAATTGTTTTCAAAATCAGCCGCAAGGCGGTTTTTTTCTTATCTTCATCTTCTCTAGTCATTGTTTTTTTCCTTTTCTTCAGCTGATTTTAGCAACTCGTCGACAAACGCCGGCAAAGTCGTACCGCATTTGCCATAAATATGCTTATCAAATAAATAATTATTTGCACCTGCTTCCAGATTAAATTCCCATGTTTCGGCACCGTGATACTTTGCCGCCTGAACAAAACCCGCTGCCGGATACACCACGCCGGAAGTGCCGACGGATATAAACAGATCACAAGCTTTAAGCAGCCGCTCAACTTCATTCATATATAGAAGAGATTCGCCAAAAAAGACGATATTGGGTTTCATCATACCGGCAATATGACAATGCGGGCAGACTGTCTGCGTATCCACCGCATCCCAGGTTTCCAAAATCTGTCCGCAATTTAAGCACACGGCCTGGTTAATTTGTCCGTGGATATGATAAACTTTCCGGCTGCCGGCTTTTTCATGCAAAGTATCAACATTTTGGGTCACAATATTTACCTCGCCTGTGTATTCCTTTTCAAGCTTTGCCAATGCCAGATGGGCCGAATTCGGCTTGGCGGCTGAAAGTTCCGGTTTCATTTCATTATAAAACGCGTGTACATATTCGGGGTTTCTTTCAAAAGCATCAATTGTTGCCACATCTTCCACTTTATGGTTGTTCCACAAACCTTCTGCATCCCGGAAAGTCGCCAGCCCTGATTCGGCAGAAACGCCGGCACCGGTTAAAACCAGAATATGTTTATATTGTTTATTCATAACCTCTCCTTAAAAAGGTAAAATATAATATTTTCGCGCCGACGCAAGCCTTTAATCATTTTTCTTTACCGGCTGTTACTTATTTACATAATTTTCACGTTTTCAGAATTATGATTGCAAAAGTACAAAAAACGTTTATAATAAATACATATGAATGTAATCAGCCGGTGTTTTTTGCAAATGAAAAAAATTTTTTTGTTATCTTTGTTGTTTACCCCTTTGAATGCTTTTGCCCAAGTTTGCGGTGAAGATTGCATTGAGCAACCGTCTTGCGCTGATTTGGGATACAAGCAAACCATCACCTGCGAAAGTGGATATATTACCTGCCCGTTTGACAGTTCTTACAAATGGTGCAAAGAATATACTTGTGAAGACGGACGTTACTACAGCAAAGCATTAAACTCATCCGACGGTTATGATTGTACGGCTGTTGAATACCATGGCCTGACCTGTTATGAATGTCAGCTGAACCCCTGTCATAATTATACATTTACTTCCTGCCCAGCCAACGCTAATTGCTCCTCCTGTGATAACAACAGCAACTTAAAATATAAAATCGACTCTTGTAAAGCAGGTTACATAGAAATCAGGAATATCTTAACAAACGCAATAGTAGGATGTACCCGGTACCAATCATAATACGGAAAACATTGCTTTTGTCACATATATAATCAGACAATAACTCAAGTCATACAAAAATCTCTGTAAGCTGAAAACTTACAGAGATTTTTTACTCACCCGCATGAGGTCGCCTTCAATGCAATGAAGGCACATATTCACTTTTAGTTTTCTGTATCGGCATCTGCGGCACCGGCCATAATATCAGGCAATGTGCCGATAGCTTTCTTACGTTTCAACTTATTCACAAACTTAATAGAACGCTGGGCATCCCACTTTTTCTTGCCCTCCTCATGTTGAAATATTTGTTTATAAACTTCAATTGCCTGGTCAAATTCCGACAACTTGGTCAGACAAGAAGCCAAACCGTCATACATCTTATGATGATAACGTCCGCCGACCAGCATTTGCGCTTTCTTATAGCACTTCAGGGCATCTTTAAACTTAAACATCTTCTGATAAACAAAACCGATGCTTATCCACGCCTGGATTTCATTGCTGTTAATATTCAATATTTTGGTAAAACATTTCAACGCCGAGTCGTTGTCGCCCATCAGCTGATAGGTTACACCGATACCGTTCCAGGCTTTGACATTACTTTTATCAGAAGACAGAACTTTTTTGAAAAAGGCAATAGAACGGTCATATTGTTTCAATTTTTGTAAGGTTACGGCAATGCTCAAAAGCGTCTGCGGATGTTTGTTATCGATTTTCATGGCCTGTTCCAAGACATCCAGCGCTTCTTTAAACAAAAACATGTGCTGCAAAGCAATGGCCTTGCCGTTTAAGGCTTCCAAAGACGTCCGATCAATGGCAAAAGCCTCGTCAAAACAGGCAATCGCTTCCTTATAAAGGCCGCGCATACTTAACGTTACACCTTTATTATTCAACACTTCGACTGATTTCGGATTAATTGTCAGAGCTTTATTAAAACATTCAACCGCTTCGGTATATTTGCTCATTTTTTGAAAGGCAAAGCCTTTGGAATTGATAGCCTTCCAAGAATCGGGCTGTTCTTTGATAACTTCGTCAAACTGGGCGACCGCCTCTTTATACATGCCGCTGTCCAACAATTCCTGCCCTCTTTTGTAGGCATTATTTTCATTCATTTTGACCATATTCTTCTCTTTTTCCATAAGTTCCAAAATAATTATAAAAAAAACTCTATCATGATAAATCTTTTATGTCAAGTTTTGAAATATTCTTAGACCGGCCTCAAATGTTCATAAATAGGTAAATCCGTACGTATCTCTCTGTAACGACAGTTAAATTTTGCACAAAATTTCCGAATATTTTGCCTTTTTTGGATAAAATATTGTCGATAATTTTCTTGAAAGAATCTGCCGCCGCTTACAATCAGTTGTTTTTGTCCGCCGTATTGCGCCATATACTCACCGGCAGGCGGCGCTTTTTCTTCCAAAATATCAAAAACATTTATGACAAAAACTTCATTGTTTTTTGCCAGACGGGCAATTTCCCGTTCATAACTTTGCTCCGAATTTTCAAAACTGCCGATAACAAAAACAATAGCGCGCCGGCCGATTCGTTTATGTAACAGCTGTAAAGACCTGGCGGCACTTTCAGTAACACTGGTATTATTTAAGCCCTCTTCCGAGATTTTTTCGATTTTTTTAAAAATTGCCAGCAGATTTTCATGCGTTCTTTTCGATTCGAACAGCCGTGTCTGCCGGCCGTCATAAACCGCCGCCCCGAAACGATCGCGGTTTTCCAAAGCATACCAGCCTAAAAGTGCAGCGGTTTTAGCTGCCGTTACCGCTTTAAGCTCATGCCTGGTGCCGAACATCATCTGAGGTGACAAATCAAGCCAGACATACACTTCCCGGTCTTTCTCTTCGGTATAAAGTTTGGTAAACGGCTGATTTTTGCGTGCCGTTACCCGCCAGTCAATATCTCTGACATCATCACCGTAATTATATGCCCTGACCTCTGCAAATTCCATACCCCGACCCTTAAATGCCGAACGCGCATCACCGGACTGCAAAGAAGTACGGTCAAATTTAAGTTCCTTCAAATAAGGAACATACCGGCGCATTTCCGCCAGCTCCCGAAACCGGGCGGCCAATCCGTCCAGCCCGGATTTTTTCGGAGCTCTTTTCCACCAGCGGGCAATGTTTGCTATCTTAACCACTTAAATTTTCCTTTACGGCAGCGGCACCGCCTTGAGCAATGCGGCAATAACATCATCGGCCGTCAGTTCTTCCGCCTGAGCTTCAAAACTTAAAATAATCCGGTGGCGCAGAACATCATAAACCACGGCATGAATATCTTCCGGCGTCACAAAATCGCGCCCTTCCAGCCAGGCATTAATTTTGGAACACTTATCCAACGCAATCGTCGCCCGCGGGCTGGCACCATAACGCACCATGCCTTCCAGAGCCGTATCATACTTTTCCGGATGGCGGGTGGCCATAATCAGCTCAATAAGGTACTTTTCGACCGCTTCCGTCGTATGCACCGACAAAACCTCCTTCTGCGCCGATAAAATCTCTTCAATTGTCATTTTTTGCGCCGGTTCCTGATAATCCTCCCGGCAGACCTTATCATCACCGCAATCTCTGTCCTCGCGGCGGACGATTTCCAAAATCTTTTTTTCGGTTTCGGCATCCGGCTGGCTGATTTTAATATACATCAGAAAACGGTCAAGCTGGGCTTCCGGCAGATTGTATGTTCCTTCATGTTCTATCGGATTTTGGGTAGCCATTACCATAAATAAATCCGGCAGCGGATAGCGTTTGCCGCCGACACTGACCTGCCATTCGGCCATTGCTTCCAAAAGCGCGGACTGAACTTTGGCAGGCGCGCGGTTTATTTCATCAGCCAATACCAGATTAGAAAAAACCGGCCCTTTGCGAAATTCAAACTTTCCGGTTGAGGCCACATAAATATCACTGCCGGTAATATCCGACGGCAGCAAATCCGGCGTAAACTGAATCCGGTTATAATCAGCGCTGATGCACCCGGCCAAAGTTTTGATGGCCTTTGTTTTAGCCAAACCCGGCGCACCTTCAACCAGCGCATGCCCGCCGGCAAGCAATGTAATCAACAATTTTCTGATTAAATCTTCCTGACCGACAATCCGGCTCTCCAGGCGTTTTTTCAACCCCGTAACCTTATCTCTTAAATCCGACATAAGAAACTTCCCTTGCAATTATTTATAAAAACGCTTTCCTTTAACGGAATACTATTCTATATATATGGTGGTTTAAGCTAAAAAACAAGAAGTATTGCCACCATGGACAACATATTTGACTTAGACGACGGCACGGCCGCCAAAACTTATGACAACATCAGCGCTTTACGCCCGGAATTGCCGTGGCTCAACACGCTTAATCCGGAGCAGCGTCAGGCCGTGGAAACCACCGAAGGCCCGCTTTTGGTGCTTTCCGGCGCCGGTACCGGCAAAACCAAAGTCTTAACCACGCGGCTGGCTTATATCCTGGCTACCATGAAAGCTCAGCCCTGGAATTGTCTGGTTGTTACTTTTACCAACCGCGCCGCCCGCGAGATGAAAACCCGCGTTCAGGAAATGATTGGCGGCATTGCCGATTCGGTCTGGCTTGGAACCTTTCACAGCATATGCGTTAAAATTTTACGCGCCCATGCCGAACTGGCCGGCTTAAAGCCGAATTTTACCATTTTGGGCGAAGATGACCAAAAGCGCCTGATTAAGCAAATTCTGGAAGCCGAAAGCATTGACGAGAAAAAATATCCGCCACAGGCTTTTGTTGATAAAATACAACGCTTCAAAGATAAAAACATGACCGTTGACAAACTCGGCGCCGAATTTAAAGACAATATACTGATAACGGTTTACCGCAAATACCAGGAACGCCTGCTTGAACTTAATTGTGTTGATTTCGGCGACATTTTGCTGCATACGCTGAACATCCTTTTAAAAAACACCGATGTTTTGGAAAAATATCAGGCAAAATTCCGCTACATTATGGTTGATGAATACCAAGATACCAATGTCACCCAGTACATGTTTTTGCGTTTATTGTCGCAAACACACCATAACTTATGCTGCGTCGGCGATGACGACCAGTCGATTTATTCCTGGCGCGGCGCCGAGATTGAAAATATCTTACGTTTTGAAAAAGATTTCACCGATGCCAAAATCATCCGTCTGGAACGCAATTACCGTTCAACCGGAAACATCTTAAAAGCCGCCTCCAACCTTATCAGCCACAATGAAAGCCGGCTCGGAAAAACCTTAAAAGTGGCCGAAAACAGCCCGGCCAACCAATGCCCTGACGAACGTATTAAAGTTATCAGCGCTTATAACGGTGAAGAAGAAGCACAGTTTGTGGCAAATGAAATTGAAAATTTAAAACGCAACGGTTTTCAATATTCGGACATGGCCGTTTTAGTCCGAACCGCTTTCCAGACCCGTGAATTTGAAGAAAAATTCATTGCCGAGGCGATTCCTTATCAGGTTATCGGCGGGCCGAAGTTTTATGAACGCCAGGAAATCCGCGATTTGCTGGCTTATTTCCGGGTAATTATCCAACCCGGCGATGATTTGGCTTTCGAACGGATTATCAACAAGCCGGCACGCGGTATCGGCGCCAAAAGTATTGAAAAGTTTCAGGATTATGCCCGCGATCATCATATTTCCATGTTCGCTGCCGTTAAAGAAATGCTGGCAGCCGGTCTGATAAGCGGCAAAGCCAAAACGGCATTAAGCGAACTGATGGAACACTTTGAAGAATGGCAGAAAACCGCACAGGCCGTCAGCCCGGATGATTTAGCCTCTCAGGTCTTGGAAGATTCCGGTTATTGGGACATGCTTAAAAACGACAAATCGGTTGAAGCCCCCGGCCGCATAGAAAACTTAAAAGAATTGGTCAGCGTCATGGGTGACAAGGAAAACTATCCGACACTTGCCGATTTCCTGGAACACGTCAGCCTGGTCATGGATAATGACTCCGCCGTTGATTCCAACAAGGTTATGCTCATAACACTACATTCGGCCAAGGGGCTGGAATTTGACGTTGTTTTTCTCCCCGGTTGGGAAGAAGGTCTGTTTCCGCACCAGCGTAGTCTTGATGAAGGCGGCGGAAATGCTTTGGAAGAAGAGCGTCGGCTGGCATATGTTGCCATTACCCGCGCCAAACAGCGTCTTTATATTCTAACTGCATATACCCGCCGGATTTACGGCCAGTGGCAGACGAATATTCCGTCACGGTTTTTAAATGAGATTCCGTCAAATTGTCTGGAAATCATCAACAGCGCCAACCGCACATACAGCGGCGGCTACCAAAATTTCAGCAGTTACCGCCATAAACCGGAAAACCGGTACAATTCAAAACCTGAAAGAAGATATACCTCTTCTGAGGAGCACGAATACAGTTATGAACCGGCTGAAGAATATGCCGCACCGCAAAGCATAAAAGGCACCCGGGTTTATCATGAAGCTTTCGGTTATGGCTATTTGATGTCGGTTGACGGCCAAAAATGTGAAGTATATTTCGATAAATACGGCCGCAAAAAAATCATGAGCAGCTTTTTAAGAAGAGCCTGAAACAACAAGCCTGAACAACTATTTTTCGGAATAAGAAAAAGACTGGCGTGAAATTTTTCGTCCTTCTTTCCTGCCGTACTTTTCATAATGCAGCAACGGATTCATTCCTGCCCGTTTAACATCGGCATTAATTTCGAGATAAACATTAGTATTAAAATCCGCCCCAGGATTGCGTCCTTCTTTCCAACCATAACGCATATAATGCTCGACCGGATTTTGACCGGACTGTTTCACATCCGGATAAGTTTGTAAATACCATTTTTCATCAAAATATTTTGATTTGGCAATCAAACGATATTCATCGGCAGAAAAACTGTCAGCAGTAGGCTTTCTCCCTTCTTTAATGCCAAATTGGATATAATGCTGCAACGGATTAATCCCGGCTCTGGCAACGTCTTTATATTTTGTCAGATAAAAATTTGTATCAAAATTTTGAGACGGATTATAACCTTTTTTCCATCCCTCATACATAAAATGTTCTACTGCCGACATTCCGGATGTTTTAACTTCAGGATAATGTTCCTGGTAATACTTTTCATCAAAATATTTCCGGATTTCAACAGAATTATCTGCCATTAAATTTAACTTATCGCCGTCAAAAATCCGTTGCTTAAATTGCAAAATAACTTCTTCAATTTCTGCCTCAGTTAATTTTTTATTTTTCAGTTTTCCGAGTTTGGCATATTCCCGATATTTTGCAACATAACTTTCAATATCCTTTCGAACCTGTTTTTCATCATAATCTACCTGGAAGCCCCTATCTTGCCAAAACAAAACAAAATTATCATTCGGCACCAATAAAAATGGTCCGCACCCTAAAGCAATATATGGCATATCCAGATAACAGTCGACATAAACAATTTGTAAATTTTTTAATTGATTTACCACTCGTTGTCCGCCATTTCTTAATCTTGTCTTTTCCAAAATAATAACTTCGCTCCCCTCTTGAGCAAACAGCATATTATGACACAAAGTTCCGGAAACCATGGCAAAATGTCGGCAACCTTTAATTAGAGCCAACTGTTCTGACACAGGCAACGTTTCCGGATAAATGATTGTATAACCATTTTGCGCAAAAATATGTTCCAATAAAGGTTCACCAAATTCAGAATCAATGGCTTTTTTTAATCTCGTACGAGAAAAATAAATTTTGTCATGATAAACCGGTGTGATACTTTTCATCACCTTATCATATATATTCTTAAATTCTTGTGTATACCAGCCGGCCTGCACGGTGGAAATTTCCGGGACCACCACACTTTTAAAACACGTCGGTTCTTTAACCGGCATCAATTGCTCATCTTTAATCCCTAACAAGTGGAAAATTTCCAAATAAAATTGTGGCAATGGCTCATTATATATATAAGTATAGGCTAATTTCAAAGCATGTGTCTTATCATGTTCCAAAACGTACCATAGTCTGGAGGTTAATTCTATAATAAAATGTCCCCAATGCCGCCAGAACCCCCCGATATAGACCACATCGGCATCACAATTTTTAACCACATCATATTGATAATCAGCAAAAATAACTTCATCTGGCGGCAAAGAAGATGCTTCAACATATTGTCCGTCGGCATCCACAACGCCGCCTTGAAACCATGAGCTTCCTTCTCTGAACTTAATCGGCAAAATAACTGCATTTTCATAAACTTGGCTCTTTGGTTTGTACGGATTCAGATATTTTTTTTGAGCAAAACAAGTAAATGGATTGTAGGTATAATCTATATTGATACGTGCCTGATTTATATTCTCATTTTTCACTGGCATTGCATCTTTTTGACCAGCCATAGAGTCTTGTTCTGAAAAAAGATATTTTTTAAATGATTTAAAAATTTGTAAAACCATTCCACGCTGTTTCACTCTACTTTTCAAAGGTATTCTTAAACGACCGTTTAAAATAAACAGAAAACGACGCAAAAACATATAGTTATAAACAGGGGAGGATATTAAATTTGCAATGAAATTTTTTTAGATTATGATATCGACAAACGTTTAAATTAAACGGTCGTTTATTGTATACAAAAAAGCACACAAAACATAAAATGTGTGCTCAAAATTTCAAAACATTTTATCGCTATTGATTTTTTAGATAAAACAACTGGGCTTCAATAAAATCCTGCAAAATTTTGCTGCTTTTATACTCCGGACACCATTGCAGAATATTAAGCATCTGCCGGCGGTCGGGATATTGCCGGCTCAAGGCCTGTAAAAGCTTTCCTTCTTTTTGCCGGACATCCATAATGGCATGCGGCGTATAATCAATATTTTTTACTTCCGACAAAGTATAATCATATAATTTTTTCCAATCTACCCAGCCCTGCGGATCCAAATAAGCTGCCGCACCGTGGTCTTTAATTTGAATTATCAGATTTTTTACAACCTGATAATGGCAATTTAAAATACAATTTTGGGTATCAAGCAAACTTTCAGACATCGCAGCCGAACGCCTCAAAACAAAGGCTTCCACACTGTCAACCAAATCCCGGTGGCCGGATTGGACGGCCTTAATCATCAAATAAGCCGCAGCACCGGCATATGCCTGAACATTACCATAAAATCCGGTAATTTTTCTGACTTTTTCATAATTAAAATTCGTCGCTTTCAGCATGGCCGAAATTTTTTCTTCCGGCAGCCCTTTTTCCCGCCATAACCAGGACTGACGCTCAATATTGTCAAAATACTCCGGATAAAGATATTTTTCCTGCATAACCCGAAACATTGTATGGACATTGTTATACAAGGCTTCCAAACGATTGTCATCGGAGTGTACTTTTTCAACCCCGCCTAAAACCGCAATAATGTGTTTTTTACCGTCTTCCGATAAAACCGAAAAAACATGACCGGAAACTTTCCCCTTGATTAAAGCCGCTGTCAAATCCGCACTTGTTTTTTCATACCGCGCCGGATGACGGACTTTTAAAACTTTAGCGGTAAAATCGCCGCACTTTTCGGCTTTAAACTTTTCCGGCAGCAAAAAATGCACCTGATATTTTGAATCATTAATATACGGAAAAAAATGACTGATACGTTCGGTTATATACCGGCGAAGCCTTTGCAGGAAAAACTCTTGACACACACCGTCGCCCGAAACGGATTTGACATCCTCCGGTTCCTGCTGCTCCGAATGACCATACCCGGCAATTTCGGCAAATTCCATACAGCCTCCTTTGACGAACATACATATTATACCATAAATATATGTTACTTTCAAATGGATTCTAATGATATCTGCAATTTACAAAAAATCATACAAATTGTTGCTTTTGACCCAGTAGCGAAGACATAATCAGGCCGGTATGAACAGCCGCATCATCATATTGCTGGCGATAAAACACTTCTGTCCCTCTCTTGCCGCCTGCAGCATTTTCCAAAACAGTTTTAAATTGCTGCGAACCAAAATCATAACCCAGCCGGCTGCCGGTAACATGGACAATGCTGTGCCCGTATTCGCCGTCTGTAATTTGAACAAGCCTTTCCTTATGGTCAACAACCGTAAATGATATATCATTTTTAAGCGCCACCACAAAATTGCGCTTATCCGGCATAAGTGAAACTTTTGCTGGCAAAACACCTGTTTTTTGAAACTTACAGGCTTCATACATTTCGGGATTGTTCATTTTGGTAAAAGGTTCTTTTTTATAATTGTCATCAGCTTCATTAGAGAAAAAATGCACACCCGAATAGTCCGAATATTTTTGTATCGGTAAAAAGCCGTAACTGACCACGAACAAATTCTGCAAAGCTTCTCTGGTATCTGCTTTAGAATAAAGCTGTTCCGAAATTTTCCGCATAACCGTTACAATACGATGTGCATCAGCCGTACCGGCGCAATAACTCATAAAAGTCAGATTAGAAAAATTTTCTTTCAACTGTTTTGTATCATATTTTTCTGCCGAAACAACTTTATTATTATCATCAATCTGCATTCTTGGTGCAACAAACGACAAAAATGCACGCTTAACCAAGTCAAAATCCTGAGCTTCTACATAATTTTGCGGATTTTGAATTGTCTTTATCGTAGAACAAATTTTGGAACATCTGGATTTTTCAATCGGGAAATAAGCAACATAAACATCTGTATTTTGGCCGAAAACCTGTGTATTATCCAAGCTGTTGCGCATATTTTTGTACAACCATTTTTTCAATTCAAGTTCATCATGCTTGATACGAAAAGGCATAAACAAAATCAGATTTTTCCGGTCAGGGTTAATCGGGGTGCTTTGTTTTTTAAGAACGGCATTTTCAATTCCGCCCGATAAATCCGCTTTGCAGAAGAGATACCCTGTCTGATCGTCATAAACACGTTTTTCGCCTTTGATTTTTCCGTTACATGCCACGACATAACGGCTGGAAGCTTCAAATAAACGTACCATATCTTCATCACAGGTATATTTAGCTTCTACATTTTGCAAAACCTTTTGCGCATCACGCATATAACCACGCAAAAATAAAGCATAATGAAGAAGGGCTTTTTCATTTATCGCATACCGACCAACATCAAGCGGAGCAACATCGGCACTTACAAAAAAGCGATTAAGTACCGACAAAAATTCTCTAACGCGGGCAGGTTCTGATGACAATTCCCGCCGCCCGAGAAAAAGGCTCTTGCCCAGCACATCATCATTAAAAGCTTCTTTAAATATTTTCGCAAAAGGATTGTTCTTCATTATCTTGCATATTCATGACATTTATTATATGATGCTTAAAACATTATACCAGTTTGGAGAATTTGTCTTGTCACATTATGTTCATAAGTGTTACAAAACCGGCAACACCCCGGATAAGCTGATTTTTTTTCTGCACGGCTATAACGGCTGCATTGATGATATTGATTATGCCGCCTGCATGCTTAAAGCCAAACTTAATAATGCCTGGCTGATTTTGCCGCAATCAGACCAAACTTGTGAAAAAAATCCGCAAAAAAAACAATGGTACAGCCTGTTGGAAGCAGACCCCGAAAATTTGCGCCGCAATCCGCAGACTTCTGTTTCCCGGATTATGGATATTTATGACAAAACCGGAGAAAGCTTGTTAAAGGTTAGTCAAACCCTTAACCGGGAACTTGATGAATTGCAAAAAAAATATGGTATTGATGACAATAAAACATATATCATGGGGTTTTCACAAGGCGCCATGCTGGCAATTTTTATGTCCCTGACACGCCAAAATCCGGTCAAAACCTGTTTTGCTTTATCCGGAGTTGTTGCCGGCAAAAATATACTGGAGCAAAATTTAAAAGCCAGGCCAAAAGTGTGGATGTTTCACGGCAAAGATGACTTATCCGTACAATATAAAACTCTGGAATACTCTCTTTCCTGGCTTAAACAACATGGAATTGAAACCAAAGCTTTTGAATTTGACGGACTGGCTCACCGCATGACCGAAGAAGAAATGGACATTATCTCCCAAGAAATTTTACAAAACTGACAGCCCTGCCCGTATTTGTTTTTCTCAACAGTCAAGACTTGTTTTAGCAGCTAAAGCATCTATATCAAAAATCATGAAGGAGAAAAATCATGAAAATTTGGCATTGGATTATCATTATTGTTTTCATTTTCGCCATAGCAATCACTTTTTTTTAATTAAAAAACGGCACAAAATATGTTTTGGAAACAAAAACACATAATATTTGTTTTATTAATTGCCGCCGTTACCGCCGCGGCAATGGCCTTTTTTAATTAAACCGTCTGTCGGGAAAATCTTTAAAAACTGCATTATATTAACTCCGTTGTTTTATAAAAAGTCATCATAATTTTTAAAAAATAAAATTTGGGCTTGACACATCGGTTAAAAAAGCGTATACACAAGCCAACTTAACAAGATAACTATACTTATCGCGGGGTAGAGCAGCCCGGTAGCTCGTCAGGCTCATAACCTGAAGGTCGTTGGTTCAAATCCTTCCCCCGCAACCAGTTGTGAAAGAGGAAGTTTATACTTCCTCTTTTTTCATATCCAGAATACATTGAAAAGTTAAAGGAACCGCGGACTTCATCTTTTATTTTGATGGTCGCGCCCTATTCTCCAGTATCTTTGTTTTTTTTGCCAAAATCGGTTCAAAACACCCCAAATATATACTTTTTTGAAGGTCTGAACAGCCCAAACAACGCCCTTCAAGAGATTACCATGTTTTTATTGTTTCCACAGGCGCTTTTTGACCAAACTTCCTCTTTTGGTTCTTTTTGTATAAGAGGCAATTATATTGATACAAATATTTTTCTTTTAATTTCAATCTGATGCGTTTTTTTGAAAATTTTTGGAAACGGTTTTTGATTTTATACGGGTGATCCTGTCGGAGGTTCAAAATGACAGACATTCAAAAAATCATACAACTTTTACTGCCGGAACTTTTGGCTTTGATTGATGGAAAAAATAGTCCGGATTTGTTGCAGAAAGGACTGGATAACAAGAGAATAAAGAGCATTCATGTTGTTGAGAAAGGAGTTGAAAATGGTGGAAACTGATGTTTTACGGCTCAACGATATGAGTGTTGGCGAGTTAAAAGAAATGTGGCGGCAATATTTTGACAGCGAGCCGATTTGGAAAACCAAGCGTTTTTATATTCCCAGACTTGCCTATCGAATGCAGGAACTTGCCTATGGCGGCGTTCCGGAACATATTAAAAGCCTATTGCTTGGCAAAACAGTTTTGAAACACGCCGAGGACAACGATGGCACGTGCCTTCCTCCGGTTGGAACCCGTCTGGTTAAGACCTACCGCGGAAAAGAATATAATGTTATTGTTTCTACCGCCGGCTTTCAATTTGAGGGGATTTATTACAAAAGTCTGTCCGCGGTTGCTTTAAAAATCACGGGCAAACGAATTTCCGGACGCTTTTTCTTTGGATTGGGAGAGAATAAATGAAAACCATACGATGTGCCGTTTATACCCGAAAATCAACTGAAGATGGTCTGGAAAAAGAATTTAACACGCTGGAAGCGCAACGGGAATCCGGCGAAAACTACATTAAAAGCCAGGCTTATCAAGGCTGGGAAATCATCCCCACCCATTATGACGATGGCGGTTATTCCGGTGGCACATTGAAACGTCCGGCTTTGCAACAGCTTTTAAAGGATGTTGAGGCTGGAATGGTTGATATGATTGTTGTTTATAAAATCGACAGGCTGACACGTTCGCTGATTGATTTTTCAAAACTTGTTGAAATTTTTGACCGTAATCAATGTTCTTTTGTGTCAGTGACGCAGAATTTTAACACTTATGATTCCATGGGGCGCCTGACGCTGAATGTTTTACTTTCTTTTGCTCAATTTGAGCGGGAGGTTATTACCGAACGTATCCGGGATAAAGTGGACGCTTCCAAAAAGAAGGGCATGTGGATAGGCTTTTGCCGGCTGTCCGCGCTCCCAAATACCGGTGTTGTCTGCCGGATATTATCTACACGCCGCAGGAAATTGTTTTTATGGATAAGCGTCCGCTTAAAGTCCGTCCGAATCAGGAGCAGATATCTTTATGGAAACAGGTGATGCTGGAGTGGCTGCCCATATTATCGGTTGATGAACGCCGGCTGGTTTGGAAAAGAGCCAACCGTATTCCGTGGAAACTTCTTTGCCGGGAGTTTGGATTATGCAAAAGTAATTTATGTGCCAGGCATTCCAAGGCCTTGATGAAAATTGAGTTCTTTCTCAAAGGATGTAAAAATGTCTAGGACATCTTAGCTATAGACACTTTTGTGAAAAAGCCTTATTAATGAGGATATAATCAGGGACGAAGTATGAAAGCGTCCCTTTTTATGTTTTTTATTGACTTTTTGAAATTTAAGTTCTAAGGGAGATATAAATAAAAATTTTTATGTTTCACCATTAAAATTATTTTGCGTATGAAAGATGTAAGACCAAAAATCAAACAGCTGATTAGGAATTTTCCAGTTCCGGCATGGGATCCAAATCGACACTGTATCGATTTGCCGCGAGGTGATGCACCCGATATTCCATTCTGTCATTATACCCCTTTAAAAACGTTTTTCCATCGAGGAAATAAATTTGAAGTCTTGGATTTCAAGTATGACTACAGTGGAACACATCTGGAGCCAATATTGCGGATTACAATTGACGGCGTCATGTACCATGTTGCAACGTGTTCCCAATGGGGTGAAGAACTCCTGTATGAAATTTTCTTCTGCAAATGTAGCGATCTTCCTAATGAAATGGAACTTCAATACACGGTAAAAGAGCCTCACGAAATATTTGATATTTCGGTTACGGGAACGGTAGAAATTCATCACGAGTACAGAAGTGATCACCAAAAACACTTGGATACAAAAGATTCTGATGTTATTGAGTTCTTTCAGAACTTGATAAATCTATGCCGTGATTTTTATCTTGCCAACAAGGCGGAACTGGATTCGATGCTTTAATGCTTAATCTGCTCTTTTCCTCTGCATTCAAGATGCAGGGGATTTTTTTTATGCAAGAAAGGAAATATGCAATGATTAAAACAGCGGAAGCGGTGTCGCTTGGACACCCTGACAAAATGGCGGATTATATTTCGTCTTATATTTTAGACAGGATGATTGAACAAGACGCGGCGGTCAAATATGCCGTTGAAGTAATGGTAAAAGATAATACGGTTGTGTTGGGCGGTGAAATCACGGGTGATGTAAACCTGGCAAGAATTAATTTTTATGTTACCGAAGCGCTGGCGGAAATCGGGTACGATAAGTTTTACAGCCATCGTTGGGGAAATTACGCCATTAATCCCGAGAAACTGCAAATTATCAATCTTATCGGCAAGCAGTCGGCAGATATTTCACAAGGAGTTGAACAAGACGGCTGGGGTGATCAGGGGGTATTTGTCGGTTACGCTTGTCAAGGTACGGGCAACATCAGCCGCGAACAATATCTGGCCAAAAAATTATGCAACGCTTTATATGAGTATGCTTTGCAAAACATCCACCTGGGCATTGACATCAAAACGCAGATTACACTTAATGAGCTTGGCGGTGTGGAAACGGCGGTTGTGGCTGTTCCGATGCTTAAAGATGTTGACCTGACGACTTTTATTGTTTTGACGCTGGGAGAGGAGCCGGAAAATATTATTGTCAATGGCACGGGAACATATAAATATCATTCATCCGTGGCCGATTGCGGCGTGGCCGGTCGAAAGCTTGCGTGCGATTTTTATGGAACGGCTTGCCCGATCGGCGGCGGAAGTCCATGGACAAAGGATGCCAGCAAAGCTGACGTAACACTTAATTTTTATGCCCGTAAACTGGCCTTGGAATATCTGCAAGACAATGACGAGTGTTTTGTTTACCTTTCATCTTGTATCGGCCGGGATTTCAACATTGCTTAAATCCACGGTATCTGTTGTATCGGTTTCAAACCAGACATCATGAACCGAGCCGGTAGTACCGTCGGTTTTGATAAATGTACCGGTTTGTTTGTGCTCGTTGCCGGACGCGTCAACAGTTGTTGAGGCTTCATAATCAACATTAATCCCCGCCACACCGGCTTGTTCTAATGAAAGCAATTCGCCCTCATCAACCATACCGTTGCCGTTGGCGTCTTTCCAGACTTTGACATTGTTCCATTCGGTATCTGAACTGTTAAACACACCGTCGTTGTTGCTGTCTAAATCTTTGAGAGCTTCAAAGCCGTTCTTTGCGGTTTCCCCGGACGAAAGAACGGAGTTATTGCCAAACAACTCCGTTCCGTCATCAATCACACCGTTACCGTTTACATCCCTGACCAGCAGTCCGTCATCAGAGCCCACCCAGCCGGACTTCTCGGCAAAGTCATTACCGTCATGGTCAAAGTGTGTCCCGTTCTCAACGCCGGTGGTTTCCACGCCATCGCCATCCAAGTCCAAAACCAGCGGCGAACGCGACGTCTCGGCTACGGATAATGTTTCAGATATTAAACAGATTTGCTCTTCATTAACAGGTATAGGACATACTTCTTGAGTGATTCCTAAATTAAAAGATATATTTTGATTTTCATCAATTTCTATTCCTTTAGTTGCAAACATTTCTTTTATTTTATCAAATATATCATCTTTATTTTCTTCAATGTAATCCCAAGATAATCTCACCAATTCACTTATACCAACAGCGATAAGAGTTGTAGAAAGTATACCTAAGGATGAGGGAATTAATAATACAGATATACCTGTCGCTAAAGCATATTGTCCAATAGGGCCTAAATCATGTTCAGTTATTGATTGTTGAATAGCAAAAAATGCTCCATAATAACCATATTTTTTTATTAAACCGCCCAAATGGTGTAAATCCTCTGTAGGCATTTTCGAAATGCAATCGCCAATTTTAGTTAAAGAAACTTCGCCTCCTGTTGTTGCCAAATTCTCCAATTTGTCAAAGAATTTATCTATAACATCTTTATCTTCTTGTGCAATTTCAGTCATTTATTTGTCTCCTTGAATATTTGATTGCCCGTTCAAAAAAATAATAGTACCGTTTAGCCTGAAAAATTAATGTACATAAAGGTATTAATCCAAATAAAGTAACAGTAGAGAAGTTTTTAATCATAAAAGCAAAATTATCTTTGGCAGGATTAAATGTTGTATAAATTAAAGGTAAATAAGCCACAAGGCATATACAAAATAGAGGTATACATTTATTTATGAACTTTTTTTCATTTACATATTCTTTATGTGTCTTGTTTACTGAATAAAAAATCCTATATACAGTATATGGACAGGTATTGTAACTTAAAGTGATTCCCAATGTAATATATAATAATACAATGAAAGAAATATATGATTTTTCACTAACGGTACAAAATATACAAAATGTTCGTAGAATCTCAGGAAACGATATATTTCCAGAATCTAGCGAAGCTATTATTATGGAAAAAAGGGTTGCTATGAAAAAAATAATATATAAATTGCGTTGATATATAAAACGGTTGTCGGCAATATAATCTTTTTTATAACAGACCCAAATACTAAAAGTAACAAAAATAAGACTGCATGTAGATATTACCATTTTTAAATTATATAATGCAGATTGATTAATTTGTTTATAGAAAAGAACAATAAAAAATATCCAACTATAAATTAATAACCCTAAAACCAGAGTAGAATATATGGGATGTTTTGAGGTTGGTGTTTCCATTTGTATAAGTTTTTTCTTATACGGATTATCATCTTCCAACTGTTCGCTGAGCTTATTTTCATATAAATTATACTGCTTAAAAAACATCAGACTGCTCCATTAATTACTAATGGCAAAAAAAGAAAAAAGAAAAAATATTTTTTGAAATTTGTATAAAGCCATGATAATAACTCCTAAGAAGAAAATAAACTTTAAGTTGATTATGTTAAAAAGAATACAAACTAACAAGCTAAAAATACAACTTTTATACAAAATGTTTTTGTTTTGCTCTTATAAATTGTATATCGCCGCAAATATTCGTAATCATTTATGTTTTTCTAATGTAGGTAATTTATTGATATAAGGGTATATCTTTACGCGAAAGAATATATTTTGGCGTGATGAAGATTGTTAAAATTCAACAGACAAATTAGTTCTTTATAACATAAAATTTTGCTTTATTTTAGTGTTTTTTGCGCTTAAAATTAACCATTAGTTAACTATCGGATGAAGTGGTAATCATGAATAACACAACACAAATGATAGATACCGGGCTGGCATGCTTTGCCATTATGGCCAGCTATTTTGAAAAGCCGGTATCATTGGAACAAATCAGGCACAAATATGACAGGCAAAATTCTTTTTTTGAAGAATACGAACTTTTGCAGCTTGCAAAAGAATTTTCTTTTAAAGCTCGTTTTATTGATACCACCTGGGAAAGGCTGGATAAAATTAATTTACCGGCAATAGCTCAGGATAAAAATAAAAGGTACTTTGTTATCGGCAAAGTAGTGGACGGAAAAGTTCTGGTACAGGATCCGGCTGGCGGCAATCGTCCGCAGGTCTGGACTAAAGATGAATTTTTAGCAAGATGGAACGGCAGGCTCTTAATGATGACCTGCCGTGAATTTATTAATGGTAAAAATCGTAAATTTGATTTTTCATGGTTTATTCCTTCGGTAGTTAAATACCGAAGGTTGTTTGGTGAAGTGATATTAGCCTCGTTCTGTAAAACTTTTAATTCTATCAATAGATAGTAAAAACAGCTAATGCATATTGCTATAATAGAAAAGACTACATAGAAAAAATCTATAAAATTACTTTCTCCGAATAATTTTGTATTGACAGGACTGTCAAAAATTGTTTCCGGTACATTAATAATTTTATATCCATTTAATATATAAATTATCAATATACAGAAAACTAAATATGGTGTTATTTTATTTAATGTGTTTCTCATTTTTACTCGTTACTTCGTTATTTGATTATGATTGAAATTTAATATATTTCTCATGTGGCAAATGTTTGATTATAAAATCAATAGATAACTTTTCAGCGCATGAATATTCCCCTTTAGTTGTATGTAAAATTAAGTCTAAGTCGTTTCGTTTGCGATTAAATTTCGTAAATTTTAGATCAACAAGAATTTGCTTATTTTCATCGAAAGTAGAAATGGTAATTTTTTCTGCATCTTTATAAACACAAAGGATTATGTTATTTTCTTTGTATTTCTTTCTTAACTGTCTTGTACCTTCACTGCAATAGCTAGACGGAACATATAAAATTTTATTTTCATATTCTTTCTCTAAATCCACGGGAAATACAATGTTAGGTTGCCATGTGGCTTTTTCGTTATCTTGATGAAAATATGTTTCAGGTAGCGTTATTGGAGAAAATGAAACCTTCGCCATATTCTGTTTACAGTCTGCTTCAGATGGAGCGCCTATCCAATCATCTGTTATGATGATACTTGCCGGAATAAGAAACAGAATGATAAAGAATGGAGTAAAATATTTTGACTTTTTAAAGATTAAGATAAAAGCCCAAACAACAGCAGGAAAGGAAAATGGATGCAAAAAACAAATTGGATTTCCACAGTCACTGATTGTCCGTCTGTAAAAATATAAAATTGTCATAAATACGGCAAACTCAATTAGTTTTACTACCCTTTTTAAAAACCTCTTTTCAAAATAAGCATAAAATAAATTTAAGATGGAAATTACAAATGTCAGAATGTAACATAATATTCCCATTAACATTACTGGCAAAGCGCAATCCAAGCAGTCCAAAGAAATTCTTGTGGCTGAAGGATTATAAAATAAATCATAGTAAAGCCCAATGAGGTATAAAACAACATAAATAAGCAGGATATTCTGTATGCTTTTCCACCAAGAAAATTCACCATCTTTGTAAAAGAAATATTGTTTAATTTTATTCATAAATTCCTCTAATAAATATATTTACCCGCCTTCTCTTCCTATAACAGCAAAAAACTCTGTGCACCTTATTGCACAGAGTCCTTTTACATGCTGGTTTATAAACAGATCTTTTTGTTAAATTAAGATAAGGCATTAGCTATTGTCCTGTTAAAATAATTCTGCATTTATCTTTGCGTACTATAAATTATATTGCAAGTAATTTATTTTTTATTTTGTGCTAGCTTTATTCGATTATAAAAATAAAAGCAAAAACAATTTGTTACTAATGTTATGTGTTGTGTATAAACAATATATCAAGCATTAGTTGATATAATTTAGTTCTTCATAAAATAAAATTTTACTTTATTTTCTGTTTTTTGCCGCTAATATTAACCAATGGTTAACCTAAGTATGAACGAGTAAATAATGAATAATACATCACCAAAGATAGATACCGGACTAGCTTGTTTTGCAATTATGGCAAGCTATTATGAAAAGCCAATATCTCTTGACCAAATCAGACATAAATATGATAGGCAGAACTCTCATTTTGAAGAATATGAACTTTTGCAGTTAGCAAAAGAGTTTTCATTTAAGGCTCGGTTTGTTGATACAACATGGGAAAGGCTTGATAAAATTAACTTACCGGCAATTGCACAAGATAGAAATAAAAAATATTTTGTTATCGGCAAAGTGGCTGATGATAAGGTTTTGATTCAAGACCCGGCAAGAAGCAATCATCCTCAAGTATTAACGCAAGATGAATTTTTAGCAAGATGGAACGGCAGGCTCTTAATGATGACCTGCCGTGAATTTATTAATGGTAAAAATCGTAAATTTGATTTTTCATGGTTTATTCCCTCGGTAGTTAAATACCGAAGGTTGTTTGGTGAAGTGATATTAGCTTCATTCTTTTTACAGTTATTTGCGCTGGTGTCTCCGCTTTTGTTTCAAGTTGTAATTGATAAAGTATTAGTCAATCGAGGGCTTTCAAGTCTTGATGTTTTAATGGTCGCGCCCTATTCTCCAGTATCTTTGTTTTTTTGCCAAAATCGGTTCAAAATACCCCAAATATATACTTTTTTGAAGGTCTGAACAGCCGAATTGGTATGATATGGACGAAACAACGTATGATATGCTAATAAATAAGTTTATCCGCTGAAATTGCTTGTATTTTGTCTTGTTAACTTGATTTTTACCGTCTGTTTGGTTATACTTAGCCAGTTATTGCCGGAGGTATTATGGAACATTTTGAAGAGTATAAAAAGCAGGGGGAACCGGAAAAATTACAAAAGGCTGAAAACTGGGGTGTTGCCATTGGTTTGCAGCAGGTTGATAATCTGACCCCGTCCAAATATCTGATTGAAGTTGCAAAGGATAATATTGAAGGAAAGATCTCTATTGATGAGGCCGGCGAGCAGGTCAGTCAGTATTACAAAAAAAATCCGGCTAAGACCCTCAAGGAGCATAATGAAAAAGAAGCGGATGAAGTTTCTGCTCGAATTGCAAAACTTTTAAGCACACATACTTTTTCTTTCAGTCCCGCTGAATTAATTTCTATTCATAAGGCTTTATTTAGCGGAATATTTGACGATGAAATTGCCGGCAAAATCCGCACATATGATATTACCAAAAAAGAGCCGGTATTAAACGGTGATACGGTTATTTACGGTCGGGCCGACAGTATTATGGAAACGCTTGATTATGATTTTGAGCAGGAAAAAAAGTTTAATTATAAAGGGCTGTCTAAGCGTGAAAAAGTGGAACGACTGGCTAAATTTACGTCTGGAATATGGCAAATTCATCCCTTCGGCGAGGGAAACACCCGTGCAACCGCGGTTTTCATCATTAAATATCTTTATACTTTGGGATTTGTAACCAATAACGATCTTTTTGAGCAAAATTCCAAGTATTTTCGTAATGCCTTGGTACGGGCAAATTATCAAAATCTGAATCAAGATATTTATTATACAATGGAATATCTGAATAAATTTTTCGGGAATCTGTTGCTGGGTGAAAAGAATCTGTTAGATAATCGCGAAATGCAGATAAAAGACAGTACAATGTCCGGAAAAGAAAGTTCACAGAAAAGTTCACAGAAAAGTTCACAGAAAATTTTGGAACTAATGAAACAAAATCCGGCAATAACAACCACGGAATTAGCCCAACTTTTAAATATTTCCCGCCGGGCTATTGCTAAACAAACGGCCTTATTGAAAGAGAAAGGACTTATTCGTCGTATTGGCCCGGATAAAGGAGGACATTGGAAAGTTTTAGAGGTCTGAGGTGATGGATTTGGGATAAAGGTTTGATATTTTTTAATATTATGCAAAATCAGGGAGGGGCTTATATTTTTCCTCACTTTGGGTTGAAAATACAACCAACCTCTCTTTACGAAAAGTTTTTTTATTTTTTATAAAAGCTCGGGAGATATTAAAATGAAAAATATAATCAAAGCATTTAATCAAAGCATCTGGGGACAATCTCTGCTTGATTTTTACTTTTCACGTCAGGGATATTTTAACCGCCTTCAATTCTGCGGCGCTTTATTATCTATAAATATTTTGTTAAATATCGGCACCAAAGAAGGAAATATCTTTTTAATGATTCCTTCGGCTCTGATTGTATTTTACGCGACATTAGCCGCCATCCAAAAAAGAAGCCGGGATATTGGTTTAAAGGGAACTGTTTTCATTTTGATATACTCATTTGCCTTTCCGATTACCAGAACCTGTTTATATGCTGAACAGCAGCATATTGAACTTCCTTACAAGCCATTGGCTTTTTTTGCCGTTTTATATATACCGGTCTGTTTGTTTTTACTGTTCATGCCCGGGAAAAAAGAAAAAAATCCTGATATATCGAGCCCCCTTTTAAAACGTCCGGTTGTTTATCTTATAATCTGTTTCATGCTTTATATTGCTTCATTATATATCTTTTCGGCATGGTATATATAAAATCCAAACAAAGCCCAAAACTTTATCCGGCAAAAATATTTCGACACACCTATATCGGCCCTTGACTTAAATATGCCCTGAACCCTATATAACATTTTGTATTAAATGAACTTATGAAAGAGATGAAAAAATGAAATATAAATGTTTAGTTTGCGGCCAGGTGTTTGAAGTAGCCGACGGTGAAACGCCGGTTTGCCCGGTATGCAAAGCCACCGGCGACAAAATCGTCCCCTACAAAGAAGAAGCCCTTAACTGGCCGGCCGAACACGTTATCGGCATTGCCAAAGACGTTGATAAAGAAATTTTGGAAGGTTTGCGCAATCATTTTAACGGTGAATGCAGCGAAGTCGGCATGTATTTGGCCATGGCACGTCAGGCCATGCGCGAAGGCTATCCCGAAATTGCGGTCGTTTTGGAACAAATTGCCAAAGAAGAAGCCGAACACGCTTCCCGCTTTGGTGAAATGCTGGGTGAACTGGTAGAAAATTCAACCAAGGCCAATCTTGAAAAAATGCTTGCCGGCGAAAACGGCGCCTGCCACGGTAAAATGGCCATTGCCAAAAAGGCCAAAGAGCTTAATTTGGACGCCATTCATGATTCCGTTCATGAAATGGCCCGTGATGAAGCCCGCCACGGCAAAGCTTTACAAGCCTTACTCAAAAGATATTTTTAACTTGAGAAGCATTGTTAAAAAAGCCCGGGAAACCGGGCTTTTTTATTAAGATTTTACCGCCTTCATAATCCTATTCGTATTTCGCCTTCTTCATGCCAGTATAAATAAGGCATATCGTCATCCATGGCCGATAAATCTTCTTCCACTTTATAATTATAAGTTAATATTCCGGTTTCGGAAATTACTTCCAAATCTGCTAAATAATCATCATAAACCTCGGCATACTTCGGTTTGTGCCAGACATCAAATTCGTTTTTCATTTCAAAGGCTGCCGCTTCACCGGCACGTGCATACGCTTCCACCAGATTTTCGTCTTCTGCCCCGGCCGGAGTTACACTCCAGGCCATAATGCAAAAAATCAACATCAGCTGTTTTTTCATAAAATTTCCTTTTAAAAAACTTACTAAAGGTATTTTAACCAATCAATTGTAAAAATATTCTTAGTTTAACAAACATAAGAACAAATGAAAAAGATAATTTTTTGTATAATATCCTTAATGTTTTTTGTTGGCATCAATCCGGCCCGTGCCTGGAATGCCGGTGAGTTCATATCCTGCCATGACATGAATCCCATGCCCGAAATCAGAATTTTCTCTTCATTCGGAAAATTAACCTACCATCATGAACTGTCTTCGGCAGAAATGACTTCACGCTCCAAAACCGTCAGCCAAAACAAAGAACTGCTGGAAAAAGGTTACTTCATTGACGGGCAGGCCAAAAGAAATATGTACTTTGCTTCACAGATTCTTGATGCACGCGTCAAAAGAATAGATAAAAACGCCACTTGCGTCTTGCCGGCAATCGTTGAGTTTTTCATCGGCTATCAAAAACCGGAAATTTATATTGCCAATACAATCGATAAAAACAGCTGCCGGTATGCCGTCGTCATGCGCCATGAACAAGCCCACCAGCAGATTAATAAGTTGGTTTTGGAACACTTTCTTCCGCTTTTAAGCCGCGAACTCAGCCGCGCCGTCCACGACGTCAAGGCCGTGAAAGTATCTGACCGCTCCAAAGCCAACCAGGGACTGGAAGATTTAAACCTGTATTATAAAGCCCGGGTTCAGCCGATTATTGATGCTTTTACCGAAACTCTCAATGAAGAACACGGAAAACTGGATAATCTGACCAATTACCAGATGGAAAACCAGCTGTGTCGTGATTTTGAACAAAAGCGCCATATCAATAGCTCGGAATAAAATAAGTTTCAGCCACATTAATCTTTTACTTTTTCCAACCAGTCAGAGCTTTTTCCGTTTTTAATGCCGGCATCGGCAAGCGGATTGTTTTGAAATTGCCAGACCCGATGCTCTCAAAAAATTGCCTGATTCTGTCATTTTACATTTACATTTCCAAAAAGGATATATATGATAAATATCAGAAAGGAAAAAAGCATGGATAACTCAAAACTGGAATTGCTTAAACAAAAAATCCAAAAACTTTTACCGCCATTTCAGCCGCGTTACCAGCCTAAGTCCGCTGCAATATCAAAAACAGCTGCGCCTGTACGAAGCGCAACGTCTGATGCTTTCTGAAAACTTTGATGCATCCAATGCCGCTTATGTCGTCGGCTATGAAAGCACCAGCCAGTTCAACCGTGAATACAAAAGAATGTTCGGCCTGCCGCCGGCAACAGACATCAGACAGATGAAATCTTAAAACAACAGGTAAAAAAATGAAAGAAATCACCGGAAAATATAATACAGCAAAAATTTTTGCCCAAACCATTGATGACAGCGCGGCAGAACAGATAAAAACCTTATGCGATCAACTGTTTGTCAAAGGGCAGAAAATACGCATCATGCCGGATGTCCATGCCGGCGCGGGCTGCACCATCGGCACCACAATGACCATCAGTGATAAAATCGTGCCAAATCTGGTCGGCGTAGACATCGGATGCGGCATGGCCGTATATGTCCTGGAAAACCAAAAGGTTGATTTTGAAAAGCTGGATACGTTTATCCGCCGGGAAATCCCTTCCGGCATGAATATTCGGGCTTACCCGCATAAATTTACCGAAAAAATAAATCTGGAAGAACTAAAATGCCGCGAACACATAAATCTGGAACGTGCCATACACAGTCTGGGAACTTTGGGCGGCGGCAATCACTTTATTGAAGTCGATAAAGATGACGACGGTTTTCTTCATCTTGTTTTGCACTCCGGCAGCCGTTATCTTGGCAAACAGGTTGCCGAACATTATCAGACGGCAGCGGCAAAAGCACTGACAGCCAAAACCGCCGAAAAAATTCCGGCTTTGATTAAACAGCTTAAAGATGAAGGACGGGCATCAGAAATTAAAGCTCAGACAAAGACTTTGAAACATCTGCTCGGCGGTGATGTTCCCAAATCTTTGGCCTTTGTGGAAGGAGAACTTTTTGATGACTATTTACATGACATGAAACTTGTGCAGCAATATGCTGTCTATAACCGCAAAGCCATGGCCGAAGACATCATCAGTGCCTTAAATTTGACGGTAAAAGAACATTTTACCACCATTCATAATTATATTGACACCGAAGCGATGATTTTGCGTAAAGGTGCTGTTTCGGCCCGGGCCGGCGAAAAAATTTTAATCCCTGTCAATATGCGCGACGGCAGTCTGATTTGCGTAGGCAAAGGCAATCCGGACTGGAATTTTTCGGCCCCGCACGGCGCCGGCCGGTTGTTTAGCCGGAGCCAGGCCAGAAAAGCTTTCAATCTGACTGATTTTGCCCGGACTATGAACGGCATTTATACAACATCAATCAATGAAGATACTTTAGACGAATGTCCCATGGCCTATAAAAATATGGACGAGATTGTTGCCTGTATCGAACCGACGGCAGATATTATAAAAATCATCAAACCGGTATATAATTTCAAGGCCGGTGAAACAGCCCGACAATAAAAAAATCCGACGGAGAATAAAAAATGAAAAAAGAAATTATCAAGCTTTTAGAGCAGCTGGAAACAGAACATAATATCAAAATCTTATTTGCCGTTGAAAACGGCAGCCGGGCATGGGACATGGAAAGTAAAGACAGCGATTATGACGTGCGCTTTGTGTTTTACCGCACATTACCGGAATATATAACCCTTACGCCAAAGCCGGAAGTAATTAACGCCGCATATGATAAAGACTTAAACCCCTCACCGGTACAGGGATCGCTTATGGATATGTCGGGCTTTGATATTTTTAAATACTTAAAACTTCTGAAATCTTCCAATCCGACGGTTTTGGAATGGTTAAATTCGCCGATTGTGTATCTTGGCAGCACGGATATTTCCTTAAAACCGTATATGGCAGAAAATTTCAGTCAGGAAAAGTTGTTTTACCATTATTTTTCGTTATTTAAAAGCAGTTATAAAACGATGCTTTCCGACGAACAAAAAATGACTTACAAAAAATATTTGTATGCCATGCGCGGTCTGTTAAATGCACAATATGTTTATTGGTATGATGAGCTGCCGCCCTTACGGCTTTCGGAAACATTAAAAAAACTTGAAAACAAAATTCCAGCTGAGGTTTCTTCTATGTTGCACCAAGTCATTAAGTTGAAAACCTGCGGACAGGAAAAAGAAAAAATCCCAAACATCACCGTCTTTGACAACTACTTCACGCACGCTCTGCAACAGGTTTATGACAATTTTCATAAAAGACAGGCAGACATTAAAGTTTTTGATGCCTTTCTCCATAAATTGCTGCTGCCGTAAAAATAAAATCCGGAAGTTTTTAATTTCCGGATTTTGTTTTTAGTCAACCATTTTAATTTTCAAATAAGCTTCCTTTTGCTGCGCAAACGGCACGTCAAAAAAATGCTTATTCCAATGTTATTTACCGGCAAACAGCCATTGAAGATTATGAATTTCCCGAAAACGCTTTTGACATTGTCATTAGTTCACTGGCTTTTCACTATATTGAAGATTTTTCCGGCCTGTATCAGAAAATATACCGCTGTCTGGTTAAAGGCGGCAACTTTGTTTTTTCCGTTGAACATCCTGTTTTTACGGCAGAAGGGAAACAAGACTGGTGGTATAATGCGGCCGACGGCACCAAACAACACTGGCCGATTGATAATTATTTCACGGAAGGAAAGCGCCAAACCGTTTTTCTGGGTGAAAATGTCATTAAATATCATCATACTTTAACGACCTATTTAACCAACCTGTTGCAAACGGGATTTATCCTTACGGATATCATTGAGCCGACACCGACAAAAGAAATGCTGCAAAAAATGCCGCAAATGGCAGAAGAATTGCGCCGACCGATGATGCTGTTGATTGCGGCAAAAAAAGCGCCATAAAAGAAAAAGGTTGTTTAAAAAACAACCTTTTTCTTTAACGCATCACCCTTAAAGCAATTTCTTTTCAGATTTCGGCTTTAAATCCAAATCTTTTGCCAGCTGAACATACTGTTCATAGCTGATTTCACGAATGCGACAAAGATCTTCTGCCATTTTAAGCGCTTGTTTGCGCATCCGCTTGGATGAATGGCGGGTTATGAGATTAACATCATCACCGGCCTGAAAATTTTTCAAGATCTGAACACCCTCCTGTCCGGGTTTATCCGAAACCACTGCAACAGCTGCCACTTTAACCTTGTCATTATCAGGGATATCTGCCTTAACGGCTGCGTTCGCCCTGATGCCAAACGCCAACACTGTGCACAACAGCGCCAAAACAAAACTTTTCATAATAAAAATAATTTTAAATCCGACAAAACGATACAAGAGAAAACATTTTTTGTCAACACGTGTTACACACAATCATACTTTTTTCATTTTACTTTTTTGGTTCCGCCCATAAGATAAAGCATTATACTCACTAACTTGAAAGGAAAGAAGATGCATATTGTCATTGTCGGCGGCGGTGCCGGGGGTTTAAGCTGCGCCGCCAGATTAAGAAGGCTTGATAATTCGGCGCGGATTACCGTCTTGGAAAAAACCAACGAAGTATCGGTTGCAAGCTGCGGCCTGCCGTATTATATCAGCGGCATTATTGCCGACCGCGCAAATATGCAGGTTGCCTCGGCCGCAATGTTAAAAAAAGTCTTTGATATTGACGTGCGGCTGTGTTGCAGCGTTAAAAACATTGACCCGCAAAATAAAATCGTCATTTTGCAAGACAACGCCGAACTTTCCTATGACAAACTCGTCTTGGCACCCGGTGCCAAAGCCTTCATGCCGGATATTCCGGGCATTGACAAACCGCATTGCTTTACGGTTAAAAGCTTAAACGATGCCGATAACATCAAATCATACATTGCTCATCATACTATCCGCTCTGCCGTTGTTGTCGGCGGCGGATTTATCGGCATAGAAACGGCCGAAAACCTGTATGAAACGGGTATCAAAACATTTTTGGCCGAAGCCGCACCGCAAATACTGCCGCCGCTGGATGATGACATGGTTTGCCAGCTGCACAGCCGCTTGCGTCAAAAAGGAATTGAGCTGCACTTACAAGACGGTTTAAAAGAAATTACCGATTCTGAAGTCAAATTAAATTCCGGCAAATCTCTCCCGGCTGATCTTGTCATTTTAGCTTTGGGCATACGACCGGACACCTCGTTTTTAGCCCAAAGCGGTATTGAGCTAACCGAAAAAGGACTGATTAAAACCGATAAATATATGCAAACCAACATTCCGGACATCTACGCCTGCGGCGACAGTGTTGCTATCAAAGATTTTGTTTCCGGAAAACATGCCATGATAGCACTTGCCGGTCCCGCCAATCGCCAGGGCCGCCTGATTGCCGACCACATTGCCGGCCGGGCATACCCCTACAACGCCTCACAAGGCACCGGTATTGTCAAAGTTTTTGATTTAACCGCCGCATTTACCGGCAATAATGAAAAACAATTAAAAGCAAACAATATTCCTTATGAAAAAATGCTGGTCTGGAGTTCTTCCCATGCCGGTTATTATCCGAACGCCACGTCGCTTGCCCTTAAGGTTTTATATGACAAAGATGCAAAAATATTAGGTGCGCAGGCCGTAGGTTATGAAAATATTGATAAAATAATTGATGTTATCGCCACTGTCCAGCGCTTAGGCGGAACGGCGGCTGATTTGCGCGATGCCGAACTGTGCTACGCCCCGCCTTACTCTTCTGCCAAAAGTCCGGTTAATATTATCGGTATGGCTATTGAAAATGTCCGTCAAAAACTGGTTAACCCGTATTTTGGCACTGATTTTTCCGATATGTTCGTTTTAGACGTCCGCCCGGCCAAAAATTATGAAGCTGAGCATATTCCCGGCGCGGTTAACATTCCGGCCGCCCAAATCCGGGAACGTTTAGACGAACTGCCAAAAGATAAACCGGTTTTGGTACATTGCTTTAAAGGTTACACCAGTTACATTATCTGCCGGATTTTAATGGCAAACGGTTTTAATAACGTCTTCAGTTATGCCGGCGGCTGGCAGCAGTACAAAGCCGAATTTGAGGATAAGTAACCCGATTCCTGCAAACGGATTTTATAAGAAAACAATAAAACCCAGGCTTCCCGGGTTTTATTTTTTTAACCTGTTTATCTTGAATTTAACCGGACAAAGCATATAAACAACCCTCAAAGGGAGTTTCATGAATAAAAGTCTGTTTGCATTATCTTTGGGAACATTGGGGCTCGGCATGTCTGAATTCGGCATGATGAGCATTTTGACACCGGCGGCACAAAGTTTAGGAGTTTCTATTCCCGTTGCCGGTCATCTGATTTCAGCTTACGCTCTGGGTGTCTCGGCCGGTGCTTTGCTTTTGGCATTAATAATGCACGGAAAAGCTCTTAAAAAAATGCTTCTTTATTTAATTTTACTGGCTACCGCCGGTAACCTTGGCGCCGTCTTTGCATCCGATTATTCTTTAATGCTGCTGGCTCGTTTTATTTCCGGGTTCCCGCACGGCGCTTATTTCGGCATTAGTGGTATTATCGCCAAAAAAATTGCTCCGTCCGGTAAAGAAACTGAAGCCGTCAGCATTATGATTGCCGGCATGACCGTTGCCAATCTGATAGGTATTCCGGCCGGAACGTATATTGCCCATGTGTTATCCTGGCATTATTTGTTTTTAATTGTCGTTGTATGCTTTATTTTAACCTTTTTTGCCGTCGGGAAATGGGTTCCCGTGACAGCTCCTCTGCCCGATAAAGGATTTAAAAGCCAATTCCGGTTTTTAAAAACCGCCGGACCATGGATTTTATTTTTTGCCATTATCTTAGGCAACAGCGGCGTTTTTGCCTGGTATAGTTATATCAACCCATTCATGCTCAACATTGCCGGATTTTCTTCCTCTTCCATGGCTATTTTGATGACTGTGGCCGGTTTGGGCATGGTCATCGGCAACCTTTTGGGCGGCCGGTACGCCGACAAATTTTCCCCGCTTGCGGTTACCATGGTTTTGCAGCTTGGCATTGCCGTTGTTCTCGGTCTGGTCTTTTTTGCCGGCAATCATTCATATTTTGCCGTTTTCCTGATGTTTTTATGTACCGCCGGCTTATTCGGTATGTCCGGCCCGCAACAGGTTTTGATGATTAATCATGCCAAAGGCGGAGAAATCCTCGGAGCTTCCGGCGCTCAAATCGGCTTTAATTTGGGAAACGCCCTGGGTGCGGCAGTCGGCGGATTGCCGCTTTTGGTACATTACGACTATGAATATACGGCACTTCCGGGCATTGTTCTGGCTTTTTGTGGTTTTCTTTTGTTGCTTTTATTTCACCACAAATATGCAAAATAAAAGCTCCGTTTTTTAGCAGAGCTTTTTATCTTAGAATTTTTATCAGTTATTGCAATTCAAACTGATCTTTACCGACGCCGCACAGCGGGCAAACCCAGTCTTCCGGCAAATCTTCAAACGGGACATCGCCCTCATAAACATAACCGCAGACAATGCAGGTCCATTTTTTTTCTTCCATTGTTTTTTCTCCTTTCTGATTAACTTGATTGGTTTTATTTTGTTCCTGATATTTTTTAAATGCTTCCATAACCTTGTTTTTAAATCCGTCGCGATACATTTTATAAGTCAGGGGTTCGCCGCTGCGGCAGTCACAGGCATCCACAACTTTGGCAAAAAACACCGTATTGCTCGGATACTCGAGGCTTTCCGTTACCTGGCAGCGGATTTTGGATAACGCCTGCCGCACATACATCATACCGTCAAGTTCCATACCGTCGATTGCCGCCCATTTATTTACCGTACGGCTGCTCTGAAAACCAAAAATCCCGACCGTCAGCGGATCAATATCTTGGGGCAGAACGCTCAAAGCAAACTCACCGGTTTGTTCCACCACTTCTTTGGTATAACTGCTATTCATACATGAAATCATAACAAAATCCGGATTTGCGGCCACCTGACATACGGCATCAATCAAAGATCCGGCAAAATATCCGTCTTCACGTCTGGCCGACAATACATATAATCCGTTCGAAATCGTAAATAAAGCTTCCGGCTGCATCAGCTTTCTCCTGTCAAAAACAATATAAAAATCATAATTCCTTTAAATGGCAATGTAAACCCCAAATTGCTACTTTTAGAAACGAAAAAATTTTTCTTGACTTAATAATAAAAAAAGATACTATATAGGGTATAGGGGTATACACTATAAGGAAAGACTATGACTTTTTGTTGCCATAATGATGAAAAGAAAAAGCTTGAAATCCGCTTAAACCGCATTGAAGGACAGGTTCGCGGCATCAACAAAATGATTACCGAAAACCGTGATTGCATGGAAATCTTAAATCAGATTATATCCTGTCAATCGGCCTTAAAAGGCGTATGGAAAGAAGTGGTACGCGGGCATTTACAAAACTGCATCACCGACGCCTTAAAAACCGGCAAAAACAGTGAAGCCCTCATAAATGAACTTGTTGAACATCTGGAAAAAATGAAATAGGACAGCCAAAATGGATAATGAAGTATTAAAAAGCAAAACCCTTTTAGTTATTATTGTCACACTTTTGACCATGGCAGCCGAAATCGGTTTCGGCATTTATACAAAATCCATGGCTTTGACTGCCGACGGTTTTCATATGGGAACACACGCTTTGGCTTTGTTTATCACATTTTTGGTCTGTTCGGTTGTTTCCCGGTATAAAGATAAGGAAGATGTCTTAAATGCCCTGGGCGGTTATACCAGCGCATTGTTTTTAGGGCTCACCTCACTGGGAATACTCTATGAATCGGTTGAACGCTTTATCCACCCTAAGACCATTTCCTTCAATGAAGCAATTTTGGTAACCGTCATCGGCCTTATTGTCAACATTATCTGCGTCCTGATTATGTCAGACAAACACGCACATATACATGGTAAAACCTGCCATGCCCATAAACATGAACACACACATGGAGATAAAAAAGAAAACTTAAATTTTAAGGCGGCATATCTGCATATTCTGGCCGACGCCCTTACTTCGGTCATGGCAATTATTGCTTTAACCTGCGGCAAATATTTCGGGTGGGTGTTCTTAGACCCGTTAATCGGCATTGTCGGCGGTTTAATTATCTTAAAATGGTCGGTTGATTTAATCAAATCATCTTTTAACATACTAATCAGTTCACCTTCTCATAATTAAACTTGATTTTTTTTTAACCTTGTCCTTATATTATTGCCATAATGCAAATATAACAGGAGGATGATATGTGTTCGAAATTATTGTTTATTTTTAATTTGCTCTTGCTGGCAGGTTTCCTTTACATGCTGGCGATACAAAATTTTTTCCGCAAACCGGAAGTTTTTTCCGGGCAAGCCTGGACAGCCAAAAAGTTCGGCAACACATATTATCTGAGCGTTAAAAACCATGCCGAACTGTCATCAGCCATTGCCGATTTTGTAAAAACACTTGACATCACCGCCGGCGAAATTACGGGCATTGGCGCCGTTAATACGGCAACACTGCGTTTTTTTAATCCGGAAACGAAACAATATGTAGATAAAACATTTACCGGCCAAATGGAGATTTCAAATCTGACCGGAAATATATCCACTCAAAATTCCGAAAAGCTCATCCACCTTCATATAACGCTGGGTGATAAAAATTACAACGCGCTGGCCGGACATCTGCTGGCAGCAAACATAAGCGGCGCCGGCGAATTTGTGGTTAATGTTGTTTCCGGCGGCAAATTGGAAAAAACATTTGATGAAAACGTCGGTCTCAATTTCTATGATTTCAGCAAATAAGGAAACAGGCAAATGTCCAGCTGTTTGATTTTGGAAGGCGGAGCCAAGCGCGGCATTTATACGGCCGGGGTCTTGGATGTGTTATTGGAAAACAATATTATAACTGACGGCGTTATCGGCGTTTCGGCCGGGGCCATTCACGGCTGTTCCTATGTTTCCAAACAAATCGGGCGCAGCATCCGCTATAATTTAAAATATAACGATGACTACCGTTTCATGAGTTTCAAATCATGGTTCAAAACCGGCAACATGGTTGACACGGATTTTGCTTACCGCGAGCTGCCGGAAAAGCTTGATATTTTTGATTATGAAACCTTCAACCGTTCAAAAACGGCATTTTATGTAACCTGTTCCAATCTTGAAACCGGTAAAGCCGAACACATCCGCTGCCCGGAAATGACGGGAAAATATATGGATTGTTTAAGGGCTTCTGCCTCAATGCCGTTTGTTTCTCAAATTGTTATGATTGACGGCAAACCGTACCTGGACGGCGGCATTACCGACAGCATTCCGTTAAAAGCGGCATTTAATCTGGGGTTTGATAAAAACATTGTCGTTACAACCCGTCCGGCGGGATACCAAAAAAAGCCCTTTACCCTGACCTGGCTGGCCAAAATTATTTATAAAAAATTTCCGCTGTTTATTGAAGCGCTTCGCAAACGTCATTTAATGTATAACCAGACGTTAGATGAAATCGCCAAACTGGAAAAAGAACATAAAATTTTCGTTATCCGCCCGAGCCGGTATGTTAAAATCAGCCGTATGGAAACCAACCCGGAAATCATTAAAGAAATGTACAATCTCGGCCGTGAAGATGCCAAAAACAGCCTTAAAAGCCTGCAAACATTCCTAAGACAAAGCTGACGACATTTAAAAAACAGCAGCGGCAATAAGAAGATTAATCTTCAATTTCCGCTTCATAAGCATAAACGATTTTGCTGTCTTCTTCTTTTTCCGTATTACTCAGCTCACAGACCAGCAGTTTGTCGGCATCGGCAAGACTGTCAAAAATATCTGCCGGCACGGCGTCCAAAACAATTGTTTCATTTTCATTTCGGATCAGCTCTGCCGAATTATTCTCGACATCTAAAACAACCTTAGGATTCTCCGGCATGGTATCTCCGGCATATAAAAGCAGCATAACCTCATCTTCATCATTAACAACAAAATCATAAGTAGCCGTTTTTTCCATAGTTTTCTCCTTAAATTCCATTTAAGAACATATTAAAATGAATTTATAAATTTACAAGCATTTCTTTTATCCGGGTATTTATGTTGATATTTTTCTAAAAACTACTGTAATTTTTTTAAATTGGTGATATGTAAAACACATGTCAAAATTTTTAGACAATATAATCAATCTTTTTAAATGGCCGATAGCGGTTTATATGCTGGTGTCATTGCCGGCTTTATTTTCTTCCATTGATTTTTTTAATTTCGGAAATTTCAAATTTTTAGCCTGCGGTGCCGGATTTTTTATGTATTTTATTGCCCGTACCATGGCCGATTCTTCAGTTAAAACTTCCATGCAGATTATTGCTCATGAGCTGACGCATACTTTTTTTGCCCTGCTGACTTTTCATAAAATCGAACATATCCGGTTAAATCCTGATGACAGCGGCGGCGAAATGGGTTTCAAAGGCGACGGCAACTGGCTGATTATCATTGCTCCGTACTTTTTTCCCCTGTTTGGTTTATGTTATATGCTGATTATGACTTTTTTCCCGAACAATCTTGTTTTTAACGGTATTTTAGGCTATTTTCTCGGATATCATACAGATACCGTCGGCTCACAAATTCATGATAAACAAACGGATTTGCCTAAAGTAACTTACAAATTCTGCTGGATGTTCCTACCCGGTGCCAATTTATGGATTATCGGCAGTTTTCTGGCTTTCAACAGCCGCGGCTGGGAAGGCGTCGCCATTTATTTTGATTTAATCAACCGGCTTAACCTGCAAAATTTCCAATATGTCTGGAATCTCGTTTTTTAATATTCCAGCAGACATTTACCGGCATCAAAAAAAACTTCTTTTCCAACCGGTAAAATATAACGGCTCTGTTGATGCCCGTAAGAAAAACCGTACACCGCCGGAACTTTAAGCCCTGAAACAAAATCCTGTACGATTTCTTCCATCGTTCCGTCGCCGGCATCGGCTTCCATACAATTAACAAACTGCCCGAGAACAATTCCTTTTATCCGTGCAAAACCCGGCTGTAGACTAAGTTGTTTAAGCATTCGCTCCACTTTGTAAGTTTTTTCGCCGACATCCTCAAGCAGTAAAATTTTATCACTTAAATCCGGGAAATACGGCGTTCCGCATAAACTGCAAAACACGCTTAAACATCCGCCGATCATAACCCCTGTTGCTTTTCCGGCTTGTAAACACATACCGCCGGTAATTTTTTGTTTATTCCCTGTAAAAACTGCTAATAACGATTTTTCAATTTGTTCATCCAACCTGCCGGACTTAAAATCATAAGCCGGCAAAAATCCGGTATAAGATACATTGCCGGACTTAGTATAAAGGGCATTTTGCAAAGCCGTTGAATCGCTTAAGCCGAAAACCGGTTTCGGCATTTTTTGTACCAGAGAATAATCAATTCCGTCCAGCATATTCAGGCCTCCCGCACCGCCGCGAACGCAAAACAGAGCCTTAATATCCGGTCTTAAAAAACACTCATTGACATCGGCTGCTCTCTGGGCATTACTTCCGGCCATATAGCGATATGTTGAAAAAACATGCGGCATAACTTCAACGGCATAACCTTTATTTTCAAACCATTTCAAAGCCGGCAAAATTTCTTTCTCATCAACTGCCGATGACGGCGCAATGAAAGCAATTTTATCTCCTTTTTCAAGCAGCTTCATTTTTTATTCCTTCCAAAATCTGTCGGCAAAAATCCGGCAGGGAATTATCCCGCGCCCCCATAATGACGATACGGTCTCCCGGTTCAGCCAAAGCAGTTAACCTGTGTTTTATTTCTTCCCTGGTCTGATAAAATTCGGCATCAACCCCCAAAGAAACGGCATAATCAACCAAATCTTTGGAGGAAATATCCCTTTTCACCGTACCGCCGGCATAATATATTTCCGGTATAAACAACCGGTCATCTGAAGACAAAGCATCGGCAAAACTTTGCATAATTTCTTTACCCATCATCCGCATCGGCGAAAATCCGTGCGGTTGAAACATGATAAGAAGCCTTCCCGGATAATCCCGCAAGGCACTTAAAGAAGCGGCCACTTTTCCCGGATTATGGGCAAAATCATCAATAACCGTTATACCGTTACAAGTACCGATAACATCAAGCCGGCGCTTGGTACCGGTAAATTCCTGCAAAACTTTTGCCGCTTCAAATTTATCAATACCGAAAAAACTGCAGGCGGCAATGGCTGCGGCAGCATTAACAGCATTAAAAGCACCCGGCAGTTTTAATTTAAAATCCTGCCCGTCAATTTTATAACTCAAACCGTCCGGCCGGGCTTTCATATCATACACATAAACCCCGGCAGCAGGGTTTTGAGCTGAAAAAGTAACCGTATTCGGATTTTTTCCGATTAACATCTTTGAATGCGGACAATCCAGATTAATTACCGCACCGCCCGCGGCTTTTGCTACAAAATCGCCGAACAGTTTTTGCAGTTCGTTAATTTCCTTATGGTCAAGAGATATATTATTAACCACAGCCACATAAGGCGTATATTTTTCTATGGAACCGTCGCTTTCATCGGCTTCTACCACGCAAGTTTCACCCGAATTAAGAACGACATTGGCTATACCCGGCCGCCCGGCGTAATTTTTTAACAATCCGCCGTTAATAACCAGCGGTTTTTTGCCCAGTCGGTCAAGCACAAAGCCAATCATGGCGGTAACGGTCGTTTTTCCGCTGGTACCGCCGACGGCAATGCCGTATTTGTATGCATTAAAAATTTCCGCCAGCAAATCCGAACGTTTTTTTATCGGAATATGTTTATCAAGCGCGGCTTTAACATCAGGAATTGTATCTTCCACTGCCGTCGATACATACAAACAGTCCAAATCATCACTGACGGCTGTCCCGTCCTGCGGAAAGATTTTAATACCGACGCTTTCCAGAGCCTGTTTGTTTTCCAGGTCTTTACCCTGGTCAAAACTCCTATCCGAACCCCTGACCTCATACCCTTTGCTTTTTAAGACCTGGGCCAAAGCACTCATACCGCTGCCGGATATACCGCAAAAACTGACTTTTACCATGTTTGTCGTCCTAGTAAAATCTATAATGCGTCATACAATTCTTCCATTTCTTTCCGGCCGGCCGAAAGATTTTTATAATCAACCACGATATATGTCTTGTCATCACCGTCAGCAAGCAATGCCAGCGTTACGCCGACCGAACTGTTTTCAAACGTTGCATAAAGTGTTGCCTCGCCGGTAATGAGTTTTTGCAAAAATCCGTCGGCGCCTTTGGGCATTTCCTGCTGCGTGCTGACAACAGACTGCGTGCCGTCGGCATTTGTAACCGTTTCATCAACATTAACCACAGCCGGCGTATAAAACTCATGAGCATTGCCATATTTTTTTTCAAGCAATTGATAATACTTGCGGTATTCTTTCAGACCTTTGGCCGCCGTACTGTCATCATCAATAAATTTTCCATAGGCTTCAATCCGCCATAAAGCATCATCTTCACCAAAACTGACCAGAACTTCCCTAAATGCCGAAACCGGATTCGGCAAATTTGTGGCAATATACGAATTCGGCATATCTTTTCGCTCAACCGGTTCCAGACGAACGTGCAGATATTCAATTTCATCAACGGTTGCCAGCCATTTCAGACCCAGCGGCGCCGGCTCGCGGATAACCGGAGCAGCCTTTTCGGTTTCCACCCGTTCCACACGGAGTTTTTTGCGTTCAACCCGCAAGGCCTTCGGCTTGCTGTCCAAAATTTTTCCGGCCTCAAACTGCCCGTTTTCACCGACCTGTTCCTGCTTCATTTCATCAGATACGATAAGATCGCCGAAAAAATCTTCCGCGGCCTGCGCCCTGCTTAAGAAGGCAAGGTTAGCCGCCACAATAAAACCCAAAATCTTTTTCATAAAAAATCTCCTTGTATCTTAAAGAAAAAAATTGAACAGTGTTCATTTTTATTATATCTTGAAGTATAATACATCAAATTTGTTAATTTAAATATAAGATTTAACATGGGTAAAGACAATATACAGGAAAATTTAGTCAACAAAGGCCGGGCGCTTATTCAGGAAAAAGGCGCCGAATTTTTAACAGCCAGAAAGCTTTCCGAAGCTTCCGGCTATTCGGTCGGCACCATTTACAACCAGTTCGGCAACATGGACAACTTTATTTTAATCCAAAACTATCTGACTTTGGACGCCCTTTATAACCGTTTGGCAAAACTCCGGGCATCAGGCACGGCCTACCAGCGCTTAAACCTTTATGCGCAGGAATTCATTGATTTTGTTTTGGAAAATAAAAATCTGTGGTTTTTGGTGCACAATTTTCATTTACATAACAACAACCGCCGTTTCTCCAAAATTTATCTGCGCCGCGTGGTAGAAATAACCCAGCTGGTAGAAAATGCTTTTAAATCATTGTTTCCGGACATTCCTCTCCCGGAACGGATTTTGTCTTTACAGGTTTTGTGGCTGTCTTTATTTTCTTTAAGCGCTTTTTTAACCACCGATACGCTTGACAGTTTCTCCAAGATCAACAAACGCTCATTGTGTGAACTGCTTTTAAATACCTATCTTGCCGGCATGAAGGTTTTGGAAAAACTCTGATTTTGGAGGCTGTTAATGGATTTTGCCAGACTTTTTTTTCATAAAATCGGATTGTTTCTAAACAGTCCGGACACATTGGAAATGGTTGTCAACAACCGCTTTTTGATGATTTTGCTGGTCATTGTCCTCTTAAAGATGAAATATGCCACATATTCCAGCATGTGGGTCAGCGCCATTGTAAACATTCCCGGCACAATTTTGCATGAAAGCATGCATTTTCTTGTCGGCCTGCTGTTAAACGCTTACCCGACGACTTTTGATTTAATTCCCCGCAAAGACGGTTTCGGCAATTATGTTATGGGCAGCGTGGGTTTCCGCAACGTAACCTTTTATAATGCCCTGCCGGCAGCATTGGCTCCTTTGTTTCTGCTGCCGATAGGTTATTATTTCAACCGCTGGTACTTTAACAACATTGATATTTCGCTTGGCAATTACTTGTTATATATTCTTTTGCAAACCGTCATCATTGAAAATGCCGTTCCTTCCACAACTGATTTTAAAGTCGGGTTTTCGTATCCGGCCGGCATACTTTTATACAGTGCCGTCTTCGTTTTCGCCATAATTTATATTCTGTAGATTTAGCTTTGTTCAAGCGCCTGGACCACTTCTTCGGTGACAACTTTGGCATCACCGTAAAGCATAATGGTATTATCGGCATAAAACAGCGGATTATCCGCACCCGAATAGCCGGGATTAAGCGAACGTTTTACAAAAAAAACCGTTTTGGCTTTTTTAACATCCAAAACCGGCATGCCGTAAAGCGGTGAACTTTTATCGGTTTTAGCTGCCGGATTGGTAATATCATTGGCCCCGATAACATAAGCGGCATCGGCAGTGGCAAACTCCCGGTTAATATCTTCCAGCTCAAAGACATCATCATATGAAACATCAGCCTCAGCCAAAAGCACGTTCATATGTCCCGGCATGCGTCCGGCAACCGGATGAATGGCAAACTTAACCTCAACACCGTATTTATCGCGTAAAATTGCCGCCATTGCCTGCACGGCATATTGTGCCTGTGCTGCAGCCATACCGAAACCGGGTACGATAATCACTTTGGCAGCATTTTCCAATATAAATGCCGCATCCCGCGGATCACCGGCTTTGGCTGATTTCTGTCCTGTAATAACGGATTGTCCGGCAGCATGCCCTCCTTTAAACAAAACTTCCCGAAACGAACGATTCATGGCCTTGGTCATAATCAAAGCCAAAATCGTACCACTGGCCCCGACAATGGCGCCGGTCATAATTAACACCGTATTGGCAAGCGAAAACCCGATTCCGGCCGCCGCCCAGCCGGAGCAGGCATTTAAAATTGCAATAACAATCGGCATATCAGCCCCGCCGACCGGCAGAGTAACGGCTGCACCCCAAATTAATGTAACAAGCAGCAGCCAGACGGCCGCCGCCAGACCTTCCCCGTTTAAAAAGACAGCCCATAACCCGATTAAAGCCAGAGTTATCAATCCGTTAAATACATTTTGGTACCTAAATTGTCCGAAAGAAGAAAGCCCCCCCTGCAATTTGGCAAAAGCAACCAAAGAACCGGAAAATGCCAAACCACCAACGACCAGGCCGACGGAAGCTTCAAAACCATAAGACGTTGCCTGCAAAATTTCTGCAAGTCCGATTAAAGCCGATGCCAGACCGCCCAGACCGTTAAAAGCGGCAATCATTTGCGGCAGCGCCGTCATTTTCACTTTTAAGGCACTGATTGTGCCGACAATGCCGCCGGCACAGATTGCCGCCAGCACGGCACCGTAATGGAACAACGGCAAAAACCAAACCGTCGCCCCGACCGAAAGCGCCATGCCGATAATGCCCAAAACATTGCCTGATCTGGCTGTTTGCGGAGAAGCAAGCCCGCGAATAGCCAGAATAAACAAACATCCGGCCGCCAGATATAAAAGAAAAAGCTCCTCTCCTTGCATCATTTTTTCTCCCTTTTTTTAAACAATGACAGCATTCTCTGCGAAACGGCAAAACCGCCGAAAACATTAACGGCAGCCAGAAATATTGCTGCCAGGCTTAAAAATTCCGCCATTGGCACACGGACATACGATGCGGTTAAAAGCGCACCGATAATCACAATGCCGGAAATGGCATTGGATACGCTCATCAAAGGCGAATGCAGCGCCGGGGTCACGCCCCGCACCACAAAATAACCGATAAAACAGGAAAGAATGAAAATTGCCAGCAAATATAAAAACGTCATTGTTTCTTTCTCCTTTTTGCCTGCGGTTTGACAATGCGGATTGCCGCCATAATTTCATCATCGGCTGAAATATTAAAGGCCGTACCACCATAAGTGCTTATTAAATTCCAGACATTGCCGGAAAACAGTCGGCTGGCCGAATTGGGAAGTTTTGTTGCCAGATTTTCATCTTGGATAAAAACAATATCCGGCCGGAGGTTTTTACCGGCTACATTGCCGCCGGATATATCTACCACCACCGGATTGCCGGGCATACCGGCAAGCATTTTATCATCTGCCAGAAGCGGCGCCTTTTTACCGGCAGAAAAAGCCGTTGTGATTAAAATATCGGTTTGCTTCAACTGCTCGGCGACAATTCTCTTTTGCCTTAAAAGAAAATCCCGGCTGACCCCGGCAGCATAACCTTTTTTGTTTTCAAAATCGGCATTGGCATCAACCGTCAAAAACTTTACGCCCAGCGATTCTGCCTGTTCTTTGGCTGCAGCCCGCACATCGGACACATAAACCACTGCACCTAAGCGCTTCAAGGTGGACGCAGCCTGCAACCCAGCCACACCGGCGCCCAAAATCAAAGCTTTTGCCGGAGCAATCGTCCCGGCCGGCGTCATCATCAGCGCCGTGCCGCGGTTGAGTAAGTCAACTGCCAATATGGCCGCCTTGTATCCGGCCAAATTGCTTTGCGATGATAAAATATCCATCCCCTGTGCCCGGGAAATCCGGGGCATTTTTTCCAATGCCAGCACATCAATTCCGAGTGTAGATAAAGATTGTGCATACTCCGGATGATGGTATGTTTCCATATCCGCCATTAAAATCTGTCCGGCATGCAGCAACGGAAAATCCTTTTTTGGAAGACACCATATTTTAATCAGAATATCGGCCTGCCTTAAAATCTTTTCGCGGCTTACAATATTTCCGCCGGCAACACGATAGAACTCATCAGGAAACCCCGCCGATTGACCGGCTTCTTTTTCAACCAATACTTCAAATCCGGCAGCCGTATATTTTTTGACCGTATCCGGCACCGCCGCTACCCGGGTTTCGCCTTTTCTTTCCTCTTTTAAAATGCCGATAATCATAATTTTAAAACTTTCTCTGTCGTTGTGTAAAAAAACTTTTCTTTATAGTTATTTTAATATAACATCACTTTGTTTCATAAACAGGGGAACTGCCAAAATGAATATATTATGGAAACTTTTCGCCTCGTTTTTTAAAACCGGTCTGTTTACTTTCGGCGGCGGATACGCCATGCTGCCGCTTTTAAAAGCCGAAGTGGTTGAAAAACAGAAATGGGCAACCGAAGATGAGCTTTTGGATTACTTCTCAATCGGCCAGTGTACGCCGGGAATTATTGCCGTTAACGTTTCCACCTTTTGCGGTTACAAACTCAAAGGCGTTATCGGTGCCATAACCGCCACCACCGCCATTATCCTGCCGTCGCTTATCATCATCACCTTAATTGCCGCCGTTTTGGAAAAGTATATGCACCTGCCGGTTGTTGCCAGTGCTTTTGCCGGAATCCGCTTAGGGGTTACCGCCCTGCTTGCCGGCCTCATTTTCGACATGGGGAAAAAAATATTTTCAAAAAACCCACACTGGCACCTGCACGCCGCCATCTTCACTGCAGCCTTTGCTCTGCTGATTTTTGGAAACGTATCTGCGGTTCTGATTGTAATTATGGCCGCCGCTGCCGGATTTATTCCCCGCTTTTGCCGCATAAAAGAAAAAACAGGACCGGAGGAAAACAATAAAAAATGATATACTGGCTGCTGTTTTACGAATTTTTCAAAATCGGGCTGTTTGCCATCGGCGGCGGTGCGGTTACAATTCCTTTTTTATTTGATTTAAGTGAACAATATCATTGGTTTACCACCGAACAACTGGTTAACATGATTGCCGTTTCGGAATCAACACCCGGCCCGCTGGGTGTTAATATGGCTACCTTTACCGGTTACCAGACTGCCGGAATTTCAGGCGGCATTATTGCCACAACCGGACTGACCACACCTTCGGTCATTATTATTATCCTGATTGCAAAACTTTTAAGCCGCTTTGCCTGCAACCCGTATGTACAAACCGTTCTTTCCTCAATCCGGCCGGGAGTGCTGGCTTTAATTCTTTCTGCCGGCTGGCAGATTGCAGACATCAGCATCACCGGATGGCTGCCGGGTGCCGTTTTTGCCGGTATCCTGATTACCAGCCGGATTTATAAAACCAGCCCGATTTTTTACATTCTCTTGTCGGCAGTTATCGGTATTGGCTTGCAATTATAGACTTTATGCTTATAAATAAAGAGTAAGGAGACAAATATGAAAGATACGGATACGATTTATGACGTCGTCGGCATCGGGAACGCCATGGTTGATGTTTTGGCCAAAGTCGGGGACGGTTTTTTAACCGAGAGAAATTTGCACAAAGGCGGAATGACCTTGCTTGATGCCGCCACGGCCGGGAAAATTTATCAGGATATCGTGCCTGAACGCGAAGTTTCCGGCGGTTCGGCAGCCAACACCGTTGCCGGCATGGCATCATTAGGCGCAGACTGTGCTTTTATCGGCAAAGTCCATGATGACGAGCTCGGCCAAAATTTCCGCCGCGACATCGGCGCTGCCGGAATTGATTTTTTCACCCCGCCGCTGCTGGAAGGGCCTGCCACCGGACGCAGCATTGTTCTGGTAACCCCCGATGCGGAGCGTTCCATGTTTACATATCTGGGTGCTGCAACCCGCTTAACCGCGGATGACATTGACGAGAACATTATTAAAGCATCAAAATATGTTTATCTTGAGGGCTACCTCTGGGATGAAGACAATTCCAAAGAAGCTGTGTTAAAAGCATGTGAAATAGCTCACAAGTACGACCGTAAAGTAGCTTTTACACTGTCTGACAAGGGTTGTATTGCCCGACATCAGCCTACAATGCTGGACTTAATCAAAGATCATGTTGATATTTTGTTTGCCAACGAAAAAGAAATTAAAACGCTTTTCGGAAACGATGACTTTATGGCAACGCTTGATTTAATCAAACCGATGGTTGAAATGGCCGCTATCACGCGCGATGCCCGCGGTTCGGTAATTGTTAACGGCCGGGTCAAAATTTTTGTTGAGGCCGAACAAATCAGCGATGTTGTCGATTCGACCGGTGCCGGTGATTTATATGCTGCCGGATTTTTATACGGCATGAATACCGGACGAAGCCTCGGAACCTGCGCCATGATCGGCAGCATTGCCGCGTCGGAAATCATCACCCATTACGGCGCGCGGCCGGAAGTTTCGCTGCGCGGATTTGTCCGTAACAAGCTGCTGCAATACGGCAAAAAATTTTAATTTCCGGGGATAACGCTGCGGCATATGACAGCCGGATACGGATATAAAAGTAAAAAGGCAAAAAATGAAACGCACCAAACACAAAAACATCAACGGTTGGCTGATAATTGATAAACCGGCCGGGATGGGTTCAACCGATGTCGTCAATCAAACCCGTCGTCTGCTTGATGCCAACAAAAACGGCCATGCCGGTACGCTTGATCCTTTTGCTACCGGTGTTCTGCCGGTTGCTTTCGGTGAAGCAACCAAACTCATCCCGTATATTACCGACGGCAGCAAAGAATATGAATTTACCTTAAAATTCGGTACCGCAACCAATACGGACGATACCGAAGGCGAAGTTATTGCCCGCTCCGATATCATCCCGTCAACAGAACAGGTTTTATCTGTTCTGCCGCAATTTACCGGCACGGTTACGCAGATTCCGCCGGCATATTCGGCCATTAAAATCAACGGCGAACGCGCTTATAAGCTCGCCCGTAAAGGCAAAACCCCTGACATGCCGCCCCGGCAGGTTGAAATTTATAAACTGGAATTGTTAAATCGGTTAAGCGCCGATTCGTTTTATTTTCGCGTCTGCTGCTCCAAAGGAACTTATATCCGCTCGCTCGGACGGGATATTGCCTTAAAACTCGGTACTTACGGACATTTGCAAGCACTGCGGCGTACAAAATGCGCAGTTTTTACGCTTGCTGATACGATTTTGCTGGAAAACTTAAAAAATATGGTGTATGAAGAAGAACGATTGTCAAAGCTTCTTCCGGTTGAGACATCACTGCGCGACATCGCGGTGATTGCCGTTTCGGAAGAAGATGCTGTCAAACTAAGACAAGGACAAAGCGTTTCGCCCAAAACTTATGAGGTCAAAAGCCTTATTGGGAAAACGGCAGCCGCCATGTGCCGTGATTGTCTGACAGCCGTCGTAAAAATCGAACCGGAAAGAATTTCTCCGATTCGTGTGTTTAATTTTTAATAAAAGAAGGAATTAAAGATGTCGATAACAAATGAACAAAAACAGGAAATTATTGCCAAATACGGCACCAAACCGAACGATACCGGTTCACCGGAAGTCCAGATTGCCATTTGGACATATCGTATTAATTCTTTGATTGAACACTTCAACGTTCATAAAAAAGATTTACATTCCCGTTTAGGGTTAATGAAAATGGTCAGCCGTCGGCGCCATCTTCTGGATCACTTAAAATCCAAAGACGAAAGCCGTTATCAGGCAATTATCAAAAAACTGGATTTGCGTAAGTAATTACGGATGCATTAAAAAACTGCGGGGCATGGGGCTCCGCAGTTTCATAAAATCCTGACATTTTGTCAGGTGAGGTTTATAGGAAAAGAGAAAGGTAGAAAATATGATCGATTTTAAAACATGCCGTCAGGAAATGGATTGGGGCGGACGTAAATTAACATTGGAAACAGGAAAAATCGCCCGTCAGGCAACCGGCGCCGTTATTGCAACTTACGGTCAGACTGTTGTGGTTGCCACCGTTGTAGCAGCAAAAGAGGCTAAAGCCGATCAGGATTTCTTCCCTTTAACCGTTAATTATCAGGAAAAATATTATGCCACCGGCAAAATTCCCGGCGGCTTTATGAAACGAGAAGGCAAGCCTTCCGAACGTGAAGTTTTAATTTCCCGTTTGATTGACCGGCCGATTCGCCCGTTGTTTCCGGATGCTTTTAAAAACGAAGTTCAGATTATCTGCACCACACTGGCTTATGACCAGAAAAATGATTCCGATGTGGTTGCCATGGTTGCAGCATCAGCCGCTTTAGCCATATCCGGCATTCCGTTTTTAGGTCCTATCGGCGCAGCCAAAGTCGGCTATAAAAACGGTGAATACATTTTAAATCCGACCTTGGAAGAACGCAAAACTTCCGATTTGGAACTGACCGTTGCAGGTACCTCCGAAGGTGTTCTGATGGTAGAATCCGAAGCCAACGAACTTTCCGAAGAAACAATGCTCGGTGCGGTAATGTTCGGCTTTGAAAACTTCCAGCCGGTTATTAACATGATTAACGAATTAAAGAAACAGGCCGGCAAACCGGCTTGGGAAGAACCGAAATTCCCGGCAGAATTTGATGAATTGTATGCCCGGGTTGAAAAAGAATTCGGCAAAAAATATGAAGAAGCCTTCAATGAAGTTGACAAGTTAACCCGCGGCACAATTTTGGGCCAGCTGGCAGAAGAAGTCAAAGCCACGATTGATCCTGAAAATGAAATTGAAGTACGTTATATCGGCGATGTTATTGAACACGTCATGCATAAAACCATGCGTGAAAAGGTTTTAACGACCGGCCGCCGTATTGACGGTCGTGATACCAAAACCGTCCGTCCGATAAGCTGCGAAGTTGATGTCCTGCCCACCACCCACGGTTCGGCATTATTTACCCGCGGCGAAACACAGGCCTTGGTTGTGACAACTCTGGGTACTGAAGATGACGCCCAGATTGTTGATGGTCTGATGAATGAGTATAAACAGGATTTCATGCTGTATTACAATTTCCCGCCGTTTTCCGTCGGGGAATGCGGCCGCTTAGGCTCTCCCGGACGCCGTGAAATCGGCCACGGTAAACTGGCCTGGCGCGCCATTCACCCGATGATGCCGGCAGATAAGGAAAAATTCCCCTATTCGGTACGTGTGGTTTCCGACATTATGGAATCCAACGGTTCATCTTCCATGGCCACCGTCTGCGGCACCACACTGTCATTGGAAGCAGCTGGTGTTCCGCTTAAAAAACCGGTTGCCGGCATTGCCATGGGTTTAATCAAAGAAGATGACGGCCGGGTTGCCGTTTTAACCGACATCTTAGGCGATGAAGACCACTTGGGCGATATGGACTTTAAAGTTGCCGGTACCAAAGACGGCGTAACAGCTTTGCAGATGGATATTAAAATTACCTCCATCACCAAAGAAATTATGCAAACTGCTTTGGCTCAGGCACATGAAGGCCGCATTCACATCTTAGGTGAAATGGCCAAGGCCATTGCCGAACCGCGTCCGAATGTATCGCCTCTGGCACCGCGGATTATATCCATGAAAATCCCGGTAGACAAGATTCGCGAAGTTATCGGCTCCGGCGGTAAAGTTATCCGCGAAATCATTGAAAAAACCAACACCAAGATTGACATATCCGATGACGGCATTGTCCAAATCGCTTCGGTTAATACAGCTGACGGCGAAGCAGCCATGAACATTATTTATGGTATTGTCGCCGAACCGGAACCGGGAGTAATTTATAAAGGCGTTATCACCAAAATTACCGATTTCGGTGCATTTGTACGCTTTGTCGGTTCAACCGAAGGACTGGTTCACATTTCCGAAATCAAAGACGAACGTATTGCTTCCGTTTCTGATTTCTATAAAGAAGGTGATACGATGTGGGTCAAGTGTTTGGGCGTTGACAACCGCGGCAAATGGAAATTATCTGCCAAGCGCGTCAATCAGGAAACCGGTGAAGACCGCGAATAATTCCGGATTAAGAATAAAAAACCTCGGAAAATTTCCGAGGTTTTTTATTGACGTTTTAACCGCTTTCTTTTACCATAGAAGAAATCACTAATTACTATAAAATTATTAATATATGGAATGGTTTTTCTTCGGACTGTTAATCGCTTTTTGCCTTATGTCGGTACTGCCCGGTTTCATACCGCGCATTAAAACACCGATGGAAGAAGGCGTTGCCGTTTTAGTATATAAAACCGCCGAAGACCATATCTGGGTCGGCGAATATATCAGAAACGGCGAGGTCTGTATTGCGCTCATATCCTGCCACAAAAAACACCGGGCAGGCGATGAGGTTGAAATAAAACCCGGAAACCATACAACTATTCCGGTTTTTATGGAAGTGTAAAATAGATATCCCCCAGTAAACTGGGGGTTCTATAACAGCTACAAACCTTACGGTTTGACCACGCTCGTTGGCGTGGAACGGTATCTAACGATACCTTGGCATTCAGCCCCGAGTAAACTCGGGGTTTTCTGTAAGGCAACTAATAAAAGCTGCTTTTAAAGCAGCTTTTATTTTTTAATCAAGCAGTTCCAAAGTGTTTTTCTGCAATTCCAAAATTCTCTCATAATTCTTTTTATCTTTGGCGTATTGATAAATTTCCAAAAGACGGGCACAAATTGCCAACGTATTTTTGCACTTTTCCAAAACGGATACATTTTCTTCCGTTACAAAATTTAAGGCATGTTCCAGATATTTTGCCTGTAGTCTTAAATCATCCGTTCCGTTGGCCAGCTCCATAAATGCCTGACGTTTCATATTATCATCTTCAATCAAGGCCATTTGTTCATGCGTTTTCCGCCATCCGGCCTCATCCTGAAGTTCACCGTAGATGTGGGCAATTTTTTCCAACACATGGTGCTTGTCACGGATGTTTTTGGTAAACTCCAGCGCATTTTGGTAATATTCAACCGCATACAGATAGTTATGCGCATCAGCCTGCTCATTATTTTTTTGTAAAAATATATCGCCGATATTATTATATGTCCAAAACAATATCTGATTGCGTTTGACACTGTCATCAAGCTGACACTGCTTGGAATGCGAGCAATAATCTATCACCTCGTTATAAGCCAGCAGTTTATCGTCAATATCACGCATATATTTGGCTTTTTCATAAGCCATACGATATACTTTCATCAAATCATTTGAACTTGTAAAAGGCCTGTTGGTATATCTTAACATGCTGTATACCCTGTCTGTTTACTGCAAACCGCCGGTTTTGAGGCAATATTCATGGCGGTGCAGTTTATACTTCTGATATACAGGACATTTTCCGCACAAACATCCGCGATCCAGATGAATACAATTGCTTTTTTCAAAAGCACAGAACATTTTTTCATAATGGGTGCGGTTAGCCAGTTTTTCTGTCGGCTGATTAACATTTTCCGGCGCATTTTTTAATTTGCAGACTTGCGAATACGACGGACAATACATACAAATACACTTTGAAACATTTTCTTCCGTTTTATCAACTCTCATAACTGTTCTCCCTTTATCCTTTCCAAAGATAGTCCGGACAACGGGAAAAACAAGGCAGAGCCGACATAAATTTATGGTTTAGGAAAAAATATCAGATACGTTCAAAAATACCATCCTCAATCGGCGGTAGGAAAAAATTGGTAATATTGGGCAAAAAATCTATCTTATCCACTCTGGCCAGCCATGGACCCTGATAACAGGACATAACCATCTGTTCTATATTTTCATTCTGACCGCGCATAAAAATTTCCACACTGCCGTCCTCGGCATTGCGTACCCAGCCGGAAATAGCCCCGATCTGCCGTGCCTGACGTTCCGCCCAGCGCCGAAAACCAACGCCTTGAACCCGGCCTTTTATTTTTAAATAAACTTCTTTCATGGTCTTAAATATTTTTCTGCAGCTAAAATACTGGCTTTTAAATCTTTCCGGCGCTCTTCTGCTTCCGGAACCCTGCCCCATTTTTGGATTTGATATAATTCTTCCAGTTCGGCTAATTGAAAAGCTTCTTCGGCATTGATACGACCTTTTACCAGCGCCAAAGCCAATAAAACCGAACGCATATTAACGGCAGCCAAAAAAAGTGCTGCCATCTCTTTATCGGAAAGCCGGTCAATGTATTTACGCAATTCAAGCGAAGTTTCTTTTGTTGCCGGTTGTGCTTCCAGCCCTGTCGTTGTCTTAAAACGGGCATTGACAGTTTCATCTGCCCACTGCAATATCGGCATCCAGTTTTCTTCCTGCTCTTTTTGCAGTTTTTCATCCGGGCTCCAATACAAAAGCACATCATGCAAAGCAAAATCAACCAGCCTGTCTGTAAGCTCCTGACGGTGAAGCCGGACGTCTTCTTCTATCTGATTCCAATTATAAGCCATAATCAATTTTTCCTTTTAAATAAATTCAAAACGTCCTTAGCCGTATTGGTCAACACATCAACTCCGTCCGAAATGGCATCGCTGGTGCCCTGATAAACGCCCTGCCCGGTAGCCTTTACCCCTTTGGGTGCCGGAAACATATTCTGATAAGCCGTCCCTTTTAAAGCCGTGTAGCAAGGCGATTCGTCAACATCCAGAACCAGCTGGGAACCTAAAAACGCCGGACCGGCCGCAGCAACACCCACAACATTCTTAACAACTGCCGAATCATCAATGGCAATTTTCGGACTTTCAACGGTACCGGCGATTTTAATCAATGAGGACAATGCTTGTACAACGTTTGTATCCGCCAATTTACCGTTAAACGGGTTAATCGTGAAATCAAGCTTATCATTTTTCAAATTAACAGAACCGTTCCCGACAACAACAAGTTGCTTTGAATTAAAGACGATGCCTTTCGGAAAGTTTGCCTTCCCGGAAGCAATATCTGTCCGCACCACGGCACAATTCAATTCCAGATTCTTCTGCTGCTTATCGATTTTCAAATATTTCAACAACTGAGTTACAAAATTTCCGGTCAGATATTTCAAGGCTCCGGTTTGAATTTTCGATTCGCCGACAATGGCAACCACTTGTCCGTTCAAGCTCTCAACCATCTGACGCGTTGTTGCACCCTGACCTTTCAACTGTACAGAAAGCGTTGTTTTACCGCCGGAAAGTATGCCAAATGTAGAACTGCCGGCAGGTGTCAGGCTTTTCCACAGATTTTGCAGCACAACATCATCACCGGTTAGCGACAAATCAAAAACATTATTTGCCGATTTAATAGAAAAGCTGCCCTTAACCGAACCATCTCCGGCATTAAGCGCCAACGGCGAAACAACCAGAGCACCGTTTTGCAAGGTAGCCGTCATACTGATATCCTGCAACGACAAATCAGGATTAACGACCAATGATTTGATGTTTGCCCGGAGTTTGGCATTAACGCTGTTCAAAACAGATAAATCCAATGGTGTATCCGGAACAAATTCTGCAGCCGCTGCAGACGAAACCAAAGCAAAAGATGCCGTCTGTACCGGTTTATGCATCAGAGTCTGCAAGTCAATAGCATTACTGTCAAACCGGGCGTCAACATACGGTTTATTCCCGCTCAAATCAACATTTGCCTGCCCGCTGATAATATTTCCGGCCACATTCAAAGGGTTGATTTTAAGTGTTATATTTTTCGGCGTACCGGAAAATTCCGCCGTCAATGAAACTGCCGGCGCCCCAAAATTTCCGGACGGATTCTGCACTTCGGCCGAACCGTTGAAACTAAGATCCGTCATCATATTCGTTAAAACAACATCTGCTTTGGCTGATGCGCCGAAAGCCTTTATCTCTGCTTTTAAGGGATATTTCTCCGCTTTTTGTAAAATGGAATTTATCGAACCGGCAGTTGCCGTACCGGAAATTTCTTCACCGTTATAAATTAAATCAAAGGCCAAATCCATATCAGAATCCATGCTTTCTGAGCGCAAAGTCAAGGAGTTAAGCTGTAAATCCGTTTTAGCCTCAGATTGCAAATCCGCATATACCAGCTTGGCATTTTTGATATTTATCTGCTTGGCAACAAACCCCGCCAACAACGGTGATACATTACTGTTTTCCGCCACCTGAGCCGTCGAACCGCCTTTCAAACCGTTTTCAGCCGCCGTTACTTTTCCGGCATCGGCTTTGGCGGACGTTCGAATCACATTATTATTTTCTGAAACAGTATTTGCCGTCGGTTTGGTAAATTCCCAGTTCGGAACTCCTTGAGCGTTAACAGTCAGATAAATTTCCGGGTCAGTCAGATTGACGGCATCAATAACAATTTCTTTATGCAATAAAGGCAACAGCGATGCGGAAACCTCCACGCTTCTGGCTTTTATCATATCAGGCTCCGCCGCCCATGAAGCATTACTGAAAGAAACATCATTTAAAACCACGGTCGGAATTAAAGAAATTTTCAAACTGGCATCGCCTTTTAAAGACAATTTCCGGCCGGTCTGTTCATAAACAATTTTTTCTGCATATGCTTTATAGGTATTTAAATCAAAAGTCTTGATAAAAATAACGCCGCCGATAACAATAATCAGCACCAAAGCCAAAACAGTCCAGAAAACGATTTTCAATAATTTTTTCATTTGCTCCTGCCTTCACTAAAATTCAATCCCAAAAATTTGATATCTTCTTTAAAATAATCCGGCAAAGGCGCTTTGACAACCATCTTTTGACGATATACCGAGGATAAATCAATCTGATAGGCATGTAAATGCAGTTTTTGGCTTAATCCGGCCGGACGCACGCGCTTTTCACCGAAATACTTATCATCTCCCAAAATCGGACAGCCGGCATATTCCAAATGAGCTCTTATCTGATGCGTCCGTCCGGTTAAAGGTTGTGCTGCGATTAAAGAAAATTTCTCACCGGCCGTATCCAGTACCTCAAAAGCCGTCAAGGCTTTTTTGCCATCACCGGCAACTTGCATTTTTTCACCGATTTTTTCCAGCGGTGCCTTAATTTCCCCTCGGTTTTTAGGCATAATTCCCTGGCATAAAGCCAAATAAGTCTTTTGCAAAGCATGTTCCCGGAAAGCTCCGGTCAAAAGCTCGGCATACCGCCGGTTGCGCGCCAAAACCAAAATACCGCTGGTATCCTTGTCAATCCGGTGTACCAGTTTCGGTCGTTCGCTTAAATCATACATCAGCGCATCCAGCATCCCGTCAATATGCCTTACCGTATTCGTTCCGCCCTGTACGGAAATACCGGAGGGTTTATTTAAAATAATGATATTTTCATCTTTAAATATGACCAGAGAACGAATAAATTCCATATCCGAACGGGATAAAACCCTGTTATCTTTTACGGCTTTTTCATTATCAAGCGGCGGCAGACGGATTTCCTGACCGGCTGCCAGCCTGAAATTTGCTTCGGCCTTTTTGCCATCCACTTTAATCTGTCTGGTACGCAGCAATTTTTGCAAACGTCCCAAAGACAAAGACGGATATTCTTTTAAAAACCAGCGGTTCAAACGGATACCGTCATCTTCCGGCTTAACCTTAACAAACGTAACTCCGGGCATTTTTATTCCTTATCGCTGCTGTATAGCTGAATTGTCTTTGCTGATTGCAAGTGATTTATCCGGACCGGCATTCTTAACCCGGTAAGAAAGCTTATGCAAAATGCTGTTTGCTTTACGGGCCTCAACCCCTTTAGGCAAAACAGCATTAAGCCGGCTCAATTCTTCCGGCGCAAAACCTTTCGACAAGGGCGTCAAACCGTTTTCGCCGTTAACCACAATACCGGCGCCATAAACACCGGCATGATTGATAATTTTATCTGAAATCTTTTCTGCCGTTTCAGAACTGACCAGCAGAACATGAGTATAATCAGTCATTATTTTTTCCTTTATTTTTCTGTTTGTTTTTCTCAACCCGCAGATTATCAAAATAATCCACCCGCTTTTTTATCTCGCGCTCAAAACCGCGTTCAACCGGATAATACAACTTGACCCTTTCGATTCCGTCCGGAAAATAATTTTGCCCGGAAAACCCGTCGTCCAGATCCTGATCATAGATATAACCGTCATGATAACCAAGCTGCTTCATCAGCTTGGTCGGCGCATTTAAAATATGTTTGGGCGGCATTAAAGAACCGGTTTTTTTAGCCAGCGCAAAAGCCTTATCCATCGCTTTATATACCGCAGCCGATTTCGGCGCCGTTGCCAGATATGCCGTCAATTGCATAATGGCAAGCTCTCCTTCCGGCGATCCGAGCCGTTCATACACTTCGGCGCAAGCCAGGGCCTGGGTTACCGCATTGGGATCAGCCAAAGAAACATCTTCCACTGCAAAACGGATAAGCCGTCTTAGAATATAGCGCGGATCTTCTCCTGAAGACAGCATACGCGCCACCCAGTATAAAGCTGCATCGACATCCGTGCCGCGCAAAGATTTATGCACGGCCGAAATCAGGTTATAATGCCCGTCGCGCCCTTTATCATAGACCGGCGCCCGCGAACGTATGATATTAACAATATTGTCTTTATTAAAAATTTCACCGTCTTTGGCATAAGCCCACACGCTTTCGGCCAGATTAAGGATATACCGCCCGTCGCCGTCGGCCGTATCCTTCATCAGCTGGCGTGCTTCCTCATCAACCGGAAGCTTCCGGCCGACTTCTTTTTCGGCACGCTGCAAAAGAACCTCAAAATCATCTGAAGTTAAACGGTTAAGCACAAAAACCTGACAGCGTGAAAGCAGCGCGGCATTAAGCTCAAACGACGGATTTTCCGTTGTCGCACCCACCAAAATAACCGTACCGTCTTCAACATAAGGCAGAAAACCATCCTGTTGTGATTTATTAAAACGATGAATTTCATCAACAAACAACAACGTCCCTTTTCCCTGATTGGCACGACGTTCCTGCGCATACTGAAACACGCGTTTCAAATCTGCCACGCCTGAAAAAACAGCTGAAATTTGTTCAAAATAAAGATTTGTATGTTCAGCAATCAGACGAGCAATTGTGGTTTTGCCGCACCCTGGCGGTCCCCATAAAATAAAAGAAGATATTTTTCCGGTTGCCAACATCCGCCCGATAGGAGAATCCTTGCCGACCAAATGATTCTGTCCAACCACCTCGTCCAACGTACGGGGACGTAGTCGATCTGCCAGAGGTCTTTTCACCTGATTTGAAAACAGCGTATCTTCCATAATTATTTACCGGTTTAATTTTCAAGATATTAAGTCAAAATATTCCGACAATCGCAATCGTGTTGCGATTCGCCGGAATAAAGCAAAAAGATAATACCACAAATTTTATGTTCAACAACCTTTATTTTTAAAATTTTTTCTTAAAATCAACCACGCTCGCGCTGCCCTCGGCTACGCATCATACTTATCTGATCAAAAACAGCCTGCTCAAAAACTTTGTTTTTTCCGGAATCATCTTTCGACTGCCGCAATTTATTTTCTTGCTCGATTTTTTTAGCCTGCTCATATGCTGCATAATCCGTAATATCAATATGTTGCGGCGTTGGATTTTCCTTATCTTCAGAACGACTGGCCATAACTTCGCGTTTATGTTTTTCAATAATTTTTCGCATTTCGCTATTATGCTTTTTGGCAATAGAATCCTGCTTTTCATCACGAGCCTGATGGAACTGCTCCATAATTTCTTCATCTTTCGGATCCGGTCGTCCCACCACGGCATTATAAAGTTGTTTGCCGGATTTCAACAACTGTGCCACCGTAATTCCCGGATGTTTGGTTAAATCCCAAACACCGACCGTGCCACGACCGTCAAAAAATTCAGAAAAATCAAGTCCTTTAAATCTTTTCTTTTTCTTTTTAGGCGCCAAAATCTGTTTCAATTCCTTCGGTGTCGGCATCCTCCCGAGCGCCTGGGCGATTTGTTCGGGAGAAATAATACACTCGCTTAAATCAAGTTCATAAACATTAACGCCGGTAAAATCCACCCCGGTAAAATCCACCCCCCTTAAATCAACCATGCTCAAATCTATTCTTGAAAAATCAAGCAATGTCAGATTCATTCGCTTAAGATTAAGCTTGTGAGGATAATAAACGGCCAAAAATTCAACCAAAGCCTGCAGTTCTTCAATGGCCAGCTCATCCATTTCGACATCAAGCAAAATGGCATCTTGGATATCGGCATCCACCAGCACAACGCCGTTCATTTTTGCGCCGGTAAAGTTTGTTCCCCGCAGTTTTGCCCCTGTAAACACGGCACCATTTAAATTAGCGCCGCTTAAATTGGCCCCGGACAAATCTGCCGCAGAAAAATCCGCACCGCTCAAATTGGCATTGGAAAAATCCGTTTCCCGCAAATCGGCGCCGGAAAAAACGGCTTTCTGCAGATTTTCCCCGGCATAGCGGCCGCCGTATAAGACCTTGCCGCTAAAATTAAAATCACTGTTTTTATCGAAATTTCCCGACAAAGAAACCGGAGCCGAAGCCGCCTGTGAAATAGCCTGCCAGGAAAAGCTGTTTTCATACATTTTTTCAACGTCGACATCATCATTCCGCACGGCTTTAACCTTATCGCGGATGGCTGAAATATGGAATGTTTTTTTATCGGCAGCAGACATCTCATAAAACTCCGCATTCAAAACTTTTTTTAGTTTACCCCAATTTTCCTGTTTTTACAAACAAATATTTATACCTGCCGGCGCCAAAGCCATTTGACGACATATATGCCCGGCAGACTGAACATGGCCGCAACCACAAAAAACACCGGCCAGGAAACTGCCTCGGCCAGCACCCCGCTCGTGGCCGCAAAGACATCGCGGGCAAAACTCATCAATGAAGAAAGCAGCGCATACTGTGTTGCCGTATAAAGCACATTGCACAAAGAAGAAAGATAAGCAACAAATGCCGTTGTCGCCATGCCGGAAGAAAAATTCTCCAGTGTAATAATGCCCGTCAAAAGCCACAGATTATGACCGGAAAGCGCCTGTACGGAAAACAACAACGTAGTCAGTCCCTGAATAATGCCACAGATATACAACCCTTTATATAAACCTGTTTTTTTAAGCAATATGCCGCCAAACAGCCCGCCGGCAACAGCTGCCGCCATGCCGTAAATTTTAATAACATAGGCAATTTCGGTTTTGCTAAAACCCATATCGTCATAAAAGGGAAAAGCCATCGGCGCAAAATAAGCATCACCCATACGGTAAATAAAAATCAAAAAAACAATCATCAGCCAATGCGGTTTTTTAATAAAATCGACAATCGGGTTTTTAACCGCCGCCGCAAAAAAAGCTTTCATTCTGCTTATAAACGGCATATCACCGCCTGTGTTATATTTAAAGTTCGTTTCCGGCTCTTTAACCACTAACAGTGTTATCAATCCGACCAATGAACCGGCGGCCATTAAAAAATATACCGTATTCCAGGTTAAAAAGTCGGCCAGCCATAAGGCACCGGCCCCGGAAAAAATAAGCCCGAAACGATACCCCAAAACAAAAACAGCCACGCCGGATGCCTGCTCTTCTTCACGATGCTGAAACGTTTCAACCCTGTATGCGTCCAGAACAATGTCCAAGGAAGCGGAGGCAAAACTCACGGCAAATGCCCACCCCCACATCAAAAAATGTTCTTCCGCCGGATTAACGCCTGCCAGAGCAATGATAAAAAACAACAGCAACACCTGCATAAAAAGCGCCCAGCTGCGGCGACGTCCAAGCCGCCATAACACAGGAAGTTTAAGATTATCCAACAAAGGCGACCACAACCATTTAAATGCATAGGGAATTTTTACCAGTGAAAAAGCACCTATTGCCGCATATGTCCAACCGGCATCTTTCAACCACAGGCTCAATGTGCTGAAAACCAACAAAAAAGGATAACCGCTGGCAAAACCAAGCATAATCATTGCCAGCATGGTACGGTTTGTGTAAATTTTCCATATGTTTTGCAGCTTATTTATCATAAGCCCATTACATATAAAACGACTTAAATTTAAGTTAAAAAGCTGATTTATTTTTTACCGGCAAACATGAAAAAAGCGCCTTTCGGCGCTTTATAAAAATTTTAATATTCCCTGATGACCTGGCTGTCTTTAACATACATATTCAGATACTGATGAATATTTTGTTCCATCCGGACGTTAAACTCTTCAAAAAGCTTATACACCATCTCATTCCAGTACTTTTCCTTATCTTCAATACTGGTATCAATCGGCATGGTCAATTCACGCCAGGCTTCAATAGAGGTCTGAGCCTGCGACTGCCCGTTTGCCGAACTGATTTTTAACACAACCGCCAAAGTTGCCCGGTATTTCAAGCTGTCCTTGTAAAAGAGCTGCGAAGCTTTTTCCTCGACCTCGGTCACACTTGCGTCCTTAATAATAAACTCTGCAATACGGTTTGAGGCAAAATCCACGGCTTCCAGACGGTCGTTGGCCCATATACGGGCGGCTTTTTCAATTGAAACCGGAAAAAGATGTTCAACATTCGGACGGGTAAAAGACGGCGTAAATTCCGAAACGATATCAATTTTGTTGACTTCAAGCTCAATTTTGGGCTGATCGTCAAAACGGGGTTCTACATAACGCCTCGTTTCGGCAACTTCCTGATTGCCGGCACAAGCGCTTAATATCATAACAGCAGCCGCTGCAAAAATTTTATTCAAACTTCTCATTGTTCTCATCCGTTGTTAAACAAAAAAACATGCTCCAAAACCGGAACATATTTTTTCTAATACAATTTTTAAGCAGATGCAAGCACTTAATTAATGTTTAAGCAATTCATCTTTGTCAAAAACATATTTTTCCGAACAAAAACTGCATGTTGCCGTAATTTTTCCGTCTTCGGCCATTTCTTCAATTTCGTTTTTGCCAAAGCCGCTTAAGGTTGAAAAAAGCTTGTCCCGGCTGCAACGGCACCCGAATTCATATGGTTTTTCTTTTGCAACAACCAGATTTGAAGAATGGAACAAACGGTTCAAAATTTCTGCCGGACTCAATTCGGCATTAAAGACCTCATCGTCCGCCAGACTGTTTATAAAAATCCCCGCTTCATTCCAAGCCTCTTTCAAAGCATCTTCATCAGCCGAAAATTCCTTACCGCCTTTTAACGGAACTTTTTGCAGCAAAATTCCGGCCGACTGCCAGCTTTTGCTTTCACCCGCCGGACGTTTGACAAACAATTTCAAAATCGTATCAATCTGTTCGGACTGCTTAAAATAGCGCAAAGCCAGTTCGGTCAGGTTTTTTCCTTGCAAATCAACCACACCCTGATAAAGCTCGGTTTCAGGCCCCTGATCAATGGTAAAAGCCATATAACCGCCGCCGATAAGATGCGGCACTTCTTCAATTTCATCTTCGGTTTTACGCAGCTCTTTGGCGTTTTTTAACTTTTCTTCATCAAATTTGGCACACGCCCGGACTTTTCCTTCTGAAGTAACATCGGCAACCAACACCGAAACCGGACCATTACCTTGAATTTGCAACGTAAACAACCCCTTATATTTCAGTGCATTGGCAAGAAGCACTGCCAATGCCGTTGTTTCCGCCAAAGCCGACGATACGTTTTCGGGATAATTATGCCGGCTTAAAATATTTTGCAAAACCCCGTTTAAGCGCACCAGCCGCCCGGCAAAAGCACCGCCGTGAATATGAAAAGGCACGCAAACATCAAAATTTCTGTTATTCACTTTCTCTAATCCCTTTATATTAATCTGACATTTATGTACAATTTAGGAAAAATAAAAGGAATTTTCAAGTGTCTGAAGTAACAGAAAACAAACCACGGCAAAAGGTTTTACGCAAAATAACCCGCCAACGTTTAAAAAACATCGGCTTATATTACCTGAAACGTTTTGAATCTTCGGTTGAAAACTTACGCCGCGTTTTAAAGCGCCGGGTTGATGATTATGCCCGCCAAACGCCGGATTTTGATAAATTTGAGGCTTACAGCTGGATTGAGGAGCTTTTGACAGATTTTGAAAACTGGCATTATCTGGATGACGAGCGTTACGCTGAAATCAAAATCAGGGATTATTTAAATGCCGGAAAGCCCGAACGTTATATTAAAACCAAACTCTTTCAAAAAGGCATTTCCGAAGAAACCGTCAACCGTCTTTTGAACAATCAGGAATACGACCCGCGCGAAATGGCCTTAAAGTTTGCCCGCAAGAAAAAAATCGGTCCTTTCCGCCCCGATGATGAAAGCCGCAGGCAAAATCGTCAAAAAGACATGGCTGCGCTTGTCCGCGCCGGTTTTGACTATGACCTTGTCTGCGATATTCTAAATGAGGATTTTTCTTAAAAAATGTTTCCCGAAATTTTAATAAATCAAAACATTCAGGCTTTTTTTGAATTTATTTATGACCGGCAATCCGTCTGGCATAAACGTACTTTTTTAAAAGAGCCGGCACCGTGGACGGATGATAAAATTTTACAAGATTTCCGTTTTTGTAACGTATACCGCGAACTTGACGGCGGCACACTGGCCATTACCAAATATCTTAGACAACCGCTGACACCGCAACAAAAACTGTTTAACATCATTGCTTACCGCTTTTTTAACCGCCGCGATACGATTGAAAACCTGTTCGGTGGCCTGCTTGACCCTGACAAGTTTGATTTTAAGTTTTTAGAGCGGCGTTTTGATGCCCAAAAAGCTGAAGGCAATATTTTTTCCAACGCCTACCTGATTACCGCCCATGCCTGTCATCCGTCTTACCGGCCGCATGACAAGCATGTTCAAATTCTGTTTATGCTGGATGAATTACGCCCCAAGATCGATTCGCTGTTAGAAAAACTCCGCTCTTTACCGGCCGGCTGCGGCATTGAAATTTTAAGCCGGAACATCCCTATGGCCGGGCCTTTTCTGGCCGGGCAAATTTTGCTTGACTGTACCTATGCCGGTGACATCGTCCCTTACACGGCAAACGATTTTTTAGTGGTCGGCCCCGGCGCCCATTGGGGCTTAAACATCATTTTTAACCAAAAGCTCAACAAAAAAGAAGCCGAAAAAAAATGCCGGCAGTTGTGGCAGATGCAACCGCAGGCTTTTGATGAACTTAAAGCCCGTACCGGCAAAGACTGGCAAGCCGTCCGTTGGCAAAACCCCGCTTATTGCGGCGGAAAACACCTCTGCCTGCACGACATTCAAAACAGTTTATGCGAATTTCGCAAATACTATCGGTTAAAAAACGGCGAAAAAGCCAAAAAACGCTACTACCACCCGGCCAAAGAACAATAATCAGCGCCGCGGCGCATTACGGAAATGGGCATGAGTAATGGCAATAGCCAAAGCATCCGACGAGTCGTTGTTTTTAGGTCTACACCCCGGCAGCAGCACCTTAACCATGGTTTCAACCTGATCTTTTGCCGCCTTGCCGACGCCGACGGTTGCTTTTTTAACTTTATTCGGCTCATACTCAAACAACGGGATAGAATATGTTCCCGGCGCTAAGATAACCACGCCGCGCGCCATACTTAATTTCAAGGTTGAATGCGGATTCGTATTTAAAAAAACAATTTCAATTGCCGCTTCATCCGGCTTATAAGTTTCAATAACATTGCAAATACTGCGATATAAAAAGTCCAATCGCTGTTCAATCGGAAGTTTGGCATCGGTTGGAATAAAACCGTCCGCAACATAACGCAGACGGTTGTTTTCCACCTCAATAATCCCCCAGCCGGTCGAGGAAAGGCTGGGGTCCAATCCCAAAACCTTAACCAAATTAAAACCTCTAAATTAAACTTATTCCTGCTCCAACTGTGCCATCACATCAGCGGCAATTTCGGCATTATGATAAACATGCTGGACATCATCGTCTTCTTCCAGCGCATCAATAAATTCCAGAAATTTTTTAGCGGTTTCGACATCATTAATTTCGGTTTTAACCGTTGGTTTCCAGTCAAGGCGTGAGGCTGACGGCGTACCGAATTGCTTTTCCAAAGCATCGGTAACGGCTGACAAATCATCCGGCAAAGTTTCGATTTCATGAAATTCTTCATCGGAAACAACATCATTGGCACCGGCCTCCAAAGCCGCCTCAAACATTTTATCGGCCTCGGCTGCCGCAGCCGGATACTGGATAAAACCGATACGCTCAAAGTTAAAAGTAACTGAGCCTGTTTCACCCATGGCGCCGCCGCGTTTTCCGAAAATCGTACGCACATTGCCTGCCGTCCGGTTTTTATTGTCGGTCAAAGCCTCTACGATAACGGCGGCTTTATTGGGGGCATACCCTTCATAACGCATGCTGACAAAATCAGCCCCGCCTGCGGTTTGCGTTGCTTTGGCAATAGCGCGCTCAATATTGTCTTTGGGCATACTTTCGGCACGGGCGGCCTGAATAGCCAGACGCAAACGCGGGTTCTTGTCAGGTTCCGGCAAGCCGCTTTTGGCAGCAACCGTAATTTCACGGGCAAGCTTGGCAAATACGCGGGCTTTTTTGGCATCTTGTGCGCCTTTACGATACATAATATTTTTAAATTGCGAATGTCCGGACATTTTATTCATCTCCTAAAAATCTGTTCTTGTTATGGAGCTTATAAACCATGGCGGCTTTTTGGGCAACAATTTTTTTCAGTCAAAATAAAAAAACTGTAAAAGACTATCTGTTAAAAGGACTTTTTCTTTTCTCTGTCATCCGACTAACCCCTCTTTTTTCCCGTCATGCCTACGAGGTGTTTTAGCACCAAATATAAGGCATACACTTTTGCTGTCACACGCAAAAAGCAACAGCAAGTACCGGACAGCCAAACAAAAAAAGCGCCCTTAGAAAAAACTGGACGCCTGTAAAATTACTTTTTTATTTTTAGTATTCGTTTTTGGCCAGTTCGCCCTGATAAAGCAGAAATGCCGGCGTTTTGTCACCGAAAGTTTTATATTGCTCCATCAGACTGACGGCTTCCTCATCCGTTTTCGGCTCATGCACAACTGCCAATTGTTTTTCATTTTTTTCTGCCGAAGATTTTTTTGATACTTCAGCAACAGGCTTTGTTTCTTTTCCATCTGCCTCGGCAATGTTTTCGGATTCGCCGGCAGAAGGTTCGGCAGCGGCTTCATCCTCTTTTGCCCGGTCAACTTTAATTTCGGCCGGTGTTTTCAAGATTTTATCCAAAATATCCTGAGTCTCTTTAGAGCGGCGGTTGGTAAAAACAATGTTTTGCTTATCGGCCGGCAGCATATCAAGAATTTTTTCCAAGTTGCCAAGCTGGCGTTTCTTTTTAAGCAGATTAATATCATCCACAACCAGAATATTTATTTCAGAAAGATCAACCTTGCCTTCTGCGACAATATCCAAAAGCAAATCCGGCGAAGCAATAATAACATTAGCCTCTTTCAATGCATCTAAAGCATCTTCCTGCCCCGTTTCTTCATTAAATTCGTGATACTTGTTAAACACGGCCAGCCGGTCGGAAACCACGACTGATTGTTTTGAATCTGCCGTCACAATCAGGATATTCTGCCCCTGCTTGCGGGAAATAATATCAATCAGCGGAAAGACATACGAACAGGTTTTACCGCACCTTCCCGGCGCAATTGCAAAAATATCCCGACCTTCCAATACTGACGGAATAACATCTTTTTGTACGGTTGTCGGCCGCGTAATGCCCAGTTCTTTAATTGCTTTGATGGTCTGTTTACTTAAACCCAGTTCTTCAAAAGTCATTTTCTTTCCTTAAAAATTTCAAAACACTCTAAAAATATGACAAATAGTATACCATTGAGCGTTTAAGTCAAGCGCCTTGTCTTAAAAAATCAAAGGAAATTAAAGTTTTTTTAAGAATATTCCGTATATGTTTTTTTTGAAATATGCCGTTCGGTTAATTTTGGCTGTAGGGATATATATCTTTAAGATATGACTAAAGATAGGATTGCCGGAATTTGCATTTTGCGGTATAGTTTGAATTGTTAAATAGAAATATTTTTTTAGGGGAAAATATTATGAAACATATTAATGAAAACGGCCGTTCCATGGTCGAAATGTTAGGTGTTCTGGCAATTATCGGTGTTCTGTCTGTCGGTGGTATCGCCGGCTACTCCAAAGCCATGAACAAATACAAAATCAACAAAACCACTGACCAGGTTTCGATGCTGGTTGCCAACATCCGCACCCTGTTCTCTTCTCAGGGCGATTATGCCGGTTTGAGCAATGGCCAGGCCATCAAATTCGGCGTTGTCCCGAATGATATGTATAAAGCTTCTTCTAACAATACTTATGGAAGTAACTACGACATTAGTAATGCTTTTAACGGTAAGGTGTTTATTGCTTCCGCTGATGCAAGAGGTACAGGTGATAATGAAGCATTCATCGTTTCTTACAACGGTTTGACAGCTGAAGCTTGTGTGACGATTGCCACCGGCGACTGGGGTTCTGGTCAAGGTTCCGGTTTGATTGCTATTGCAGCTGCAGGCACAAATGGTACAGCTGCAACAACAGGAGGCGCTGCTAGTAAACTGACTGGTATTTATACAACCACAACAACAGGCTCGGCAGAGGCTGCTTCAGCCGTTTCTATTCCGGGAAGCAAAGATCATCCGACACCGATGAGCGTTACCAATGCGGTTGATGCTTGTAACGGAAGTGGTTCGACCAACTCAGTTGCTTGGAAATACTACTAATCCTTTGGGTTTGATAGTTTCACCTTCAAAAAGACTCCCTTTCTCAAGGGAGTCTTTTTTATGTGCCTCTCTTTCCAACCCGTCATACCTGCAAACGATAGTGAGTACAAATCCTCCACATAACTGCTGCTCATAGATATCCCCCAGTAAACTGGTGGTTCTATAACAGCTACAAACCTTACGGTTTGACCACGCTCGTTGGCGTGGAGCGGTGTTGTTCCAACACCTTGGCATTCAGCCCCGAGTAAACTCGGGGTTTTCTGTAAGGCAACTAATAAAAAAACACTGCTTTGAGGCAGTGTTTATAGGGGAAAACCTGTTTTAATTAAGCGTACACCCGCTCCCGCAATTACCAATCAAAGGAACTTCCGGAATTTTTATGTCTTTAACCAGATTTTGTGCTTCCTTGACAATCCGGCAGCTGCCGTACAAAACCGCCATTGCTGACTTTAACGGCGCACTGCTGGCAAATTCAAAATATTCACCCGGCTCCAATTCCGGAATTTCGCCTTTAAACCCCGGTGCGTTGTCACAATAACTGTTGCCGCGGTCATCGGTAATGTTAAAATCTTTGCCCAAAATCTGAATTCTGCCGTCCGAATTGTTTTCAATCCGCAGATAATACCCGCAGCTGTCAGCCTCATCTTCTTCCATAAAAGCCTGACAGGCCGAAATGACGATATCATCTGTTTGCGCCGTAACATATTCCGTGTCAAAATCCATAACACAATTCCTTTGTTGCAATTTAACTTTGTTAACTATTGATTAACTTTTATTGATTCGCAACAACCGATGTGTTTTTTTCACAAACTTATACACAACAAAAAACGGAGATTTTCATCCCCGTTTTTTGTAGCAAATTTTTTCTTTAGTTATACGCGCCCGTATACATCTTCAAAACGGACGATGTCGTTTTCATCCAAATTATCACCGGTCTGAATTTCGATAAAAACCACCTCTGATTGACCGTCGTTTTGGATTCGGTGTTTTGTTTCTGCCGGAATATAAACCGATTCGTTTGCTTTGCGCACAAACTTATCTTCACCCAAAGTTACGACCGCCTCCCCACCGACAATAATCCAATGTTCGGCACGGTAATGGTGCATCTGTAAAGACAGCTTTCCGCCCGGGATAACACATATCTTTTTAACGCAATAATTTTCACCGGCTTCCACAACTTCCCACGTTCCCCACGGACGGGTATCTTTACTACCTTTTTTGTACTTGTTTTCCATCGCAATAATACATTAATTATGTTAAAACTTTTTTGAAGTTAGCCCGAATCGTTTTTAAAATCAAGGTAAAAACAAAGTTTGTGCTTGATGAAAATAAATATAAATAATATAAAGAAATAAATAAAATTGAAACGGGAAAAATCATGCAAACAAACGCGGCAAACCAGGCAATGGATATTCTCCGGCAAATTCAGCTGGCTGTTTCCGAAAACGATGAGCCGGCCGTCAAGCTTGAAAACACCATGCATATTTTAACCGAAAGCTTCGGTGCCGATGCGGCGGTCTGCTATGTTACCGTTGATGAAAATTATCTTGAACTTTTAAGCCAATACGGCGTTGAAAATGACGCTTTCAAACGCAACATCCGTTATGGAGAAGGTTTTGCAGGCAACATCGCTGCCAGCCGCCGTTCACTTTTCCGGATAGATAAAAACAACCGTTTTTACAAATCAGCGCTCGGCGTTCCCCTGTTGCGCTGGAACCGGACTTCCGGTATTATTCTTATCGTTCATAAAGAAGCCTACCAATACAGCCAGGCCGAGGTTGAAACCTTGGAAACCGTTGCTTTGTTTTTTACGGCAACGCTGTTTAGCGAGGAAATGGCCAATTACAAGAAAAAATTAATCAAATCACGCGGTTTGAATTTAAAAGACCGGTTAAAAGGCGTTATTTTAAATAAAGGCTACGGCGTCGGTTCCGCCGTTGTTCATCAGCGCCGCCAGGCTTTAACTAAAATTTTTGCCGAAAACAAAGCCAAAGAGCTGGCGCGCTTAGAAGACGCCAAAGAGCGCATGAACAAAAGCCTGGATGAAAAATTTAACACCACCCGTTTAGGCATCGGTGAACATACCGACATTCTGGAAACATACCGCATGTTTGCCCGTGACAAAGGCTGGTACCAGAAAATTTCCGACAACATTGAAAGCGGACTGACCGCCGAAGCCGCCGTTGAGCGGGCTTATGAAGATACCTGGAACCGGCTTTCCGGCAGCAGTGATGTATATTTAAAAGAAAGACTGCATGATTTAAGGGATGTCGCTGACCGCCTGCGCTTGTTTTTAAGCGGCGACGATGAAAAACTCAATTCCAAAACAACGGACGAAGACATCATTATTGTTGCCCAGACCATGGGACCTGCCGACCTGATGGATTATGATTACAAAAAAATCCGCGGACTGATTATTGAAGACGGCACCCCGACCATGCACGTATCCATTGTCGCCAAGGCCTTAAACATTCCGGTTATTGCCAAAATCCGCGGCATTTTTAAAGATGTCAAAGAAGGTGAAATCCTGGCGCTTGACGGACAGGAAGGTTATGTATATATCAACCCGGCCGACGATATCGTCCAAAAGTTCAAATCTCGCCAGAAAAACATGGCGCTTTTGCTTGAGCAACTCAAAAAATTAAAACGCTACCCCAACAAAACGCTGGACGGCACCAAAATTAACTTAAGCATTAACGTCGGACTGGACTTTGACTTTGATTATCTCGATTCGACCAAATGCGACGGCGTCGGTTTGTACCGTACCGAAATTCCGTTCATGTCATCTGAAAAAATGCCCGGCGTTCAGGATCAGGTTGCATTTTATAAGCGCCTGATAGAAAAAGCCGGCCGCAAAAAAGTTGTTTTCCGCAGTCTTGACGTCGGCTCAGACAAGCTTTTGCCCTACTGGAATGACATGAAAGAAGACAATCCGGCCATCGGCTGGCGCTCCATTCGCATTACGCTTGACCGCCGCGCTATTTTGCGCCAGCAGATGAAAGCTTTCTTAAAAGCAGCGGCAGGCATTGAACTCAATGTCATGTTTCCGATGATTTCAAGTCTGGAAGAATTTTTGGAAGCCAAAGAAACCCTGCTTTTGGAAATTGAAAAAGAAAAACGCCGCGGTGAAGAAGTGCCCAAAAAAGTAAACATCGGATTGATGATTGAAGTTCCTTCCATTATCTTCCAACTTGACGATGTTTTAAAAGAAGCCGACTTTATTTCCGTCGGTACAAATGACCTGGCGCAGTTTATTTTTGCCTGTGATCGTGGCAACCCCCGTTTAAGCGACCGTTATGACGTTTTATCGGCACCTTTTTTGCGGGTTATGCGCGAAATTGTCAAAAAGGCAGACAAAGCCGGTGTTTTATGTTCGGTCTGCGGCGAAATGGCAAGTAACCCGGTTGAAGCCATGGCGCTTATCGGCTTAGGCTTCAGGCGCTTATCCGTTGCCGGCTCTGCCTACGGCAACATCAAAAACATGATCCGTTCCTTAAGGGTTCAGGACATTACCGATTACGTGCAAACCCTTTTAAAATCGCCTAAACGGACATTGCGGCCGCAATTATTGGCTTATGCCCATGATCATGGTATTGCAATCTCATAATTTTTATGCTTAAATAATAAAAATTTTTTAGATAAGGATAACCGCATTGGAAAAACAAAACGATACTCCGGTCAAAAATCCAGAAGATGCAGCAACTGTCGGCATGTTCTTAAAATATACGCGCCTCAATCAGAAAAAAACACTTGATTCTGTCAGCAAAACCTTGTGTATCCGTAAAATTTACATCAAAGCCATTGAAGACAGCAATTTTGAAGAACTGCCGCCCGTACCGTACGGTATCGGTTTTGTTCGTTCTTACGCCGAATATTTAGGCTTAAACAGCGACCGTATTGTTCAGTGTTACAAAGAAGAATCCATGCCGCAAAAGAAGGAAGAGCCTATAAAAAAAGCCACGGTTTCCGACCGCAAAATTATGACAAAGCCAAATTTGCGGCAAATTTTAATCGGCATTGCCGCCATTTTATGCCTTTACTTAATCTGGCTGGTCTGGTGCAACAAAACGGAAAACACACCCCAAAAAACGGACATAACGGTAACTGAAAGCCAAATTCTTGAAGAACAGGAATTACCTTTGCCGGATTTGCCTATTTTAACCGTACCTGAAGAAAACCTTAATACGGTAGTGTCAACAGAAGAAAAAACAATCATGCCATCAGAAGCCCTGACAACAACAGATGAAAGTGAAATACCCGCAGCCGATTCGCAGATAAACATTACCAATGACAGTTATTACGGCGATTCGCCGGAAGAAATCCTCCCGGAAACCGATTCCAGGATAGTGGTTAAATTCAAAGGAGAATCCTGGTTTGAAGTCCGCGATGATGCCAAAATATACATAACCGGAATTTTTGAAAAAGGATACATTTATAACGTACCGAATCAGCCCGGGCTGCGGCTTTCCGTCGGTCGTTACTACAACGTTGACATTTATGTTGACGGCAAACTGACAACGGTCGTCCGCCCGCGCAAACAGACAAATGTCGATTTAGATCCGTTTTTAAACCATTAGCGCAATCGTTATATCGGGAAATGGCTCAGGTTTTTCTGTGCCGTTTCTTTGTTTAAATAAATTAGGAAAAAGATATGGAAAAAATACAAAATGTCCGCGGCACTTATGATTTATACGGTGCTGCCAAAAGAAAAGCCAAAAAAGTAATTGCAACCGCTTCCGCAGTTGTTGAAAAATACGGTTTTGAAGAAATTGAAACTCCGGTTTTTGAATTTACGGAAGTTTTTTCACGCAATCTGGGTGACACTTCGGATATCGTCACCAAAGAAATGTATTGCTTTGAAGACCGCGGCGGCGAAAGTCTGACTTTACGTCCCGAAGGTACGGCAGGCGTCGTCCGTTCGTTTATTTCCGAAGGCATGCAGCAAAATCTGCCGGTCAAATTATATTATGCCGGACCGATGTTCCGTTATGAACGGCCGCAAAAAGGCCGCCAGCGCCAGTTTACCCAGTTCGGTGTTGAGATGCTGGGCGTTGCAACGCCCCAAGCCGATATTGAGGTTATTGCCATGGCCTATGAATTTTTGGAAAATTTAGGCTTGGCCGGTGCCGTCACGGTTGAAATCAATTCTTTGGGCGATGCCGAAAGCCGGAAATCTTACCGCGAAAAACTGGTTGCTTATTTAAAACAGCATTATGATGAATTGTCCGAAGACAGCAAAGCACGGCTGGAAAAAAATCCGCTGCGCGTGCTGGATTCCAAGGAAGAGTGTGATAAAAAAATTGTTGAAAACGCCCCGCTTTACGCCGACAGCCTCAATGAGGAATCTGCCCGGTTTTTCAAAGAAGTTTTGCAAGGACTGGACTTGCTCGGCATTAAATACCGCGTCAACAACCGCTTGGTCAGAGGGCTGGATTATTATTCGCACACGGTTTTCGAACTGACAACCGATAAACTAGGCGCCCAGGGTACGGTTTTGGCCGGCGGCCGCTACGACGGTCTGGTTGCCCAAATGGGTGGCGGCGATGTTCCCGGTATCGGCTGGGCCTGCGGTGTGGAACGCTTAAGCATGCTTTTGGATAAAGATATTGAGCCTGCCCGCCCGGTTGCCGTTATTCCGGTGGGTGACGATGCCGCCGAAATGGCATTAAAAATTGCCTACGACTTGCGCAAAGCCGGTTTTAGGGTTGAACACGGCTATTCCGGAAACTTAAAAAAACGTATGATAAAAGCCAACAAAGCAAATGCTTATAAAGCCGTCATCATCGGTTCGGAAGAACTTGCTGCCGGAAACGTTACCGTTAAAGATTTGGACAGCGGTGAACAAAAAAGCGTTCATCTGGAAGATTTGATTAAGGAAATTTAATATGAATTTTGAAGAAAAACTGGACGGTGTCATCCGCCGCCATGAAGAGATTGAGGCCCTCCTTGCCGCCGGCGCCGCCGGAGAAGAACTGGTCAAACTCAACAAAGAATTTGCTGCCCTGACGCCGGTTGTCGAAGCCATAAAAAAATACCAAAAATGCGCTCGTGACGCCCGAGATGCCAAACAATTGCTGGATGATACTTCTTTAGATAAAGAAATGCGCGATCTGGCCGAGGCGGAATATTATGCGCTCAAAGACGAGCTTCCGAAAATAGAGCATGAAATTAAGGTTCTTTTGCTGCCAAAATCGGAAGACGATGAGAAAAACGCCATTTTGGAAGTCCGCGCCGGCACCGGCGGTGACGAAGCCGCCTTATTTGCCGCGGTTTTATTTGAGATGTATCAGCGTTACAGCCAAAAACAGGGCTGGAAATTTGAAGTGATTGATGCCAATGAAAACGGCCTTGGCGGATATAAGGAAGCTTCTGCCAAAATCACCGGCAAAGATGTTTTTGCCAAACTTAAGTTTGAATCCGGCGCCCACCGGGTTCAGCGTGTTCCGGTTACCGAATCCCAGGGGCGCGTCCATACATCGGCAGCAACGGTTGCCGTTTTGCCCGAAATTGAAGAAGTTGACCTGTATATTAATCCGGCGGATTTAAAAATTGATGTTTACCGTTCTTCCGGCGCCGGCGGGCAACACGTCAACAAAACCGAATCAGCCGTACGCATTACACACATTCCGACCGGTGTCATTGTTCAGTGCCAGGACGATCGTTCGCAATTTAAAAACCGTGAGAAAGCCATGAATCACCTGCGTGCCAAACTCTATGACATGCAAAAAGAAGCCATAGACGCCGATTACTCGGAAAAACGCAAGTCCATGGTCGGTTCCGGCGACCGCAGCGAACGCATCCGTACGTATAATTATCCGCAGGGACGCGTTACCGACCACCGTATTAATTTAACGCTTTACAAACTTGACGAAGTTGTTTCCGGCGAAGCCCTGGGTGAAATTATTGAAGCCCTGGTAACAGAAGATCAGGCACGCCGTCTGGCCGAAATGGAATAACCCCTGCCGTAAAAAGGAACCCCCACGTTTTACGTGGGGGTTCCTTTTATTCGGCAGATGTGCCCTTTTTTTTTGCTTTCCAGAATTTCCAGAGCACCATTGGCTCTACGATGATAGTCCGGACAATCGGCACAGCGAAGAGGAAATACCACGCCAGACCGGAATCTCGGCCGTCCAGCCAATCACCGTTATCCAACGAAAAGTTGTAGAAAAACGGCTGGCCGAATACCAAGTGCTCCTGGAATGCATCAGTCATATGGAGCAATACGGCTAAGGTTACCCCCGCACCTACCATATGTAGGACGAATCCGGGATACCACGAGCCATCGGTGGCAAAGCCATAGGCGACAACACCCTCAGAAAGAGTGAACATCATAACGCCCACGAATAGACCCCAAAGGCCGAATTCAGAGACTGACCATCCTAAAATCAGTCCACCTATTCCTCCCAGAACAATCAGGAGGAGCAAGACTATAAAACAATTTTCTTTGTTCATAATTTCATAATTATTTGGTTTTAAGAAATGTATAATACAGATTGACAAATCCGTCAAGTGACTTCATGTGCTTGTTATAGCAAAAAATTTATGTCTTTACGGGGCAGATGTTTGGCGACGTAATATCTCTTTTACCGGTGCTTCTTATCGCATCAGCCAATGTTGCCGGCCTGTCAATCCGGTCATCCCAACCGTTTTGAAATTTAGGATTTCTTGGCATACTCTTTTGCTCAAACTTGTATCGGTCGGCTCAATCTTGTACCGTTTGGCACAAAGCATGTTCAATTTATGTGGCAGAATAATTTGCTTTTCAATATCCTGACATTTGTAACAATATGTAACATCTTTTTAACAGCATTTTACTTTAAAATATGTTATAAGAAGTCAAATTTATGCAACAGATAAAAGGATTTTTTTTATGACAAATACCATAAAAGTTGCCGTTATCGGCGCCGGCGTTATGGGTAAAAACCACTTAAAAACCTATAAAAGCCTGCAAGGCGTTGAACTGGTCGGCGTTTATGACATTTTTCCCGAAGCTGCCAAAGCAGCCGCCGAAATGTTCGGGATTAAAGCCTTTTCCTCAATGGAAGAAGTCGCGGCAAATGTGGATGCCGTCAGTGTTGTGACAACGTCGGTTACGCATGCCGATGTCGGCGAGTTTTTCTTAAACCACGGTATTCATTGCCTGATTGAAAAGCCCTTAGCAACCACCGAAGAAGGCTGCCGCCGTCTGATTGATGCCGCCAAAAACAACAATGTTACTTTGCTGGTCGGTCATATCGAACGTTTTAATCCGGCCGTGGAACAAATGGGCAAAATTTTATCAGACACATCTAAAATCCGCTCTTTAACGGCACAGCGCATGTCTGCCGCCAGCGGCCGCATTACCGATGTCGACGTTGCCATGGATTTGATGATTCACGATGTGGAAGTCATCCAGTCTTTGGTAAAATCCCCGGTAACCAATATTCAGGCCTGCTCGGTTAAAACGCCGGACAAACCGGAAGGCAAGGATTATATCACCGCCATTTTGGAATTTGAATCCGGTGCAACGGCCAACTTAACGGCCAGCCGCATTACGCAGGCGCGCGTCCGTACTTTAACGGTTACCACCGACACCAACTACATCGATATGGATTTTATCAACCAAAGCATTAATGTCCATTCTCAGGGCCGTATGCCTTATGTCAACCAGGAAAGCATTCCGGATTGGATGAATTATGGCTTAAAAGGCAGTGTTGAACAGCTGTTTATTCCAACCAACCAGCCTTTAAGTGCGGAACTTAATCATTTCATGGATTGCGTCCGCGGCAATGCCACACCGCGCATCAGCGGTGAAAATGCCTTAAATGCGCTGCGGGTTATCTGGGAAATTCAACGTAAACTGGGGTTTCTTGAAGAAAAAAAGGATGATAGCGCCCCTTTTTTAAGCATTGCCGCTGAATAACGGCAAACATCAGTTAAGGCAAAAGCCGCGATATCACATCGCGGCTTTTTTGGGGCATCTGTTAAATGTTCAAACAAAAACAATATATATTAAGTTATGGCGTCAACAGAGTAAATACAAAATCTAACAGATGCCCATATTGTTATTCATGGTAAACTTCCATATATTTAAATAAAAAATAATTACTTCAATAATAAAATGATAAGCGGGATATACAACAGATTATTTTAAAAGTCAAAAAAATTTTTACCCGCTTTGAAAAATTTCGCATTAACAGGTTCACTAAATTCTTGAAATTTAAAATTTTCGCGTTATGGTACGGAAAAATTCAATAGTCATGCAAAATATACTCAAAAGAAGCACGACTTTTCTCATAAAAGCCTGTGCTGGAAGTAGTTTTGAAAGTGCCGTGTACAAAAGCATACACAAACTTTCAAAAATACGACATGACAGGTTATTAGGAGAAAAAGAAATGAGTATGAGAAACATAGCAATTATAGCCCACGTCGACCACGGCAAAACAACATTGGTTGACGGATTGTTAAAGCAAAGCGGTACATTCCGGGACAATCAGAAAGTAGCAGAATGCGTAATGGACAGTAACGATTTGGAAAGAGAGAGGGGAATTACGATTCTTTCCAAGTGTACGTCCGTAGAATGGCACGGAACTCATATTAATATTGTCGACACACCGGGACACGCGGATTTTGGTGGTGAAGTTGAACGTATTTTATCTATGGTAGACGGTGTCGTACTTTTGGTTGACGCTTCCGAAGGGCCGATGCCGCAGACAAAGTTTGTTTTAGGCAAGGCGTTAAAAATCGGTCTAAAACCGATTGTCGTTATTAATAAAGCTGATAAGCCTGATGCCCGCCCCGATGAAGTTTTAAACGAAATATTTGACTTGTTTGTCAGCTTAAATGCAAACGATGAACAACTTGATTTTCCGGTTTTATATGCTTCCGGCCGGAACGGCTGGGCCGTTAAAGATTTAAATGACGAACATAAAGATTTAACGCCGTTGTTTGAACTGATTTTATCTTATGTCAGCGAACCGAAATGCGAAAAAGACAAACCGTTTTCCATGCTGGTTACCACTCTGGAAGCCGATAAATTTTTAGGCCGTCTGTTAACCGGCAAAATTCAATCCGGAAGCCTGAAACTTAATGATGCTGTCAAAGTTATCAATGATAAAGGTGAAATTGAAAGAACCCGCATTACCAAAATTCTGGCCTACCGCGGCCTGGACCGTGTTGCCCTGACCGAAGCCCATGCCGGTGATATTGTTGCCGTTGCCGGTATCGTCAAAGGCACGGTTGCCGACACCATTTGCGATTACAGCATTAATGATGCCATTCATGCCCAGCCGATTGATCCGCCGACTTTGGCCATGACGTTTTCGGTCAACGATTCGCCTTTGGCCGGCCGCGAAGGTGATAAAGTTACTTCCCGCATGATTTGGGACCGGCTGTGCAAAGAAGCTGAAGGTAATATCGCCTTAAAAATTTCCCGCACCGACAGTACCGATTCATTTGAAGTTGCCGGCCGCGGCGAACTGCAATTGGGGGTTTTAATCGAAACCATGCGCCGCGAAGGTTTTGAATTGTCCATTTCTCGTCCGCGGGTTTTAATGAAAAAAGATGAGAATGGCAACCTTTTAGAACCGGTTGAAGAAGTCGTGATTGATGTTGATGAAGAATTTTCCGGCGCCGTCGTGGAAAAACTCGGCCAGCGCAAAGCAGAAATGACGGAAATGATACCTTCCCAGCTGGGCAATAAAGTAAGGCTTATTTTCCACGCCCCGTCACGCGGCTTAATCGGTTATCATTCCGAATTTTTAACCGACACCCGCGGCACCGGGGTCATGAACCGCAGCTTTTTTGCTTATGAGCCTTATAAAGGCGAAATTGAAGGCCGGCGCACCGGTGTTTTGATTTCCAGCGAAAACGGTACGGCCGTTGCTTACGCTTTATGGAAACTGCAAGACCGTGGGCCGATGTTTATTGAACATAACAGCCCGGTTTATGTCGGTATGATTATCGGCGAACATACCAAACCGAATGATTTGGACGTTAATCCGACCAAAGCCAAACAACTGACCAACATCCGTGCAGCCGGCAAAGATGAAGCCATTGACCTCATTCCACCGCGCAAATTAAGTTTGGAACAAGCTTTGTCTTATATCCAGGCTGACGAACTGTTGGAGGTAACACCAAAATCGCTGCGCCTAAGAAAGAAGATTTTAGACCCGCTGCAACGCAAACGCGCCAAACCGGAAATTATGGCATAAAAAATCCCAAAGCACCTGTTGTTCAGGTGCTTTTTAATTTATGTAATATAGCGAAAGATATATTCGACAATTAAAAAAAAATGTGTTAGCGTAACGCATAAAAATTAAAAAATGGATAACGGCATGAAAAAAAACATCTCAAATATACAATTTAAAAAAACAAAAGACATTTCGGTATGCGGCCGTTCCATGGTGGAGATGTTGGGGGTTCTGGCTATCGTCGGTGTTTTAAGCATTGGTGGTATCGCCGGATATGTCACGGCCAGCCGTAATCTGCGTATCAATAACCTTAAAGATGAAGTTTCAACCATTATTGCCAATATCCGCAGCATGTATTTCAGTGCCAAAGATTACGACAATCTGAATGAAATTGTGCTTATAAATGCCGATTTAATACCGGATTGGATGGTAGGAGATGACAGAACCAGCATTTATAACAAAGCCAAGGGTACAGTTTATATTGAGGCTGCTGCCGTTGGCGACCAGGAATACGGTGGTTTTATTCTGATATTCAACGGCCTGGATGCCTATACCTGCCGTGAACTGGCTATTTCCGACTGGGGATCGGACATGGCTTCCGGATTTTTGGGCATGACAATTAAAAATGACGGCGATTTAACAGTTGATACCAGTAACTTAACCGATGCCGAGCTCCAAAGCGGAGATACAACAATTTTGGCAAAAGATTTGGCTTCCGGAACATTAAATCAGGTTTATGATTTGTGTAACTGCGGCAATATGAATTTATGTGCCATTGCCTGGAAATTCCAATAATTGAACTTTGTACGGATTTCTAATAAAAAAGACTTGATTTATTTATGATAAATGTGTATCAATAACCCGAAAAGTTTTTATAGGGGTATAGCTCAGTTGGTAGAGCATCGGTCTCCAAAACCGAGTGTCGTGAGTTCGAATCTTACTGCCCCTGCCAATAAAAAAGGTCGCCGTTTAAGGTGGCCTTTTTTATTGGCATTTAGGGGAAGTTAGGTTCGAACTCACGGGGAAGTGAGTTTGACTACCAGCGAGAGCGAGACGAAAGTATCGCGGTCAGCTTTAGCTGGCGAGCGCAGTGAACGACCGAAGGGAGTAATCGTCTGCCCCTGCCAATTAAAAGAACCTGCCACAGTGCAGGTTTTTTTGTTGGCATTTAGGGGCGGTTGATGAGAACTCACGAAAAAGTGAGTTCGACTACAAGCGAAAGGCGGGCTTTAGGACGCCGGTGAGCGTTAAGCGAATGAGCGAAGTGAACGAAGCCGCAGGCGTAGTAATCTTGACTAACCTGCCAATCAAGATAAAGACGCCGAAAAGCGTCTTTTTTCTTTTTAAATCAAATATTTATCACGGCATGTGTGAGGTGCGTTTATCAGAGCCGTTTTCCACCAGTTACACAGATTGTTCCAAACAAAATTCTTGATTTTCGGGATATAACTTGATACCTTAGAAACATTAAATAATATAATTATGTTAAATAACTTAAATATAATTTGCGTATGAAAATTTACATCTTAGTAAGTATTTTGGCAATTTTGATTATTGCTGTACTCTGTGTCTTGATTGTATATGGTATAAAATGTTATTTCGTGCAAAAAGCAAAGAAAATGACAAATATGGAACTTGTAAAAGCTCAAATTAAGGAATAGGAACCTGGGTGGTTTCATGAATTGAAATATGAAATTTATAGTAAAGAATTTGAAAGTAGACCCAGAGTAACTCCCTTTTCGGATATTGATTAATTTTTGTTCACTGCACTACTGAAAATGATAGTACAGCGATTTTTTATTTAAAATCCATGGATTGCACTATGTGCCTTGCCAATAAAAAACAGATAAAAATTTACGAATTTTTACCTTGCAAAGCTTCATATATAATCAAACGACAAATCACGGCAAAAAAGCAAGTTATCTATTGACACGGGAAAAATAATTTAATATTGTTGCGGCAATAAGTGGGAACATTGTACCCGCCGTTTGTGCGTGGCAAATGTTTCCGAATAAAAAGGTATAAATTTTTTAAGGTAGGATACCAAGGTGAAAGTCAGTCCGATACAGTTTTTCAGGCAGGTAAAACAGGAAGTTAAAAAAATTATCTGGCCAACCAAAAAAGAAGTTTCGCATGTCAGTGCGATGGTTATCATTATTGTTGCCATTGCTTCCGTGTTTTTCTTTTTTGTCGATGTCTTTTTAGGTTGGGCTGTTCGCTTAATCTTGGGTTTGGGAGCATAAAACATGGCTGCACGCTGGTATGTTGTTAACGTTTATTCCGGATCAGAAAAAAAGGTTGCGGAATCTTTGAAAGAACAAGCCGTTTTGAAAAAAATGGAAGATAAGATTTTGGACGTTTTGGTTCCGACCGAAGAAGTTGTCGAAATCAAAAAAGGTGCTAAAGTTAACAGCGAACGTAAATTCTTTCCGGGCTATATTTTAGTTAAGATGGAAATGTCCGATGAATGCTGGCATGTGGTTAAAAACACGCCGCGCGTCAGTGGTTTTTTGGGCAGCCGCAACAAACCGCAGCCGATTAGCGATGCCGAAGCCGAACGTATCATTAAACAGATGGAAGAAGGTGTTGAACGTCCGCAAACCGTCGTTGATTTTGAAGTCGGTGAGCAGATTCGCGTAACCGACGGACCGTTTGCTTCTTTTGTCGGCGTGGTGGAAGAAGTTGACAGCGAAAAGTCGCGCTTAAAAGTTTCTGTTTCGATTTTTGGCCGTTACACACCGGTAGAGTTGGAATTTTCACAAGTCGAAAAAGTAAAATAACTTCCTTGACTCATGAAACCCCGCACTTTTATAAAGCTGCGGGGTTTTGTTTTTCTTAACAAAAAAAACATCAAATTTCAATATCAAACTTTTGTTTGCAAAAGGTTTTAACCACCGCCCGGATATTATTAATTTCTTCCGGAATAACTTTTATCTGTTCAAGCAACCAGAAAAATCTGGTAAACAAATTAAGCCGATTGCAATAATAAACCGAATAGCGGTAATTCATGTCAAACAACCAGCATAAAGTTGATAACAGTTCACCGGCATTTGTTTGTGTTTTAACAACACCATGCGGAATAACTTCCTGTTTTGAAAAATATACCCAAGATTCCGGCGGCAGCATTCCCTGTTTTTCGGAATCATCTTCCGGAAAGGGCAGCCACACTTTTTTTACAAAATCAAATTCGTTGGTTACAATCTGCCAGTTGGCAATTTTATCGGCATCGCGCACGGCAAAGGCAATATGCAAAACATCTTGTTTGAGCTTGTCATCAGTAATGGACTGATATTCTTCATCTTCATAAAGTGCTTCAATCATATGACCATGATGTTTAATCGGCAAGGTTATCAAAACATTATTAAATTCCGGAAATTGTTTTAAAAACTCTGCGCCCATAGCACCATGATCGATTCTGTTTCCGGTTTCATACAGAATACGCACTTCATTAAATCTGAAAATGTCGTGCAATAAAATAGCGGTTTTAGCAATATCTATAAATTCCTCAGAACGGTTTTGAAAATAACCTTCATGTTTTAAAATTCCGTTTCCGGCGCCGGATACCTGCAGAGAGTGTCTGATTTTTTCATCAACATAGCGGCGATGATAAGGACTTTCTTTAACAATTTCAAAGTTTTTATGATATTCTTCATACAATAATTCTTTAGCTTTTTGATACAATGGATAACTCATTTCTTCCTCCGGCTGTCATGATGACAGAAAAAGGTTAAAAATGCCTATATCAAAACACCGAAAATTCTTTATTTGAACAGGCTGACGTTTATTTAAAATGATAACAATGTCGATGTGCCGACACACACGGCTGCTTAAATTGTCATCCATTCAAGGGCACTAAAAACAGCTACCATGGCTGTCATGCCTACAAGGGTGCAACACACCCGAGTATCAGGCATCCATAAATTTTTTTGACCCCCTAATATTCGGGCACGATAGTGCCCTCATAGGGGTGACAGCGTGTGTGCCGGCACAAAGTCGTCATGCCTACGAGCGATAGCGAGTACTAGGCATCCAAAAAATTTTTC
>CALXUN010000004.1 GCA_944391705.1 uncultured Alphaproteobacteria bacterium
ATCCGGAAATGAGGAAACAATGCAAAAAATCTGCCATAATATTTTAAATGTTTACAAAGCTAACGCCTCAGAAATAACTCAAGTCAGCGTTGATAAAAAAAATGCAGATGAAGATACTGGAGATGAAATATCTACAAGCTTAGGAACCGTTTATGGCAACAGCTATTGCACGGACAACAGAAAATGCTTAAATAACATCACCTTAAATGACCTGGAAACATTGTGTACACAATGTTCGACAGACGCTATCCAGTGCAGAATCTATGTTCGATGGAAATAAACTTATTGATAAGAGAACCAAAGAAATCATGTAAATAAAAAAACATTGCAAAAACATAAGGCCGGTTCCAAGCGTCTTTTTTAAACCGGCCTTACTTTAAAGTTGCAAAAAAAAAAAACGGTTTAGAATAGCGCGTAAATTGTATTTATGTTGTAATTTGGGAAAATTTTATGGAAAAAATCAGCCAAAACGAGCAAACGAAAAGAAGAAAAGCAGATGCGACTTTTTCCGGAAGAAGTATGGTGGAGATGTTGGGTGTTTTAGCCATTATCGGTATTTTAAGCGTAGGCGCCATCGCCGGTTACTCCAAAGCTATGATGAAGTATAAGCTTAACAAACAGGCAGAACAGATATCTCAACTGTTTAACACTATGTATATTTATAAAGACCAATGGCATTTCGACACATGGGTCAATCTTGTGCCTTATCTGCTCAAATTAAAAGAAATTCCCGACAGCATGTCAGATGACGGTTACTTTGTCTATGATATTTTTAATAACAGCATTCTGTTAAGCACCAACAAATTATCTTCATCAAATAGTTATGACATGGTACATCTGGCTGTTCAAATAAATCAAAACAACGACATCGAAATTTGTCAGAATATATTAAACATAATTAAAGAACATCATGGACAGATTTATGTTTTTTTCACAGATTCCAACTCTGAAAACGCTTCCCCTCAGCTGACAAATCTTTACTACGGCGATGATTTTTGCTATGACAACCGAAAATGCATTTACAATATTACATTAAATGACATTTATCAGATATGCCAAACCTGTACCGGAAAAACACGATGTAACTTTGACATTCATTGGAAAATTTCTTAACCGCAGCAAATTTAGATACCCAAAGAGACACCCCGACTTAAAATTATTCAAAAAAAACCTCCGTTAAAGGAGGCTTTTTTTGGTGCTCTGAAAAGGACTTGAACCTTCACGGGAAATCTCCCATAAGTACCTGAAACTTACGCGTCTACCAATTCCGCCATCAGAGCATTGCTTATCTTAATAAAAACTTTTTTTTAAGAAGTCAATACTTTCTTTTAAAAAATTTCATAAGAATACAATATCAACGCAATACCCAATGCCAGCCTGTAAATAACAAACGGCAGATAGGTCGACTTCTGCAGCCATTTCAACATAACAAAAATCACGACAATTGACGCCGCAAAAGAATACAAAGCGGCATCACCGGCCCATAAAATTTCACTCGGATTGCCGCCCCGGAACAATCTGAAACATTCCAAAGCACCGGCTGCCAGAATTGTCGGCACCGACAGCAGCATGGAAAATTTTGCTGCCTCACTGCGGTTCACACCCAAAAAACGTGCTATGGTAATTGTCACCCCCGAACGGCTGGTCCCGGGGATAAGAGCCAAACATTGCGCCAAGCCGATAAACAAAGCATCTTTGATTTTTAAATCAGACGTTGTCCGCGTCACTTTGCCATAGCGATCGGCAACATATAAAAGCAAACCGTACAACAAAATCGTCCAGCCGATAATTTTTGGATTTCTCAGCCATTCCATACCATAATTGCGTAAGGCAAACCCTGCACACAATGCCGGAATTGAGGCAATTAAAATCAAATAAGCCAGGCGGTTTCCGGAATCTGAAAAACCAGGCATCAGTTTATTTTTAAACACCCCGGCCAGCATATTCCAAACCGTTTTATGAAAATATATCAACACCGCAAAAAGCGAACCGATATGCAAGGCAATATCCACCGCCACACCCTGATCCGGGAAACTGGTAAATTTGGCAAACAAAATCAAATGGCCTGACGAACTGACCGGCAAAAATTCAGTCAGCCCCTGAATAACGGCAAGCCAGATAAGCTGCAGCGTACTCATAAAAACTACTCCTTATTTTCGGGAAAATATTCCCGGCATTGTTGTTTTTTCATATCCGACAAAGCCTGCGGCCGGAAACGCATATTATGAAGCGATGCACCCCAATGTAAATGAGGCCCGGTCGCCCGGCCGGTTTTACCGGCCAGGCCGATAACCTCACCTTTTTTAATGTGGTCGCCCTTATGAACTCTGGCCTCTTTTAAATGCATATAAATTGTCTGCAAACCATATCCATGATCCAAAATCACCATATTGCCGGAATAAAAATAATTGCCGCCGCTTAAAAGAACAACACCATCACCGGCGGCTTTAACCGGCGTTCCTTCCGCTACGGCAATATCCGTCCCGCTGTGCGGATTTTTCGGTACACCGTTAAAAACGCGCTGATTGCCGAAATTGCCGCTGACAATGCCATCAACCGGCAAATCAAAACCTTTTTGCCAGGCATTGTTATTGGTATCAACGGTGGTTAATGCCGCCCGTACATCTTCTTGCTCGCGCAAAATTTCCGCCTCATCGGCTTTGGCCGGGGTTACTTTGCGTTGTTCAACGCCTTCAATGCGCTGAATGTCCCAAACGGTTTCAGCCACCGGCAAATCATAATTTTTTATTGAACCGTCCCGATATACAATGCTCATTTCAGCCGTTGGCTCCGCATCACGTGCTAAAGAAAACATAAAATGCCCGTTTTCATCTGCATTATAGGTTATGCCGTTTACCGTTATCTCCGATGCATTCGGAGCTGTTCCAAACACAATTTCACCTTGCTTTAACTCTCCGCAGAGTTCTACGGCAAAGGCCTCGGCAGCTGTGGTTAAAAACAAGCTACATGTCAAATAAATCAAACTGTTCCGCATCACGATTCTCCACCACTTTTGTTTTAACAATACCGTCGGCAAAACGTATGTTTAATTCGCCGCTGCGTTTAGCATGTGTTGCATCATACAATGTTTTAAAATGCCTGTCGGTTACCCAGGCAAACCCGCGTTTTAAAACCGATTCAACCGAAACACCTTCCAACCTTGCCGACAGATTTTTTAATATGATATCGTTCTTTTCCAGAAGATTTTTAATATGATAGGGTTTCAAACCCGGTAAATCCAACGCCTGATGTTTGGCAGCCAGATAATTTCCGATGGAAACCTTCAGACGCTCAACACGCTCGTCAAGTTTTTGCCTGCTTTCCGAAACAATCTGTTCCAGGTTGGGAATACCGCGGCACAAAGCTTCCAACATCTGTCCGCGCTCGGACAATAATCTTGTCATGGCCTGCAAACGGCGGTTATCAAGAGAAGAAAGCTGTAACAACAGCTCATTTTTGACCGGCACGGCAAACTCAGCCGCTCCGGTCGGGGTCGGTGCCCGCACATCAGCGGCAAAATCAATCAGCATTGTATCGGTTTCATGGCCGACAGCCGAAATTAAAGGTATTGTCGAATTATAAACGGCCCGAACGACAACTTCCTCGTTAAACGGCCACAAATCTTCCAGACTGCCGCCGCCGCGGGCAACAATCAGCACATCCGGACGGACAACGGCGCCGTCTGCGGGCAAGGCATTAAAACCATTGATTGCCGCGGCAATTTTTTCGGCAGCGCCCTCCCCTTGCACCGGAGTCGGCCAAACGATAATCCGGGTCGGAAAACGATCACGCACCCGGTGGATAATATCACGGATAACCGCGCCCGACGGACTTGTCACCACGCCGATAACCGCCGGCAGATAAGGAATTTTTTGTTTATGCGCCGCATCAAACAACCCTTCTTTTAAAAACTGCTGCTTACGTTCTTCCAAAAGTTTCAGCAATGCACCCGTACCGGCAACTTCTAAATGTTCAATCACCAGCTGATATGATGAACGGCCGGCAAAAGTCGTAATTTTTCCGGTTGCAACAACCTCAATTCCGTCCTCGATTTTAACCGGCAAAGCGGCTGCCACCCCGCGCCAGCATACGGCAGACAATACGGCGTTTTCATCTTTTAAGGACAAATACCAATGGCCGGAATCTGCTTTTTTGGCGCCGAAAATTTCACCTCTGACACGCACCCGGCCAAAAGCGGTTTCAACGCATTGCTTAACCGCAAAAGAAATTTCACTGACACTGTATTCAACAATATCCTTAATATCGTTCATTTAATCCTCTGTTTTTAGGCATTGTAGCCTGTTGTATGCCGGATGCAATCATTTATCGGCCTTACCAACAAAAAAGATATTGCAATTATACGGTTTAATCTTTAATATAAATCTAAAAGCAATAATTTTTTAAATAAAAAAGAGGAGGCAAAATGTCCAAAGCGCCGCTCGTTAAACCTTTAAGCAAAGCTGCCGTCGGTGGCCGTTTAAGCTTTATTTTCAGCATTTTCAAATTCCTAAGTTTTGATTTAGCCGCATTTTTTGTTTCCAAAGCGGCAGAAGCCAAAGACGGTCTGTTCAACAGCAAGGGAAATTCCCGGGAATAGGAGAAGATAATGAGTGAAATTACGCCCCTGCCGGCAAATTTTTTCTTTGATAAAATCGGTGTGATTATCAAAATTGAAATGAATGCCGACCATGTCTTCCGCGGTGAAGTGGTTTATGACGGACGAAATCAGATTATTTTTAACCGCAATGACAAACAATTTTACCTCTTAAGCAAAATTGCGCCGGTTATCCGTAAAAAAATCATGAAAAGCAAATATGTAACGGTTGCGGAAGAATTTAATGACGAAATCACGCAGGCTTATGACATTTCGGTACGTATTGTCGATGAAATCCCCGGTGCTGACACTTATGAAGAAGAAATGCAGAAATACCTGGAAAAACTTAAAGAAACACTTGGTGAAGATAAGCTCAAAGAAATGCAGCGCGAGGCTATTCATTCTTTTGCCAAACTTTCTGCCTGATATTAAAATGTAAAAAAAACTCCCTGCCTCTGAGGCAGGGCTTTTTTATTATACGAAGCACACAACCAAACAACTTTTACATATAGCTTCTTTGTCGCTGCACGGCCAGATTAAGCAGCTTGTTAATTGTATTGGGCATCTCATTTTCCTGATTGGATTCAATAATGTGAATAATTTCCTGTTCACGTGCCGTCAAATCTTCATTAATGCCGATTGTGGCATAATAATCATTGCTGCTGTTATAAAATTTCGCCGCTTTTTTGCTGTCGCCCTGATCATAATAGTATTGCGAAAGATGCTTATTGGCATTAGCCGTCTGATGCGGATAAACATCTTCATCACCCATGTCAATAACATTCTGATAAGCCCAGATGGCCTTGCTGTCAGACCCGGCTTTGGCATACATATCTCCGGCCCGGCTCCAGGCATTGACATTTTTAGGCGAAAGCTCAATTGCCAACTCAAAAGCGCCCGTTGCCAATTGCAAATCCTGCAAACTTGCCAAAGTTCCGAAAGTACAGGCATAATTTGATGTTTCCAAAAATGTGATATCCCGTTTGGGGGTGTTTTTTAACTGATGTCCTCTGTCAATATTATTATCAATCAACGCCTCCATCATCATCAGACAATATCCGGAATCTCCTTGCGTCAGACTGTAAAGTGCTTCATCTGCCGACGGCAGTTCATCGGCATTGGGCAGATTTTCGAATTTACCGTTATTGCTAAGCGAAATAAAACTTTTAATAGAGCCTATTAATTGAATAATATCATCTTCACCGGCCAAATCACCGCATTTGGACTTGATGGTCTGGGCAATTTTTCCGTCATCAATATCTCTTCCGAGCATATTGACGATTAAACCGGTTAAAGCATCCAAAGGCTTTTTATCCGGTGTATATTTAAAGGGTTCTATGCCGGCAGCAAGTTCATCAAGTTCACCGCTACGCCCTTTTTTCCAGTCAAATTCCATTGAAGAGGCTCTGCCCCGTGTTGATGATGCCGGAAAAGGTATTGTCTTACGCATATCCGGTTGTTTTTTCTGTTGTTCAGCGGCTTTTTGTCTGGCTTCCAACTCTCTTTCGGCATTTAAACGGCGGCGCTGTTCTGCCTCTGCCCGGGCACGCTGTTGCAGCAATTCTGCTTGTTTTTGCTGTCGTGATCTATCTAATTCCCGTTCCAGCTCCCGTTCCGTTTCCCGTTCATTCTCCAAATCATCGGATATTCTTTTAGTATTGGCCGTTGCATTTGCGGCAGAAGGCGCAACATCGTTTTTAATAAATGACAGCAGTGATTTAATATACAGAATAACAACCAGAAACAAAAACAGGATAAAAGCCAGAAGCAGTAAAATAATGGAAACGACTCTTAAATTATCCGTTCCGGCAAAGTGCCGCTGAAAAAACCCCGCCATACCGCTTAAATTTTGGGAAATGGCGATACTAAACCGGCTGGTCAACAAAAACAATGCAATGTTTTGCAGCATCTTGTTTTAGTCCTTCCTGTTATTTTTAGAATAACTTTTGCTATTGTATACTTTAAATAGTTTAAAAATATATTACTTATTATAGGTAATCAGGTTAAATTTTCAAGTCTGTCAACAATAAGGGCGCATAAGTCGTCATCTCCGTACTTTTTTGCTTCCTCCAAAGCTGCCGACAGATAAACTTTGGCTCCTTGAAAATTACCGGTACAATTTTCAATTTCAGCCAAATTGGCATAATCGGCAGCCATGCCTGAATATCTTCCGCTGGCCTGCTCTTTGTTCAAAGACCGCATAAATAACGCTTTAGCCCGTTTAAAATCTTGCTGATGAAGACAAACAAGCCCGGACAAAGCGTAGGCATTTGCCACATGAAACCCGGTTTTGTGCCGGCCGGCTGCTCTGATTATTTTTTGGCATATTACCGCCGATTCGGAAAATTTTTGCATTTTAAACAATGCCTCGGCCGCAACAAAAGCCGCATCAAGATAAGCCGCATGGTTTTTAACCCGGCTGTATCCTTCCTGCGCAGCCGCTGCATAATCCGCAGCCTTTTTATAATTTTCTTGTTTTAAAAAAGAAAGTGCAACCAGCTCATTACTATAAGCCTGCCCCTGAATGTTACCTAAAGCACGGTGTTTATCCATGGCTTTCCGGGCGTATTTAACAGCCGCCGTCAACCGGCCGCGCATCAGGCTCAACAAGGCCATCTGGTTAATAACTTCAGCCTCTTTAACCGTTAGTTTCAATGCTTTGAAAGTTTGCCGGCTGGTCCGGAACAATTCTGTTGCCTCAACAAAACGCTCCTGTCCGGCTAACAGCATTCCCTTTGCTGCCAAAACCTCTGCTCTGCCGGCAAAGGAAGGTACACGGCAATAAAGGCCGGATGCCGAATCATACATCATCTGAGCAACATCATACACGGCGCAAAAACGATAAATTTCGCCTAAAAGCATATAAGCCGCCGCTTCCTCTCTTAATGCCCTTTGTTTTTTAAAAAGCCCGGCCGCTAAGGCTGCATCGCGCGAAGCAGCAAACATGTCCCCGTCATTGAGACTGAGTTTGGCATTCAAATACAAAAACAGCGCGTTTTCCTGTCTGTTTAATTTCAAACGCTTTAATCTGTCCACCGCATCCCGCAGCTTTTTAAAATCATTACCGGCTGCAGCATCTAAGCCGTATATCAGTAAAAGTCCGGTATCACATGGTATCTGACGCAGCATTTTGCAAACCTGTTTTAATTTGCCTTCCGGATGAAAATAAGCTTCCAACGCCGCTGCCAGAGATAAATTTGTTTTTTTCACACAGCTTATCAGAGTATCAAACTTTTTGCCGTAAACGGCCTTAAACAGATGCTTACGCTGTCGCCACGACGCCCGGACGGCTATATCTGCGGCCTGAACAGCCATATACGTCGGAAAAAACGGAAGTTTGGCATATCTGTCGCCGAATTCGCCTATTTTACGGATAAAAACCGCCCGGTACAAACGCTGCCGGAACAAATAGCAGACAAAAAACACCGAAAGCACAAGTGCGGCAAGCAGTCCAATAAAAACAAACCCAAAATATTTCATAAAACATTTACACTAAATTAGTTTTTTAACCGCTATAATTATAACAATAAAAAATAATTGCAAAAGGATTTTTTAAAAATGGCTATCACAAAATTAAGCCCGAAACAGCTTTACAAAAAGTGCGACACTTCAAAATTTGACTTTAATTCCACTGCCGACCTGGAAGAACGTCTTTCCGCACTCGGCCAGGATCGCGCCATCAGTGCGGTTGAACTGGGGATTAACATAAAATCCAAAGGCTATAACCTGTTTTGTTTCGGCCCGGAAGGCACCGGCAAAATGAGTCTGGTCAAAAGGATTTTGGAAAAAGAAGCCATGGAACGAAAAACCCCGGATGACTGGGCTTATGTATATAATTTTGACGAACCGTATAAACCGATTGCCATTAACTTTGCTGCCGGAGAAGCATCCGAATTTGCCAAAGACGTTGACCATTTAATTGAAGAACTAAGCACTTCTGTTCCGGCATTAACCGACAGCGAAGAATATAAAGCGGCCGTTGAAATCATCCGCCAGAAATATAAAAGCAAAAAAGACGACTACATCAAAATCCTGCAAAAAAAAGCCAAAGGCAAAAGCGTGTCTTTATTGCATATGCCGGTCGGTCTGGTCGTGGCGCCGGTTAAGGATGGCGAAGTTTTAAGTCCGGAAGCCTTTGATCAGTTATCAGATGATGAAAAGAAAAAAATTACCGATGATTTGAATGCCATGCAGGCTGAAATCGAGAATACGGCACAAGACCTGCCGCAATGGGAAGAACGCCAGCGTGAAGAAATCGACCGTCTGCGGGAAAAACTGGCCAAAAGCCTTATCAGTGTTCCGGTAGATGAACTGCGCAAAAAATATAAACAGTACAAACCGGCGGCAGATTTCTTAAAATCAATTCAGAAAAATATTTTGGAAAACATTAATGAATTTATGCCCAATACGGAAACGCCGGCAGCCGGCACGGAGGAAGATCCGTTAAGCCTGCTGTTAAGCCGGATGAATAAAAATGAAGAAGACAAGTTTGCCAAATTTAAGGTTAACGTTATCGTCAAGAACACCCCCAATGCCGGTGCCCCGATTGTTCTTTTAGACCACCCGACACAGGGAAATCTGGTCGGTAAAGTCGAACGCGTGCAACAATACGGTGCCTTATTGACAGACTTTACCTTAATTAAAGCCGGTGCTTTGCATCAGGCTAACGGCGGTTTTCTTTTAATTGATGCCCGCAAACTTTTGTTGCAGCCGTATGCCTGGGATTCTCTGAAACGGGCTTTGGCTTCAAAATCCATTAAAATCGAATCACCCGGTGATGAAACCAGTTTTACCACCATTTCTTTGGATCCGCAGCCGATTCCTCTGGATATTAAAGTTATTTTAACCGGTGACGAAGAACTCTATGAACTGCTCTCGGAACGTGACCCAGATTTTTCGGATTATTTCAAAGTCGAGGCCGATTTTGGCACGGTCATGGACAGAACCGAAGAAAACGAAATTGAATATGCCAAACTCATAGGTTCTCTTTCCAAGAAAAAGAATTTACGTTCACTTAACAAGCAGGCTGTTGCCAAAGTTATTGAATATGCCTCCCGTTTAGCCGACGATTCGGAAAAACTCACCGCCCATATTGCTTCCATCGGCGATTTGCTGCGCGAAGCAGATTATTGGGCGCGTAAATCAAATTCCAAACAAATCGGTAAAAACCATATCATGCAGGCAATAGATGCGCAAGTATACCGTTGCGACCGCATCAACAAGGCCATGCTTGAACAAATTGACAAAGGCACCATTTTAATGGATGTCAAAGGAGAAAGAATAGGACAGATTAACGGCCTTGTCGTATATAATTTCTCCCGCAACTCTTTTGGTAAACCGGCGCGCATCACCACCCAGGTCAGAATGGGGAACGGCGAATTTGTCGATATAGAACGTGAAATTGAAATGAGCGGCCCGATACACACCAAAGGTGTTTTGATTTTACAAGCACTCCTTTCCAACCGTTTTGCCAAAAGAAAACCTTTGTCGTTATCGGCATCGATTGTTTTTGAACAATCTTACGGCGGCGTTGACGGCGACAGCGCTTCTTCAACCGAATATTACTGCCTGTTATCAGCCATTGCCGAACTGCCGATAAAACAAAGCATTGCTGTAACCGGTTCCATCAACCAGTTTGGAGAAATCCAGCCTATCGGCGGCGTTAACGAAAAAATCGAGGGCTTTTTCGAAGTGTGTAAATACAATGGTCTGAACGGCAAACAAGGCGTCATTATTCCGCGTACCAACATCGGCAACCTGATGCTTAAAGAAGAAATCGTCGAAGCGGTTGAAAACGGGATGTTTCATATTTATGCCGTCGATTCGGTTGATGACGGAATTGAAATTTTAACCGGCATCAAAGCCGGAAAGCCCGATAAAAACGGCAACTATCCCAAAGGAACCGTCAATTACCTGGTAGCAAAGAACTTGGAAGAATATTACCGGTGCTATGTTCATTTTGCCCAGGAAACCCACGGCTGTCTCGGTAAATAATTAAAACAGGTAATTATAAATTTTGTCACAATTTCTTGACAGGTATGCCGTTTTGTGGTACATTAAGTTTAACAATAAAGATTGACTAAAGGAGAATAGTCATGGTGGATGTATCTGTAGATAAAGCAAGAGCTGCTCGAAACAAAGCATTTTTAACGAATATTCGTTATATGCAGGAAAAGGTTATTGCTATGAAAGCGGAAGAAAATTACAAAGAAGAAACCAACACAAACGCTCCGGTCAATCAGGAAAACAAAACCCGGGACGAACGCAGTTAATCAAAACTTCCTTATACTTTCCAAGCTCCGTAAAAAACGGAGCTTTTTCTTTAAAAAAACTTTCAGTTTCAGACACTTTAGACGGTCTCTTCCCCGTCACCGCTTAAGAGGGAGTGAAACGCCCGAGTACCAGACATCCTCTCTTTCTGTCATGCCTACGAAACAGCGTAAGCAAGTGAGTATAAGGCATCCATCCTCCCTGTCATACCTACGAGGCGTGTAACGCTTAAGTACTAGGTATCCAAAATCAAACATCGTGCTTTGTCTTTGTGAACCCCTAGTATTCGCGGACATGCCCGCTCATAGGGGTGACAAAGTCTGTGCAGGAGTATATTTCGGCATCCCTACTTTAAAGCACTCTCTACATTTTATATGGAAAGTGCTTTTGTTATGGAATTTTAAGCAATTGATATTTCCAAATTCAGTTCCACAACCTTTTGCCGACGCCTTCGCGCACCGTTTTGACCTCCGCCCTGCCGTTATTAATATATACTGCACCGCCGCCGTCTTCTGGCGTATTGCGGATATTGCCGTTAATGCGGATTTCTCCGTTTTTATTCCAGAAAACAACATTTTTATAAACACATTCTTCCTTGCTGCATTTTAAGTTCAGCCAGTCAAAATCCGTCTTTTTACCGGCATAAATTTTCTTTAAGTCCTTAGATTCAGCTTTATCAACCGGCAGGCTGACTGTTTTCTCAAGCCAGATATTTTTAATCCAGCGGTTGCCGCGGCCGGGCATAACCACCATATCACCGCTATTGTCCTGCACGGCAATTGCCTTGCCAGTTGCATCATAAAGCATATCGGGCTTTTGAGCCGTAAAAATGCTTAAAACCCCGGCAATGAGAGGCACAACGCCCCAGCGCCGCCATTTTTGCTGCCAGATACAAAGCCACAAACCACCGGCAACAATCAGCATTAACCCCCAAAACGGCATCGATAAGACCTTATATCCGGCATCAGGCAGACCGGCAACATAAGCCGTAATATCATTGACCACCCCGACGCCGAAACCAACAATCTTAAGCGGCAGCGTATCAAGCCCGAACGGCATTAAAAACAACGCCGCCAAAACAAACGGCATAATTATAAAACCGATAACCGGTCCCGCCAACAAGTTGGCCAAAGTCGTATAGATGGCTATCTGATTGAAATGATAAATGGAAAACGGCAAGGTGGCAAGGCTTGCCATTAAATCCGAAATAAGCAAACCTGCAAAATATGCCAATATAATTCTGAACAACCCTTTCCCGGCAAAAAAACGATGTATCGGCCCGGCAAAACGTTCATAAAAAGCAACCAACGCAGCCACTGCGGCAAAGGACATCTGAAAACTGGCACTGATAAGCGCATATGGAGAAATGACCAAAACAACCAACGCCGCAAAACCGAGCATTCGCATAGATATGGCCTGCCGGCTGCACAAAACGCCGATTAACACCACCAGGGTCGTAATAAAAGCCCTTTGAGCCGGAATTTCGGCACCCGAAATCAAAAGATAAACAAAACTCATCACTATGGCAAACACGGCCGCAGTTTTCCTTGAATCATAGCGCAGAGCCAAAAAAGGCACCAAAGCCATAAACAAACGGACAAAGAAAAATGCCATCGCTGCCACCATGCTCATATGCAGCCCGGAAATCGAAATAAAATGCGCCAAACCGGAATCCCGGTAATTTTCCGTAATTGCTTCAGAAATTCCGTTACGGTCGCCGGCAACAATTGCCGCGGTAATTCCGGCCTCATCGGCAGGAAGTTCCCGGTTAATGCGCTCTACAATATTACCCCGGATGCGGTTGATAAAATAAAAGAACTTGTCTGTTAGTCCTAGAGATTTATCGCAGTCAATAACAAAAACGCTGCTGTTGGCATAACCCACCGCACTGATATTTTCAAAAAAAGCTTTGCGGTCAAACTGATAACCTCCCGGCAGCGCCGGCATGGAAGGATGCATCAGGGTAGCAACCATCTCAACGCATTGTCCGTTTTTAAGGGCACTTTTTTTAGAAGACAGCGTTACCCGGAAATAACCCTTGCGGGGATTATCAAAATCAGAAACATCCGTTAAAAGCAGACGGACCTTGCCGGTTGCATTTTTACCGACATCTAAAATCCGCCCTTTAAGATACGTCACTTCATGATCATCCTGGGCATACAACTGTTTTGCCTGATAAAGCGCCTGCAGCTGAATATCGCTGAAGCCGAGAGCTGCCATAAAAAGTACTGTCAAAATAAGCAGCCGTTCGGACCGGTAACGCCACCGGTATAACAAATACAATAAAACTTCGACGACAACAACCGTCAGCCAGGAGGCCGGCTCGGTTTTACAAAGAAAATAACACCCTATACCGAAACCAAATAAAACCGGCAGCCAGACAACCCAGCGTTCACGTTCGGTAAAGAAACAATCCCGGATATATTCAACAAAATGCCTCATAATTCTTATTTAACATTGCTTATAAACAATTACAAACAAAAAAAGAGTGTTAAACATTTCTGTTTAACACATCCTTTCATTTTTACTTTCAGAAAGCTTTCTGAAGAGTTTCCTTTGCCTCTTCAAGCTTATCTTCTGCGACCAAAAGCAAATTCGGAACTTCGCTTAAAAGACTCTTCATTGAAGGTTTGGTAACCACGGTTCCTGCCTTGGTGGCAAGTTCTGTTTCCGATGTAACGACGGTGATGTCGTTTTCCTGCGCTGCGGCCGGCATTTTAAAAGCTTGAACTTCACGAACGCCGTAATTTTTGCTATAACGCAACCCGCAACAAATAAGCAACTTTTCAATCTCACGGATTGATAAACTTTGTTCTCTCATATTGTTAATTTTTAGTTAGAATAATTTTGAAACAATTTTATAGTAACAGAAACGAAACTTTTCGTCAACTATTTTTTGTCAATTATTTTTAAAATAACATCACAGGCATTGGCGCTCGGGGTTTGTTCACCCAGCCCCAAAATCTCCCGCACTTTGGCAAAACCTTCCATTTGACGTTCGTACAAAGGACCTTTTTTTAAGAATTCTTCCATGTAATACATGATTTTATCAACATTACAATCATTTTGCAACAATTCCGGCACAATTTCGCGTCCCAAAAGGATATTGCTTAAATTAACAAACTGAATATGCAAAAAATGTTTGGCAAACCAGGCCGTTAATGGTGCTACCCGGTAAGTAATGACATGCGGCACATCGACCATGGCCAACTCCAGCGCCACCGTACCGGAAGCTGCAACGGCAAGGTCTGCGGCAACAAAAGCATCATGCCGGTCGCTTTCATTATTGACAACAATAATCGGCAGACCGCTTTCTTCAACCATCTTCCGTACCTGGTCTTCAACCGTATGCACGGTCGGAATCACAAAACAAAATTCTGGATGTTTTTGTTTAAATACCCTGACAAATTCCAAGAACACCGGCAACAGGCGGGAAACCTCTGTCTTGCGCGAACCGGGAAGAACAGCCATAATCCGGCATTCATCTTCAATATTATAGCGGCAGCGGAAATCTTCACTTTTACCCCAGACCACGCTGCTCTCAATCACCGGATGGCCGACAAACGTCGTTTCCAGGTGATATGGCGTAAAATACTTCGGTTCATAGGGAAACAGCGTCAGCAGATGGTCAATGTATTTATACATGGTTTTAGCCCGTTTTTTCTTCCATGCCCATACCTGCGGCGCCACGTAATGCACCTGAGGAATACCTAAATTCTTTTTCTTTAAAGCCTTATGGATTCGCGCCGAAAAACTCCAACTGTCAATGGTGATGACAATATCCGGTTTTTTTGCTTCAATATCGGCAACCGTTTGCCTGATACGTTTTAAGATCAGCGGAATACTTGGAATAACCTCAGCCAGCCCCATAACGGCCAAATCCGAGATGTCAAACAAAGATTTCAAACCTTCCCGTTCCATGCTTTCCCCACCGATACCGCAAAATTCGACATTCGGACATTTATCCGCCATGGCACGCATCAACCTGGAACCAAGCAAATCACCGGAAGGTTCTCCGGCTATCAGATAGATTTTCATTGAATAATCTCTCCCGGATTAATTCCTATAACAAACATTTTATATTTATTTGCCAGCTTAATCACTTCTTTTTCATCAACAATCAAAGCATTCCCGGCATGGACTGCAACGCCGCGCAAACCGCTTTCGTGAGCATTTTCAATTGTTTTCACGCCGATTGTCGGCAAATCAATGCGCATATCCTGATTGGGCTTGCGAAGCTTGACCAGCACGCCGCCGTCGCCTTTGCGTCGATAATTTCCAGAGCGTTTAATCAGTTCATCGGTGCCCTCAATTCCTTCCATACCCAAAACCAGCCCTTGCTGAACAACCACGGATTGACCGACATCCAACTCACCTAAACAAAGAGCCACTTCCGTACCACGGGCAATATCAGACAAAGCTTGTTTATCCGGTTTGGCTTTCGTCAGACAGCCTTCCTGAACCAACAATTGCGGCATAACCTCATGGATGCCGATAACTTTCATTTTTTCTGCTTCAATCTCTTTAACCAAGGCACGCAAGATTCCGTCATCACCCAATGCTTTCAGCCCGATTTTGGCAAAAAAAGCCGTTGTACGCAAATCCGGCATCAAATCAGCCAATGTCGGCCGCCGGATGGTCCCGATCATAATAACATCTTCAACGCCTTCTTCGCAAAAGCGTCTAAAGCCGGTACCGGCCTGCCCGATTCGTATCCACTGATGGGGAATTTCATTATTAAAAAGCGCCCGGTCGGCATTGCCTTCAATCGCCAGCACAAAATACGGACGCTGACTTTCACGGCAATAATTGATTAACATTTGCGGGATAACGCCCCCGCCGGCAATAATACCTAATTTTCGTTGGCCGTCATTCATAATATTTTGTTTCTCTTTGTTAATAACTTTTGCAACCTAACATAGAAAATATTTTTTTTCAAGAGGCCATATATTCTCCCTATAAAAATTCTATTCAAAACAAAAAAGTATCGCTTAATAAATTTAACATTGACAAGTTTTGTTTTTTCGGCTATTTTTTAGACGAAAACCTAATTTTTAATTTATTATGATAACAAAAATGCATCCCGAAAACGGCGAAGCTGCAGTAACCGTTGTTCGTAAAAAGTCAAATTACAACAAAACAATCGACTACTGTGATTACAAACATCCGGCAATAACGGCAATCATTCCCTGCTGGAAAGGAAAAGACGGAAAATTAATTTCCGTTGCCACCGGGAAAACCGTTACAATCGGCGAAAACGATGATGTCCGCGTCTGTTTGGTCGGAACGACTTTCAAGTATCCGGACGGAGAAGAAATTCTCCTTACCCGCAACTGGAAACGGGAAATATATTTTATCACCCCGGAAAGAAAGCCCGAAAGCTTTTACAATGCATTCGGAGAATAAAATCCCGGCTTACAAAGAAAACCGCCTTCTTAAAGGCGGTTTTCTTTTTTAAACAAGTTCTTTTATTTCGGCCTGCAATACGCTGATTTTGTATTCCCGCAGCCGTTCTTTAAAAGTTTCATCCTTGGGAAGTTTATTAAAACCCGGGACATCTTCGGCTTTAACCGTTTCAATCACCCGGCAGGCAAGTTTCAGCTTTTCGGCGCTCGGGGCAAATTCTGACCTTTGTTTGTCTGTTGATATCGTGCTTTCAAAATCAGCCCGACACACGTCAATATATTCATTAACATAGCATGTATGCCCTATTGTCATTTTGTCAGCCAGATCATACAAACTTCCGACACGCATTACCGGAATATAATGAAACTTCATATGCTGCTCGGCCGCCATGGTCGCAAAATCCCGAAAACGATTCGGTGTTTTAAGACGGTTGCAAATTTTATAAACCAACTGCCGGCTCTGGCTTTCATGTTTTTTATGCGAGGGAAGCTCTTCTTCGGGCGTCAAAAGTTTGCCGACATCGTGCACCAAAAGACCAAATTTAACCAACACCGGGCTTTTTTCTGCCAATTTCAAGGCATGCAGGACATGAGCCCCGGTATTCCCTTCAGGGTGAAATTCCGTACGTTCCGGAACTTTCCACAGGGCATCTATTTCCGGCAGAATAATTTTTAAAGCGCCAATCTCGCGCGCCAACTCAATAAACCGGTAAAAAGCCGGTGTTTTCATGGCTTTTAAGAGCTCAATCCAAACCCGCTCGGCCGTCAGATGTTCTAGCATCCCTTTTTGAACCATTGAGCGGCACAGTTCAACGGTAGCCGGTGCGGCATCAAAATCAAGCTGTGCAGAAAACCGACAAAGGCGCAAAACCCGGAGAGGATCTTCCACAAAATGTTCAGCATTGACATGACGCAGAATTTTATTTTTGATGTCATCTTGTCCGCCGAAATAATCAATATATTCCCCGGCTTCCTCATCATAAGCAATTGCATTACAGGTAAAATCGCGCCGTTCCAAATCTTCTCTTAAAGTAACGGATTCATCAAAAATAAATTCAAAATCCGTATGTTTATCGCCGGTTTTGATTTCTTTGCGCGCCAGAGCATATTCTTCCCGCGTCAGCGGATGCAAAAAAACCGGAAAACCTTTGCCGACTTCCGTAAAACCTTGTTTAATCATTTCATCGGGCGTTGAGCCGACCACGACATAATCACTGTCATTTGGAATTCTTCCCAAAAGTCTGTCGCGTACGGCACCGCCGACCTGATATATTTTCACCGCTTTTCTCCATAATCTCTTTTAAGAAGTTTAACGGATATCTTTTAAAAATCAAGTTGTAACAAATAAACCAACGAAATTATTCCGGATTGCCGACAGCTTAATACCTTGAACAAAAAGCATTCGGAATTATATCAGCGGCATAAGACACGACAAGGAGAAAACCATGACTGCACCAATTTCAGGCTTTCCGGCTCTGGGAAGCAAAGCACCGGCTTTTTATGCCATCACCACGAACGGCACCATTAATTTCCCCGAAGATTTTAAGGGAAAATGGGTCATTTTATTTTCGCATCCGGCTGATTTTACGCCGGCATGCACCACCGAAATTGCGACATTTGCCGCCATGCAGGAAGATTTCAAAGCCCTAAATACCGAACTTATCGGTCTTTCGGTAGACAGTAATTCCTCACACCTGGCCTGGTTAAAAGAAATTGAGGAAAAAATTTCTTTTCATAACTATAACGGGCAGAAAATAAATTTCCCTCTAATTGCCGATAACAAAGGCGATATTGCCGCTTTATACGGCATGTTCCGTCCGGAACTGGGCGATACCAAAACCTGCCGTTCAGTATTTTTTATTGATCCGGACAGTACCATCCGTGCCATGATACATTATCCGGCCACCACCGGCCGGAATTTTGCCGAAATTAAGCGGGTTATAGAAGCTTTGCAGACGACAGACGCTTACGGGATATCCACCCCGGCCGACTGGCAGCCGGGAGATGACGTTCTTTTATCGGCCCCCAAAACACACCAGCAGGTACATGAAAGAGAACAAAAAATGCCTGATATGCAATGCAGTGACTGGTTTTTCTGCACCCAGAAATACGAAAACTTAAAAGATAAGACAAACCGGAAAGCTACTTTTTCCCGATAATACCGGCAACAAAATCAAGTTCTTCCGGCAAAATCTGGTGGTCAAGCGTATTAAAAACTTTTACGGCTACCGGAATATTTTCCTGTTGCAGCCATTTTTTGGTATAGTCCAGGCATTTAAACAAAACCGTCTGGTCTTTTTTGCCATGCAGCAAATAAACTGTCGGCCGCGAAACAATTTGAAGATCCAGATGTTCATCAGCTGCCGCAAGCCCGGAAAACGAAAAGCAGCCGGCCAGTTCCTGCATTCTGATTAAAGCCGTCCAAATTGCCAGCATTGCCCCTTGTGAAAAACCGGCAATATAAGTATTTTTGTCACGGAAACCATATTTTTTTTGCATATCGTCAATAAAAAAATTTATATCCATTGCCGTTTCAAAAAGTTTTTGCCCGGCCTGATTATAAATTTTTGCGATTTCTTCAACCGGTGTTTCTTCAAGCCGGCGCTTGTTTTCCGCATCAAAACCGGAAACCTTATACCAGCTTTTGCGGGCCGGATCTTTTTGTGATACATTTCCTCCTTCCGGTGCGGCTATGGCCAGACCCGGAAGTTTTTGCTGCAAATACTCATATACCGGACGCATTTCATCACGGGTATTATTATAGCCGTGTAAAAATACCAGCAAAGACGAAGCCGGTTTTTGACTTGGAAAATACTGACTTTCAAAAACTGACAAAACCAATCCCCTGTTAATAATGAATATATGTTTATCTATAAAAATTTTATTTAAATTTATTTAACAACGCCGGTTTCAATATTTGCGTTTTTATTTCAAGTTATAAGACACCTATAAAATATTGTGGCAAGAAAGTAAAATAAATAAGTTTTTGTCTGCAAACATAAATTTAAACCTTGACTATCTTTTTTGTTTCATTTATGTATGTGTGCAGAAAACGAAAGCACGCATTTGCTGTAGACGCATATTATTAAGGGCGCTTAGCTCAGTTGGTTAGCTTGAGGATAAAAAATTTGCTTAGAAGCAAATTTTTTGACGAAAGGTGCCGTGAAGTTAGGTTGGGAGGGAAGCGACAGCAACCGAACCAACCGTTACGAACAAACGACAGGAGCGGCGTTAGTGAGCCCGCGGCGAGCTTTACGTAGCGACTACGGCCCGGCTCTTGTGAAGAAAGAAAAGGCAGTTTTATAAATTGCTGTAGACGCATATTATTAAGGGCGCTTAGCTCAGTTGGTTAGAGCCGGCCGCTCATAACGGTCTGGTCGTTGGTTCGAGTCCATCAGCGCCCACCATAATAAAAACCTCTCCCTCAGCGGGGAGGTTTTTATTATGATAAGAATTGACAACTTGAACAGACAAAACACAAGCTTGACTCTCAAAGTCAGACAAGACGTAGGCTTTGCTGGTTTATATTTTCCTTTTAGCGTTTACTCTTTTAAGCAACCGAGCTTGTCGTCCCATTTCCAACAATCAAAGATATTGTATCAAAGGTTCAATACCCCAGACAATAGCATTATTGACTGCTAAAAGAGAAAAAAGCGCAAAATAAATAGCCGCTTTCATGGTTATACCGACAATATAAAATGCGCTTTTTTTCATTTTTTCTCCTATTTATATTTTGTATTTAGCTGTTTTATCACCATATACAGAGTATTCATATATGTTTTATATTTGCTTCATATTCACCTAAATGGTGCGAATTAACCATAATAAAAACCTCTCCCTCAATGGAGATATTTTTCATCTTCGGGCGTATTAAGCTCATAGTAATATTCCAACAACTCCCGGGAATAATCTTCAATCCGTCCTTCCGGCAAAACCAGCATACGGCTGATGCCGATTTGTTCCACAAATGACGGGTTATGGCTGACCACTAAAATCGTTCCTTCAAACAAATTAAAGTTACGGCCGATAACCGCCTGTGTTTCCGGATCCAAATGATTGGTCGGTTCATCCAGAATCAGCAAATTTGCCCGCTGCAGCAAAACCTTGCAAAGAGCAATCCGTGCTTTTTCACCGGGAGACAAGACGGCTGTCTTTTTATGGACATCTTCATCATAGAATAAAAAATTGCTCAAAATCGAACGCAGCTGCCATTCATTATACCCTTCGGTTTCAACATTTTCCAAAATTGTTTTTTCCAAATCAATCTGCTCCAGTTCCTGAGCATAATAAGCCACGTCGGTTTTCGGATTATAACGGATTTGTCCGTGTTCCGGAACCAAAATTCCCATAATCAATTTTAAAAGAGTCGATTTGCCCACACCGTTTTCACCGACAACCAGAAAACGCTCCCGACCATTTAAAAAAAAGGATAATTTTCGATAAAGCAGCCTCTGCCCCGGATATCGGAAAGAAAGTTCTTCCACCGCCAACGGTATACGGGCGCCCTCTCTTTTGGGACGGATATCCATCTTGACCTGACGATACGTCCGTTCGCGTGTTAAAAGCTGGCTCTTTTTCTTTTCCAAACGCAATGCCCGTTCCTGCCCCATACGTTTAAGCGCATGGTTGGTCTGGCTTGCCTGATTGGCACGCCGCACAAATTCCTCAAGCTTTTTGATTTCCTTTTCCTGACGATCAATCAGCATATTCCTTGCCTTTTGTTCTTCGGCCCGTTTTTTTTGATAAACCGAATAATTGCCGTCATAAACGGAAATTTTATGCGTTACTTTATTAATAAACATGACCTTGTTGATAATCTGATTTAAAAAATCAACATCGTGACTGATAATCAGCACCATACCTTTATAACGCTTCAGATAATCAATAACAAAATCCCTGGTTGCCGCATCAAGATGGTTTGTCGGCTCATCCAAACATAAAATATCAAATTTCGAAAACAGCACCCGGGCAAATGCCATTTTAGATTTTTGCCCGCCGGAAAGCTCTTTCATCGGCTTATCCAATAAATCCGGATTAATATTCATTTTTTCAATTAAGACCAGCAGTTCGTCATCGGCCTCATATTGTCCGTAATAATCCAGCTCTTCCTGCAATTTCGCCACTTTTTCAAGCAACGCCGGATGTTCGGCCTCACCGGCCGTTTCCAGCCTTTTATAAACCTCTGCCAGTTCAGCGTTGATTTTGCGCAGCGGACGGCCGTCATTCAAATAATCCCACACGGTCATATTTTCATCTTCAAGAACAATCTCCTGCGGCAGATATCCGGCTCTGGCCTTTCCGATATCCAGCTCACCGCTGTCCGGTTTTATTTCTTTTAAAAGAAGCCTGAACAAAGTTGTTTTGCCGGCGCCGTTAACCCCGACGACACCGACTTTATCCTGTCCGTTTATCTGAAATTCTGCATCATCATAAATAATTTCAGATCCGAAAGATAAATTTATATGGCTTCCTCTCATAACCGGTTTCTTTCTTTACAACACATTATCTTAAGCCGAAAAGCTAACAGCCGCCCCTGTGATTGTCAACCGGTTTAAAACACAAAAAATCAAAAAAAGCCAAAAATTTCAAGAAAATGGCAAACAAGCTTGCTTATATGACAAATCAGATTATAATGCTCAAAATTTTATCAATTGGAATTTTAAAATGGAACAATACCTGCAACTTTCAAAAGAACAGACAGCCAAAGCCCGGGAAATAATAAAATCCCTTAAAATTATCGAAACCTGGCAGAAGGCCGACGCCGTTGTCAACCTTATCGGCTCATTAAAAATCGGCGTCTTAGGCAAACACCGTGACATAGACTTTCACGTCTATACAGACAAACTTGATATAAAACAAAGTTTTAAGGTTATGGCTGCACTCTGCGGCAATGAAAAAATCAAAAAATGTACTTTTGAAAATTTAGCGCAGACAGATGAATGTTGCTTAGAATGGCATCTTTTTTACGAAGATGACATGTCAGACTTATGGCAGATAGATATAATTCAGATAAAAAAAGGATCTTTTTACGACGGCTACTTTGAAAACGTAGCAAAACAAATAATATCCGCCATGTCGCCCAAACAGCAAGAAACCATCATCCGGCTGAAATTTGAAACACCTGATGATGTTAAAATCAGCGGCATGGAATATTACAAAGCCGTCATTCAGGATAACGTTCAATCCTTTGAAGAACTGCTTCAATGGCGCCGGACACATCATTTTGATACTTTGATAAAATGGTAAAACTTGACAATCAGAAGCAAACGGATAATATAGAACAAAACAAGAACATCTTAAAAAACCATGAAACAACATCTGATAGCTTTGGTTGATTGCGATTCTTTTTTTGTATCCTGCGAACGGGTAGACAATCCTGCCCTTTGCGGAAAACCTGTCTGCGTCATGACCGGCGGCGGCAGCAAAGGAATTATTGTTTCCCGCTCTAAAGAAGCCAAAGCTTTGGGCATTAAAATGGGAGCACCGTATTTTCAAGTACAAAAAACGCACCCGCAGGCGATATGCCTGCCGGCACGCCACCGTCGTTACAGCGAAATTTCACATCAGGTCATGAACACGCTTAGAAGCTTTACGCCGGATGTCGAAGAAGTTTCAATCGATGAAGCTTATGTTGATTTAACCGGGTTAGATGCCGTTTATAAAATTTCATATCAGGAATTAATTAAAAAAATCCGGCAAACCGTATGGCAAAAAAACAAAATACCGGTTTCCGTTGGTTTAAGCACATCAAAAACTTTGGCCAAACTGGCCAGCGATAAAGCCAAATCTGCCGGCGGAATTTATATCATCCGGCCGGAAGAAATATTAGAAAGCATCGGTAATGATAATATAAATGAAATTTGCGGCATCGGCCGTTGTAACAGCCAAAACCTCGGGTTTAACGGTATTTTTACCGTCAAGGATTTTTTAGCTCAGGATAATGCCTGGATAAAAATGGCCTTAGGCATTCGCGGTCTTAATTTAAAATTCGAATTATCCGGATTGGCTGTTTCACCGGTTGACACCACCTTGCAGGCACCACAATCCATACAAGATACAAAATCGTTTACGGATTTTTCCGATAATTTAGAATTTTTACAGGCCGAGCTCGGAATTCATGCCCATAATGCCGCCCAAAAATTAAGACACTGGAACGGATTTTGTGCCGAAGTCGGCGTTTTGTTGCGTACCAAAGATTTCAAAACATCTATACTTTTTACCAAACTTCCGGCAACAAATTCCGATTTTGCCATAAAAACCGCCGCAACAGAATTATTAAAACACCTTTACAAAACCAAAACGCTTTATCGCAGCATCGGAATAGAACTAAGAAAATTATCATATAATGAAACCCAGCAATCTTTATTTAAAAACTTACGCCGCGAAGATGACAAGCTTTCTAAAGTTGTTGATGAGCTTGAGCAAAAATTCGGCCGCGGCATTGTCAAAATCGGCGCTTAAAAATTTGACAGGTTTGAAATTTCAGATTACTATCTGCTGATAATATGTCATTTAAGGGAAAAGATTATGAAAGAAGCCAGTTTATCCATTATTGAAGATACAAAAAATCACAAATTTTTGATGATTCGCCACCACCGCGGCATCAACAAAGGGTGTATCAACTTTCCGGGCGGTAAACGTGAAAACGGTGAAAGTATGGAAGACTGCGTCCGGCGTGAAACCTTGGAAGAAACAGGCTTAACAATCTTAAATCCGGTCAAAGTCGGTTATGTTGAGTTCCCGCGTTTTGATTATTATGTACATATATACAAAAGCACAAAATTTAGCGGCGAAGTCCATGCCAAACAAGACGAGGTTGAAACTTTTTGGCAGGATGCTTCTAAAATCCCCTATGAACAAATGCGTGCGGCCGACCGTGATTTTCTGCCCGACGTCTTAGCCGGTATCCCGGTCAACCGCCGCTACATCTATGATGATGATTTTAAATTACTGGATGTCATAAATTTATAAACTTCATTAAAAAAAGCTTGTTTTCCACATACAAACATGATATAAAGACAAGTGTTTAATAATTATTTTTATATGAAAAAGATTGAAATAATATGCCTTAGTATGGCTGCAGTTGCCATTATCCTGTTTTGGGTATTTGGCTTTAACGGAAAAATGAACTTAGCGCAGGTTTCATTGATTGTTGCCGGTGGTAGTTGTTGGTTTGTATTAATTTCCTACTTTATCAACTGGCTGCGCAACCGATGGCTTGTTTAACGCACCATCAAAAAAACAGCCCTTCAAACAAAGGGCTGTTTTTTACACCCAAACAACGCCATGTTCTTCAAAGTAAAACATTGTGATTTTTTCCCTTAAAAGTTGACATTTGAATAAATGGTTTTATACTTAAATTAATTTTCACACTCACATATAAGGAAAACACAATGACGATTAAAAAAATCATACTGATTTCAAGTTTATGTCTGACCATTCTTCCATTAACATCTGTGCAGGCCCGCAACATTCGTTACGGCTATAATGCACAAGGCGATTATGTTCCGGTTAAAATTGACGGCCGGCGTGTCCGCTACGGCTATAATGCACAAGGCGATTATGTCGCCAAATCAATCGGCGATGATAACATCAGATACGGCTATAATGCACAAGGCGATTATGTACCGGTTGAAATCAACGGCCGACGCATCCGCTACGGCTACAATGCACAAGGTGATTATGTCATTAAATCAATCGGCGATGATAACATCGGTTATGGTTACAATGCACAAGGCGATTATGTCATTAAATCAATCGGTGATAATAACATCGGTTATGGTTACAATGCGAAAGGCGATTTTGTTCCCACTTCCTTTGGCAGGTTTTAAGACAAATGACTGAATACGAAAAAGCCCGTCCTTAAAAGGACGGGCTTTACTTTGGCTCCGACTATCTGATTGGGTACTCCCGCCGGAAAACTGATTTTTTTAATTTGTATATCCTGCAACGGCGGGTCCTCCTCGCGTCGTAAGGTTCAAACGTCGCATTTCGCCAAGCGATTTGCTAGGCTCAACGCTCGTTTTCACCAACTTCCCGCTCCGAACAGATGACCATCGGTCATCTGTTCAAATCAGTTCCGAACGCACATGCAAAAAGCCCATCCTTTTTCAAGGATGGGCTTTATTTTTGGCTCCGACTATCTGATTCGAACAGATGACCGATCGGTTAACAGCCGATTGCTCTACCGCTGAGCTAAGTCGGAATAATCTGGAGGCCGGTACCGGAATCGAACCGATATAAAAGGATTTGCAGTCCTCTGCATAAGCCATTCTGCCAACCGGCCCTTACTGGTACCAAACTCAATCGGTGATTTACATATATACAAATATTTTTGCCGGCGTCAATACTTTTTTTAACATAAAGTGCATTTTTTTTGCATAGATATAAAAAAACTCTTTTTTTCAAGGCAAAAGTATTGTCTACTAAGCGCAAGATATTTACCTTGGGAGCATAAAACAAAATGAAAATAGCTATTGCCTCCGACCACGGCGGTTTTGAGATGAAACAGGCTTTGATTGAATATTTTTCAAAAAAAGGCGTTGCTTTGCAGGATTTGGGAACACACGATACCTGTTCGGTAGATTATCCGGATTATGCCGATAAAATGGCTGATTACATTTTATCCGGCCGGGCTGATTTGGGAGTTCTGATTTGCGGCACCGGAGTCGGTATTTCTATTGCCGCCAACCGTCATAAAGGGATTCGTGCAGCCCTTTTATATAATAAATTTGTAGCCGCCAAAGCCAAAGAACATAACAATGCCAACATCATTGTTTTTGGCGGCCGCACCATGAGCATTCCGGAAGTGATTGAATATTGCGAAATTTTCTTAAAATCAACCTATGAAGGCGGCCGTCACCAACAGCGTCTTGATAAAATGGATAAAGGAGAATAAAAAATGGATTTTAGTTTAAATTTAAAAAATGAAGATCCTGAAATTTTTACTGCCATTGAAAAAGAACAAATCCGGCAGCTTGAGCAAGTGGAACTGATTGCCTCCGAAAATTATGTTTCCAAAGCCGTTATGGAAGCCCAAGGCTCGGTTTTAACCAATAAATATGCCGAAGGCTACCCCGGCAGGCGCTATTACCACGGCTGTGAAAATGTTGACATCGTGGAAAATCTGGCCATTTCCCGCGCCAAAGAATTATTTGGTGCTGCTTATGCCAATGTTCAGCCGCATTCCGGTTCGCAGGCAAACACGGCCGTTTATGTTGCCCTCTTACAACCCGGAGACACCATCTTGGGTATGAGCCTTGACGCCGGCGGCCACTTAACCCACGGCGCCAAAGTTTCCCTTTCCGGCAAATGGCTCAATGCCGTACAATACGGCGTCCGGGAAGATACCGGCTTAATTGATTATGATGAAGTTGAATGTTTGGCACTTGACTTCAAACCGAAATTGATTATTGCCGGCGGTTCGGCCTACCCGCGGCAGATTAATTTTTCCCGTTTCCGTGAAATTGCCGACCGCATCGGCGCATATTTAATGGTGGATATGGCGCATTTTGCCGGTCTGGTTGCCGGCGGCGTTCACCCGAACCCGCTTGAATGGGCCGATGTTGTTACCACAACCACTCATAAAACCCTGCGCGGTCCGCGCGGCGGAATGATTTTAACCAACAATACCGACATTGCCAAAAAAATCAATTCTTCCGTCTTTCCGGGAACTCAGGGCGGGCCGCTGATGCATGTTATTGCCGGCAAAGCGGTTTGTTTTAAAGAAGCGCTAGACAATTCTTTTAAACTTTATGCCCGGCAGGTTATCAATAACGCCAAGACCTTGGGCGAAACCTTAAAACAACGCGGCTTAAACCTTGTTTCCGGCGGCACCGACACACACCTTTTGCTGGTTGACCTCCGCCCGAAAGGCTTAACCGGCGATATCGTGGCTGAAACACTTGAAAAAGCACACATTACCTGCAACAAAAATGCCATTCCTTTTGACCCGATGCCGCCAAAAATTACTTCCGGCATCCGGGTAGGAACGCCTGCCGGAACAACGCGTGGCTTTACCGAACGCGAATTTATGCTTATCGGCAACGCCATTGGAGATATTGTCGATGCCATAGCCGCTAAAAACGCAGAAGAAAGCATTAAAAAAACTGCCGGTGAAATGATTGCACTGTGCCGCCGTTTCCCTGTTTATTAAGATTTTAAATCTGTCATCTAAGACCGGTAAATTTTAAATTTACCGGCCTTAAATAATAAATAAAAATATTTTTTAATTGAGTTTTTTTCAAAACAGTATATATACATATTATGTATCTTTCAGGTGCCGGCTGTCAGAAGCCGTATATCAGGCGGTGTTAGGATATAACATCGAAAATTGCCGTATTGAATTTTCTGCGGCAGTAAATATATCCCCGATTATGAAACCTAATCATGGTCGGGGAGCTTTTGATGAATGTTCAGAGTATTTAAAAACTTAAAGATCAAAAGAATCATTTCCTGATATATGATTTCTGAACTCTCCGACCACCTGTATAAGATGGTTCATTTTTGGGAGAAACACTTATGATAAAAGTTTCAGTTATCATCACTATCCACAATGAAGGACTATTTTTACCGGAATGTTTGAACTCAATTTGTCGCCAAAGTTTAAAAGATATCGAAATCATCTGTATTAACGATGCTTCTGAGGATAATTCCGCAGAAATTTTAAAATATTATGCAGACAAAGACCGCAGAATAAAAATCATCAACCAAAACAATATCGGTCAGGCAGCCTGCCGCAATTGGGGAATTATTGCTTCTCAGGGCAAATACCTCTGCTTTATTGACGCCGGAGACTGGATTGATCCTTCTTTTTTAGAAAAAATATACAACACGGCAGCCTTAGAAAATGCAGACATTGTATGTGGCAGCATTATGCACATTGACCAGGAAGCGCAAGCTGATACGGTTTTAAAATATACACGGAAACAGACAGCCCAAACGTTGACCCAAAAATTTAAGTTATTGCATATGCCGCAAATCAACTATATTTGCAATAAATTATATAAACATGATTTTATTGCCACTCAAGAACTCTGCTTTGATACTGATGATAAACTGGCAGACATCAAATGGTGTTCGGAAACAGCTAAAAAAGCCGGAAAAATTATTTCAGTTCCGGGTATATATTATTATCATCGCCAACAAGACATTGAAACGACAGCAGATGAACGGGAAATAAAAAAATCAAAAGAGGCCCAGATTGATTTAATTCTAAAAAACAAAATCCGGGTTAAAATCCCTTATGCCAGAAAAACCAAAATCAGGGTTTTAGGCTTGCCGATTATTAAAATTTTATCTAACAGTAATTATAAAAGATATTACCTGTTCGGTATTAAAATTTTCGACGTGCGCAGCACGCGCAAATTTTAATCAGCTAAAAAGTATATGACTTCAAAAGGCTGATTTCTTCTTTCCAGCCGGAAAGCTCGTTTGGCGTTTCCAGAATAAAGGGAATATTTTGAAGTTTCGGATGATTGATGATTTTTATAATTGCTTCAAGCCCGATTGTTCCCTGCCCGATTTTTTCATGCCGGTCTTTACGGCTGGCAAACGGCATTTTGCTGTCATTTAAGTGGATGGCCTTCAATCGTTCCAAACCGATAATTTTATCAAATTCGCCTAAGACGCCGTCTAAATTATTGACAATATCATATCCTGCCGAATAAACATGGCAGGTATCCAGACAAACACCTATTTTTTCAGGCTTATCCGTTCGGTCCATAATCTGCCGGAGTTCTTCAAAACGCGAACCGACCTCGCTGCCTTTACCTGACATGGTTTCCAATAAAACAGTCGTTGCCGTCGGAAATTTAAGGATTCGGTTTAAAAGCGAGGCAATCATTTCTATACCCTTTTCAATCCCCTGCCCGACATGACTTCCGGGATGAAAATTATAATAATTTCCGGGCACATATTCCATACGCTCTAAATCATCTTGAAAAACCATTTCGGCAAATTCGCGCGTGGAAGGGTTATCCGAACACGGATTTAAAGTATAAGGCGCATGGGCAACAAATTGAACAAAATGATTCTCTTTAGCCAGTTTTAAAAACTTTTGCACATCCTCAGGATTAATATCTTTTGCACGTCCGCCCTGCGGATTGCGGGTAAAGAACTGAAATGTATCTGCCCCGATTTCAAGAGCATCTTTCCCCATGGCCAGAAAACCTTTGGCCGATGACAAGTGCGAACCGATATGTAACATATTCTTTTTCCTTTATTAATAAAACGCGATAAAAAATATTATAATGCCCTGCAAATAATATCCATAAAAATTTGCAACATTTTCAAAAAAACACTTGTTTTAAAAAAATAATGTTGTATTAGTATAGCTACCTCAGACAATAAAATGTCGTAACGGATTGTAGTTCAGCCTGGTAGAACGCTTCGTTCGGGTCGAAGAGGTCGCTGGTTCGAGTCCAGTCAATCCGACCAAATAAAAAAGCCGCCTTTACGGCGGTTTTTTTATGTGGTATGAAAATGGGAGAAGAACCAGCGACCTCGATAGAGGCTCGAGGATAAAAACAACCGGAGTAGCGGTTGTTTTTACCGCAAGAGGCGCCGTTTTGTTATTTGAGTGAGACGAGCGACAGCCGGCGAAACGAAATCTACAAAACAAGTGACCGACGCGCGGTTAGTGAGCGTCTAGCGAACTTACCAAGCGAGAGAGGTTCGAGTCCAGTCAATCCGACCATCAAACATAAAGCCTGTCTTTTAGACAGGTTTTTTTGTTTGATAATTGCGTTAGCAATGGACACGAACCAGCGAACGCTGGTTTGACTACAAGCGAAAGGCGGGCGGCAGAACGCCGGTCGGCTGATAAGCCGATGAGCGTAGTGAACGAAGTAGTCCAGTCAATAAGGACCAAATAAAAAACCTGTCTTTTTAGACAGGTTTTTTTCATACTTGCTGACGTTTCCGGTATTCAGCACAAAGCAGCTCATACTCCAAAGCTTTTAACGGCGAATAAGCATCTTCCAGTTCATCAAACAAAACACTTATCCGGACACTGATCTCCGAAGTTGTCATCTGCGGAATTTTTTCTTTAAGTATGGCCAATAAATATTCCTGAGCCGCCTTTTCATCCCGACCAGCAGCTGCCGTATAAATAATGACATCCCCGCAGCAAAGCTTATTCAGCGACTTGTTTTTTCGATAACAAATAATCAAAACAACCATGGTTGACAAACAAACCGCTAACGCCACAATGAAAAAAATTCCAAGCCGGTCCGAACCATAAACCATGGCAAAATATAAACAAACAGCCAGACAACCAACAATCAGAATGACAGAAAGGCTCCAGTTCAAAGCAAACTCAATAACGGACTGTCCTTTATCAACCGCTTTAGCCGTCTTCTCATTCGGAGCAAAAATTACCCACGGAGATTTTATGAAAAAACGATTCCGCATAAAGGTAAACATCATCAGGCCTTTTTCTTCCGGAACAACGCCAAATCTGTCTTTAAACCACATAAAAGCGTCCTGCTGCAACTTTTTATTATCCATAATAATCATAATTTAATTGTTCGACATAATCATAAAATTTAACCGTACAATACAAAAAACATGCAGAATTTGCAACATTTTTCTCAAACCCCAAATTTATATTTACATTTTATACAAACCCGGTTAAATTATTTTTCGAAAGCAAATCTTTTATGTTTAATTATTAAAACTTATACTTATGGAACAATTCAAACTGATTGTAACGGTATGGGCCGGTTTAACTTGTTTGGTCTGTTTATTCATGCTCTGGATGTTTCCCCGGCTGGGACAGAAAGAGATATTCTATCTCCCTGATGAGCACCTAAAAAAAACCAAAAAATTTGTTTTAAGATGCCTTTATTTCCTTATTTGCTGGTTGCTCATTTTCGTCTGTTTTTGTATGTACTATTATATAAAGTGCTGAAAAATCTTATCCGGTTGTTTATAAAAACAACCGGATAAATTCTATACCGGATTTTACCTTTCGCTGGTAGTCGAACCGTCCCCCGACGGTTCAAATCCGAGCCCCGACATTAAAAAAGAGGCCGCTTCCAGCTGGCCTCTTTTTGGATCAGAACAGGCGGATGACTTCGTTCACTGGCGCTCATCGGCTTATCAGCCGACCGGCGTTCTTCAAGCCCGCCTTTCGCTGGTAGTCGAACCGTCTTGCCGACGGTTCAAATCCGGGCCCCGACATTAAAAAAGAGGCCGCTTCCGGCTGGCCTCTTTTTGGTCGGGACAGGCGGATTCGAACCGTCGGCATCTTGCTCCCAAAGCAAGCGCTCTACCAGGCTGAGCTATGTCCCGTTTATATTCAATATATAAGCCTAATAATTTTCTTCAAAGAGCAAGATGCCTCGGCATCTTTCTTGCTCCATAAGTTTCGCTTTTTCCAAAGCTCAACAACTCCGCTTCGGTCATAGTTACTGTAACATTCGCTTTGTTCGCTTGCACGCTCACACGCTCTTTAACCGTAACTACCCTGAAACTAAAAAAACTTTTCACCGGAAACTTTTTTTAGTTTCAGCCCAAAGCAAGCGCTCTGACCTAAGCTGAGCTATGTCCCGTTTTTAACTTTGCAAAATAATATTTTTGATTTTTATGGTCGGGACGAGAGGATTCGAACCTCCGACTTCTTGCACCCCATGCAAGCGCTCTACCAGGCTGAACTACGTCCCGTTAATTTACCATAACTTTACAATAATTTTCTAAACCGTGCAAGAAGTCTCCGACTTCTTGTCTTGCTCCGTAAGCCTCGCTTTGTCATGCTCGGCAACTTCGCTTCGGTCACGCCTTTACAACAATTTCTGTTTTTCTATATATCTGCTGTTTAAAAATTGCAAGAAAAATCTGCCACATACACAAAGGTAAAATTTAAACTTGACATATACGCATACCTGGTATATGTATAAAATATACCCGCGTGGGGTATGCTTAAATAAGGAGAAAAACAAATGAGTAAATGCAACAATCCGAATTGTCATTGTGAAAACTGCCAATGCGGTGATAATTGTCAATGCGGCAAAGAGTGCCGTTGCGGCGAAAATTGCACCTGTGGTGAAAATTGCCAATGCACCAAGGACAATAAATGTAATCCTGATTGCAACTGTGATAAAAAATAGCTAAAATTCATTCCGGGCAGATTCGCGCTGCCCGGAATATCAACTGCAAAGGAACAGTCATGGAAAATCATAACCCGAGCCACCTGGAAAATATACCGCGTTTAAACCGCATTGCCGGACAAATTGAAGGTATCAAAAAAATGATTGAGGAATGCCGTTACTGCCCGGAAATCATCAGTCAGCTTCGTGCCGTACGTTCGGCCGTCAAAGCCGTAGAATCAAATATTTTGCAAAAACACCTGCAGCATTGTGTTGCTCAATCATTTGAAAATCCTGCCGAACGTGATAAAAAAATTGAAGAACTGAAAGCTCTCTTTGATCGTTTTGACGGCTAAAAACAAAATGCCGGCTTTCTCGGTACAATAACTTAACGGCACTCAACAAACATTTTACGGACAAACGGACTATGGCAACTTTAGACGAATTGCCGCGCGGCAAAACAGCAACAATCACAACGGTTTTGGGAAAAAAAGATTCTTTAAGGCGGCACCTGCTTGAAATGGGACTTATTCCCGGCACGGACGTAACTTTGGTTAAAACCGCACCGCTCGGCGATCCGCTGGAACTTAAAGTCCGCGGTTATGAACTAACTTTGCGTAAAGCCGATGCTAAAAACATTGTCATTAAAGACATCAGAAAAATTTCCGCCTGCCCGGTTGAAATTCCCGCGCAAAAAAAGGACATATTCACGCGCAAAGGCGAAAAAAATGCTCTAAATCTGAAGACCGCCGGTGAAATTATTCCGGAAGGAGCACCGCTTAATTTTGCCTTGGTTGGTAATCAAAATTGCGGTAAAACCACCCTGTTTAACCAGTTAACCGGCTCCAACCAGCACGTCGGCAACTTTCCAGGTGTTACCGTCGACCGGACGGACGGGCAAATCCGCGGTTTAAACAACGTATCCGTAACCGATTTGCCGGGCATATATTCGCTTTCGCCTTATTCTAAGGAAGAACTTGTCACACGCGACTTTTTGCTCAAAAACCACCCGGATGCCATCATAAACATTGTTGATGCCTCAAACATTGAGCGCAATTTGTTTTTAACGCTCCAGCTGCTGGATTTGCGCATCCCAATGGTCATTGCCTTAAACATGATGGATGAAATCAAAAAAAACGGCGCCTCGATTGATATCAACCGTTTGGAACAGACCTTAGGCGTTCCGGTCATTCCGATTTCTGCCTTAAAAAACGAAGGCGTCAATGAATTGATTGAACACGCACTCAATGTAGCCCGCTACCGCGAAATCCCGGATAAAGTTGATTTCTGCCTCTGCGGCGGCAAAGACGACGGCGCCGTCCACCGTGCGATTCACGCAATCTCCCACTTAATTGAAAACGACACCGCTAAAGCGGGAATCCCTTTGCGTTTTGCGGCATCAAAACTGGCTGAAGGCGATGAACCGATATTAAAATCTTTAAAAATCGATGCTGATCATGCTAAAATTCTGGAAAATATCACTAACCAAATGGAACAGGATTCGCATCTTGACCGCGAAGCGGCCGTTGCCGATATGCGCTTTTCGTTTATTGACAGGCTTTGCGCCGAATGTGTGTTCAAACCGGTTTTAAGCAAAGAACGTGCCCGGAGCGAAAAGTTGGACCGCATCTTAACCGGAAAATACACAGCGTTGCCGGTCTTTTTAAGCCTGATGGCCCTGATTTTTTACCTTTCATTCGGCCCGTTCGGTACTTATTTTTCGGATTTGATTGAAAACCTGATTGCTGCCTTAGGTAATATGGTCGGAACCGGACTTGATGTTTATGGCATGAATCCGATCGTTAAATCATTTATCATTGACGGCGTATTCGCCGGCGTCGGCAGCGTGTTAAGTTTTCTGCCGGTTATTGTTTTGTTGTTTTTCTTCCTCTCCCTTTTGGAAGACAGCGGCTATATGGCGCGCGTTGCTTTTTTTATGGATAAACTGTTACGCAAAGTCGGTTTATCCGGGCGCAGCTTTGTCCCGATGCTGATTGGCTTTGGCTGTTCGGTACCGGCCATCATGGCCGCCCGCACCCTTCCGTCCGAACGCGATCGTAAAATGACAATTATGCTTACTCCTTTTATGAGCTGTACTGCCAAACTGCCGATTTATGTTTTACTGACTGCCGCCTTTTTCGAAACCCGTCAGACTCTTGTTATTATCAGCCTTTATATGTTGGGAATTCTGATTGGTTTAATATTGGCCTTCATGTTTAAATCCACCTTATTTAAAGGCGAGGCTGTGCCTTTTGTCATGGAATTGCCGAACTACCGTCTGCCGGGCTTAAAAAATGTCTGGCGGTTGATTTATTACAAAGCCAAATATTTTATTACCAAAGCTTTCACCATCATCTTTGTGGCAACAATCATTATCTGGTTTTTAAGTACATTTGACAGCAGGCTGAACCCGGTATCCGATTCTTCTGCAAGTATCTTAAGTGCCGTCGGCAGCCTGATAACGCCGATTTTTGCCCCGCTCGGCATTAATGACTGGCGCTTATCCACCGCATTTTTAAGCGGTTTTGCCGCCAAAGAAAGCGTCGTCAGCACTTTGGGCGTCCTGCTTGAAGGAAACATCGACTTGCTGCCGCAGCTGTTAACACCGTTAAGCGCTTATGCCTTTTTGGTTTTTTCACTCCTTTACACACCATGTGTTGCAGCTGTTGCCACCGTTAAAAAAGAACTCGGTTTGCGTTATGCATTATTTGTGGTTGGTTTACAATGCGCCATTGCCTGGATTGTTGCCTTTATAATTTATCAGACGGGACTGCTGATTTTTTAAACTGACAGCCGGCATATTCTGCCAATATCGGAGAAAGGATTTCTGCCCATTCGGTACTTCCTTTTTCAATGTCGGCAAATTCATCATCGCGGATTTCAATCAGCGCATAATCAAGTCCGTACATTTTGGCAAAATGAACAGCCGTTCCCGTATCATAACGCCTTAAATCATACGGTACGTTTTGAGCAACAACCTTATTTGTTTTCTGCTTCAGACTTGAAAACACAAATGAAGCCATAGGTTGCGGCCGGTGGAACAATATTCCGGCCTGCCACGGCCTGAATGCGCCACCTTTCAATTGCGGGGTAAAACTATGAACTGAAAAAATGACCGGCTTGATTTGGCATGCGGTTAAAGCATCAAGTTGTTTTTCAACTGCCGCATAATAGGGACGGTAATATTGCAAAATCCGCTTTTCTCTTTCTTCTGCCGACAGGTTCTGATTTCCCGGAATTAATGTTTGGTCGCTTTCTGCAACAATCAGTTCCTGCTCATCTTCATTCCGGTTCAAATCAATCAGCAACCTGGAATATTTTCCGGTAACGGCAAAACAGCCGAGCTTCTCAGCCAGCTTTCGCGTTAACGCATAACACCCTTTATCCCGGGCAATATGCGTATCCAAAGACACGGCACTCAATCCGAGGTTGTCATATTCATAAGGAATATCAGCAGAGGCATGTTCACAGGTCAAAATCAGCCGTTTTGTTGAATTTTCATTAAAAATCTCAAAAACATTATTTTCCATATCCTTTTGCCTCCACGATTTTCTTATTAAAAGCTGCATTAACATACGCAACTTTACCGGTTTCATTTAAAGCGTGCATAATCAGCCGCCAGTATTTCTGTTCTTGTTCAATAACATTTTTTGAAACCTGTCTTTCCCGCGGGTGAAAAGAATCATACTCATAGTCATAAGCATACGGCAAACGGTGTATAACGGTTTTAGTATCCGTCTGCCGGTTATTATGCCAGGAATATTTGTTTAGCAAAATCCGGTTAACATGCACGGGACTGTTCTCTGCTGCAGAACGGACAAACTCACGGTTAAACTCCAGAAAGGCTTTCACAAATTTTTTATTGAAATTGGCATTCATAAAACGCATCTCAACCGTATGTTCCGGCATAATATTTAAGGTTTTATACTTGTGTCCGAAAGAAGCAAACTCCTGAAGCTGACGTTTATCGTCGCACAAATCAACCATCAGGCACAAAAAAGGATAATCGCCCCGGCCGTCCCGGCTCAAATTCCGACTGATATAAGTAGCATAAAGCAACTTATTGTCCCGCCGTTCCGGTGCGGCAAATGCCGAAACGATTTTTTCTTCATGCTGCATCATGCGTTTTACAAGCCTCTTATAAGCAGCCAAATCCAACCCGTCCGCCGCCAGATGCTGATGCAGGGAACAATGAACATTAACATGGCCTTCATTAAATGCATCAAGAATTTTCAGACAAGATTCCTCATCTTCTTTATTTTTCATGATACGGCTGGCATATTCAACCGCTGCTAATTTATTATACCGGACCAGACTTTCATCACGCATAATTACACCGGCAGAATTTTCATCGTGATAAACTGAGGCATCTTTATTGCTTGAATAAAGTTTCGACCACTCATTTTGACTTTTCAAATATCCAATCAGCCGGTCATAATCCCGGTATTTTTCCGGAACATAAAACTCCAACTCAAAACCGCACGGCCAATACTTTTGTTCAACCACTGTCCCCGGTGTTTCAATTTGAAACATATTCCGCCACGCTTCATTCGTTTCTGAAATGTTTGCAAATTCTGTTTTAAGGCGTCCTTTTAAATCTAAAAGTTTTTGCATGGTTTGCCGGCGGAAATTAAAGTCATATTCATCATGATAGCAATATTTGCCGGCCAGAGTTTTGCGTAAAAACACATCCGCTGCATACGCTGCCCGGACGGAAACATCACCCTCGGACGTCAGAGAAGCATAATTCTTATCCAAAAACGACAACATATCTGCCGCAACCATCATACCGTATTGTGCAGAATATGGCATATTGGGTTTAACCGGCCAGCCCCTGAAAGCATTGTCATGATCTTCCCGGTCAGCAAAATTATACATAAATTGCCGAAACTCAAATCCAAAAGTTTCCATACCATCAATCAACTCGGAAAGCTCACCGGTTTTATCTTTGGAAAAATCCGAATTTTTTAAAACACTTAATTGCGGCTTGTCCGCATTGTAAATTTTGATGCGGGCACGCATATCTTTAACAAATTCATGAAATTTTTTTGCACCCTGCGGCCCGTAATATTTATCAAAATAAGCAACCAGCCCGGAAAACGGGGAAAGCATGTTGTCAACATGCCAGTCATAATAGAACTGTTTGAATTTTTTACCGCCGATTACTGCAAAATAATCCGAAAAGACGTTTTTTACTTCTTGTACCGTATGATTTATATTATTATCCTGTTTCATATCATCCTCTTAAAACCAAAAAACACAAACTTAAAGTGTGTGGCGTTTTCCCCCCTGAACGCCCACACTTTAAAAACACATGGATGGAAACGCTCAGAGGCTGGTAATCAAGAACAGAATATTAATAAGGATAAAAGAAATCAGGCATGCCAAAATACGGCCTGAAAACAAGGCCTTAAAAAGAAATGAAGTATTTTGACACACGTTAATCATAACAATCCTGATATCAACAACACTTTTATTAAAATAACAGAAAAAAAAACAGAATACAAGATTTTTTTTTATTTTTTTAATACCAACCGAATAAAGATTGACCACCGTCAAGCACCCGGATTTTTTCCATATCCTCCGCATCCAGCTGAAAATCGAAAATATCTATGTTTTCTTTTATCCGTTTTGCACTGGAAGATTTTGGAATGGCAGGAATACCGTTTTGTACCAAAAACTTCAGAGCAATCTGCGCCGCACTTTTACCGTACTTGCTCCCGACCGTCCTCAAAATATCATTATGAAAAATATCTTTTTTTCCTGCCGCAAACGGACTCCAGGCTTCCATAACCGTGCCGGATTGAAGCAAACGGTTTTTAAATTCAGACCGTTGATAAAAAACATGGGCTTCTACCTGGTTTACAACCGGAATAATCCGACAGCCTTTCTTAAAATTAAAATAAAAGTCCGGATTAAAGTTTGAAACACCGATGGCCTTGATAACCCCTTGATTATAAGCTTCCTCCAAAGCCCTATACATCTCTCCGGCTTCCCGGTACGGTTCATGAATAAGCATCAAATCAAGATAATCCAGCCCCAGTCGCTCCAATGAATTTTCCACCGCTTTTTTTGCGCCGGCATAAGAATTATCCGGCGCACAAATTTTAGATGTAACAAAAATTTCCTGCCGGGACACACCGCTAAGGACAAGTGCTTTGCCGACTTCTTCTTCATTGCCGTACATCCGCGCCGTATCAATCAAACGATAACCACACTCCAGCGCCGATAACACGCATTCCACACATTGACGGCCGCGCAAATCCCATGTACCCAGACCTAAAACCGGCATTAAAACTCCGTTATTAAGCGTTACATATTCCATTTTCACCCGTATATATGTTAAAAGCGGCCGCTTATATCTTAAACAGCCGCCTGCCTGCCATAAAAATTATTTTAAATAAGTCCTGAAAAAACTCTCGATTTTATCAAACGGAATTTTATCCGTCTGATCATACAAATCCACATGGTTGGCATCAGGAACAATCAAAAGTTCTTTATTATCACCTTTGAGTTTTTTGAATGCGTCCTCACTAAAATAACGACTGTGCGCATTTTCACCATGAATTATGAGCACCGCATTTTCTATTTCGCTGCTGTAAGCCAAAATCGGCATATTGAGCAAAGACAAAGAAGATGTCACATTCCAATTACCGTTAGAGTTAATGGAACGCTTATGAAAACCGCGCGGTGTTTTATAATATCCCCAATAATCTTTCACAAACTGCGGTTCATCGCCGGTTAATTTTTCGGGCAGACCGGGTGCTTTGGCATAAACACCGTTTTTAAAATCCTCGGTGCGTTGTGCGTTTAATTGTTTTCTTAAATCCTGCCGGCCTTTGGCATCTAAGGCATCAAAATAACCGTTAGCCGTAACCCGGGTCATGTCATACATGGTCGAGGTTACCGTTGCTTTAATACGCGTATCGATTGCCGCCGCATTTAACCCGAAACCGCCAAAACCGCAAATACCGATTATGCCGATTTTATCCGCATCCACCTCCGGCTGTGTGCTTAAAAAATCAACAGCGGCACTGAAATCTTCCGTATTAATGTCCGGTGAAGCCACATCCCGCGGCTCGCCGCCGCTCTCACCGGTATAAGACGGGTCAAAGGCCAGAGCAATAAAACCGCGTTCGGCCAAAGTTTGGGCATACAACCCGGAAGCCTGCTCTTTTACGGCGCCGAACGGTCCGGAAACAGCGATAGCCGGAAGCTTTTCACCACTCATGTTTTTGGGCATATATAAATCCCCGGCAAGCGTTATACCGTAACGGTTTTTAAAATGCACTTTTTTAACATCGGCTTTATCGCTTTTAGCAAAAACCTTATCCCAGGTACCCGTTTGTATATTCATTGTATCATCTCCCCTTACTGTTGAAGTTAAAATAGACACGCAAAACATGGCTGACAATATTATTTTAGCAAAATAAAACTTATGTTGCATGATTTTCCCCCTTCTGTTTTTATTAAACTTAACCTCGTTTTTCAAAAATAGCAAATACTTATATCTTATAGAAAGATATGTTTGACAAGCATATCAATAAAACATTATATTTACTTGTAAAATAAGGAGATGATAAAAATGGAATTAAGAGTCCTGCGCTATTTTCTTTCCGTTGCCCGCGAAGGCAGCATGACAGGGGCCGCCGCCGCTTTAAATATAACCCAGCCGACCCTTTCCCGCCAAATAAAAGATTTGGAAACCGAACTTGGACGGCAGCTGTTTATCCGCAGCAGCCACAGCATGTCATTAACAGCCGACGGCATGGCTCTGCGCCGGCGTGCCGAAGAAATTATAGATATGGTTAACATGGCCAAAACCGAACTCAGTTCCAAAAATGAAAACATTGCCGGCGACATTTACATCGGCGGCGGTGAAACCGACGGCATGAGCCTGATAGCAGACGTCATAAGCCGTTTGCAAAAAAAATTTCCGGCAATCCGCTGCCATTTATACAGCGGCAACGCCGAAGACGTTACCGAACGCCTGGATAAAGGGCTCTTGGATTTCGGCATCCTCATTGAACCGACAAACCTGTCAAAATATGATTATCTGACACTTCCTGCCAAAGATATCTGGGGACTTTTGATGCCAAAAGACCATCCGCTGACCCGGAAAGATTTTATTACGGCGGCAGATTTGGCCGATCTGCCCCTCATCTGCTCCCGCCAGATATTACAAAATAATACTGCCGGAAACGATATTTTCCGCAAATTCGGAACCGATATCAACAAACTTAACATTGTGGCCACTTATAATTTGATTTTCAATGCCGCACTTTTAGTAAGCCGGGGTGTCGGCTGCGCTTTAACTTTGGATAAACTCGTCAAAGACGACAACTTCTGTTTTAAACCGCTTTATCCGCAGGTTTGTTCCGGATTAAATATTGTCTGGAAAAAATCCCGGACATTTTCAACACCGGCTGAATTTTTTTTGGAAATGCTCCAAAAAAAACTAAAAAAAACTGTTTAATCAAATTTTAACATCAGCACTCTAGAATAAAATAAAATAATATCACCGGGATTATTCATGTCTGATTTTACCATAGCCGAATTACTTATTTTTCAGTTTATCCTGATTTTGTTGAATGCCGTTTTTGCCTGCGCCGAAATTGCCGTTATATCCATCAACGACAACAAATTAAAAAACATGGCCGACAACGGCAATAAACAAGCTAAACGCCTGACAGCTCTTTTAAGACAACCGGCTGACTTTTTGGCAACCATCCAAATCGGTATCACTCTGGCCGGATTTTTAGGCAGCGCTTTTGCCGCCGACAACTTTTCCGACCGTATTGTCAACTGGCTGATTGAGGCCGGCGTAACGCTTTCGCCCAAAACACTGGATGTTTTATCAGTCATCGGCATCACCCTCATACTCTCATACATTACGCTCATTTTAGGCGAATTGGTACCTAAGCGCATTGCCATGAATTATGCCGAAAAAATCGGACTTTCCATGTCCGGTATCATTTATGCCATTGCCAAAATTTTTGCCCCGCTCGTTTGGCTTTTAACCGCCTCCACCAACGCCGTTTTACATCTGCTGCGCATTAATCCGGACGAAAAAAATGAACAGGTTACCGAAGAAGAAATCCGAATGATGATTGATGTCGGAAATCAAAACGGAGCCATTGACGATATTGAAAAAAACATCATTCACAATGTATTTGAATTTGACGATAAAATTGCCGAAGAAATTATGACCCACCGCACGGACGTGACATTTTTAAATATTGCCGAACCGCTCGAAAAGTGGGACGAAATCATAATTAATTCAAAATATTCCGTTTATCCTGTTTATGAAAACGATTCGGATAACATTGTCGGTACGCTTTCATTAAAAGATTATATCAGGTATAAAAAACAGGGCAAAGAAGCCGTACTTGAAAATGCGCTTAAACCGGCACAATTCATCAGCAAATCAAAACACATCGATGAATTGTTTACCGCCATGCAGAAAAGCCGCAACCATTTTGCCGTCGTCGTTGATGAATACGGCGGCGTTTACGGCATTATAACCATGAATGACATTTTGGAAGAAATCGTCGGTGATTTGGAAGACGACGTTACGGCACCTGACAACACCCCGCTGATTTTACAAACCGGAGAAAATTCATGGATAATCCGGGGCTGCGCGCCGGTTGATGATGTTTCGGAAACATTGGGTATCAAACTTTCCGATGATTACAGCGACACTTTTGCCGGATTTTTATTAACAGCCATGGGTGGTTTTCCCGAAGACCGCAAAAGTCGGAAATTCGAATACCGGGATTTGAAAATAAAAATCACCAAAATGAAAGGACGGCGGATTGAGGAAGCCTCGGTCCAGCGTATACAAACAAAAGCACAGCCCTGATATCGGCAGAAAATAACTTTCTTGTTAAAAGAATAAAAAAACATCTATAAATTTCTCTCATCTCATATATCTTATAAATATCAAATCATTTTATAAGGAGAAAACAGATGAAAAAGAATTTCATGGCAGCCGTTTTGTTCGCGGCTCTGGCACTCAGCGGTTTCAACGCCGGCGCTGAAGAACTGGCGCTGCCAAAGCCTGATACTTCATCAGCCTTAATGAAAATTATTGATGCCCGTCAGTCCGGCCGCGCTTACAGCGACCAAAAAATTTCCGAACAGGAATTAAGCAATATTTTATGGGCGGCATTCGGTGCCAACAGCCACGGCAAACGAACCATCCCGACCGGTCGTAACCAGCAGGATTTAAAAGTTTTTGTAATTTATGATAATGCCGTATGGTTATATGACGGTAAAAACAACCTCTTGAATAAATATTCGGAAACGGATCTCATGCCTTATCTTGATTCGCAGGATTTTGTTAAACCGGCACCGGTCCATTTAATTTATGCCGGCGGTAAAAAATACGCTGAAGCCCATAGCGGTTCTGCTTATGAAAACGTTTACCTGTATGCCGCCGAAAACGGTCTTTCCACCGTTATCCGCGGCCTGATTGACCGCGATGGCCTGCACAAAGCTTTAAACTTAAATGAAGATGAGGTTGTGACCTACCATCAGCCGATCGGCTATCCGGCACAATAAATTTATGCAGGGCTGCCATATGAAACAGCCCTGTTTTTTATTTTTTAATTTGTAAGTTAAAAAGAATTATGCTACATTACAAACCGAGGTTATCATGACTTTAGACGAACGCTTGATAGACATTGAAATGGCCGTCGCCAATCTGCAAAAAACGGTTGATGAACTAAATGAAGTCGTCATTCGCCAAGGCCGGGAAATTGATTTACTGGTAAAAGAAAACAAGCTTTTGGCAGATATGCTTAAAGAAGAAAATATCAAGCCTTTGCAGGAAGAAACACCGCCGCCGCATTATTAGGGGAACAGAAATGGTTGCTGCTATTTGTATTCACAACGCCACCGTCTTAAACGGATTTTCTGCCATGAAAAATTGTGCGGTGCTTATTAAGCAGCAAAAAATTATTGATGTTTTCAATGAAGAACGTTTCACCCAGAAAAACTTCAAAGCCGACACCGTTTTTATTGATGCCAAAGGTGCATATGTTGCCCCCGGTTTTATAGACACCCACATTCACGGCATCGGCGGTTACGGTACGGATGATTATCAAAGCGATTCCATTCTGCAAATGTCCGAAATTTTAAGTGAGTACGGCGTAACTTCTTTTATCCCCACGCTTTATTCCGCTCCGAAAGAAGAACTTATTTGCGGTATCAAGGCTGTTGTTAAAGCCATGGGCCATGAAAAAGGTGCCAGAATTTTAGGTATTCACCTGGAAGGGCCGTTTATCTCTCCGGAACGTTTAGGCGTCCAGTCTCAAGATTCCATAAGCCCGGTAAATCTGGATTTAATGGAAAGTTTATGGGAAGCCTCCGCCGGTCATATCATAAATATGACCGTTGCACCTGAATTAAAACATATGCGGGAACTGGCTTTATATTGCGTATCCAAAGGAATTATCCTGCAGGCCGGGCATACCAATGCAACCTATGCCCAGATGGTCGAAGGCATGCAGGTGCGGATTTTACATGTTACCCACTTGTTTAATGCCATGAGCCGTATGCATCACCGCGATCCGGGGGCTGTCGGTGCCGTATTTATTCATCCGGAACTTTCCTGTGAGGTTATTGCCGACGGTATCCATATCAACCCTGACATCATCAAATTCCTGCTGACCTGTAAGTCACTGGATAAAATAGTTCTGGTTACCGATTCCCTAAAGCCCACGAAACAAAAGAAAAAACCGTTAATTGCAAATGGAGAAGAAGTATACCTGGACAAATGCTTTTACCGCAAATCAGACAATGTTATTGCCGGTTCGGCTTTAACCATGCTTGACAGCGTCCGCAACATTGTATCTTACGGCTTTACCGTTGAACAGGCCATTCATATGGCTTCAACCAATCCGGCACGGATTATGCGCCAGGAACATTTAGGCCTGATTGCCCCGGGCTATGATGCGGACCTGGTCATTTTTAACAAAAACTTAAACATTTTATATACAATAATTAAAGGTAATCTTTATCATAAAGGAAAAAAACTATGCGTGTAATTATAAAACCTGATTATGACACAGTTTCCAAATGGGCGGCAAATTATGTCGTCTATCGGATTAACAAATTCAGACCAAGTGCTTCCCGCCCTTTCGTTTTAGGGTTACCGACGGGCTCCACGCCGCTTGGTTTTTATAAAGTACTTATTGAGCTTTATAAAGAACGCAAAGTTTCATTTGAAAACGTTGTTACATTCAATATGGATGAATATATCGGCCTAAAACCGTCTGATCCCCAGAGTTATCGCTATTTCATGGAAGAAAATTTCTTCAAACACGTGAATTTAAAACCGCAAAACATTCATATGTTAAACGGAATGACCAAAGATTATGAAAAGGAGTGCCGGGATTATGAAAAGGCCATCCGCCAGGCCGGCGGAATTCATTTATTTATCGGCGGCATCGGTACCGACGGCCATATTGCCTTCAACGAACCGTTTTCTTCGCTTTCGTCCCGGACGCGGGTAAAGACGTTAACCGAAAGCACCATAAAAGCTAATTCCCGCTTTTTTGACGGCGATTTATCCCGCGTCCCGACCACAGTATTAACCGTCGGCGTGGCAACAATCATGGACGCCGCCGAGGTCATGATTCTGGCTACCGGCGAAAATAAAGCGACAGCCTTAAAACACGGCATTGAAGAAGGTGTCAGCCATGTCTGGACAATTTCGGCATTGCAAATGCACCCGCACGGTATTATCGTTTGTGATAAACCGGCCACAAAAGAATTGTCCGAACAAACCGTTAACTATTTTATGGATATTGAAAAAAATAATTTCTGAAAATACAAGGCTCCTTTATTACAGGAGCCTTTTTAAGATAAAACTTTTTCACCTAAAAATGCCAAAATCTGATTTAAAACTTCTTCGGGCGGCAAATGAAAATTCAAAAAGAGCTGATTATGCTTTCCGGTAAGGCACACTTCCTGCCTGGCATCATAAAGACAAAAAGGTGTTTCAAAATTTTCCCCGTACAAAGCAGAATCATCAATATGAAAATCTATGCCGTTCTCCCGGCAATATTTTGCCTTGGCATCATTCCACAATGAATCCTTAACCTGAAAAGAACCGTCAGGAAGGTGCAAAACCATATTTTTACGTTCAAAATAATCCAGCATCGACCAGACAACCGAATACACAATACCGTGCAAATGAAGATATTCCTTGATATCCTGACCGGCACCGCCGCTTAAAATATATATTTTACAACCATTATCCAGAGCTTTTTGATTAAATTCCTTAAAAAAATCAGGATTAGCCGTAATAACGCCATGATAATCCACGCCGATTTTAACCTGCCTTTTCATCATTTTCTCCTCCGGCTGACGAGAATAAATCTTTAACAGAATTCGGGCTGAAAACCGAAAGCGGATTAATACTGATTTTCGGATCCTGCAAGCTTCCCTTAATGCTGTAATTGGCAGCAAACACTGTCCCGTCTTTTCCGGCCAGAACCGAACCGACCAGCGGGATTCTGCCGATAAGGGAATTAAGGCTGTATGCCGGCGAAATAATCCCCCTGATATCTATTTTTTCATTAACGCGGTGGTAAGAGCCGCTGCCGGTAAAGCCGATAACATTGCCAAACATCTTGGCATCTTTTATATAAAGTGTTTTGTTTTTATACTCAAACGGCGCGTCAAAGTGCGAAAATGCAAGCCCTTCTCCACGCAGTAAATCCAACATACCGCTGAAAGAGGCCACGGTCAAAAGCTTTGCCAGCAACGGCGTATTTTGGATACTGAAATCTCGTATCTGGGCATGACCGACAAATTGCTTGTTACGGTCACGCTTTGCTTCGATTTTCAAAATTCCGCCGTTCATATTGTCATAAAGACGCAAAACTCTCAGCGTGCTTCCGGCGTTATTGCTGTCAATGGAAAGCAGATACTCGCCGTTCGGGCGGGGAACATAGTCCAGCTTCAGCTTAATTGATTTATCTGTACCGTAGTTACCGACCATATGGGCTTCTTCCACACCAACACCGTTTTTTAAAACCGCACTTCCGGCAAAGTTTTTAATCGGCGTTTTCGGATTAGTCCACAAACTGTTCACGGCAATAAAAATTTCGGCATCCGGAACAGCTGTCCAGTCATCATCACCGCTGCCGGCTGTTGAAACCTTATTCTCATCGGATTTTGCAAAAAGTTCGGTTAAATCGTAGCTGTTGCCGCTGACATTGGCTTTGATGCTTTTTTGCGCAGATCCGCTAAATTCGATTTTTGCCTTGGCTGCCGTTTTCGGCCCTTTAATGTCGGTAATGTCAATAGTTCTGACCTCCCCTTTGTTATCAACCCCTATTTTTCCCTGCAGGTTAAAATCAGACTTTGCCAGAGAAAATGATGGAATATCAGACAATTTGTTATCAGAAAACTCTATTTTTGTTTTAATTTTTCCCCACTTTCCGCGGGCTTTTTTAAACCCTAAAAAGCTGTAATCTATTGCCGCGTGAGTTAAATCGGCATCAATTTCCAAACGGGCTTTATGATTGTTTAAAACGGTCAAATCCGCAATAACATCGGCATACCCTTCAATATAAGGAGCATCCAAAATTGCGGCATTAATACCAAGTTTTTTCTTAACCGCGTCATCGACTTTAAGCGTAAACTTTCCTTTGCTCTTATAGGCTTCATTATCAAAAGTCTGATTGATGACAACATTAACGGGAATGCCGTCAAATTCGGCATCTCCTAATACGATAAACCCGTCACTGTTAACTTCTACCGCCATTTTTTCGGCCGTCAGATTTTTACCGTCGGCGACATCGGGCATTTTAACCTGGCTCAAATCGGCCTTGACATCAACTTTAATATCTTCCGGCTTCAAGTCTTCATACAATTCAAAATTTAAGCCCAGCTCTATTTCGACATCACCTAAAACAGCCTCCGGTTTTATCCCCATTTCCTGAGCAAAATTAAGCGGCGGATGGTCAATAAATTTCAACGCATCGGTAATGCTTGAATTGCCTTTGATTTTAATATCAATAAAATTATGATACTTGTCCAAATCATAAAGCCGGACATTGCCGCCGGTAATGATAACCCCTTCGGAAACGCCTTTGTCTACCTTAATATCAATATCCGAAGAAGAAAAGAAAGCCGTTCCGTATACGTTATTGACCACCGGCATTCCCTCAAGATAGGAAATATTACTGTCAACCACATCGGCTTTACCTTCAAGTTTGGAAAGATATAAAGTTTTAAGCTCTTCATTATAACTGAAAATAAAATCAAACCGGCCGTTTTCGGCATATCCGCCGTAAAGGTTTTCTTTGCACCATTCCCAGGCCGGTTCGGCCAGATAGCGCGGCCAGAATTTAGACAAGTCGTCAAGACCGAAACGCGCAATATCGGCGCTGAACACAATTTTCAAGTCTTCAAGCGATCTTTCAAAGAAATACTTTTTATATCCGGAAACATCAAGCCCCAAACGGGTTTTCTGCCCGCCGACTTCAAAATCGGCATCTTTAATGGATATGGAATTCAAATCCCCCGAGACCGTTCCATTTAAAACAAAAGCATCAATACCGTAGTTAAATTCCTTATTTTCGTTAAATACAACCTCACCGGCATCGCCTTTGATATCAAAAACGATTTGTTCAATAGCAGAATCCAACCCGCCGATAAGATTATCTTTATGCGCCAAAATTTCACTGAAATTTATTAATGCGCTGACATTTCCTTCCACCGGCACCTCAATTTTAGGATATTCTCCGCCCCAGTTGCTGATGATATCCGACAAAACCAAATCGGAAAAATCCAGTTTAAGCGCCAGCTTATTGCTTCCCGGGCGGTATTCTCCGCCGATTTTAAGCGTTGCCATTCTGTCTTGCATATCAAGCAACCCGCCGACGGCAATTTCCAGATTGGTCAGATTGCGTTCAAAATGAAAATTAACATCTTGAAAACCCAGTTTCCGCCCGAGTTCAACCTCGTGAAATTCCACCTCGGCATTGTTAACCGTTATTTCATTGATAAAACTTTCCGGATAAATATCATCTTCGGAGTTAAACCTGTCTAAAAAATCTTCAAACCACTCAAAATAAAACTGCAGTTTCTTTTTATTGGCTTCATTAACCTTGTCTTTTTCCACCCCGTAAGTGGTAAAAACGGCAATTTCCGGATTTTCGAAAGTAACGCTGCTCGGTGCCACAATACCCTTAAGTAAAGCCCGGATACTAAATGAAAGCGAAAGTTTCGGCGTATGAACCGAAAATTCATCATCATTTTGGCGGAAAACCACATCGTTGGCAATAATTTTAACCGGCTGTATGGAGCGGACCAACTCCAGATTAACCTCCCCGACATTTACCGAGAATTCCGAATCTTCCGAATTAAGCGCCTGCATGATATACGGCTTCAGAAACGGAACGGAAAGCGGCCCCTGATACAAAATCCATAATAAATATAATAATGAAAGCAGCAAGGCTACCCCGAGGTAATCCGCCGTCTTACGCATATAATATATTTTTCCGGAAATTTTCTTCATGAAAGCTGCAGCCACTCCAAAATATCACGGTAATTTCTTAAATTAAACAAAGTATCGTGCGTTGCCCCCTGGTAAACCTTCAATGTTTTCGGCTCCGGCGCGTACTGATAAAGCGCTTTGGCCTGCGCCGGCGGAATAAGGCTGTCGCTTTCCGTCGTCATAATCAAAACGCGGCTTCTGATTTTATCCACCAGACTGAGATTATTATATGTATCCTTAACCAACAAATCAAGCGGCACCGACACAATTCCCCCGAAAGTTACATGGTACAAAGCCGTATCAAGCAGACTGGTAAACGGAACTTCCAGGATAAGGGCGTCGAAAGGTTCTTGTTTTTGCATGGCCGTAACGGCATAAAGTGCCGTGTATGTTCCCAAAGACATGCCGTATACAATAATATCCCTGTTGGCAAAGCCAAGAGAGTTAAGATATTTAACCGCATTAACGGCATCTTCTTCCAAATACTTCTGCCGGATTTTCTTTCCCTGTCCGCCAAAACCACGGTATTCCGGAATAAAAACCGAATAGCCGGCCTCTGCTAAAGGAACCGTTTTATGGTAATAATGTTCGACATTATAAGCATTGCCATGTAAAAACAGCACCGCCTTATGCAGGTTACCTTCCGTTTCATTCAAATAAAGCCAACCTTTAGCTTTAAGTCCCTCATAATCATAATAAACAACTTCCCGGGCATCAAACCCGTCGGCCTGCGCTTTTTTAAGATTCCCGGGATATGAATACGGATGATAAAAATATATTTCCGGAAAAAAATAAACCGAGGCACATAATAAAACATAAAAGACGGCCGCACCGACAATAATTCTTTTAACGATTTTCATCAGCTCCAACCTTTCCGGCCAAAGCCGCGGCCAAAAACATATCAATATCACCGTCCAAAACCGCTTTATAATCCGATGTTTCCACGCCGGTGCGCAAATCTTTCACCATCTTATAAGGCTGCAGCACATAAGAACGTATCTGGTAACCCCAGCCGTTATCGCCCTGATTTTCCCTCTGTTCAAAAGCAGCATCCGAACGCTTTTGCATTTCCCGTTCATATAAACGCGCCTTTAACATTTTCCAGGCATTGTCACGGTTCTGAAACTGCGAACGCTGGCTTTGGCTCTGCACAACAATGCCGGTCGGAATATGCGTAATACGTACTGCCGAATCTGTTTTATTGATATGCTGTCCGCCGGCGCCTGATGCCCGGTATGTATCAACCCGGCAATCAGCCTCATTAATTTCAATTTCAATCGTATCGTCAACAACCGGATATACGCCCACCGATGCAAAACTGGTATGCCGTCGCCCGGCACTGTCAAACGGTGAAATTCTGACCAGCCGGTGAACACCCGTTTCCGATTTCAGCCATCCGTAGGCATTATGGCCTGAAATTTTTAAAGTAACGGACTTAATACCGGCAACCTCACCTTCTGTTTCTTCCTGATACTCAACTTTATATTCGTGTTTTTCTGCCCAGCGCACATACATCCGTAAAAGCATCTCGGCCCAGTCCTGAGCTTCCGTTCCGCCGCTGCCGGCATGAATTTCCAGATACGCATCATTGGCATCGGCCTCCCCGGAAAGCAGAGCCTCCAGCTCGCCGCGGCGGGCCTGTTTTTGTAAGTCTTCCAGCCCGGACATAATCTCTGTCTGTAATTCAGCATCTTCTTCCGACAATTCAGCCATTTCTGCATAATCAGCAAGATTTTTTTCCATCTCCCGGTAATGATTAATGCCGTCTTCCAAAAAATTTTTCTCGCTCATCAGCTTTTGTGCTTTAACAGCATCATTCCACAAATCCGGATCGGCACTTAAGGCATTGAGTTCATCTAAACGCAAAACAGCATTATCATAGTCAAAGAGACCTCCTCAGCAGCGCCAGAGACTGCCTGATACTCTCAATAATATTTTCAAACTCTGCTTTCATTTTCTGTCCTTTTTTTATAAAAATCCCTAATATTCACCGCCGACTTGAAGCATATCGTCATTATTATCAAGCACCACGGCTTCTTCACCGTCGCCGCCGATAACCCTTTGATTAGAGGCATCAAAACTGTAATCCGGCTTCAAGGCTTCGGTAATAACGGTATCATCACCCGGCTGGGACAATTTACCGGTCTTCGGATTAATCCGCACCAGTTTAATCCCTTGCGGAATACGGAAGTTTGTATCCGGAACATCTTTTAAGGCTTCTTGCATAAAGCTGTAAAAAATAGGCAAAGCCGCAGCAGCACCGGTTTCATAACGGCCAAGCGTTTCCGGTTCATCATACCCGACATAAACACCGGCCACCAAATCCGGTGAAAAACCTATAAACCAGGCATCTTTGGTATCATTGCTGGTACCGGTCTTACCGCCCAGATGACGTTTCAGACTGCGCAGCCTGGCACCGGTTCCGCGCAAAACCACACCCTCCAAAATTGAGGTCATTTGATAAGCCGTAAGCGGGTCAATAATCTGCTCACGCATATCCGGCCGCTCGGGCGGGGTTTGTCCTTCCCATTTGTCGGCATTGCAATCCGGACAATCATAATTATCATGTTTAAAAATTGTTTTTCCGGTTCTGTCCTGTATCCTTTCAATCAGATAAGGCGTCACTTTCTTGCCGCCGTTGACAACAATGCCATATGCACTGGTCATGTCAATAACCCGGGCGGAAGCCGCACCTAAAGAAGAAGAAAGGTATTGCGGCAGATGCTCATTAATACCCACCCTTTTAGCCATTTCGGCCACCTTATCCATACCTATATCCTGTGCCAAACGCACGGTCATCAGGTTTTTGGATTGCTCAACCCCCTGACGCAGCGTCATCAGTCCGTAAAACTTTTTCGAATAGTTAACCGGCTTCCATTTCGGCATCCCCGCTCCCTGATCAAGTACAAACGGTGCATCCAAAATCAAATCATTCGGAGAATAGCCCATTTCAAGTGCCGCAAGATAAACAAACGGCTTAAAAGCCGAACCGGTCTGGCGGTAAGCCTGAGTTGCACGGTTAAACTGCGATTTTTCAAACGAGAAACCGCCCACCAGTGCCAAAACTTTTCCCGTATGCGGATCAATAACGGCCATACCGCCTTCAACATCCGGCACCTGTCTTAAAGCATAAGCATCTTCGCCGTCTTTTAATCTTTCGGCATAAATGACATCACCGGCATTTAAAACTTTTGCAACCGAATTCGGTTCGTCCCCGACAAATTTATTCTTCAAAGCCGGCTTGGCCCATTTTAAATCCTTAAGATAAATATACCCCTTATCGCCGTCTTCGGTTTCAATCTCGGCTTTGTCTTGTCCGGTTTTCAAAACCACAGCCTTTTCCCATGACGGTTCAGCACCTCTGATGAGTTTTGCTTCTTTTAATGCTTTCTGATAATCGCCCTCAAGAGAAATTTGAACTTCCGCGCCGCGCCAACCGTGCCGGACATCATAATCAAGCAAACCTTTACGGAATGCCTTGGTAGCAATGGACTGTATTTTCGGATTAATGGTCGTCCGGACAATCAGCCCGCCCTCATATAACGCATCTTCGCCCAAATTATGGACAATCGTCCGCCGGACTTCTTCACTGTAATATTCGGCATCTTTTAAAAAGCCGGTTTTACGCTCAACGGTAACTAAAGGCTTAGCCTTGGCGCTTTCCGCTTCTTCGGGAGTAACATAGCCGTCTTCAACCATCCGGCCGATAACCCAGTTGCGGCGTGCCACCGCCGCATCATAACGGCGGACGGGATGATAGTTGTTCGGCCCTTTAGGCAATGCCGCCAGATAAGCAATTTCTTCCAAAGAAAGCTCATCTAAGGCTTTGTTAAAGTAGTTCAGCGCCGCGGCAGCCACCCCGTAAGAACGGTTTCCGAGATAAATTTCATTTAAATACAGCTCCAGAATATGATCTTTACTGAAAGCATTATTCATACGATTCGCCAAAATGGCTTCTTTAATTTTGCGCACATATGAAACTTCCGAACTGAGTAAAAAGTTTTTGGCAACCTGCTGGGTAATGGTTGAGGCACCGCTCGGACGACGACCGGTACCGATATTTTTGATATTATTGATAACAGCTCTGACAATACCGATATAATCAATGCCGCCATGCTGATAAAAGTGCTTGTCTTCTGCTGAAATAAAAGCCTGTTTAACGCGTTCGGGGATTTTATCGACCGGAACAAACAAACGTTTTTCGGCGGCATATTCCATTAACAATTGTCCGTCGCCGGCAAACAGACGGGTTGTGACAGCCGGTTCATATTTGGCCAGCTGGCGGTAATCCGGCAGGTCTTTGCTTAAGACGCCAAAAACAATCATCAGCGCAATCAACCCCAAAATTGCAAAAAACATTCCGGCACTTACCAGTGTTGAAAAAAATCTAAACATGCATCAAACCCGTCATTTCAAACTTTGATATTTCCGCCACTTTAGTACATTTAATTTAAATTGCAAAAGAAAATTTAAAATATCAAAACCTTATCCCGGCCGGAATAACATTTTAACCCGATTAATACAAAGCAGCAATTTCCGGATCGTTAAAATAACGGTCAATTGCTTTTGACGCAGACGTTGCCAGTTTTTTACGATAGCTGCTTTGTTTTAAGAGTTTTTCTTCCGTACGATTGGACAGATAACCCATTTCCAGCAAAACCGACGGAATATCCGGTGCTTTCAAAACCGCAAAGCCGGCAAAACGGTGGGTATTGCTGACAAGCTTGACCGTTTTGCTCATTTCGCCGACCATATAAGTTGCAAACTTGGAAGATTTATTGCGGCTGTCGGTTTGAGAAAGCGAAATCAGAATATCATTAATTTCTTTGGAATTTTCCGAAAAATCAACCCCGCCGATAATATCAACCTTGTTTTCCCGCTCGGCCAAAGCCGCTGCTTCCTTATCGGAAGCCTTTTCGGAAAGTGTATAAACCGATAAACCCGTTGCATTACGGTTTAAGGCGCTGTCGGCATGGATAGACATAAACAAATCCGCTTTATAACGCTGGGCAATCCGTACCCGCTGCCGAAGCGGAATAAAAACATCCGTACTGCGCGTCAAATAAACCGTATAGCCTTTTTTCTCCAAAATTGACTTTAATTCTTTGCCCATGGCAAGTGTAATGTTTTTTTCATAAGTTTTGCCGTAAACACCGATGGCACCCGGATCTTTGCCGCCGTGTCCGGGGTCTAAAACGATAATTTTTTTACGTGCTTTACGCGGTTTATTTTCATCATTAAAAAACCAGTTTTTATCGTCATTTGAAGCGGTCTTGACATTCTGGTCGTCACGGCTGGAAAAAGCATGTTTTGACCCGACCTTGGCCTTAAAATCCCGTTCCGAACACAATGCCACGTCAATAACAAAGCGCCATTTCATATTGCTTTGCGGTTTTAAGGTAAATGCTTTTTTAATAAAAACCGGCTTTAAAAGATCAAACACCACCCGTTTGTTATTACCGTCAAGCTTGCCGACACGGGTTTGGGAAATAATGTTGTTTTTATCGCTTTGCAGCGTATTCTTAACATCCATATCATAGACATCAACCACCAGGCGTTTCGGATCCGTTAATAAGAAAGCCTTATAATCAAAGGCCTCATCAGCTTCAAATACGATTCGCACACTGCCGACCTGCTGCCCGATTCGCATATTGGTAATATTGCCGGCCAAAGCATTGCCGGAAAGCATCAGCACACACCAGAACAATGCGGCTGCAAAAAAAACGCACAGCCGAAACATTCTGTTCAATCCTGATATTATGCCAGTCATTTTCTCTCCATAAAATTTTATTAAAAATTGTAACGCAGACTTATTACCAATCTGTTAAAAAAAACGCTCGGTCGCAAAATTTAACAAATTAAATGTTGTAAAACAAATTAAGTGTTGTAATTTAAAACAAATCCTATATTGTAGGTAAAAGACCGGATTTTTATGCACTGATATAAGGGAATACTGCCACAGATTATGATTGTTTACTTTCCCTTACCTGAGGTGCCGCCGTCATTTCATAACGAAGCGATGTGCCCCGGTTTAAAAAACTGCAGGATATTATTGCTTTTAAAAACGCAACTGAGAACCAAGAATTAAGATTTTTAAAAGCAGACATAAAAAAACAGCCGGCGCATTGGTCGCCGTTTATGATACAAAAAAGGGAAAGCCCCGAAGCATCTTTGTTTGTTATGACTTTAATATCCGGCATAATAAAAACAAATTATATTTATAGGAAAATGTTATGACAAAGAGAATGTTAATTGACGACACCCAGCCGGAAGAAACCAGAGTCGTTATTGTTGATGGAAATAAAGTTGAAGATGTTGAAATAGAATCAAGCTCCCGCAAACAAATCAAAGGCAATATATACACGGCAAAAGTTATCAGGGTTGAACCCTCGCTCCAGGCCGCTTTTATTGATTACGGCGGCAACAAGCACGGCTTTTTGGCATTTGGTGAAATCCACCCGGATTATTATCATGCCAGCCCGGAACTTTTGGAAACCGTTGACCGGGAAGTAGATGAAATAATTGAACGTAAAAAACAATATTTGAAAGAACGCGAAGAACAGCGTGAACGCATACGGGCTGAAAAACAGGCTTTATATGAAGCGCGTAAACGCGAAGAAGAAGCTAAAAAAGCTGCTGAAGCTGCCGAACAAAATCAAAACATCAATAACTCGCCTGAAAAAACAGAGGCAAAAGAAAACACGACACAAACAACAGAAAACGGAGATACCCCGGCCGAAGATACCGCTCCGGCAGAAACTAAGCCGCAGGTAAAGCAAAAGCGTAAATACACCCGCCGCAAAACCGTCAAAAAAACATCCGACGACGGAAATACTGAAGAAGAAGAAAAAACACCGGCAGCCGACACTCCGGCAAATGAAGATTTTAAAACACTGGCTGACCAACAGGAAAATACCGACCCCGTAATTCGGGAGGATACCGATGATGAAGAACGTAGCGATGATACAGAAGAAAATGATGATAACGAAATGGAAATTTCTTCTGACAATGACGATGATGATATTGATACGGACAATGACTTTGAGATTCAGCGTAAACTTTTACGTGCCCGTAAACTATATCATTACAGCACCATCCAGGATGTCATCAAAGAAGGACAAACGCTTCTTATTCAAATTGTCAAAGAAGAGCGCGGCAACAAAGGTGCGGCCTGCACGACATACCTGTCTTTGGCCGGCAGATACTGTGTTTTAATGCCTAACCGTATCAAAAGCGGCGGCGTTTCCCGCAAAATCACCAATGCTGCTGACAGAAAACGGTTAAAAGACATTATGAAAGAACTGCCTTTAACCGATGAAATGTCCATGATTATCCGCACTGCCGGCGAAGATAAAACCAAGGCCGACATCGTCCGTGATTACAATTATCTGATACGCGCCTGGAACCATATCCGCTTAAATGCTTTAAAAAATAAAGTTCCGTCAATGATTTATGAAGAAGGAGATTTGATTAAACGGGCCTTGCGCGATATGTATACCAAAGATATCTCGGAAGTTATCGTTGACGGCAACAATGCTTATAAAGCTGCCAAAGATTTTGTTAAAATCTTATCTCCGCACAATTTGAAAAAAATCAAATGCCGGCGGCCAAATGAAATGCCCTTATTCCAACGTTTTCAAATAGAAACACAGCTTGATAAGCTGCACAGTCCGGTTGTCCAGCTTGAATCGGGGGGATATCTGGTCATCAATCCGACCGAAGCATTGGTTGCCATAGATGTTAACTCCGGCCGTGCCACCAAAGAAAAGGACATTGAGGAAACAGCCTTAAAGACCAATCTGGAAGCTGCCGATGAAATTGCCAAGCAATTAAAAATGCGCAACTTGGCCGGGTTGATTGTCATTGACTTTATTGACATGGACGAAGCTAAAAACAACCAGGCCGTGGAAAAGCGGATGAAAGAGGCCTTAAAAACCGACCGCGCCCGTATCCAGATAGCAAAGATGAGTTGTTTTGGCCTGCTGGAAATTTCACGTCAGCGGATGCATTCTTCATTTATCGAAAGCAATTACCAACCCTGCCCGTTCTGCCAGGGACAAGGCGTTGTCCGCACCACGGAATCCTGTGCGATGTTTATTTTGCGCGCCATAGAAGAAGAAGGAACCAAAAACCGTTCTTCCAAAGTAAATGTATATGTTCCGACCGAAACAGCCATTTATCTTTTAAACCGGAAACGCAAAAATTTATGCGAATTGGAAGAACGTTATAAAATGTCTATTGTCATTTCCGCCGACGACGGCATTAAAAACATTTCCGAATACCGTATTGAAAGAGTAAAACAAACCAAAGCCTCTGAAACTGAAGAAGAAAATACACCAACCACGACTTATGCCGAAGTCGAAAATGAAAGTTACGATGAGGAAAACAACGATTATGCCGCCGATGACGAAAAAGAAGACAGCAGCCGTCAAGGCAACCGCCGTTTCCGCGGACGCCGTTCTTATTACGACCGGCGGCGCGGCAGATTCGGGCGCCGTGATGAAAACGGCAGCAACGTAAAAGATTTTCCGGCAACTGATAACCGGGAAAACGGCCATGCTGCTCCAAATGAACCGGCAAGTGAAAACAAAAAGGAGGAAAAAGTGGCATGGTGGCGGAAGTTAATCGGATAAGCCGGCTAAGGTCTTTCTTTTCCGGACTAAAAAAACATTGCCGAGTTTTGTCGTTTGCTGTTTTTTTCTGCCTGCTGGTTTTACCCTGCCGGAATGCTTTTTCGTTATCTCTTATTTCCGATGACGAAACCGAAACATTTTTACATAACATCATCCGCCCGATTTTTAACGCCGCCGGCGTGCCTTTTAATGCCAATAAAGTGTTTATACTCAATGACCCGTCGCTTAACGCATTCGTCAGCGACGGGAACTATTTGTTTATCCACACCGGTACGTTAATGAATGCTGATAATGTCAACGAATTAAGCGGTATCATCGCCCATGAGGCCGGACATATATCCGGCGGACACATTGTCCGGCAAAAACTGCGCCTTAATCAGTTTCAGACGCTGGCGGCCGTTTCTTTAATTGCCGCCGGTGCGACGGCCGCTGCTTCCGGCAATGGCGATGCAGCCATGGCCGTAATGTTGGGCTCTCAAAGTTCGCTTATCAATACCATGACGGCCTACCAGATGCAGGAAGAGCGAAGCGCTGATGAAAGCGCCGTCAAATATCTTGAACAAACCGGCCAATCGCCGCTCGGGCTTAAAACGTTCATGAAGAAAATAAGCCGCTTAAACCGCTTAAGCGGATATGAAGAAATGCCCTACTTCAGCACCCACCCGATGAACAGCGAACGCGCCGCATTTTTCAACCAGGCATTAGATAAGTCGTCTGGCAGCACAAACTCTCCTTATGATGCCGAATTTCAAATTATCAAAGCCAAGCTTTCAGCCTTTTTGCTGCCGACCGCCCAGGTTCTGAAAAAATATCCCGAAACTGACCATACACCGGCCGGACGCTATGCCCGTGCCATTTTGTCTTATCGGGAAGGAAAACTCCCGCAAGCTTTAAAAATTCTGGATTCCTTAAGTCTTTCCCAACCGGATAATCCGTATTTTTATGAGTTAAAAGGACAATTTTTATTTGAAAGCGGTAAAATAGAAGAAGCTTTAAAAGCTTATCAAAAAGCTTTGCAGCTGCGGCCGGATTCGCCCGAGATTATGCTGGGCTGGGCACAAACCGCCATGGAAGCACCGCACGGTAAAACCCAGCTTGCAAAAATCATTACCGGACTAAACCAAACTCAGCTAAAACGTCCGAATTTAGTTGCCTGGCAGCTCCTTTCCCGGGCCTATGAAGAAAATAAACAAACTGCGGAAATGTATTATGCCGCCGCACAATACAGCATCGGCATCCGTAATTTTGAGGCAGCCAGACGGCAGATTGAAGCTGCCGAACAGGCTGATCCCCCGGCGGATTTAAAGTTGCGCTTAAAAGATTTAAAAATAAAACTCAATCAGTCAAACTGAATTGTCAAAAATCGTCATGAGCTAAAAACTCATTTATCTGTCCGGTTAAATATTTGGTAAAGTAATCCTCATCATCGGCAAAATCCTGCAAGTTGTTGATTTTATGCCAGCCCAGCATTTCCCCGTTGCTGATTTTTACCAAAACCATCGCAAGAGGCGTATACAAATCATAGGCCTCAGCATAATTAAAACCGTCTTCATCAGTATAATCAATCACAAAAAGGCTGTAAAGACCGGCAAATTCGTCATTATAAACTTCTTCTGCCAGTTCAATGGCCTGCGGACACTCATAACATTGCTGCCCGTTATAAAAAAGATAAATAATTGACCTGTTATAATTGGCCTTATCAGCGGCAAAATATTCCTCCAGCGGCTGGCTGTCAGCAAAATTTTCATCAAAAACCGACTGCGCCTGCACATTTAAAATCATCAGACAGGTAAAAATACCAGCCCAGAATAACTTTTCCATATATTTCCTCCGCCAAAAATTTTAAAGCGGAGAGCAGGCAGCCTTTAACCATTCTTTCTCTTTGGCATCCATATACGGAGCTAAACAGCTGAATACCTCTTGATGATAACTGTTTAGCCAGCCCTGCTCTTCGCTGCTTAACAGATATTTATCAATCAGATGTTTATCAATAGGAATTAAGGTTAGGTTTTTAAATTTTAAGAACCCCTCTTTACCGGCAGGTACGCTATAAATCATATTTTCAATCCGGATGCCGAAAGCCCCTTCTTTATAATATCCCGGCTCATTAGAAGTTACATAACTTTCATAAATTGGACAGACATTGTTCGGACTAATGGCAAACGGCCCTTCGTGCACATTTGAAAAATGTCCGACGCCATGTCCGGTGCCATGAGCATAATTCATGCCATATGCCCATAAACGACTGCGGGCGATAGCATCAAGTGCCTGTCCCGGTGTTGCTTCAGGGAAACATGCCGTTGCCAGAGCAATATGCGCTTTCAACACATAAGTAAAAGCTTTTTTAATTTCATCAGAAGGGTTTCCCAATGCAATGGTGCGGGTAACATCGGTGGTACCGTCATAATATTGCGCCCCGCTGTCTATCAACAAAACACTGTCCTTTACAAGCGCTGAATTGTGTTGTTCCGACGGCTGGTAATGAACAATAGCCGCGTTAGCACCACTTGCGGCAATCGTACCAAAACTATCGGAAAAAAATAAATCCTGTTGCCGGCGGAATTCGCCCAGTTTTTGTACCACATCCCACTCGCTTATACCCTGCCAATTGCTATCAAGCCAACATAAAAATTTGACCACGGCAACGCCGTCACGGATATGGCAATTTTTAAAACCTTCCAATTCTGTTGCATTTTTGACAAGTTTTATTTTAGCTGCCGGACTGATACCTTTAAAGCACAAATCAACCCCGTCCGGCAATATCTTCAAAATTTGCTGTGGTGTATCTGCAATATCGCCCCAAACTGACCGACCGCAATATTTTTGTAAATCGGCCGTAAGTGCTTTCAATGGTTTAATATTCTCATAAGTACATCCATCGGCATAAACAAACGCTTTACCTGAACGATCAAGCAAAACATAAGCCCGTAAAACAGGCGTATCCGGCAAAGTATGCGAACGCAAATTCATAAGCCATGAAACCTGATCTGCCGCCGTTATCAACATTGCCGCATATTTTTTGGGCAGCGCCTCAATCACAGCTGCACATTTTTCGGCAGCGGATTTTCCGGCAAACCGGATATCATGTTCAAACACCTCAACGGCATCATCAGTCACGATACCATCAACCAGTTCTTCTTCTCGTAAAGTGATATCTGTAAATACCTCTTGCAAATAACGAACATTTTTTATAGAAACACTCCTCGGGTCATAAGCCAGTTCCGAAACACCGCTTTCGCGGCATAATTTTCCCAAAGTCAGAAAAAATTGGTTTGTATCGACAACCGTTATCTGCTGCGGATTCGTTTCCTGCCGTGCCTGAATGGAATAACGTCCGTCAACCAGTAAAAACGCCTGCTCAGGCAAAACCAAAAGCATAGCGGCAGAACCGGAAAATCCTGTCAATTCAAGAATTTTATTTTCCTTTTCAAGAACATCTTGCCCCAAAAACATATTATTCATAGTCTGCATATAAGCCTGAATATTTCTTTGCCGCAATTTGCGTTGCAAATCTTCCAGTATCATCGCTTTTTCTCCATCAAAACCGCATGCCAGTTGTCAATATCATAAACTTTTACCAATTTAAGCCCCTGCTCTTCGTGAGCAGAAACCACCCAGCCGATTTGGTCATCAATAAAGCCCGAAAGGACGGCAAAACCACCGGGTTTAAGATTAGCTCTCAGCTGCGGCGCCATTTCAATCAACGGGCGGGCTAAAATATTAGCCAAGATAATGTCATATGGTGCGTTTTGTTTGATAATCTCTGCTTGATAACCATCGCTTTGCACCACGTCGATATATTTTTCCAGATGATTATCATAAGCATTCTGCGCCGTTACATTGACCGATTCTACATCAATGTCAGCCGCCACAATATGCGGTTCGTCTTTTGCCCAGAGCTTGGCGCAAGCCAGCGACAAAATGCCCGACCCGGTACCCATATCCAAAATTTTTCGATGCTTTGCACCCGATACGCTCAAATCACTTATGGCTTGCAAGCAAGACTTCGTCGTCTGATGTGATGACCCGAAAGCCGTGGCGGCATATATTCTTATGGCTAGTTTATCTGTTTGCGGCGTTTGTTTTTCATGCACGCCGTAAACACAAAAATCAGCCACTTCAATCGGCGGAAATTCAATCACGTTATCGGCAAGCCAGTTTTCGCTTGTCAATTTTTCAACCCTGTAAGGCAAAAGTTCAACTCCGACAGCGGCTGCCTGCTGGTGCATATCATCGGCGCTGAAATCCGTGCCGGCATAACCGACATATTCTTCTTTGCCGTCATCGGTATAATTACAGGCCGTTACTTCAAAATAGCCGTCTAAAAAATCAGCTGTTGCAGCCGGCACATTTTCAACCGGTGCAAACTTAACCATAAGGCATTCAGATAAATTCTTCTTCATATCATTCCATTTGTTATTGATTTATTTACCAAATTTAATCTATATTATTTCACAGAATATGTTTAAACATTAAAAAAGAGATTAATCCGATGAAAAAATTAGCTGCACTTTTGTCCCTTTCCATGTTATCGGCTTGTATGTACGCCGGCGAGATGGATATTTTTCACGGCCGCAACAAATTTTTCCAGATTTGGCAGACCGAAGAAATTTTTTATTACGACACCAAATCCGGCGATGAATATTTAACCGAAAGCAAAACCATTACCGAAGACAGTATTGAACGCAATCAGGTATTAATTACCAAAGTGGGCGGTATTATGGCATTCAGCCGCACGCATCGTACGGATTTTTACGGCTCGGAAACCTTAACCGTTAATAAAGACGCCGTCATGAGTTCCAGCTATTCTCCGCTGTATATTAAAAAGAACAACAAGTTTGAGCCTTTCGGCGAAACAACCTTTAACGGTGAAAAATATATGCTGGTTAAACAAGGCAAAAGCGGCGATGTGTTGATGATTAACGGCAACGGCGAATTATTTGACCGGATCGGACGCGTCGTTGACGGACGTCTGGCCGTTTTGGATATAACATTCTTTGTTGAGCCTGAAGATGTCCTGTTTACCCCGGTTGTCAACACCCGTTCGGAAAACACTGAAGTAATGGACGGCTGGGAGCTTCGTTATGACGGCATTGTCAATAACTATATGCGCTTTACTTATTCAACACTTGGTGAAAACGGACAGGCGGAAGAGTTTATTTTCCCGACCGGACAGCAGACCATTATTATTAATGATTTACGCATTAATGTCATTGAAGCCGGATATAACAAAATAGAATATGTTATTTTGTAATATGCGACATATCAATTTCAGGCGCTCTCACCGGGCGCCTTTTTTATACTTATGTGTTAATTTAAAAGGGCGGTCTTCCGACTATATATAAAATCAACAGGGAGGATGCCATGAGATTTATTAAACCTAAAGATTTAAATCGTAATTCTTTAATTTTAGATGTTCGCGATGAAGACGAATATGAAAAAGAAAGCCTGGCCTTTCCGCATATTTTTCAACCTTTAAAAACATTAAAACCGGAAATTTTCATCAAAGAACATCACCTCGACGGAGAGCAGACCATCAACATCATTTGTTCTTCCGGAGGCCGTTCTTCCCAAGCCGCGCAAATGTTCGAAAAAAGCGGATATGATAACGTGGCAATCGTCATCGGCGGCATTATTGAAGCCGATTATGAAGGACTGCCGATTGTGCGTCACTAAAAAAACATTTGAGTTATAAAGACTTTTATGCTAGCCCTTGAAATTAAAGGAGAAAGCATAATGCCAAACTGGGATGAAGAAAATAAATATTCCGGCCTGATTGCCGGCATTGACGAAGCAGGCCGCGGCCCTTGGGCAGGACCGGTCGTTGCCGGTGCCGTTATCTTTTATACCCAAGACATTAATCCCTGTTTGTTAAATTCGCTCAACGATTCTAAAAAGCTGTCGGCAAAGAAGCGGGAAGAATTGTATGCTCTGATAGAACAAGAGGCCGGCTATGGACATTTAAGTTACGGCATCGGTGAAGCCTCGGCCGCAGAAATTGACCGGTTAAACATCTTACAGGCAACTTTTTTAGCCATGCGTCGTGCTCTGGAAAAATTGCCGCGACGGCCGGATATTGCCATAATTGACGGCAATCGCAATCCTAAAGATTTTCCCTGTCCGTCAACAACCGTTATCAAAGGCGATGCCAAGTCTTATTCCGTTGCCGCCGCTTCAATTATGGCAAAAGTTTATCGTGACCGCTTTATGAGCAGTCTGGCTCAAATTTATCCCGGTTACGGATTCGAAAAAAATGCCGGCTATGGCACCAAAGCCCATATTGAAGGCTTAAAAAAGCTCGGTATTACGCCGGAACACCGTAAAACATACCGCCCGATAGCCGAATTGTTAAAACCATAAACATATAGGCTTTCAAACTTCAGGTATTTTATTTGCCACAATGGTAAAATATTGTCATTCCGGTAAAACACCTTTCTCCTGTCAAGCCTTAAGAGGGAGTGAAACAACCGAGTACCAGCATCCACCCTCCCTGTCATGCCTACGAAACAGTGCAGCTGTTGAGTATCAGGCATCCACAAATTTCTGGACCCCTGGTATTCGCGGATAAATCCGCTCATAGGGGTGACTGTGTATGTGCAGGCAGTCAGTGACCTTTTCCCCGCCCGGAGAATCTTTAAAGTTGCAAAAAAAAAAACGGTTTAGAATGACGCGTAAATCGTATTTGTTTTCTTTTCTTTGTAACTTGGGAGGGGTTTTATATGCATCTTAATCTGTCCGGCCGGTCATTCTTATGCAGAGTGTTGCAGATACGACGTAATTTTGCAACGACGTGTACACAAAAAAGCACACAAGGAGCAAAATTACAAGCAGATGCGACTTTATGCGGGAGAAGTATGGTGGAAATGCTTGGTGTGCTCGCCATCATCGGTGTCTTATCGGTCGGCGCTATCGCCGGTTATTCTAAAGCCATGTTTAAATATAAACTCAACAAGCAGGCAGAACAATTAAATACGGTTTTTAACGCTGTCGCAAGGAATGTTCATTCTTTTGATAACTTGTCAAAAACTATGGATATTACAAATTATTTTATCAAATTGAATGAATTTCCGCTCGAAATGATAAAAAATGACAACAGTCGCATTTACGATATTTTTGATACACCGATATCTATTGAATACGGCGTTTTTGCATTATACACCAGGTTAATTGTTAGTCTTACGCCAAATTTAGATGTCAAAAGTACCGAAAACCTGGAAATTTGTCATAACATTTTAAAAATAGCCAAAGAAAACGCTGGAAACATTCATCATCTTTCCATCGTTGGCAACTACGGTCAAGAGGAACAAAGTTATTTAACCGTTTACGGAGATGCTTATATAACTAAAGGAAATTTATCTTTTAAAGAACTAACCTTAGATAACATATACAACTTATGTACATCTGTAATAGAAAAAGAAAATCCGCATATAAAAGTCATATGGCACAGTAAAGGAAACACCCTGTAACAGGTGTTTCCTTCAATGAAAATCTTACGGTATCCGAATGGTATGCAGCATATTGGTCATACCGCGGCGCGCCAACGGAAAACCGGCGGTTGAAATAATATAATCGCCTGATTTTCCCAAACCGCATTGTTTAACATATTTAATGGCAATTTCTTCAATCAAATCAAAACTTAAGAACACATCTTTGTTAATAAAGCTGCGCACACCCCAGACAATGCCCATCTGTCTGGCAACCGTTTCGCTTGGTGTTATGGCCACAATTGGCAAATCAGGCCTCTCTTTAGCCATGGAAAATGTTGTAAAACCGGAAGCCGTAAAAGTAACAATTGCCGCAACATCAGGTAAAACCTGCGATAATTCACTTGCCGCATATGTAATCCCTTGCGATTCGCTTTCACAGATATCTTTATGATTATTTGCCATACAATTGTAAAAATTCGGATCATGTTCGACCTGTTCAATAATTTTATGCATCATTTGAACCGTTTCCGCCGGATATTGCCCGACAGCCGTTTCGGCTGAAAGCATAACCGTATCTGCCCCGTCATACACGGCCGTTGCAACATCGGAAACTTCTGCCCTGGTTGGCGTCGGCGCACCAATCATCGATTCCAACATCTGGGTAGCCACAATCACCGGTTTGGCATATTTGCGGCACATGGCAACAATCCGTTTTTGCAAAACCGGAACTGTCTGAATCGGGCATTCCACGCCCAAATCACCACGTGCAACCATAATACCGTCGGATAAGCGGACAACATCTTCCAGCTCATCAATTGCGCTCGGCTTTTCAAGCTTTGAAATAATCAGTGCCCGACCTTTTACCAAATCGCGCGCTTCCTGCACATCAGATGCTTTTTGCACAAACGAAAGGCTGATCCAGTCTACACCCAAATCAAGCGCAAAGGCCAGATCATCTTTGTCTTTTTCGGTCAAAGCTGAAATCGGCAGGGTAATATTTGGCAGGTTAACACCTTTATGATCGGAAAGCATACCGCCGACTTTAACTTTTGTAACCGCATGTCCGGCATCACATTCCTCAACCTCTAAAGCAATATTTCCGTCATTTAGGAGCAAAACATCACCAGGTTTGACAGCAGCAAAAATTTCTTTATGTGGCAGATTAACCCTGGTTTCATCGCCGGCAGTTTCATCTAAGTCCAAAACAAACTTTTGTCCGGTTTTAAGCATAACTTTGCCGTCTTTAAAATGCCCGACCCGCAGTTTCGGCCCCTGCATGTCGGCAATCACCGCAATATGACGACCTTTCGATTCGGAAATCCGGCGAACGACATTATAACGCTCGGCATGCTCTTCATGCGTTCCGTGCGAAAAATTAAACCGAAAAGCATCCACCCCGGCATCCACCAGCTTTTCAAGCATTTCCTTGGTTGCTGTGGCCGGACCGACGGTGGCCAAAATTTTGGTATGTGTATTTTCTGGCATATTTTCCCTCTTCTAATTGTTGCTTTGTTATACCATATATAACAAAAATTATGACTTGTAAAATATAATCAATTTTGTTAACTTCTTAAACAACAAAATTTTTAATATTTAACTAAAGGAGGGTTAAAATGGCCGAAGTAGGCGGAATTGCCACTGACAGACTGCGTTCTTTAATTGAACGCATTGAAAAGCTTGAAGAAGACAAAAAAGAAATTTCAACCGATATTCGCGAAGTATTTGCCGAAGCCAAAAGTGCCGGCTTTGACGTTAAAGTCATGCGCGCCATTTTAAAATTGCGCAAAATGAACGCCGCTGACCGCGATGAGCAGGAGTTTTTATTGGAAACTTACCGCAAAGCACTGGATATGTAATCTGACAGACCAATCACCCCTGATAATTCAGGGGTGATTGTTATTCTCGTTCATTTTCCGGCCGGATACTTGAAGGTGTCTTTTTTTCTTTAATTTTCTCTGATACCCGTATGGTATCGCTTTCTCTTGACTGACGGACAATCTCTTTCATTTTTTGTATATTCTCAAGCATACCCGCATTACCATATTCCAATGCCGCTTCCTTATATTTTTCCCGCAGATATATATCACCGTACGCTGCTATTAATTCAGGAGGTTCACGACGCCCGCCGTTGGCATTGGAATAAAAACTCCACCCGTCCACAAACGGTTTGATAATATCGAAATTTTGTTCTGTTTTATCCATTTGCCGCAACACATCTATCGGCATATAACGCCCGTTTTCACCGCCGTTTAAAAAACGCTCCATCGCCCGCCGACCGGCCGCACGCATCGGCAAAAACATATAATGCGCCTCCACTTTATAGCCGTCCTCGTGAAACTCACGTATCCGGCGTAAAACACTGTCGGCTTTTCCCATTGTGGTTTCTATCACAACATTTAAGCGGTTTTCTTTACACAATTGCACACATTGTTCCAAAATATCACCGCTTTCTTCATGCACTTCCTCGGCATTCCAACCTTTATATTCCGGCAACATCGCTTTTATTTCATCGGCATCCAGCACAATAAAGCTATCATCATATACCAACCCGCGAAACCCAGATGTCTTACCGCTGCCCGGACGACCACCCAACACAATCATTACGCGTGGTTGTTCTGTACGCATTTTAGAAGTTGCTCAGTTAATAACAATTTCTTTAATAATCTTCTCATGTAACGCTTCTCGTTCTTCGGTATACACCGCCGTTTTTTCTCACCGCTTAAACGGTATTTGTCAATCGTCATCCCTAAATGACTGATTTTGTTTTCAACTTCTTCTACTTTCTCTTTAATTTCTTCCGACGTATAATGAATTCCCTGCCGGCTGACATAGCCATCCATCTCGGCAATGATGCCATCCAAAGTAACATCACCGTCATTGTGGGTCAAAAAATATTCATATCCCGAAAACAGCCGGCCGTCTTTATCCATTTTATCCCGTCCTTTTAAGATTTTATTTGCCCTGTTCCTGCGCTTTCTTTATTTCAGCTAAACGGGCTTTTACCATTTTATCCATTTTACGCATGAACGGCGTCATCTCCGGATCTTCCGGGCCGTCGTAATCCCCGAATTCATAAACATTGCGACGGTAGCGTTCTTCCCAATATTCTCTTTTCCGCTGTTCCAGTTCGGCTATCTTTTTTTGTTTTTCTTCTTCGCTTAAACTAATCAGCTCTTCTTCGTTTAACTTCGGCTCTTTCATAACTTTACTCCTTTGGATTACAGAGTATATATTTTTTCTTTATCATATAGCTCATATTTTGTCAATCTCAGACCTACAACCACAAAAAGGATTCTCCGGTAAGGAGAATCCTTTTTTATCACTTTGTTTACGATGCCTGTTGCTGAATCATATAGTCTATATAGACACTTTTAAGGTTTTGAAATTCCAGGCTTTCGTTCAAGAGTTGTTCGCTCTCATCTCCAAGCTCTTTAAATTTTCTCAGCCAGGCCAGCATCAAATCTTTGTCTTTGCGCTGCAGCATCGCCATTTCCACCGCATCGCCCGGCATATGACACAAACACTCAAGCACCCTGCGGCAGGCGGCATCCGATCCTTTCTCAAAAACCCATCTAAGGTTTTCCTCAAAAAAACCCCAGTTGTCATGTGACAACTTTAACAGTTCTGCCGAACCTGTAATCATCAGGCACTTTTCAGCTGCCGGCGACGGCCACATGGATTTAAGATATTCGGCTTTCCAGTTTTCCGGAGCTTTTTTAAAAAACTCAGCCTCTTCCGTTTCACTGACTGTACCGACATCTATCCGGAGAAATTTCTGAAATTCTGCCCAATCGTTAGCTTTGAGCAGATTAAGCAATTTTCTTTCCATAATATATATTTTTTAAATTCAACAATAATTTATCTGTATTTATTTTTTTAACATTAGACAATATATTTGTCAAACAAAATTTGTCAAATTTCGCAAAAAACGCCTTAAACTTTTACAATTCCGGTCGCCATGGCATAAACTGCAAACAAAGCAACCAAAACCAATACGCCTGCCAAACAGCTTTCTTTGTGGCTGAACGGTTTTTCCTGCGGTGTATTCTGATGTCTGGCCCAGATATAAACCGGAATACCCAAAGAAACAAAAATTACAGCCATCAACAAATACTGCAACCCGGCGGCATAAATCAGCCATAAAGCATACAAAGAGCCGACCATACCGGACAAAAGCGCTGTTGAACGCCGGACATAGCTTCCTTGAGGATATTCATGGTCTTCGCACATTTTCCATAAATAGGCACAGCTCATCAGATATGCCGGTAAAACCATAACGCTTGTAATGCTGAGCATGGTATTCCAGGCATTGCTTGAAAAATAAACAAGCAGCATAAACACCTGCATAAAAGCACTGGTAACCCACAAAGAAACCGAAGGCGAACCGTTTTCGTTTTCTTTGGCAAACTCTTTGGGGAAAGTTCCGTTTTCAGCGGCCGCCTGCGGAATTTGCGCCGTAACCATCGTCCAGGCAAGCCAGCTGGTTAAAACTGAAATAAGCAAGCCGATATTCATCAGCCAGGCACCCCAGCGTCCGACGATTTTTTCCAAAATCCCGGCAGTTGACGGATTGGCCACGGCTTCCAATTCGGCCTGCGTCATGTAACCGAAAGGCAATAGCGAGAGCAGAATATAAATAACCAGGCAGCCTAAAAAACCAAGCAGCGTTGCTTTGCCGACATCTTGCGGCGCTTTGGCATGCTTGGACATCACAACCGCACCTTCAATACCGATAAATGCCCACAAAGTTACCAGCATTGTACTTTTAATCTGGGTAGACAAACCGCCAAGCTTGGCCTTCGTTGCCAGATTTTCACCCCAGAAATCAAAACTGAATTTATCGCTTTTAAAAACAAACAGCAGAATAACAATAAACAACAACAACGGAACAATTTTGCCGATGGTACCGATAAAATTGATGATTGTTGCCTGTTTGATGCCGCGCAGAACCAAAAAATTAAATCCCCAGATTAAGACAGAACCGCCGATAATTGAAATCAGGTTGTTGCCGCCGGCAAAGTAAGGCGGAAAAAAGTAATTAAGTGCATCCATTGTAATCACGGCATAACCGACATTGCCGCAAATCTGACACAACCAGTACGACCAGCCGATGGTAAAACCGGCATACGGACCAAACCCCACCCGGCTGTACATGTAGATACCGGCCGTCAAATCCGGTCGTACCTCGGATAATATCCGGAAAGTATTGGCAATAAAATAAACCCCTATCCCGGTAATAATCCAGGCAAGTAAAACCGCACCTGCCGATGCGCCTGCCGCCATATTCTGCGGCAGACTGTATATACCGCCGCCAACCATGGAACTGACGACAATTGCCGCCAGTGCCACAACACCCAGCCCGGCAGACGGCTTTGAAGCCGCTGCCGGTGCGGATGAATTTGATTTTTTGCCTTTTATCATCTTTCCGCCCCGCTTTTATTAACCGATTTTTGCCGGTTCGGCATATTCAAAATTTAAAAAGCCCAAACAGGTCAGGCTGTAACCAAACTGCTGGGTAATATTGAGATAATTGTGGAACATCTGAAATTCGCTGTGTTTCTCCACCCCACGGATTTCCAGTTCATGATTTAAGGATTTGTTAAGCCACATCCTTGCATGACCTTCGGCAATTTCATCATCAATATGCGTATCGAAAAACTCGACATATTCTGCCGCCCAGCCACCGATTAATTCGCCGTTTTTATCCTTACCCCAGCAAATACCGACACCGGTGGCAATCGCCTTATGCTCATCGCGGTTGGCCCCGTGTCCGGCCATAATAACTTCTAAAACGGCACCGTGCTTAAACTGATTGACAACTTTATCAACCGGCACGATATTTCCGTACAATTCTTTTGGCAATACTGAGGTATAAGGCACAACATTGAAGTTTTCGATTTTTGCCTGCATTAAGGCCGAATCATAACAAAAAGTTTCAAACGGCTGCGGCGGAATACCGTCATCTGCCTGTCCCACGCCGCCGGTTTGAAACGCTAATGTCGGGTAACGAACACCTTGTGTCATTGATTTTCTCCTTATAAAACAAAATTAAATTAAACCGTTTTCAAGGTAATCTTGTTTTAAGGAGTTTCAATTAACTTAAGCCCAAAGTTTTATGCCCGTTCATGATAAAAAAACATCTAACCGGCTGCATTCCAAAGCATGGTATATTCTGCTTCTCCGGTATTTTTATCCGTCTTTTCCGAAACAATTTTAAAACCTTCCCGTTGATAAAATCTGACCGCTTGTTCATTTTTTACATAAACATTCAAAAACAAACACCGGTGAAATTGCCCGGCATACTTTAAAAGCGCCCGCCCGACACCCATGGAACGAAAAATTTTTGCCACAAAAATTCCGGCGACATAATCACCTTTAAGACCGATAAAACCTTTCAATACATCATCTTCCTCATAAACATAAATTTCCGCCGACGGCAATTGCTGTTTAAGAACCAAAACGTTTTTTTCCCAATAAACGGGCGGAATAAAAGAGTGAGTTTCAATATTGCCGTTTAGCCAAATATTAATTATTTGTTCCGTATCACTGACTTCAAATTTTCGAATCATACATACCCTGTATATAAACACTTCTTAAGCAAACATTCTCTTTGAAAGATAATATTTAAATCATAAAAAAGGAAGCTTAAAAAGCTTCCTTTTTTACTTAATTTTTCAGCAGCCAATCCCTTGGATCTTTTTGTAGCGGATAAGAACAATCTTATCCACCAACTCGGACACTTTGGTAGCGTCGCTTATGCATCCGGGAGCATCGTTCATCTGTATTCCAAGATTTTCCTCCAGCCAGAAAATCGGAAGATCCCAATCTCCTTTTGAGAACCCGGCCGGAACAACGGATTTAACTGCCATTTGCAGAAAATCATCGTCCTTAACCTCATCTGAAACATCTGCCATCGCACGGTACACTGCAATTGTTTCCCGACGAAACCTCCCCAGGAGATGCTTAGGCTCTTCCAGTTCAACATATTTACGGCGCTTTGCCGTAATGACATCTGAACCATAAGAGAAATACTTGGCAATTTCCTCATAGGTAACATCATCCCCTAAGTATGCCAGCGGCGCATCAGCACCCGGCCACAACAAAGCCTTTCCGGTAGCGTCCTCCAATTTCTCCACCAGAGAAATCAGATACGGCCGGTCTATCAACGTGCCGCCGATAGTGGCTTTTTTCACCCGTGATATCGGATAATCTATGGCTTGAGCGAAGAAATCAAGCAAATCGTCTGCTTGATAATCCCCGGCCAAATCAGATATCCATTGGCGGACAGTCGGTTTCGGGAACAGGCCTTTTTTCTTGGAAAGAGCGTACTTACGGCGAATGACGTCTCCGCATTCTTTTATGAACCTGCGCGACAAAGCAGAAACAGGTTGACTCATTACCAACTGCTGGTACGAAATTTTATCCAGTTTCTTTTCAGCCTCTGCAAACAGTTCATCACTTTTGGCCAACTTCTTTGCAACATATAGTTGCACTACCGAGATATTCATAATATAATAAAATTTAAGTGAAACAATAATACTTATTACTCTTTGAAAATAGCACACGAATTCTCAACAATCAAGATTTATTTTTGACAAAATGGAAAAAATTACAAATTTTGTGCCAGAATTAAATATTTTTCGGGAGAAATTTCTTCGGCACGCATGGTCATTTCGATTCCGGCCATTGCACAAGCCTGCTCTATTCCTGTAAAAGATTTTAAGCTTTGACGTATCATTTTGCGACGCTGTCCAAAGGCCAATGCCGTTATTTTCTCTACTTTTTCAAGTATTGGTAACAGCGGAATAATTTCTTTCGGCCGGAAAAGCAACACGCTCGACCACACTTTCGGTGCCGGAACAAAACAAGTCGGCGGTAAATCAAACAATTTATCGATTCGGCACGTAAGCTGTGCCAAAACCGATACCCGGCCGTAACTTTTGGTTTTAACCGGTGCCGTTATCCGCTCCGCCACTTCTTTTTGAAACATCAGCGTCATGGCCGAAAATGCCGGCATTTGTTTAAGCCAGCCGACTGTCAGCGGTACCGAAATATTATATGGTAAATTACTGATAATCTGCCGTGGTGAAGATTCCAATTCAGTCAAATCGGTCATCATGGCATCAGCATTAATAATCTCCAGCGGACAGGACGTGCAACCTTTTAAATCTTCCATAATCCGGACAGCACGTTCGTCCATTTCCACGACTGTCAGCTTAGCCGGCCGATTCGCCAGCACGGATCTTGTCAAACCACCCGGCCCCGGACCGACCTCAAAAACGTTAATGCCGGAAAAATCCTTTAACCCCTGTTTTTCCAGCGACAAACGGATAATTTTATCCGTAATGTTCTGGTCCAGCAAAAAATTTTGTCCTAACGACTTTTTTGCCATCAGGCCGTAATATTCAACCGTTTCCTTAAGCGTCCGTCCGAAATCCATTTTATCTTAAGCCTTACGCTCAATAATCGCCTTATTGCGCAAATCACGAAGATATTTGGCCGCCGTTTCTTCCATTTTTTTGCTTTCGAGCATCTTCCTGACCGTTTCGGCATCCGGAACCGGCGCTTTATCTATACCGGGACGATATTTTTTCTCCAGACGCAGAATATAATAATCCGAGCCTAAGGCTATCGGATTGGAAATTCTTCCTTCTTTCATTTGCTCCAGCGCTTTTTCCAATGGTTCTGCCAGCTGTCCTTTATTAACCCAGCCTAAACGGCCGCCGCCTCTGGCACTCGGACTTTGCGAAAACTGCATGGCATACAGTTCAAAACGCGGATCCTGACGCAGATTGCTGACCAAATCCCCAATATGCGCAGCCTGTTTCTTGGGAATAACGATTTCAGAAACCATAAATTTCGGTGTTTTAATATCCTTGGTAATATTCTCCATTGCCTCATCAACTTCGCTTTGCGAAACATTCGCCTCTTGTGCAGCTTTGCGCTGTACCAGTCGCACCCAGGCAAGTTCTGCCTTCATCTGTGAGCGGAAAACATCTTCATCAACTTGCGCCTGTTTTAACATTTTTTTTAGCTGAGGCACCGAAACGCCATTGGCTTTGGCAAAATTTTGCATACCGGCATCCATATCAGCTTCAGAAATTTCAACACCATTTTTTTGCGCCTCCTGCAACTTTATTTTTTCATCAACGGCCGCTTGCAGCACCCTGTCTATCACCATATCTTTCGTTTCGGCATTAACCGGTATTTGCGTTGTTGCAACAAAAGCATTCACCCTGTCCTGCATATCGCGGCTGGTAATAATTTCTCCGTTAACTTCGGCAAAAATTTTAATGCCGTTGCCAAACAAATTTACCGGCCTTAAAGCCCGGCGCCTGGCCTCCTCAGCCTGACGAAGTGCTTCTTCTTCACGGCGTCTTTGTTCTTCATACGCTTCCCTCCGGCGCTGTTCTTCCCGCTGGCGCATCACTTCTTCCGGATTTTGATTTCCAAATAACACGGAAGTACCTTTGGCACTGCGTGCTGCGGCATCAAGTGCCGAAACATCCACCTCCTGCGCTAACGCAGGAAAAATAAGGCCGATTACCAATAAACAAACCAGAGAATGCCTCATTTTTTATTTCTCCTTCACATTAATTACCCATACCGCCCAACGTTTTCAGATAAAAAGTAAATTTAAATTCATACCCGTCATCCAATTCCGGATCATTTGAATTGGAACGTTTAACTGTTGTTACAAACATAAAACACTCATCTTCATAGATCAGGTTGCCGCCATGTTCCAGCGAGCCCCGGTTGTCATCAGCCAAATCCTGACGGTTATAGATACTGATTGACCAATCCCGGGTCAATGCAGCCCTAACAGAAGTATACAATTCTTTCCGGTCACCGAAATTTTCCGATGAATTTTCATTTTCCTGCAGATATATGTATGAAACATAAAGATTCAACAAATTTGTTCCGATTCTGGCGCCCAACTCGCTGTATTTTAATTTTAAATCATCCTGATTCAAACGAAAACGATAATTCAAATCCAGATAACTGGCAGGCGCGGCATAAACACGCCCGACATAATCGGTAAAATGCCCGTCATCACCGATATTTCGCGTAAAACTGGCCTGCTTGTTAAACTGATAACTCTGGGCAATAAATGCCGATGTCCGTCCCATAATATTACCATACGAATTCCAATTCAAACCATAGCTGATACGACTGCCGGTATCATTCCGGTCATACCCGGCATAACGATTAAGATTTAAAATATTAGAGTCGTCCAACTCAACGTCTTCACTGTCTTCATTAGGAATTTTATCAGACAAATTACCGCCGTTTGGTGCCAAAACACCAACCACAACCGGCTCAATAATCTGCCTGCTGTCTTCGGTTGCCCGGACAAAAGGCAGACGCCACTCCAACCCGACCTGCGGGAAAACGCGGGCAACGGAACCGGTATAATCATCAGAACTGTCAGCCGCCTGATATTTATCAATATAATAAACATCTGATTTTAATGACGCTACAAACTTATATCTTTCACCAAACGGACTTGTCCACGGCAAAACCCAGGAATTAATCATTGACAGTCGCTGCGATTGCGTATCGCCCTCATGATAAACGGAAGCAAAACTAAAATCATTTTTCCAATAAGAGCCGATATCGCTGCCATCGCTGATGGTCTGGTAACTCATTAACGGCGCCACCAAAGGCTTGTTATATTTACGCCGCTCATATTCAGCCATGTTCCGGCGTCTTAAATCATAACTGATGAGCTTATAGTAATAGGCCTCTATTGCCGCATAATCACGGTCTTCAAACCGCTGCAGACGGACATTTGAGGTCAGCCAGGCATCATCATCATGATCCAAATCAAGTTCTTTTAAATATAAACTGTCCGAAGCATAATTGATATTGGTATCAAATACCCAGTAATCATCTATTTCATACCGTCCGTAAGCAAACAAACTTCCCCGGTTTTCCGGACGGTTTTCATCATTATCCTTAAGATATGTACCGTCCATTTCTATATATCCCTTATTAAAATACTGACGATAAATACCCCCTAAAACCGGATCTTTGTCGGTATTAAAAATCGGTGAAAAAAGAAAATCGGAATGATCATTAATTGCCCAAAAATAATTAAGCTGCAAAGTTCCGCCCAAATAATTGTTGCTGCCGATGCTGGGCGTTAAAAAACCGGAACGGCGTTTAACCGTCGGATCAGGGTGTGAAAAAAACGGCGTATAAAAAACCGGAACGCCTTTGATATCTACAAATGCATCATTATAATTGATGTTTTTATTCTCGGCATCATGCGTTACCTTCCGGGCTCTTATCTGCCATAAAGGAGATTCTTTGCCTTCACAAAAATCACACGGCGTATATATAGCACGACGCATTACTTTATTGTCATTTTCTTTTTTACGGAATTCTTCTGCCCAAATTTGGCTTTCATCTTGCAAAATTGCCTTGATATGATTCATTTCAGCCCGGGTCATTTTATCCTGAAGCTCAACTTCATCGGCAAACACGACATTGCCGTTTTCTTCTTCCATCCGTACATTACCTGTTGCGATGATTTTATCTTCAAGCTGATAATAAATCAGCCGGTCGGTATAAACCGTCATGGTATCACGCTTGACAATAACATCGCCGACAGCTTCGATGATTTTTTCTTTATCATGGTTAATCAACTCATCGGCATTAAAATAAATATCCGGCTCTTCATCCTTTGAAGCCTGACTTCCCGAAAAGACATCGGTAATGTTGCGTGCAGGTTCGACCTTTACAAACGGCGGCGTTTCTTTATCATCTAAAACTTCTCCGGCAACCGGTTCCCTTTCGGTTTCAAACGGCCACCAGGCAAAAGCGTTTTCGCTCAACCCGCACAAACTTAAAAGTGCCAAAAAGACACCTGTTTTTTTCATATTTTTTTTCATAGGGCGGCACCCTTTTCTTTTAAACGCCGTTTCACAAAGAAAAACGGATTATAAAACAACAGCAAATAAATACAAAACCCCAAAGGCATAAAACAATTAATATAAAGCATCGGCAGAAAATACAATGAACGACCTGCCAAATTCGTTACAATTAAATCATTTCCCTGAACCAAAATCATCACCAAAACCGATATACTGATAATTTTAGTCTGCCCCCGGCGGTTAAAGTTGCCGACAAGCAAGCCCGTACATGCTAACAGTGCAAACACCAGGTTATACCACGGTGTTACCAGGCGCCTGTGTCCTTCAACAATATATTTGCGTTTTTCCTCCGGCGATAAGCTTGTATCATCGCCGGCATTTAAAAGTTCCCAAAGCGTTTTTTCCCGCACCGAAGCCTCTTTGATTTTTTTAGAACCCATTTGCCCCAAATCAACCGAATAACGATCAAATTTCAGTGATGAAAAGTTTGTCCCGTCGCGGTTAACTTCCTGCCGGACGCCTTTGACCAAAATAATTCTCGGCCCGTTTTCCGTATATACAATCCGCCCTTTTTCCGCAGACAAGGTTACTTTGTTTTTAGGATTTCTTTCATCATTAAGCAAAATACCGGACACGGCGCCGTCTTTTTCATGTTTGGATATAAAAACCGTCAGATTAGGCTGAACAGAAGTAAACTCCCCTTCACGGAACATCAGATGAGAAACATTGTTTTTAATTTCCCATTCCAGATTGCGAAAAGCATTTTCCGCTTCCGGAATGGCAATATTTTGCACATAAACACTAAAACCCGCCAAGGCCAGCCCTATATAAACCACCGCCCGGGCATTGCGCCACGGACTGATTCCCGCAGCCTGCATAATCACCAGTTCGCGATCCGCCAGCATCCGGTTATAAACAAACATCACGGAAGCAAACAAGGCAATCGGTGATAAAATCGAGAACAAACGCGGCATTAAAAGCGAAGTCAGCTCAACAAACAAATGCAGCGGAAGACCTTTATTGGTAACCATCTCCACAAACCGCAGCGACTGCGTCAGCCACAGCATTGAGAGCAAAGAAAAGGAAACCAGCAGAAAACCGACCACCACTTGCCGCAATATATACAAATTCAATTTCTTCATGGGCTGAAGTATAAACAAATAATTTCAATAAAAAAACTACAATTTTGCGTTACTTCACAAGAATATTGCATAAACAACGCAAAATTGCAGCTTAAAAATTTCCGGCCTCACAAAAACTATTTGCAGCTATTTTCCGCCTTTGGTAACAACGACCATGGCTTCGCGTAAGATTCGTCCGTTTATCATATACCCGGTCTGCAACTCGGCAACAATCGTACCGGCAGGCTTATCTTTATCTTCAACTTCCTGAACCACCCGGTGATAATTCGGATCAAAAACTTTACCGACGTCTGCCATCGGTACAATTCCGAATTTGGCAAACACATGAGTAAGCTCGTCTTGTGTCAACGACACCCCTTTAAGGATGGATTCACACTCCGGCGACGCCTCACTGCCGCCGGCCGATAATGCCCGTTGAAGATTATCAGCCACAGTCAACAAATCTTTGGCAAAAGCGGAAACGGCATATTTATTGTTTTTTTCAATTTCGGCCGCGCATCTTTTCTTAACATTTTCAGCCTCGGCCAACGCCCGCAAAAATTCATTCTTTAATTTTTGATTTTCCTCTTTTAAAACTGCAACTTCATCTTCGGAAGCGTCTTGCTCGGAAGCATCGTTTTCTTCTGCCGACTCATTGCTTTCTTCTGTTTCTTCATCTAAAGAGTTTTCAGAACGGATATCTTCTGTGTCCAAATTTTCATCCCTTCCTTTTTTATTGGTAAAACCATGTTCTTTTTTCATTGTTTCCTCTTTAATTTCCAACTATGGCACATATATATTTATGATATAAAAATAACTTAGTAATTAAACATTCACAAGTCAAGAAGATTAAGTATTTTTTCTGTTGTCCTTTCAAATAAAGTTGTTATACTACCCGATATATTATTTACGTAAGAGAGCAGTAATGAACATTCATAAAACAAAATCCCGCTCGGACGGATTTTTACAGGAAGGATTTAATAAAAAAAAGGCGGTCAATATTTTTCAGCCCACGCACAACCCTCTTCTGGCAACAATGCAAAAAGCCGGAAAAATTCAGTGTTTGGGTAAAAAGCCCTGGCCTCAGATTAATGAAATAAATGCCTGGATGCTTTCTGCCGAAACGGCAACGTTTATGAAATGGGGCGGTTTAGGCATGGTCGCCTCCGAACTGCCGGAAAATTTCAACGCTTCTTTCGGCCGGCAAAATCATGCCATTTCCATTATCACACCGATGTATACCGGCAACACCGGAAAGAAAAGCGCCTCTTTTGACGGAAAAACTTATTGCGGTTCAGAAACATATGCTGCCGAGGTAACAAAAATCAAGAGCATAAAAGTTCCCTTTTTTAATCAGCGCAAAACCTTGACAAACTATACGGTTGACTTTTACCATGGTTTGGTTAACGGCGTAAACTACATTTTTGCCGCCAACGACCGTTTTTTTTCCATAAACCCGCATAAAGACAACCCTTCAACCCAGGACGGCTGCTATGTTCTTAATGAGCATAATATTAATGAAGTCGAACGTTTTGCCTTTTTTTCCAAAGCGGTTTATCTGCTGCTTAAAGAATGTGCCGAAGGAAATGTGAATACGCTTTCCTGCCCGAATATTTTAATTGCCAATGACTGGCACAGCGGCGCCATGGCCGGCCTTTGTAAATACGACACGGTTGCCCGCCTCTGCCAAAACGCCATTTCCGATAAAACCGCCGAAATATTGCAAAATATTCCGATTATCCACATTGCCCATCATCTGGGATATCAGGGCTGGGATTTTCCCAACACGGCACGCATTTTAAATTCACTGTACGAACACCGCGCCGCCATGGTTTTCAAAAATGCCAAAGCAGTTAAAAATTCTAATCCGCGCACAACCAATACTCTGATAGTTTACGACTGCTACAATCAGTCTTCCGGTAATTTCCATCTGGCAGACCGGGTGGTAACCGTATCCAAAAACTATATGGAAGAAGTTTCCAAGGAACTCGGATTCGGCTTTGATTTTCGCGACATCTTAAAAATCCGCAAAAACCATCGCACGTTTTTCGGTATTGTCAACGGTTATGCCAAACGCTTAATTTCGCCAAACCCGAAAAAAATTGATTATATCAGTGATTATTTTCAAAATTTTAAATTTAAGGTATACGACGAAAACAGCCTGGATAAAAAATTAAACAACAAAAAAGAATGTATCCGCCTGCTTTCCCTTCTGGCCACCTCCGAAGAATATAAAAAAGAAACAATTCCCTTGATTGACATATATAAATTCAGGGACATTTCCAAACTTGCCGACAAAGCCGATAAAATTCCGTTTATCTGCGCCACCAGCCGCCTGGTTGAACAAAAAGGCTATGATATTGCCGCCAAGGCAATCATTAAAATAATCAAAGAAAAAAGCGATGCCAGACAAGAATTTCCGATTTTTGTTCTGGGCGGTGCCGGCGATATTGAACAATACAAATTGTTGCAAAACTTAAAAGATGATGTCGAAAAAATATCAAAAAAAGCAGCTGAGCGCATTTTTGTTTTCCGCGGATACCGGGATGAATTTGCTTACGCCCTGCAGCTGGCCGCAGACTTTTACTTAATGCCCTCACGTTTTGAACCCTGCGGCTTAACGCAAATGGAAGCCATGGCCAAAGGAAGCCTGCCGATAGCCATGTCCACCGGAGGACTGGTTGATACCATTAATGATTGTGAGGACGGTTTCAGAACAGAAGTATTTTTCACCGGCGGTATAAAGGTCTATGGCTCTAACACCAAAGCCCAAAAATTAAAAAACAATGTCAATGCTTATGCTGACACCTTATATAAAGCATTAAAATGTTTTTATGTCACACCGAACGTGTTGCGCCTGATGACGGTCAATGCCATGAAAAAAGATTTCAGCTGGACGGTACCTAACGGTTCGGTTTATCAGTACTACAAGCTTTTTAAAACCGGCAATCTTTAGTCTGTTTTAAGCTCAAGGTCTTGCATTTCCTGATACACCCCGTCTTTTCATCTGGGAATGTCGTAACTCTAAAATGATAACAGTCCCGGAAACATCCGGGACTATTCATAACCATTTACCAAAACTTATTGTCCGGAAGACGTTTCAACCACATCTTCTTCAATCCAAACCGCACCATCGGATGCATCAGCATTATTATTTTTGTTACTCATATTGCTCTTTGTTTTATCAGCGTCCGACTGACCGGCAGGCGCCGGCTCAACCTCAACCCCCGGATCGCCTGGAAGTGGCTGAAAACCGGAATTTGTACTGTTTTGAGCCCCGGCATTTTGTCCGGCCGGAACAGCTGCCGGCACACTACCGTTTTGCACCGGTAAAACCGCCGTATCTTGTTCTTCAATAATCAACACACCGTCTGCACCGTTATCGGAATTTTGAGCCCAAGATGAAAAAATACCCAGCGTAATAACCGCCAAAATAACGGCGCCGGCAATATAATAAACCTGTTTCATATCTTCACTCCTTAAAACTAAAACATTTTCCAAACGAAAAATATTTATCTTAAAAGAAACTTCAATATAAACATAAGCTTTATAACAATACTAAAAAGGCACTTTGTTCAAAGTGCCTTTTAGTATTTATTTTCCGGAATGAAAGGCATCCTTAACCATTTGCCTCAACCGTCGGCCGCGGGGTGTACGCATCAAAACCATACAAGCTGAGCTTAAAATAATGGTAACGGCAGCCAACCAGTCATTAGCCGTCAACGACAAGAACGGTAATGCTGTAAACGAACTGACAAGAACTTCAACCACATAAGTAAAAATTGCCTGCGTAGAACGATACATCATAAAATATTCACTATTAGACAAACTGACGGCATATAAATAGCAGTACATTGAAATAGCATAAAAACATACGCCGTTTATAAACCCGCACAAAACATTATTCATGGAAATATATTCTTTTGGCGCCGGAAGCATATTCAAAAAAGGCAAAGATTCTTTAATTCCCTGCGGAACATAAGAAACAGCAAATGCCAGAAAAGCTGCAACAAGGATAAAAGTTATACCGCTGACAAACATAATCCAGCCTGTCATACTTAAACGATCCTTTATACTTAATGTTGCCTTGTTATCATCATATACTTCGGCAATAATAGTACGCAAAACATTAAGAAAAGAAGAAATGGCAACAAACGCCGAAACTTTTACCATCACATCAAAAGACAAGCCGGCCAAAAGAATAAAACAGCCAAAAACAATAAATATCATGGCCGCGACATCCACTTCACCCGGTTTTCTTTTAAATAAGAACCAGGCAAACAACACCGAAAAAACTATCTCAATATTGGAAAGCAGATTAGCTTGTGTTGAAGAAACATAAACAAAGGCCATAATCATAAACAGATTCCTGAAAATCTGCAGACTGCCGAAAACCCAGGTCTGATAATTGGCTATAATTTTCCAAACATTGATTTTATGATTTCCGAGGGCAATCATTGCCAAACCGCAAAACAGGGCATTTGAGCAGGCTATGGCAAACTGGTTGCATCCGTGTTCCAACATGCAATAACGAAGAAATATATTAGAGATAGCCCAAAATAAAATTGTCGTAAGTGATAAAACACCAGCCTTATACATATTTACCATACTGATTTTCCTTTTTTATTTTTTAAAAGCCCTTTCGATAATTTTTTTCAACTTTTCACCACGAGGTGTCCGCATCAAAATCATACACAAAGAACTTAAAATGATGGTTACCGCAGCCAGCCAGTCATTGGCATTAAGAGGCAAAAACGGTAAAGCGGCAAAAGCACTGAACGCTATTTCAACCGCATACGTAAACACCGCCTGGGTTGAGCGGTACATCATAAAATATTCGCTGGTGGAAATACTGACGGCATAAAGGTAAAAATACATGGAAATAGCATAAAAGAACACACCGGTAACAAAACCGCCGATTAAATTATTCCAGGCAAAATATTCTGCTGCCGAGGGAAGATACTGTAAAATATACGTACGGGAAATAATTTCTTCCGGCAGAAAAGAAGCGATAAACGAAAGCAGCGTAAAGAAAATAATAAACGCCAAACCGCTGACAAACATAATCCAGCCGGTAACGCTGAAACGGTCCTGCATAGTCAGGTCACTGCGATTATCCGGATGAATTTCGGCAAACAAAGCATGTAAAGCCGACAAAACCGATGCTGCCAAAACCCACATCGTAGCAACGCCCATGACCTCATACGGGATACCCGCCACCAAAATAAAACAACCGAAAATAATAAAAAGCATAGAAGTAAAATCAATTCCGCTCGGGCGGCGTTTCAAAAAAATCCAGGCAAACAACACCGAAAAAACAATCTCAATATTGGTCAGAAGATTTGCCTGGGTTGAAGATATATACACAAAGGCGGAAATCATACAGACGTTTCTTAAGACCTGTATCAGGCCGAAAAGCCAGGTTTGATAATTTTTCAAGATTTTCCAGACATTAATTTTGTAGTTACCGATGGCAATCAGCGCCAAACCGCAAAAAATGGCATTTGAACAGGCTATGGCAAACTGGTTGCAGCCATATTCCAAAATACAATATCTTAAGCTGACATTCATCAGCGCCCAAAGCAACACGGTTCCGACAGACAAAAAACCGGCTTTATACATCTGAAACATCTGTTTTTCCTTCTAAATCCTTTTGACAAGGCGGATTTTAGTACCATTTCAAATAATAGCCAACAATTTTTTCATTCTTTCTACATAAATTTATATCTTGACGAATTAGTCGTTTATGTTAGTTTAAAGTGTTTGTTTAATAAGGAGGTCTGTTGTGTTCTGTGATAAAAAAGCCGTAATTTGGGATTTGGACAATACTTTATACCGCATTACGCCCGAATTCGCCGATAAGCTGGATGAAGTAATGGCTGAGGCCCTGGTTGAAGATTTGGGCATTAAAATGAGTGTTGACGAATGTAAGGCTTTGGTTAAACAATCATATAAAATTTATCGCGACGGCGGTGAATATTTTTATCAGAACCATCAAATTTCGCCGGAAAGTTTATCAACAGCTTACCACTTGCGCAAGCCTGTCCACATGATTGAACCATATGCCGGCTTGCCTGCGCTTTTGAAACAACTTCCTTTTGAACAATATATTTTTACAACCAGCACCCGTGAATGCTCCGAACGCATTTTAAAACATATCGGCTTATATGATATTTTTAAAGACCGGTTTTATTCGGTTGAAGATTTCGGCGTATATAAAAAGAATGAAAGTGCCGATGTCTACCGCCGTTTTTGTGAAAAAATCGGCTTTGCCCCGGCTGATTGCATTTTTGTTGATGACAGTTATTCCAACCTGGAATTTGCCAAAGAAACCGGCATGACGACCATCCGTATTTTTTACCAAAACAATTCGGCAAAAGACAAACCCTATATTGATGCCGCTTATAAAGGCATTCAAGAATGCGTTGAAACCCTTTTAAATTGCAAAGATAAAAAGCATAAGGCCTCTGCCTAACGGCATAAAGCCGCTTCATAGTCATAATTTTCAATACTGTCCAGTTTAGCCTGTTCGGTGTTGATTTCATTTTGCATTTCTTCCAAAACCGGATTAACCGCTGCCAAATAGCGTTCATTAAAAGATTCTTTGGCCAGTGTCAGGTTAATATCCGATTTACTGCTCATAAACGGATTTTCTTTAACCGCTGCCAGAAAACGCTGCTGGATTATCGGCAGATAATATTCCAAAGCTTCGACATTAATCTGCTGGTGCGTTAGTTCATGCCGCATGGCCAGCTCATAAACACAGCTTCCCGCTTTCAGTTCTTTTGAAAGATAGATAACCGGATTTTGCATCTCAATATTTAATTCGATATCCGTCGGATAAACACAGACAACACCATTGGCTTGCGTATTTTTAACAACCCGGAAACTGATTTCCGTATTTAAATCATATGTTGCCAGACCATGGACCTGACGACCAGACGGCACATTGCCCCCGTATTGGCGTAAATGCATACGCGTCAGACTACGGTTGTTTTTGCTTGTATCATATTTCAAACGCCCGTAAGAAACGGAAACTGTCACTTCCGGCGGCCGGACGACTTTCTGACAAACCCTGTCAGCCGCCGTTGCAGCCACTGCCTGCCCGGAAAAAAATGAAAATGATGCAAAAATTAATATATAAAAAAGGTTTTTCATGTATTATACCTTATAATAAATTTATCAATTTAGAGTTAAAATTATGAAAAAGACGGCACTTTTTTTAATAACAGCTTTTATTTTGGTTTCTGCCCGCATGGTATTTTCACAAAATGCCGAAACAAACGCTCCCGGATTCTTCATGCCGCAGTCCGAATTACAACCGCGCCCTGAAAAACTGCCGCCGGTTCCTGTTGTTCAACCCCGGATTTCTTCCGCCCGCGCCGCCTATGAACAACGCCGCCGACAGCAACTTCAAAACAGTGGACAGTTTCAAAATGTAAACACCCCCCAAACTGCTGCCGTTCAACCGGTTGTTATCCGGCGCAAAGTCAAACAGTATATAGCCGTTGACGGACGTTTTATTCCCGTTTATGAAGATGAACCTTCTGTTCCTGCGGTGCAAACGGACTCTGCACCAAAAACAGATCAGCCGGATATTCAGTCACAAACCGCTGAAAATACATCACCAGAGCAGAATATTGCCATGACACCGGAGCAGAACATTATCCTGCCGACGTCGCAAACGGCTTTCCTGCCTGCAAATCAAATAGTTTCTTCAGAAACGCCCGAACCGGTTCAACCGATAACCAGAGAAACCCAACCGATAAATGTTGCCGACAATTCAGATGTCATCCCTCAAATACCGCAAGTACAAAATGCTGATCCTGATTTGCCGTCATACCGCAACCGTTATGCCCAATACCTCGGAAATTTACAAATTTTCCACCAAACCGGACAAATGCCTTATGACGCCGAGTTGGAAAAAACTTTGGGAAAACTTTCTTCCAGCCGCAAAACCGTACTTTTCAAGGGAACCGTTAAATAAAATCCATTTTTTCCTGTTGTTATGCGTGAAAACGGTAGACGTGAACAACCGCAGAACCGAACAGATGCGAAGCCTGGTTTGAGCGACGTGTACAAAAAGAGTACACGAGCGAAAAGAAGACAAGCAGATGTTCGGTTATCCGGCCGTTCTATGGTTGAAATGCTTGGCGTTTTAGCCATTATAGGCGTGCTTTCCGTCGGGGCAATTTCCGGTTATTCCAAGGCGATGGAAAAATACAAAATAAACAAATTCGTTAATTCATATTCAATATTGATAACAAATCTTCTTCAATACAAAGATTCTTTTATTCATGAAAAAAACATGTTTGATATTACCTCGACACTTCAAAAATTAAATCTTTTTCCTGAAGGTTTCATTATAAAAAACGGTAAGGTTTATGACAGCCTTGGTTTTAAACCCTATGTTTTTATCAGACATGAACGTCTGGTCACTACTATAATTTTAAGCGATACTGCCATGAAAAACTTTAGAGGTGATTTATGTAAAGAAATTTTCCTTAACCTTTTAATTCCTCATTCTCCAAACTTATATTATGCCTGGGTTTGGAATGATGGAATAACTGATTATGCTTGGTATGGCGATGAACAATGTAATGAGAAACGGAATTGTCTAAAAAACATGACTCTGAAAGACATTGACACAACCTGTAATTCCTGTATAGAAGATCACCCATGCTACATTCCTATAGAGTTATAGTATACTCCATTCGCATTATCTTCCAATGGAAAAACCTTTAAATCCAAAAACATTTAGCTTTATTATAAAATCTTATTTTCTTATTGACGCTATTTAAAAGTTGTTGTATTTTATTGCCAGTTTGTAACAGATTTTTTCTAAGAGAAACAAAGATGCATTTTAATAACATACATATCATCGGCATTATTATCCCCTAAGGGGATGGCATCTTTTATTTAAAATATCACATTTTCAAAATTTAATACGTTAACCAAAAAACAGGTATAAAACAATGAAACATTATGCTGAAGTAAAGGCAAAGCCTGACTTTGTCGGGTTGGAAAAAGAAATTTTAAGATTCTGGGAAGAAGACAAGACCTTTGAAAAATCCGTCCATAACCGCGACGGCGCCGCTGAATTCGTTTTTTATGACGGCCCGCCGTTTGCCAACGGAACCCCGCATTACGGCCACATCATGGTATCATACGTTAAAGACGTTGTTGCCCGTTTCCAAACCATGAACGGCAAAAAAGTGGAACGTCGTTTGGGTTGGGATTGTCACGGCCTGCCCGCCGAGATGTCTGCCGAAAAACAGTTGGACGTTTCCGGACGCAAACAAATTGAGCAATACGGGGTGGAAAAATTTAACGACTTTTGTCGGTCGGATGTCTTGAAATATTCCGGTATTTGGGTGGAAATGTTCAAACGCATCGGCCGCTGGGTTGATTTTAATCACGATTACAAAACCATGGATTTACCTTTCATGGAAAGCGTCATCAGTAACTTCAAACAGCTTTATGATAAAGGTCTTGTTTATGAAGATTACCGTGTTTTGCCATATTCCTGGGCAGCCGAAACCCCGCTTTCCAACTTTGAAGTTAACCAAGGCTATCAAGATAAAACCGACAATGCCATAACTGTTATGTTTACGCTTGAAAACGGCATGAAAATGCTGGTCTGGACCACAACGCCGTGGACGCTTCCCTCAAACTTAATGCTGGCTGTCGGTAAAGACATTAATTATGCCATTATGGAAGAAGACGGTCAGAAATACATTTTAGCCGAAGCCTTGCTCGGCCGCTACAAAAAACAGCTTGAACATGCCGTTCAAACCGGCAGCATTAAAGGTGCCGAGCTGGTTGGTTTAAGCTATGAACCGATGTTCCCTTACTTCAAACATTTAAAAGAAAAAGGCGCTTTTAAGGTTTTAAGCGGTGAGTTTGTATCAACCGAAGACGGTACCGGCATTGTCCATATTGCTCCCGGATTCGGTCAGGACGACTTTGAAGCCTGCCGTGCTTATGATGAGAACTTCCCGATTGTCTGTCCGGTTGATGAGGCCGGTAAATTTACTGCCGAAGTGACTGATTATGAAGGCAAACAGGTTTTTGAAACCAACGAACCGATTATGTCCTGGCTCAAAACCAACGGATTATTAGTCAAAAAAGAGCAATATACCCACTCTTATCCGTTCTGCTGGCGTACCGATACGCCGCTGATTTATAAAGCCATGTCTTCGTGGTTTGTCAAAGTAACCGACTTCCGCGATGAAATGGTCAAAAACAATCAGCTGATTAACTGGGTTCCGGAACATATCAAAGACGGGCGTTTCGGTAAATGGCTGGAAGGCGCGCGCGACTGGTCAATCTCCCGCAACCGGTTCTGGGGAACGCCGATTCCGGTTTGGAAATCGGATAATCCGAAGTTTCCGCGAATTGACGTCTTCGGCTCTTTAAAAGAAATTAAGGAAAAAACCGGTTTTGAAGTTACCAACCTGCACAAACCTTATATTGACGAAGTTGTTTACCCCAACCCGGACGACCCGTCGGGCAAAACCATGATGCACCGTGTCGGTGATGTGTTTGACTGCTGGTTTGAATCCGGTTCCATGCCGTATGCCCAGGTACATTATCCGTTTGAAAACAAAGAATGGTTTGAAAGCCATTTTCCGGCCGACTTTATTGTCGAAGCCATGGATCAGACCCGCGGCTGGTTTTATACCTTAACCGTTTTAGCCACCGCCCTTCATAACAAACCGGCATTTAAAAACTGCATTTGCACCGGTCTTTTGATGGCCGAAGGCGGACAAAAGCTTTCCAAGCGCTTAAAGAATTATCCGGACCCGAATGAAGTGCTGGAAAACATCGGTTCGGAGGCTTTACGCTGGTTTTTGGTATCATCGCCTGTTTTAAAAGGCGGCAACCTGGCCGTTGACAAAGAGGGTAAAGAAATTGCCAAAGCCTCGCGTCCGGCGCTTATTCCGCTGTGGAATGCTTTTTATTTCTTCACGCTTTATGCCAATGCCGAAGGGTATAAAGCCAAAGAAATATCTTCTTCAAGCGAGGCCATCGATAATTATATTCTTTCCAAACTCAAACATTTGCGTAATGTCGTCAAACAAGGTTTGGAAAGCTATAACGTTTCCCTGGCCACTGATGAAACGGCCGCCTTCATGGAAGTGTTAAACAACTGGTACATCCGCCGCACCCGCGACCGCTTCTGGGAAGGTGAAACGCTGGCATTTGATACGCTCTATACCGTTTTGCTCAATTTAAGCAAAATCTTGGCACCGTTAATGCCGTTTGTCAGTGAATATGTGTTTAAAACCCTGACCGGTGAAGAATCTGTTCACCTGACCGATTATCCGGAACTTTCCGATATCAAAGCCGATGAAAAGCTGATGCAGGAAATGGACTTCTTGCAGGAACTCTGCTCGGCCGGAAAGTTCATCCGGGAAGAAAAGAACCTGCGTAACCGCCTGCCGTTGGCAAGCCTGACACTGGTCGGTGCCAAACTGCCGGCAGAATATCAGGAAATTGTCAAAGACGAACTTAATGTCAAAGAAATCAAATTTGATAACAACCTGGCCGCATATGCCGATAAAAAGCTTTACCTTTACACGCCGCTTTTGGGTAAAAGCTTAGGCAAAGATATGGGCGCGGTTATGGCGGCCTATAAACAGGGTCTTTGGGAATTAAACGCTGACGGCACATTAAGCATTGCCGGCAAGAATTTAAGTAAGGATTTATTTGAAGTCCGCTTAGATATGAAAGAAGGCGTTGCCGGCCGCTCCTTTGCCGACAACAAGGCCGTGGTAACCCTGGATACAAACGTTACCGAAAGCTTAAAACGCGAAGGCATGGCCCGCGACTTTGTCCGTCTGGTACAGACTCTCCGCAAAGATAAAAACTTCAATATCTCGGACCGGATTGAGCTTTGTTGGAAAACCGACGATGCCGAGCTTGAACAAGCCTTAAATGAAAACAAGGCCTACATTGCCGAACAGGTTTTGGCTGTCAAGGTAGACAATACCTGCTCCGGCGGGACGGCCGATAACATTGAAGGCAAAAGCATAACCTTTGATGCCAAAGTGGCATAAAAGAACAGGAAATTTTATCTTTAACACCCGCCATAAAAAGCGGGTGTTAAGTTTTTAACAAAATACTAGACAAAAATAAAAAACAATGCTATGATGAAGCCATAAACGGAGAAAACTTATGGAAAGCCAGATTGAAAAATTCAACCGCCGTAAACAAAAAACCGAAGCGCTTAAAAACAAGGGAGTTTCAAAAATGACTGAAGAAAAGAAAAACACTTTAGACGAACAAATAGCCGAAGCAAAAAAAGCATGGGAAAGCGCCGGTTTGGCTGTTGAAGATTTTCCAAAAGGAAACAGCGAAGAAACATTAAAAGAAATCCGCGAGAAAATTGCCAAAGCAACAGTAGGCAAAGAATCATCATCGGCTGAAAAACCGGCCGAAAAAGAAACAAAAGCCCCCGAAAGCGCTGTAAAAGAGCCTGAAAAAGAGGAAAAAGCACCCGAAATCCCGGCCGAAGGAAACAAAACCGCAGAAGAAAACAAAGCTCCCGCCCCTCGCGGTACTATTGAAGTCGGTACTGTTGAAGAAAATCCGTCACCTGAGCTGGACTGGATTGAAAAAAAACGCAAATTCTGGAAAGAATATGCCGCCACTGTTGAAAACAACTTCGAAAACGATCCGGCAAAAGATACGGAAAGTAAAACTTTCAGCTGCACTTTAAGCAAAGATGATAAAAAAGGCGAAATTAAATATACAGCGCCGGACAAAGTTCAAATCGGTAAAGATTCCCATTTGGAAATGTACAGCGGTTTGGTTAAAGATGCCGTCAAAAACAATTTGAGCATTACCTTTGGGGCTACATTAGACGATAAGCAGAAAGCCATGCTCTTGGCAGCATGCCTGATGAACAAAGAAAAATACCAAGACGGTGCAGAACTGGCCATGGTCAATCCGCCTAAAATTGATATGAATGCCGAATATATTAAAGAACTGCCGGAAGGCGTTCAAAAAACATTAGGCGATTATGTTAAAGCCGGAGAAGAAAGAGCAAGACAGGAAGCCATCAACCAAAAACTGGCTACGGTCAGAGGCAAGTTAAAAGACAATGAGGCCAAAGAACGCAATGAGGAAAGCATCAATGAACGCTATGAAATCCGAAAAGAGCAAGTCGGCATTATCCGGGAAAAGATGACCCCTGAACAGTTGCAAAGCCGGCAGCAAAAAGAAGAAGAACGTGAAAAAATCATGGCTGCACGCTTAGGCATCAGAGTTGCCGACATGCCGGAAGATCTGAAAAAAAGGGTTGGCGGTGATTATGAAAAACGAGTTGCCGAAACAAAGTTAAATGAACGCTTTACCGACAAAGACGGAAAAGTAGACACGCAGCGTAAAGATGCCTTTATTGCAGCTTTGAAAACAAAATTTGAAAAATCATCTGCAGGAAAATAAATCATGGCTGATACGGGAACCGAATTTTTAAATTTCTTAAAAGCAAACCATCCGGAAGATTATTCCAAATTATCATCGGATTCGGTTTCCGATTCGCTGGTTAATGCCGTATTCTCAAAACACCGGGAAAATTTTGAAACCTGGATGAAAGTTCCGGAGTGGATTCGCAACAAATATAACGGACGCGTTCCGGAAGACATCATGGAAGCTGCCCGGACTGATCCAAACTTAACCGATGCTGAAATTAAAAATATTGAAAATAACCGGCCGGAAGAAAAACTGGCCAATATGATGCAAAATATCGGCTTTACGGCTGCCGATTATGCCGCTGCGGCAATCATTGTCAAAGCCATTACGGACAAAGGATATTCCACAAAAGCTGCCCAAAATCTTGCCTATACCAGACAAATCCGGCTTAAACTTGCCGCTGACAACCCGTCAAAGCTTACGCCGGAACAAAAGAAAATGTGGCGAGAAACCCGAGAATATGACCACAAAACAATCAAAAAGGACTGGTGCGAAAATCAACCGGAAAGAATGGCCGTTCATATCTTAAAACAATTAAACCGGGGAAAAATTGACAAAGAAGCGGCTTTGCCTCAGTTAGATTCTTTGCTTAACAAAATCATTCAGCAAAAACGGGAAAAAGAATTTGTTGAATGCCTGCGCTCGCCGCAAGGTCAGCTTAAGCATTATACGCCCGAAACCAAGGAATTTCTCGGGGAGCTTATAAAGTCCCATCAAATTCCGATGACTCCGCTGCAAAAAGCCATGCAAAACGAAAGTTTTGAATTCTTGGGCGACAAAGCCCGGCCGGTACAAAACCGGGAAAGACCGTTGGACAGGCCAACGAAACAAATGCCGACCTATGCAAAGAATAACAATTTTCAGCGCTAGCGGGCAACGCAGTTATTACCGCGCCATTTCCATGCGGTAATCACACCGTTTTCAATCCAGAATGAAGTTTGGCAGTATTGCGTAACTTCCGTATCGGTTATTTCAGCATAAGGATTGTATTCATATCCATTCATAAACGGATCATAAGTTATATTTTCCACCCCCCAGCCGTCATTATAAAAATAATATTCCGAAGGGTAAAACCATTCGTTAATTTTAGTATAAGTAATGATTTTGGAATTATCGCTTAAATACTTTTCAGCACTTGGCCGACCCCAGGCATCCAGCAATGCCGTCTCTTTTTTGCCAACCCAGTTTTTAAGTTCCCGGTCATATTTCTGCGACGTGGCACAAGCCAGAAGAAGCATTGTCACAATCAGTCCGAATGCAATATGTTTCATAATTTCCTCCTGTTTAAAGCAAAAAATAATCAGAAAGAAAATTTTTTCAATTTGACCGATGGTCTATAAAACCCTAATCATCACCGAAAGAGCTCCGCCCCAGATTTAAATGGCGGTTGATATCCATACACAAGATGATGCCGAAACTGGCCATAACCGAAAGCATAACCGTACCGCCGTAAGAAATCAGCGGCAACGGAATGCCAACCACCGGTAACAACCCCAAAACCATGGCAATATTAATAAACACATACATAAAATAATTGGTATTCAGGCCGATGATAACCAATTTTCCGAAATAGCTTGATGTCCGAAACGCAAAAACATAACCGTAAGCAATAATAATCATATTTATCAAAATCACCAGCGTTCCGCCAATCATACCGAACTCTTCCGAAAGCATGGTAAAAATGAAGTCAGTGTGTTTTTCCGGTAAAAAATTCAAATGGCTCTGGGTTCCGTTTAAAAAACCCTTACCGAAAATGCCGCCTGAGCCCAGCGCTATTTTAGACTGGATAATATGATAACCGCTGCCTAAAGGATCCCTTTCCGGATTAAGAAATGTCAACACCCGGTTTTTCTGATAATCGTGCAAAAAATGCCAGGCAATCGGCGCCAACACCATACCGGCACCGCCAAGCAGGGCAAACTTCCACCATTGTACGCCGACAACAAAAAAGATAACCATTGTTGTAAACAACAGCATCAATGCCGTACCGAGATCCGGCTGAATAATAATCAAAGCGGCCGGAAACAAAGCCATTAAAGCCGGCGCGATAATTCCCCGGATACTTTCGATTTTATTTAAGGTGCAACTGTGAAAGTACTTGGCCAAAGCCATAACCATGGCAATTTTCATCAATTCGGACGGCTGCAATTTAAAAAGTTTCAAATCAATCCAGCGCTGCGCCCCCATGCCGACATGACCACCGACCTCTACCGCAATTAACAACAATAAAACCAGAAAATAAGCCACATAAGAATATTTTAAATATATTTTAACATCAATCAAAGCCATAACAAACATCAGCCCCAAAGCTACCCCGAAACGAGCCGACTGCCGGTATGCCCAAGGAGACCAACTGCCGTTTGCCGCTGAATATAAAGCAACAGCCCCGATAACTGCCAACAGAATAATGCAAAAAACATACCCGAAATTTATATTAAAAAATTTTTCTTTTAGCGATAATGCCTGACTCTTAAGCCCGCTTTCATAATATTTGTACATTGTTTTACCTTATCATTTAATATCCAGACGAATAGCTTCCTGCAAAATTTTAGAAGCAATCGGTGCTGCGACACCGGATCCCGATGATCCGTGTTCTACCACGACTGCCACCGCATAATGAGGATTATCCTGCGGTGCATAGCCGACAAACAAGGCATGATTGCGCAACCGCCATGGCAAATCTTCATCTTTGACGACACCGGATCTCCGTTCTTCCATGCTTATCCGGCGCACTTGGGTTGTTCCGGTTTTTCCGCCCATTTTTATGCCATCCATATTAAAACGCGCTGCAATTGCCGTTCCGTGCTCACCGTTAACCACTTCAAACATTCCCTGTTTGACAATTTCTATATTTTTTCTCGAAACCGGTAATTTTTTAATTTTCCCTTTTTCTTTCAAATTCGGTTTTATGAATGTTGGCACAATGCTGTATCCGCCATTTACGACACGCGACACCATCACGGCCAGCTGCAGCGGCGTTGCCAGAACATATCCCTGTCCGATACCGGCAATAACACTTTCACCCTGCTGCCACTTCTCACCGTATTTTTTTAATTTCCACGCCTGATCCGGAATAAGCCCGCCGCGTTCATTATCCAAAGCAATTCCTGTCGGTTTTCCCATACCGAGCAAACGTGCCATATCGGCAATTTTTTCAATCCCCAATTGCAGTGCCACTTCATAAAAAAAGATATCACAAGAATTTTTCAAGGCTTCAACCACATTCTGTTTTCCGTGCCCCCAATGCCGCCAGCAATGAAAAACATGATTTCCCAGAGACATGGAACCGCTGCAAAAAAATGTCGTATTTTCATCAATAACGCCGGACTCCAAAGCCGCCAGGGCAACCACTATCTTAAAAGTCGAACCGGGAGAATATTGTCCCGAAATAGCTTTGTTGGTTAACGGATGCCTCTCATTATTAAGCAATGCATTCCAATCTTTATGTGAAATGCCGGTCGTAAACAAATTCGGATCAAAAGAAGGAACGGAAACAAAAGCCAGAATTTCGCCGCTGTGAACATCAAGAACGATGGCTGCACCGCTGTTATCACCGAAAGCATCTTGTGCAAATTTCTGCAATCGGCTGTCTATGGTCAGATATAAATCCTTTCCGGCTGAGCCTTTATCACGCTCAATCTCTTTCATAATCCGGCCATAGGCATTAACTTCCAGTTTGACATTTCCGCCCTGGCCTCGCAATTCTTTCTCAAAGGTTTTCTCCAATCCGGATTTTCCGATTTTAAATCCGGGAACCATCATCAGCGGATCATCTTTGACATCATTTTCCGCCACCGCACCGACATAACCCAAAAAATGCGCCGTATAAATTCCCAAAGGATAACTTCTGTTTAACCCCTCATTAATAAAGACGCCCGGCAGATAAGGAGCATTCAAAAGCACGGCGGACGCCTCATTCCATGTCAGATTATCCTTTAGTTTAACCGGAACAAATTTTTTGTTATTTCGAACCTCTTTTTTTATTTTCTCTTCCTCTTCACCGGTTAAAGGAATGATTTTTTTAAAATGTTCCAAAGTCGTATCTAAATCAGGCGTTTGTTCGGCAATAACCAAAGCCTGAAAATTCTGTTCATTTGTTGCCAGCGCAACGCCGTTGCGATCATAAACCGAACCTCTGGGCGGAATTAAAACACGCGTTGAAATCCGGTTTTCATCAGCGAGCATCCGATATTTATCTCCTTGATATACCTGAAGATAATATAATCTTGCAATCAGCATCAACAAAAGAAAGAAGGCGCCAACAGCTACCAATGCCGTCCGCCGCAACAACGTTTTTCCTTTATCATTATCCCTGTTCATAGACAACTTCCTCGTTGGCAAGATAACGATTTTGAATAAAAATATTCAATCGGGCAATTAAAGGATAAAAACATATTGTTGAAAGGTAGCCGGCAAAAACACTGCCAAACACCAGAAATTTACTGTAAAAAACCGAAGCCAGCAGCCATTTAACGACAAACGCCAAAAAAGACACAACCGCAAAACCGGCCCAGCTTACGGCAAAAGGTTTCATGTTGACATAACTGCTGGAAGTACTGCCGGCAACAAATATAAACATAAAAACAAAAATGTTCAGCCCAATCGGAACAGCACTCAGACTATCTGCAGCCACCCCCAGCAAAAATGCCGAAAACGGACCAAAAAGATCCTGCCGGTAGAGAGCCCAAAAATAGACACAAATCATACCGATATCCGGCCGCAAATAACGGGATAAGGGAAGATGAACCGGCACATAAAAAACCAACAGCAAAAAAACCGAAACCAGAAAAGGCAAAAGCCTTTTCAGGCGGGTTTCAAGAATTTCCGAAAACGTTTCTTCCATTTCATTCCTCGTTTTCCGATGTCATCATAACCACATCATCATAAATTCCGTAGTCAACAATCCTGACATATTCCAACCGCGGAATATCCGTAATGGTTTCAACTTCCGTTTCATCCTCGCCGATACGGCTGACAATACCAACCGGAAGTCCGGCCGGGAAGATTCCCGCCACACCGGAAGTTACCAACATATCACCGGGCTTAATATCGGCATTTAACGCCGTAAACTGCAACTTCGGGACAGTCGTATTGTCACCGGACAAAATCCCCCGTTCTCGGCTTCTTTCAACGATAACCGGAATCTTTGAGTTGATATCCGTAAACAACAACACGCGTACATATTTTCCGGCCACGGTTTCAACCCTGCCGACAACACTTTCGCCACCCAAAACCACCTGACCTTCTTTAACCTTATCCGTTTTTCCGACATAAGCAATCAAAGAATGGGAGAAGCCGTCTCCTTCTTCGGCAATAATTTTTGCCGTTACAAACGTTGCCTCCGGCGGCGGCGTATAATTCAAAAGCCGGGCCAGAAGTTTATTTTCCGCCTCAAGGGTACGCAGACGGTTTTTTAACAACAGCCTGTCGGCATGTTCTTTTTTCAACTTTTTATTTTCGGCATAAACCCGGCTGACGTCCTTAATTTTTCCGTAAACGCCATATACAAATTGCGCCGGCAGCTGCACAACCCTGATAACCGGATTAAAAACCTGTAAAAGAACATCCGATGTTTTTTCCAAAACAAGCGAATCCGCTTTGCTCAGCATCATCAGAGCCAAAGCGGACACAAACAAAACCGCAATTAAAAATTTCCGGATAAAAAGCCTGAACTGGCTTAAACGTATAAACAACACCCGGCGGCGTTTCATTTTGAAAACTTCTCCTTAAAACAAACGCCTTGGCGGTTAATACATCGTCGACAGCACACTCTTTAATTTATCAATATTATCCAGTGCATTACCTGTACCTTTTGCCACACAGGCCAAAGGCTCTTCGGCAACAGACACCGGCAGCCCGGTGGCATTGCGCAGAACCTGGTCAAGAGAGGTTAAAAGTGCACCGCCGCCGGTTAAGACAATACCCTTGTCGACAATATCGGCTGCCAACTCCGGTGCCGTATTTTCCAGAGCCACTTTAACGGCTTCAACAATGGAAGATACCGGTTCGGACAAGGCTTCGGCAATCTGGCGTTCGTTAACTTCTATTTCCTTGGGCACGCCGTTCATCAAATCACGACCTTTTATTTCCATAGTCCGGCCGTCGCCTTTTGCCGGCGGACAGGCACAGCCGATTTCTTTTTTAATCCGTTCGGCACTGCTTTCCCCGACCAGCAAATTCATATTGCGGCGGATATAAGAAATAATGGCGCTGTCCATTTTATCACCGCCGACACGCACCGAACGGGCGTAAACAATACCGCCTAAAGACAAAACGGCAACTTCTGTCGTACCGCCGCCGATGTCCACAACCATTGAACCTGTCGGTTCGGTTACCGGTAAACCGGCGCCGATAGCCGCAGCCATTGGTTCTTCAATCAGCCAGACTTTACGGGCACCTGCAGCTTCGGCCGATTCCTGAATAGCCCGGCGCTCCACGGCCGTTGAACCGGAAGGAACGCAGATAATAATCATCGGTGTGGCAAAAGTACGGCGGTTATGAACTTTGCGGATAAAATATTTAATCATTTCTTCGGCAATCTCAAAATCAGCAATCACACCATCTTTCAAAGGACGAATGGCATGAATATTCCCCGGCGTACGTCCGAGCATTTGTTTGGCTTCGTTGCCGACGGCCAA
>CALXUN010000005.1 GCA_944391705.1 uncultured Alphaproteobacteria bacterium
GCCATTATCGGTGTCTTATCGGTCGGGGCTATTTCCGGTTACTCAAAGGCAATGCTTAAATATAAACTCAACAAACAGGCCGAGCAATTAAATACCATTTTCAATACGGCAGCATTATATGCCGGCAAAATCACGATTGACAATAATACCATTACCAATAATATTACCAGTACTTTTATTTCTCTTGGCGCTGTTCCCAAAGAAATGATACGGCCTGATACCAAGTCCTATGTATATGATGTGTTTGGTCTGCGGGTTGCTTTTTATGTCACCGGAAGCCAGAATACATCCGTTCTTGTCGGCAAACCGCGGCGAAATGCCATGGTGGCCGAAGTATACCTCAACCCCGGAGAAGATGATTTAAATGTGGAAATCTGCCGGAACGTTATTAAAACCGGAAAAGAAAATGCCCCTATTTTACATGCTCTTGAAACCTACGGCATGGGTGTAAATGAAAATAAACAAACCGTTTATTACGGACAAGATTCATGCCAGCCAAGCGGGCGCTGCATAGCGGCGTTGGATTTGGATAAAATTGATGCATTGTGCCGAGGATTTACCGAAGAAAGTACGGCCACCACATTCCGGATTTGGATTTTTGTATAAATTAAACCATCCGGATTTATGCACCTTCTTTAAAAAAACTGTTTATTTCCGAATACTTTAATTATATAGTCCTGTATATTTTGAGATAATTTTGAGGAATAAATCATGAAAAAAGTTTTTTTATCACCGTTTTTTACGCCGGTTTTGTTTGCTCTTTGCTGGGGACTGATGCTGGCCGTGGTGCTTGTTTATTTTCCCGAGCAGAAATTTAAGATTACCGAAGACGGGCAAATTATTGAGCTCATCACCAACATCGGCTATATTTCCATGCTGGCGGCTTTAATGTATTTTGCCAAAGATTATACCGATAAAATTACCTCCTGGGGCATTTATTTATTTTTAGCCATGTGTGCATTTTTGCGCGAAGCCGGCATTCAGCACCATTTGTCGCGCACCGATACCACTCCTTTCAAATCGCGTTTCTTCTTAAACCCTGATAACCCTCTGGGGGAAAAGATTGTTTTCGGATTGCTGTTAATCGTGATTTTCGGGGCGGTGATTTATCTGGCGATTAAATATGCCAAACATCTGGTTTTGTCTTTCTTTAAGTTTAACACCGTTACCTGGTCCACAGCGGTTTTTTGCACGGTTTTGGTATTTGCCAAATTTGCCGATCGTTTTCCGGGTAACTGGCGTGATGCACATAATGATGTTTCTTTGCCGCGCGGGCAAATTGAAATCTGGTCGCTTTTGGAAGAAAGCAGCGAAATGTTTTTGCCTTATCTTGTGATTATCATGCTGGCACAATACCACTTGTTAAAATCCAGGCAAAACTAACTTTTAAGCCCGCTTTTTTAAGCGGGCTTTTTTTACATACCGGTATTCTGGTTGAGTTTTAATACGTGAATAACGGAAAAAATGGTCCAGAATTGTTCAAAAACCGTATCAATTTTTTCTTTATTCAAATTGGTCTTAAAAAACGAACACGGCTCAAACATGTCTTCTCTAGTATCAATCGCCAGCAAAATTTTGTTGGCATAAAAGCTGATTTCGATTTTTTTGCCCTTATACAGTTCTTTTAACTTCAAAATCCGTTCCATAAAAGCGGTCGTCAGCAGGTAACGCGCTTCTATCTGGTCAGAAGAATAAACTTCAAAGTGTTTTTCAAAAATCACATCTTCAAGTTTTACTCTTTCCAAATCGTTAAATCCCTTGAATTTATTGAAAAAGCCCGAATCTTTTAAGACAATCGTCTGGCCTTTGAACGGTTTTTTCATCCCCATTTCCACGGCAATACCTTGAAAGACGGTTTGAACCCGCCTTTTGCCTTTAGACGTGCGATATTCTTTTTCTAAATGCTCTTCACATACCCTTAAGGCTACGTCATCATAAACACCGTCAAAACAATCATCCGCTTTTGCTTTTGTATAAGCGGGAAAAATCCGGCTTCTCTCCAGCAGTGCAGGACTTAGGCCGGCACCCTGGTGATAGGAAAAGCCGTCAAAAAAGCGGACAAACAAATCCATAACATCATTTTTGACTTCTTTGCGGTATTTGGCAAATGGACCGCGTAAAACAAAAACGGCAACGGCAACAATGATATAAAAAATGCCCCAGTCTATATTAATCTCACTGTAGTTATTAACAAAGTAAATGACCAGTATTGCCATCGGTAAAACAAAAAACGACAACAAAAGCAAAAACCAAAACCGGTTGACATATTTTAAGCGCGTATCCTCTTTTTGTTTTAAGAACGGATAAAGCGTGGTTTGATAATATTGATCAAAACGGCTTTTCAGATTTGTATATTGTTCATACTCAATGTTTTCAAAATCAGGCGTCATCATTTAAAGAACTCTTTTGCATCCACACGTTGTTTTTCCTTGGTTTCTGCCTCAAAAAAGGGCATGTCGGCTTTAATTCCGACCATTGCCGCCACCAGGTTTCCGGGAAAAATTTCCGCCGCATTTTTCAAATCATTAACGCTGGCGTTATAAAAGCGGCGGGCCGCGGCAATATGCTCTTCCACTTCGTTAAAACTTTGCATGGCCTGTAGCATGGTTTGGTTTGATTTCAAATCCGGGTAATTTTCTACCGATAACCAGAAATCACGCAGGCGGGCATCAATTTCGTTTGCCAGTTCAATTGCGGCTTTCGGATCTCCGCCAAAATCTTTTTTCATGGCTTCCGTACGCAGACGGACGATTTCAGTCATTAAATCTTTTTCATGCTCCATAAACTTGGAAGCCATCTGCAATAAATTCGGAATAAGGTCGTAGCGTTTTTTTAACTGTACGTCTATGCCGGAGGATGCTTCCTTAACCTTATTTTTTTTCTTGACCAATGAAACATACAACAGATAAAAACCACCCAAAACAACAACGGCGGCAATTATGGCAATCCACTTTTCCACGGGCTTTCTCCTTTTCCTTAAACACTGTTTTAAGTATAAATGATGTTTCTTAAAAAAAACATTAAAATAATTTTCATCTTTTTAAACTAATCTTTTTTTAACGTTGTGAGAGAAACCGATGCTTAATATTATCTGGACTGCTTTTTTTCTGATTTCTTTTCTGGCTGCCGGCTGGCAAGCTTTCGCTCTGGGACATGCCGAAATCTGGACATTAACGGTAAACGCTTTATTTGATGCGGCCAAAACGGCTTTTACCATTTGCATTAACTTAACCGGTATGCTTTGTTTGTGGCTCGGGTTGTTAAAAATTGCCGAATGTGCCGGACTGACCTCTGTTCTTGCCAAAGCTCTGGCGCCGTTATTTAAAAAAATCATGCCGGAAGTCCCGGATAATCATCCGGCTATCGGCTCCATTGTCATGAACATGGCTGCCAATATGCTGGGGCTTGACAATGCCGCCACCCCGATGGGGTTAAAAGCCATGGAACAGCTGCAGGAATTAAATCTCAAAAAAGATACCGCTTCCAATGCCCAGATTTTGTTTATGGTGCTTAATGCTTCCGCGGTAACAATTATTCCGATTAACATTTTAATGTACCGCGCCGAACTCGGGTCTTCCAATCCGTGTGCGGTATTCGTTCCCATTTTGCTTGCCACTTCCGTTTCGACGCTGACCGGTTTTCTTGCCGTTGCCTGGGTACAAAAACTTAATATTTTTAATAAAACCGTCCTCGCATATTTAGGCGGCTTTGCCCTGTTTATCGGCGGACTGGCCTGGTATTTTGTCTCGCTTCCCGATGATATCCGGTTGAAATATTCGGGCAGTGCCGGAAATTTTCTTCTTCTTTTGATTATTTTTATTTTTATTTCGGCAGGTGCCTTAAAACGTCTCAATGTTTACGAAACTTTTATAAACGGTGCCAAAGAAGGTTTTGACATTGCCGTCAAAATTATTCCTTATCTGGTGGCAATGCTTGCTGCCATTGCCATGTTGCGTGCTTCCGGGGTGATGGATTTGTTTATTGCCGGCGTGGAAAAAATGCTTCTGTTTTTTAATGCCGATACCGCTTTTGTACCGGCCCTGCCCACTGCTTTAATGAAGCCGCTTTCCGGAAGCGGTGCGCGGGCTATGATGATTGAAACCTTAAAAACTTATGGCGGCGACAGTTTTGAAGGTTTTACCGCTTCGGTTATCCAGGGATCAACCGAAACAACTTTTTATGTCCTGGCGGTGTATTTCGGCGCGGTTAAAATTATTAAAACCCGCTCTGCCCTGCCTTGCGCATTGCTCGCCGATTTGGCCGGCATCAGTGCTGCCGTTTATTTGTCCTACCTGTTTTTTTAAGGAGACTTTATGATGAAAGCCCTGCTGCAAAGAGTAAAACATGCATCAGTTACGGTTGATAACAAACTTGTTTCGCGAATCGAAAAAGGGTTGCTCGTTTTCTTAGGCGTTGAAAAAAACGATACCGAAGAACAGGCTGTCTATCTGGCTCGTAAAACAGCCAATTTACGGATTTTTGAGGATGAAAACGGCAAGATGAACCTTTCGGTTCTGAATACCGGCGGTGAAATTCTGGTCGTATCGCAATTTACGCTTGCCGGCGATGTCAGCCGCGGCAACCGCCCCGGATTTGAAACAGCGGCGGCACCAGCTGATGCGAATCGCCTGTATCTGTACTTTTCAGACCAGTTGCGTACATACGGCTTAACGGTTAAAAACGGAATATTTCAGGCTGATATGCAAGTTGAGCTCATCAACGACGGACCGGTTACGTTTATGCTGGAAAAATAATTAAAAAGACGGCTCCGGATTATTTACGGCTTCATCCAGCGGACGGCCAAACTCTTTTTGTTCTATTTTTTTCTGCTCATTGTGTTCAATTTTGCGCAACGCACCGTCGCCGGCTGTTTCAATCAACTTTTTAAGCAGGCGGGAGGCCGTCTGCTGTTCGTCTTCTTCAGCACCAAACAAGACAAAACGGTTCTGATACTCATTAACGACATCTTCTTTTAAGCCCGAAATTTCAAGCGTAACCACCATCTGCAGGCGCTTATGTCCGGCATCAAGCTTATCTACTTTGGCTTTCAAGACTTTCGGCCGGATAACATAATCGGCAATTTCAGCGTCTTCGGTTAAATAAAAATACGGGTTTCCGGAAAATTGTTTTTTTAAACCTTCCACATACTTAAGCGACTTTGCGCCGTTATAATACTCCAAAGCCGTAATGTGCAGAAGTGCCAGACTTTCCGGATTATCGGGCTTGATTTCCATTTCATTTTGAACATCTGCTGCAACTTCAGCGACAATTTCGGGCGGAATTTCTTCTGCAGCATTTTTTCCGGCCATAAAATCCTGTGCGACCTCGGCAACCGTTTGCGGATTAATCCAGCCTTTTATTTCCACACAGATTTTATCATCCTCATCTTTGGTGGTGTTTACCGACAAGTCTTCGACATACTCGTCAACCAGCCGGTAAACCAACACATTGATATCATGTTCATTTAAAATTTCCCGGGCTGTGGCAAGCCCGTCAATTTTTTTAACACCTAAAAAGACCGCCTTATCGGCAGCCCTGACACGCGTGCTGGACTTGCTTTCGCCTTGAACCGATTTTTCACAGGCATTACCGTATATTTCCACCGCCCCGTCTGCCGAAACCGGCATGTTTTCTGCCAGCAGCGGCTTGACGGTAATAGTTAACAGAAATAAAAGGACCAGTCCGAAACGCATTCTTTACAGCCAGTTTTGAGAGTTTTCCGCTCTTTTAACAACCTCAACCCATTCGTTTATTTTATTATTTTCGTTGTCATATAACGCAACCTTGTATTGTATTGCCGGAACGGTTTTACTCGGCGTATCCAGCCAGTCAACATCCGTTTCCAGATAATAATCGGCATCGGCAAGTGTGTCACTTAAAACAAAAGTATAAGATCCGGCAATTTGTTTTTTCATGTTATCCGGACCGTTGTTTATGCCGCCCGGCAGGTCATTGCTGCCGGCCCGGGCGGTTTTAACAAATAATTTAACATCCGGACTTTGGGAATAAATCGATGATGTATCCTTAAAAAAACGGTTTAATACCCGGCCGGAAGCCAGAAGGTATGCATCCGGCTGATTGGGGATGATTTCTTTGGCAGGCGCATAATTTGCCGTTGTATACTGGACATTCGGCGTTGCCGATGAAACCGGTACGCCGTTAAACTGCTGGTAAACGACCGGTTGTTTAAAAGTCGGGCAATAGCCGCAGCCGCAATTAATCATCTGATTATCCGGCGGGCAGTTGCGGCGCGGTTTTTCTACCACAATCTCTTTTACCCGCGGGCGCAGAACTTCGCGGCACGGATCAGGCCGGTAGGCACAGCGGCACGGATTGTTTACCGTATACGCGCAAGGGGTTGTTTTGACCTGGACTTCCATCTGCCTTGCTTCATAAACAACCGGCTGTTGGCGCTCATATCTTTGGTACTGGCATTCCGGACTGTTTTGGGAAGCGCAGGCCGCCAAACCGGCAACCATAAGTATTGTTACTATTTTTTTCATGGTTTATTCTCCTTATTTGTCATTGATAAGTAGCATATTAGTTAATTCTTCCTTAAAATGCAATTTTTATTTTTTATATAATTATCTGTTTGCCTTTTTCAAAAAATTATTATAAATTTCGGCGGTAGGAAATAAATATGGTTATTACTTTTACATCTATTCTGGCGGCTATGCTCATTCTTATCCGCCCTTTGCAAAAAAATCCGTTCTTCCTGATATATTTCGGGCTGGTTGTTGCATCGGCATACTATGTGGAAACGCATTATTTTAAAGTAACGCCGTTTGTTTACAAAACATTTCTGCTGTTTTTGGTGTTCCATTTTGCCGCTATTAACATCTCAACCATTCTGGCCTACGGCGTTGACAAACGGGCCGCCGTTAAAGGAAACTGGCGTATTCCTGAAATTCAGCTGCACACCTTGGAGCTACTCGGCGGCTGGCCGGGAGCCTTCATTGCCCAGCGGCTTTTTCATCATAAAACCAAAAAGAAGAGCTTTCAGTCCATGTTTTGGCTGATGCTTTTCTTTCAGATTGCCATTGTCTGGTATATCTTAAAATTTTTAAATATTTTATCCTGATTCCCTGCTTTTTTTAAGGAAAACTTTATGGCAAAACACGAACCAATCGAACTGAAAATGAGTTTTCATGAACATTACAAAGTCATGTGGCCGTTTGTCAAACCTTACATGTTCCGCGCCGTTCTGGCCATACTTATCAGTATTCCCATCGGTGCGCTTGATTCGGTTATAGCCCTGGCCTTAAAGCCATATATGGACATTGTCCTGGTGGATAAATCTGCTCAGTCGCCGGCTTATATTCCTTTTCTGATTATTGCTTTCACTTCAATTCAGGGCGGATTAAATTATGCCGCCACTTATCTTAACACCTGGGTCGGAACTAAAATCACCCATGATTTGAAACGCGCCTTGTTTAAAAAGCTTTTAAGTCTTGAAACTTCCTTTTTTGACAACAACGATTCCGGTCTTGTCATCCAGCGTTTTTCTTCGGACTGTGACACGGCCTGTACCGGATTATTGGATAATTTAAAAACTTTTGTTTCCAGATTTTTCTCTTCGTTGTCATTAATCGTTGTTCTGATTTATAACTCCTGGCAGCTTTCGATTATAGCCATTGCCGTTTTGATTTTTGCCCTGATGCCGCTGTCTTCGGTTAAACGGCGGATTAAAAAAAGCATTGCCCGCAATGTCGAAGAAACTACCAAAATCTATACCAATTATAATGAAACACACAACGGCAGCCGTACAATCGCTTCTTATAATCTGCAGTCCTATATTTATAAAAAATTCGACAGTACGCTGATTAATATTTTTAAGCTGACAATGAAGGTTGTCCAAAAAACCGGCTGGATGACGCCGTTGATGCATGTCATTGTTTCTGCCGGTATCGGCGCCGTTATCTGGTACGGCAGCACACTTATCGTCGAAGGCAAAATTTCGGCAGGGAATTTCGTGTCTTTCATTACTGCGTTGATTTTATTATATACGCCGATTAAAAGCATCGGTAAAAGTTTTAACAATGTTCAGATTTCCTTTTTGGCCATTGAACGCATTATGGATATTTTAAGTATCAAACCGAAAGTGGAAAACTGCAAAAACCCCAGAACTCTGCGCCATGTAAAAAAAGAAATCGAATTTAGAGATGTTTGTTTTGAATATAATAAAGATGTTCCGGTTTTAAAAAACATTAATCTTAAAGTCCACGCCGGAAGCAACATTGCCATTGTCGGGAATTCCGGCGGCGGTAAGACAACCCTTATCAACCTGCTGCCGCGCTTTTATGACGTTACTTCCGGTAAAATCCTGATAGACGGTACGGATATCCGCCAATATTCCCTGGAATCTTTACGTAACAACATTGCCGTTGTCTTTCAGGATAATTTCCTTTTTTCCGGCACAATTAAAGACAACATTCTGTTTGGCAAACCGGATGCAACCGATGAAGAAATCAATGAAGTTCTAAGACTTGTTTATCTTGATACGTTTGTTGCCGGATTGGAGCACGGCATAAACAGCGAAATCGGCGAACGGGGAACCATGCTTTCCGGCGGGCAGAAACAACGTCTGGCAATTGCCCGGGCACTGATTAAAGACGCACCGATTGTTATTTTGGATGAGGCTACTTCCGCTTTGGACAACAAATCCGAAGCCGTTGTACAAAAAGCCATTGAAAACCTGATGAAAAATCGTACCGTTTTTGTGATTGCCCACCGGCTGTCCACAATTAAAAATGCCGAGCAGATTATTGTTATGAATGACGGTGAAATTGCGGAAAGCGGTACGCATGAAGAACTTTTGCAAAAAGAAAACGGCGCTTATGCCGCTTTGTATAATGCTCAATTTAAAAACAGTTGAAATAAAAAGGAGTACACAACATATATAAAATTGTGGATTTATTGTAAATAATATGACATATATTAATTATGTATTGTTTTTACCAATTATCCTTCGGAAAATAAAATTATGAATATTCAAACACTTACCCCCCCCCGATATTTTTGAGCAAAAATCAAAATGCAAAACTGCATAAAGCAAAAGTTGCTAAAAATGATGAATTTTATACCCAGCTTTCCGATATAGAAAAAGAACTTATCCATTATCACGAATATTTTAAGGATAAAACAGTTTATTGTAATTGTGATGATCCATTTGAAAGTAATTTCTTCAAATACTTTGCTCTCAATTTTAATCATCTCGGTTTGAAAAAACTCATTGCTACTTGTTACGACGGTTCACCAGTTGCCGATACTGAATTATCACTTTTTGATTTTGAAGCAAAAGAAAACAAAACTACCCGGCAGGCGCATAAGATTATCATTACCGAAGTTGCTGATAATAATTCAGATGGGGCTTTTGATTTAAGCGATATAAAAATATTGCTCGCTAACCAGAAGAATGCCTTAACGAGGCTTAAAGGCAATGGCGATTTCAGAAGTGAAGAATGTATTGAACTTTTAAAAGAAGCCGATATCGTTTGCACGAATCCTCCTTTTTCGCTCTTTCGGGAATATGTGGCACAACTTGTTGAGTATAATAAAAAGTTTATAATCATTGGTGATAAAAATGCTCTTACATATAAAGAAATATTTTCGTTAATAAAAGAAGATAAATTATGGCTTGGCTATACAATGCACAGTGGGGAAATGCTATTAAGAGTTATGCAAGATTATTATGAAGCTAATAAAGCAACTTGCAAAAAAGATAAATTTGGTAATTGGTGTAAAGGTATGGGTGTTCGTTGGTTTACAAATCTAGATCATAAAAAACGTCACGAAAAAATGATTTTATACCGCAACTATTCCCCTGAAGCATATCCTCATTATGATAATTATAATGCCATAAACGTTGATAAGGTTACGGATATTCCCTGCGATTATGATGGTTTTATGGGTGTGCCTATAACGTTTCTTGATAAGTATAATCCTGAACAATTTGAAATTATTGATTGTAACGATGTTAGAAAAAATGACAATGTACCTATCAAATCTTATGGACTAATAAAAGATAAAGACGGTTTGCTTGAGAATGGTAGAACAACATATGCTAGAATTGTAATTCGGAGAAAAAAATAATGAAAATAGAATTACACGAGATATTGATCAAAGATTTAGTTGACGGATATGTCAACAATGATGAAGAGGGCGTTATCGGTTATCATGGACAATTAAATATCCGCCCCAAATATCAACGCGAATTTGTGTATAATGACAAACAACGCGAAGCGGTTATTGATACGGTTATAAGAGGTTTTCCTCTTAATGTTATGTATTGGTGCAAAAATGAAGACGGAACTTTTGAACTTTTAGACGGCCAACAAAGAACAATCAGCATTTGCGAATATGTTAAAGGGTCTTTTTCATATAATGGAAACTACTTATTTAACTTAACCACTACCGATAAAGAACACATCTTAAGCTATAAGCTTATGATTTATATTTGTGAGGGTAACGATAAAGAAAAATTGGAGTGGTTTAAGACAATCAATATAGCTGGGGAAAAGCTGACTGACCAGGAGCTGCTAAACGCCATGTATACAGGAGAATGGCTGACCGATGCCAAACGCCATTTCAGCAAAACAAACTGCCCTGCTTATAATATTGCCAAAGATTACCTGACTGGCTCAGCTATCAGGCAAGATTATCTTGAAACAGCAATCAGCTGGATAAACGATGGGCAAATTCAGCTATATATGGCAACACACCAGCACGCCCCAAACGCAAATGAATTATGGCTTTATTTTCAAAATGTCATTAACTGGGTAAAGACGATTTTTCCTAATTATCGTAAAGAAATGAAAGGCATAAACTGGGGCGAGCTTTATAATCGGTTTAAGGACAAACCACTTAATACTGTTGAGATTGAAAAACGCATAACTGCACTTATGCAAGATGATGATGTTACAAAAAAATCCGGCATTTATGCGTATGTACTTGACGGAAACGAAAGACATTTAAACATTCGGGCTTTTTCTTCTAATATGAAACGTGAAGCCTATGAAAGGCAAAAAGGAATATGTCCCAAATGTAAACAGCATTTTGAGATTGAACAAATGCAGGGCGATCATATCACCCCTTGGCATACAGGTGGTAAAACAATCGCTGAAAACTGTCAAATGTTATGCGAAGATTGTAATCGCCGCAAATCCGGAAAATAAAAGTCGATAAATTTATTTTTTCTATACTTACCGGCCATTGTAAATTCTTTCTCATAATTTTATCGGTTTACTGCAAAAAGGTTTTTGCCGGGAAAAGCGCCTGTTCGGGAGAAATGTTCTGGGTTAAAACGGCATTAAAAACCGGATACATATGTTCGCATTCATTCACGGCAATGCCTATGACCTGATCAAGCTTTCCTTCAAAATCCGTTTCGCCGGCACGGATAATCACCGAATGCTTAAACAGAGGCATCCGGTGTTCGCTCCAATAAGAAAAATGTCCCAACCACAGATTTTCATTGACCAGCGCCAGCAATTCAAAAATTTTTCCACGGTCGGCAATTTCGGTATTGATGTTCATCAGACAGGAAATATGCAGGCAGCGCAAATGTTCTTCCCAGGCAAAAAACAAAAGCATATTGTTCCATTTTCCTTCCACCTCAACCACAATTTCATTGACGTTGCGGCGCTCAAACGCCAAAGACTGGCGATTAAAGATGTTCTCAACCGCATCTATCGGATTTTCCGGGAGTCGTATTTGTGAAGCCTGCAGCATTTTTTGCCTTTTCGAGTTAAAAATTAACTGTTTTCAGATTGCAACACCGAGTCGTTTTAGACAATGAAGTTTCAAAAGTTTTCCACCATTTCATATTTTTTCTTATTTTGACCTACTAAAAAATATGCAAGATCAATAATATACAAAAACTGTGCATAAAAAATTAATTTTATATGTGGATTGAGGCCACTCCGTTAATATACTTTTAAGCAATTTGATAAAACAGCATTTTAGGAAAAACTGATGACAGGTTTGGCTTATCCGGAAATTTCACCGGTTATCTTTTCTCTCGGACCAATTGATATCCGCTGGTATTCCATGGCATATCTGTTCGGAATTATTGCCGCCTGGTATTTGGTGCTGCGCAATATCAAAAAATATAATCTGCCGATATCCAAAGAAAATCTGGAAGATTTGGTCTTTTATATGACGCTCGGAATTATTTTGGGCGGAAGGCTCGGTTATGTTTTGTTTTACGGACAAAGCATTTTTTGGCATAATCCGCTGGAAATTTTTGCCATATGGCACGGGGGAATGTCTTTCCACGGCGGTATCGTCGGGGTGATTGTTGCGGCATGGCTGGCCTCCAAAAAAATTAAATATCCGTTTTTAAGCATAACCGATTTAACGGCTTTATATGCACCGATCGGCATGTTTTGCGGAAGGCTCGCCAATTTTGCCAATGACGAACTCTGGGGACGGATTACCGATGTCCCCTGGGCCGTGCGTTTTCCTAACGGAGGATATCTGCCGCGGCATCCGTCGCAGCTTTATGAAGCTCTTTTGGAAGGCGTTTTGCTCTTTCTTATCCTTAACCTGTTATGGCAGAAAAGGTGGGTACGCCGGCATACCGGTTTTGTTTCCGGAATGTTTTTAATTTTGTACGGCTTTTTCCGGGCTGTGGTTGAGCAGTTCCGCGAACCGGATGCCCAACTCGGTTTTATTTTCAGGCATATCACCATGGGACAGTTGCTTTCCGTACCGTTTATTGTTTTGGGAATTTGGGCGGTTTATCGGGCCGTTAGCCGCAAAAATCTGGATGAGCGGCTGTAATGTCCGGATTTTATGTTCTGGCGCAAATTTTTAAGCTTTTGATGTAATATTTTGCGTAAACTTATAGGCTTTTTGTAAAACTTCCCGCGTACGTTCCAAGACGACATCAACATTGGCATCGCTCCGTTTTTTCTCGGAAACGCCGGCCGATATCGTTACTTTGACGACCTGGCGGCGGTCCAAAACAAACTCCGCTCCGGCAACGGCCCGGCGGATTGTTTCCAAGTATTCGTAACTTTGTTTTTTATCTTCGTTTTTAAAAACCAGAATAAATTCATCGTCATGATAACGATAAAGAACAGCTCCGGTATCAAGCTCCTGAATTTTTTTGACAATCATTCTTATCAGACGGTTAACTTTTTTTTGCCCGAAAACACGCACCAGTTTGGCATAATCGTCAAGGCATATCACCCCGATACTGAATTTGAGCGGAAATGATTTACGGGAATGGATATGATACATCCGCCGACTGTATACGCCGGTCAGCTCATCGCGGACAAACCTGTAAATATAACTGTGTACGGAAGATAAAAACAAGACAAGCGCCGATGCGGAAGAAAAAAGACTGAACGCCGCCATGGATGAGTTACCAGCAAATATCATCCCCAAACAGGCAAAAGCAAAAAATATTCCGGCATTTTTAATATTGCCGTCACGGGAAGCATGCAGCAGTAAAAACAGAAAAACAACGCCCCACTCCCATAATAAAACCGTATCCGTGCCGACAAAGTTCTCCATATTAACAAAATGCCCGGAATTTTCGGCCAACGCCATTTCCAGCAACACAAAACATAAAGCATAAAAATTTTTTTCATTGTTCAGCCGGTCGTTTTCCCAAACGGTAAAATACAACCAGTTTAACGGCAGCATAAACAGCAAAAGCTGAAATTCCGGCTGCTGCCATGCTTCAACCCCGTCACGAAATGACAGGTTACCGGCAGCAAGGTATAAAACCGCCAGCCACAAAAGGTGAAACAGCGGTTTAACTTCTCTGACCGCTGCCGCAAACAGAGCGTTGCCCAGAATTAAAAAATAAAACAAAATATGAAAAGGCTGATATTCTCCCGGCTGAAAACGGATTTTCGTGCAAAAACAAAACACCGCGCCGCTTAAAACAAGCGCCGGTAAATAAGATGTTTTAACCGCCGTCAATATTTCTTTGAGCCCCGGCATAGTAAAAAGACCTTCCTTTATCCGGTTTCAACCATGTTCTTAAAATAAGATATATTGGTTAAATTTTGTTTACGCATTTTAAAATGGAGCTGTCACCGTAAGAGTAAAAACGATATTTTTGTTCCATGGCATGTTTATAAGCATTTTTCATCCGCTCGGTGCCGGCAATGGCGCAAATCAGCATAAACAGCGTTGATTTCGGCAAGTGGAAATTCGTAATAATCATATCAATTATCCGGAATTTATATCCGGGTGTAATAAAAATATCCGTTTCACCGGCGAAAGGATGTAAAATACCTGTTTCATCTGCGGCACTTTCCAACAGACGGACCGAAGTGGTTCCGACGGCAATAATCCGGCGCCCTTCTTTTTTGGCACGATTTATTTTTTCGGCAGCCTCGTTCGTTATCACCCCATATTCGGCATGCATTTTATGATCTTTTGTATCTTCGGTTTTAACCGGCAAAAATGTTCCGGCGCCGACATGCAAAGTCAAAAAGATACGTTCAACACCTTTTTTATCCAGAGCATCCAAAACCCGCGGCGTAAAATGCAGACCGGCTGTCGGGGCAGCTACCGCCCCCTCATGTTTGGCATATACCGTCTGGTAATTTTCCTTATCATTATAACGGTTCCACAGCCCCTGCCCCGGCTTATCGCGCTTAATATACGGCGGTAAAGGCATGGAGCCGTATTTTTCAAGATATGTTCCGAGATTTCCGGCATCAACGTTAAACTCTATCAATACGCCGTCCTCTCCGTTTTTATCCAGAACTTTGGCTGAAAAGTCAGAATCCGCAGGTAAAATTTCATCCGTATAAAAAGAAACGATATCTCCTTGCTTTAAGCGCTTGGCATTTTTGATAAACGACCACCAGATTTTACCGTCAACGGGATGATACAACGTTACTTCCACCAAAGCTTCGCCGCGCTTGCCGTAAAGCCTGGCCGGTATGACTTTTGTATCATTAAATACCAGAACATCGCCTTTTTGCAGAATATCGGGCAAGTCATAAAAATGGCGGTCATGAATTTCGCCTTCTTTTGACAAATCAAGCAATTTAGACATATCTCTCGGTTGAACCGGTTCTTTGGCAATTAAACTTTTGTCCAGATTAAAATCAAAAAAATCCACCCGCATGGTTTACCTTCACAAAATTCCTTTACTTTTAGGCGGTTATAGTATATGCTTTTTCATAAAGCAAGCAAAATTTTGTATTCTTTTATTTTACGCTTATGTTGACAGCAGAAATAAAAAATATTTTTTTGTCAAAAAAATGTTGAAATACTGTTTTTTTTAGTGTATACTGCAATCAATTAGAAGAATTTGTGACTTTAAGGAGATGCTGACATGGCAAAAGAACCTGCTAAAAAGATGACTTTTGAAGAAGCTCTGAAAATCTTAAAAGGTGATGTTTATACCTATTCGTACGGAGAGGTACAGGAAGCTCTCCGCGTGATTAAGGCAAAAGACCCCAATCATGCGGTCTTAAAAGAATTCGCCCAAAAAACGTCTTCCTTTGAAAAGGAAAATAATCTGGAAGAAAAAACGCCGGATACTTATCAAGATAATTACCAAGAGCTGGAAGGTCTTGTTTCTAATTGGACTTTTGACAAATTTAAATCAACTACCGACAATAAAGATATTGTCAAAATTTTAGATCGGACGGAAATTACGGACGATAGCGACGGTAATGAAAAAGTTCTGGATGCGAAGGCCAAAGATGCTTATCTCAACCTGTTGTTTGAAGCTGCAAAATTAAAAGCCGAAACCGTTTTGGCCGGTGATAAAGACTTTGCCAAAATGAATAAGCGTGACCGTAGTAAACTTTTAAAAGAAGAAATCAAAACCATCTTTTTTGCCGATTTTGCCCAAACGGCCATTGCTTCCTCTTTGGAAAAACCGACCAGACAGGAACAAAAGCTCGGCACACCGGAATACAGAAATTACGTTATCCGCCAAAGCCGGAAAGCAACTGAAATCTTTAATAATATTCTCCAGGGCGGGAAAAAAATTCAGGTCAAAGTTGACAGCATTTTAAGTTCATGTGTTGATACGGCAAGCCGGATTGAAAAATATATCGGTGCTTTAAAACAAAAGGCTCAGGCTTTGACCGGTGAAATGACCGATAAAATGCAAAAAGGCGTTCAAAGTGCCGGAAAAGCTGTTGAAAACGGATTTTCCAAGCTGGCTGCTTCCATACAGACCAAAAAGAACAAATTTGAAAAACTGGCCAATGAAGTTTCCAAAAACCGTTATGAAATCTGGAAAAATATTAAGGGCAGTTTCAGCGACAATAAATTTAAATTAATCGGTAACGTGGCTGCAAATGCTGCTTTCGGCTACTGGACCGCAGCAGCTGCCGCAGGTGCAGCCGGTGCCGCTGCCGCACCGGTTTTGGTTCCGGCCGTTGCCGCTTATGCCGCTTATCATGCTGCCGGTTCATGGGTGTTCCCGGTTATTGCCGAAATGCGCAAAATCAACCGTAAAAAGAAAGAAGCCGGTGAAGAACCTTTAAAATTCAAGGATGCTTTGAAGCAGGCCTGGAAAAACAAAATGAACAGCCGGAAAGACAAACGTTCTTATATTATCGGCGGTGTTTTAAACACCGGTCTGGCTGTTGCCGGTTTAGCCTGGCTTAAAGACGGTCTGGAAGCGGCTGATGCTGCCAACGCTCTGGCTAGCGGTGCCAAAGACGGCTTAAATGTAACTTTGGCTTCCAATATTGCCGAAACCCGTCATGCCATCAGTCTCGGACGCGCCGGTACCGCAACCGTTGCCCAGTTAACAGATGCCTCCATTGCTTATGCCGTGGCTGCCAAAGATCCTGATAATAAAGAAAAAAGTACCGAATTCAAACAGGCTGCAACCTCTGCTTTAATCGGCCTGGGCTTCAACATTGCCTTCCAGGGTTTAGGATTTGCCCGCGGCAAGGGAAGTGCTGATGAGATAGTCAATGCCGCCGGACCTACCCAGGCAGTAGCTGCATCCGTAACGGAAAATCCGCAGTCTCCGACCAGCAGAGCGTCTGAAAACAGTCATTGGTTCAGCCGTCTGTTTAGCAGAAGCCCCTCTACGGTAACCGATACGACGGCTGCACAAGCTCAGCCAACCGTTACTCATACCGATACACTTGCAGCTACTGACACGCTTAGAGGAACCGGAGAAAACGGCGCAAACATTACGCCGGAAACGGTTACAGAAAATGATGATTCTGGTCTTTTCCCGACAACATACACTTCCAAAGAAGAAATGGGCATTACCAGGAATGAATATAATATTCTGGTTCGGACAACCGAAGGTACACTTAAAGCTGCCACCGGCGATGAAGTTACCCTTGACCGGGCTTATATGAATTTGGAAGGTTCTATGGAACATTTTCCGGGTAAAACCAAAGAAGAAATTATATATAAGTTTAACCGTCTGTATGCGTTTATGCGCAAAGCTTATGAAGCCAGCGACGGAACATTGCGGGAAACCCCGTCAGGGCATGATTATTTGGAAACCCGTTTCGAAAATCTTAACTTAGGATTAGATGACGAAAAAATGGGACAACTGGTGCGATTTGCTCAGGAAAACACCTATGCTGACAGATCCGAATTAAAAGCCGGTTTAAAAGAACTGTTTCCGGAAGGCTTAAGCAATAAAGATACAGCCTCAATTATAACCACTATTCACAGTAACCAACGTTTTTACCAATATCAACAAGAGATGGAGGCTTTAATCGGTTTATTAGGTTGTGGTGACAAAATTACCGCTCAACAGGCAATTGCCATTAACGGAATGCTGGATAAGACTGATGACATTCTGGCAACCGGTAAAGAAAACACGCAATTGACCGGTCTGAGTCTGGCTAAGGACTGCCATGACGACGACGGACAGTGGCGACGGATAGACAGACCGGTTCCAGAACCGGAACCTGAACCGGAACCAGAGCCTGAACCGAAACCCGTACCGCCAATTGATTTGGATTTTAAGGCTCCTCCGTTGAAAATTCCGGATTTACCAAATCCTGAAATTAAGATTCCGCCAGTTCATGTGGATCCGATTGTTCCGGAAGATAAACCGAGAGTACGTAAAGGTGTCATTACGGCAATATCTCAGCTGGAAGGTGGTAACAAGCCTGTAAAAGAAGAAATTCTTGATGATGAGGCCTCTGCCCGTATGTTGAGAAAATACAGACAAAAAACACAGGAATAAAATTCCTTACGAATACGAACCCTGCCCTAAAACACAAGGCAGGGTTTTGGTTTTAAGAAAACATCTAAAAAAACGACTTCAGATTTCAGAACATTGCATATCCGCAATAATTCCGGATTGATTATTTTTTTATCAGGACTTGCGTGAAACGAACAGCCTCCCTATATTTTATTGTATGAAAAGGAGTTTTATACAATGAATATGGAAAAATTGACCGATAGGAGCCAAGGTTTTATTCAGGCTGCACAAGCACTTGCCGCCCGCAATTCCAACCAGTTTTTAACGCCCGAACATCTTCTCAAAGTTATGCTTGATGACAAACAGGGCATGGCGGCGTCTTTAATCGCGCAAACCGGTGCCGATGTGGGAAAAGTGCGTGAAAGCGTGAATGCCGATGTGGAAAAATTGCCGCGGGTAGAAGGAAACGCCGTGCAAATTTCCGGTTCACAAAGTTTCTTTAAGGTATTGGATTCCGCCGAACAAATCGCCCAAAAAGCAGGCGACTCTTATATCACGGTAGAGCGGATTTTGCAGGCGCTGTTGGCGCTGAAATCATACGGTGTAGATTTGCAAAAGCTTAATCAGGTTATCAACAACATGCGTCAGGGACGCACGGCGCAAAGCGCCAGTGCCGAAGATACTATGGAGGCGTTGAAAAAATATGCCACTGACTACACTGAACGCGCTTTACAAGGGAAGCTTGATCCTGTTATCGGCCGTGATGAAGAAATCCGCCATACGATTCAGGTGTTGTCACGGCGAACAAAAAATAACCCGATTTTAATCGGCGAACCCGGCGTGGGCAAGACCGCCATTGTGGAAGGCTTGGCGTTGCGCATCGTCAACGGCGATGTTCCGGAAAGTTTGAAACACAAGCGCTTAATGGCTTTGGACATGGGTGCATTGATTGCCGGCGCCAAATACCGCGGCGAATTTGAAGAGCGTTTGAAAGCCGTTTTGCAGGAAGTAAGCGCCGCCAACGGACAAATCATTTTGTTTATTGACGAGATGCACACCGTGGTCGGTGCCGGCGCGACTTCCGGCTCCATGGATGCTTCCAACCTTTTAAAACCGGCTTTAGCACGCGGCGAGCTGCATTGTATCGGCGCAACAACCCTAAAAGAATATCAAAAATATATTGAAAAAGATCAAGCTTTTGCCCGCCGTTTTCAGCCGGTGTTTGTCAATGAGCCACAGGTGGAAGACACGGTTTCCATTTTGCGCGGCATTAAGGAAAAATACGAGTTGCATCACGGCGTACGGATTTCTGACGCCGCTTTGGTGGCTGCCGCGGTGATGTCAAACCGCTACATTACCGACCGTTTTTTACCGGATAAGGCGATTGATTTGATTGATGAAGCCGCCAGTCGTTTACGGATGGCAATTGATTCCAAACCGGAGCATTTGGATGAAATTGACCGGCATTTGATTCAGCTCAAAATTGAGCGTGAGGCCTTGCGCAAGGAAACTGATCAGGCTTCTAAAGAACGTTTGGCAAAAATTGAAAATGAGATTAGCGTTTTGGAAAAAGAATCGGCTGATGAAAACGCCAAATGGAACGCCAGCAAAAACAGCGTGCAAGAAGCCGGAAAACTGCGTGAGGCTTTGGATAAAGCACGTATTGAAGTGGATAAAGCATTGCGTGACGGCCAATACGAAAAAGCCGGCGAGCTGCAATATAAAGAAATTCCGGATTTGGAAAAGCGCTTAAACGAAATCAACGCCCATACGCAAACCCAAACCGCAGTTGAAACGGTTACACCTGACGTGATTGCTGAAGTGGTTTCCAAATGGACGGGAATTCCGGTTGATAAATTAATGAGCAACGAAAAAGAAAAACTTTTGGAAATGGAAAAAGTTTTGGCACGCCGCGTGGTTGGTCAGGATGAGGCTATTACGGCCGTGGCCAATGCCGTGCGCCGTTCGCGTTCAGGATTAAATGACCCCAACCGCCCGATTGGTTCTTTCTTGTTTTTAGGTCCGACCGGCGTCGGTAAAACCGAACTCGCCAAAGCTCTGGCTGAATTTTTGTTTGACGAAGAATCGGCATATTTAAGGATTGATATGTCCGAATATATGGAAAAACACGCCGTCGCCCGTTTAATCGGCGCCCCTCCGGGATATGTCGGTTATGACGAAGGCGGGGTTTTGACCGAAGCCGTACGCCGCCGCCCTTACCAGGTAATTTTGTTTGATGAGGTGGAAAAAGCGCATCCGGACGTGTTTAACATTTTGTTACAGGTTTTGGATGACGGTCGTTTAACCGACGGACAAGGACGTACTGTTGATTTTAAAAATACGTTTTTGATTATGACTTCCAACCTCGGCACCGGCGAAAAAGGCAAAGACGTGCGAGAAATGCTTAAAGGTTTCTTCAGACCGGAATTTATCAACCGGTTGGATGAAATTATTGTTTTTCATGCTTTGGGTAAAGAGCAAATCCGCCAAATCGTGGATATTCAGCTCAAACGTTTGCAAGAGCGTTTAAGCGAACGGCATATTGTTTTGCAGCTTGATGACAAAGCCAAAGACTGGTTGGCGGAAAACGGTTATGACGAGGCTTACGGCGCACGTCCGTTAAAACGTCTGATTCAGCAGGAAGTGGAAAATCCGCTGGCGGTAAAACTTTTAAATGGTGATATCAGAGATGATTCCACCGTTAAGATTTCCGCCGATAAAACCGGTCTGCTTATCGGATAAGATAACCGGTTTCAAGTTAAAAACATCCCCGTTTTGCATTATGCCGGGGATGTTTTTATGTTTGGTATTAAAAATTTAGGGTTGATTCTTTATAATTAATGTTTTATAAGAACGGCAGTTCGTTTCGGTTCACAAGGCGACAGGGTACCTGGCGCTCGACCGGTTAAAAAAACTTATTATGGGGTTGTAGCTCAGTTGGGAGAGCGACAGGTTCGCAATCTGTAGGTCAGGGGTTCGATCCCCCTCAGCTCCACCAGTTTAACAAACACTTCCGATAAAAATTCGGGAGTGCTTTTTTTAATAATATTTCTTTATTTTATATCTTCTTTCAGGCAGCCTGATTTGTCATCCCATTTCCAACAATCATCACGACAGATTTTTTGCACCGGATCATATACTTTACCAATTTCCAGGCAATTTACGAATCGGCGCCGCTCAATGATTTCTTCCGTATTATGATACATATAAGCATAAACAGTCAGACAAAGCATAAAAAGCATATAAGCGACAATTTTGATTTTTTGAAAAAAAGTTAAAATAAAGAAAAACAAACTTGCCGCCATTACCGCATAATATACATTTAAAACATTTGCTTTGGTTCCACCGTTAACAGTGATGTAATCAAAAGTAAAAAATGTTAACATCAGAAAAATAACAAATAATTTTATGATGATGTTTAAGAACATTTCTTCTTCAATTTGTACTTTCCTCTTCATTTTTCCTTCTATTTATACTTTGTATGATGTGTCGGACAAGTTTCTTTTAAACTTTTTCCTGCTTTTGCGCCCTTACGTCCTCTGCGATTGGCTCGTAAATCACGAATACTATCTTTCACAGGAAACTTGTTAACCCCTATATCCCACATTTCTTTTACGATACCAAGTTTATCAGCAACAAAGCTTCCATATCTGCCACGCATTGCAGCTTCATAATTAGCTTTGCAATGAAAAAACGGATCACTTTCTTTCAGTCTCATTTTTTTCATTAAATCATGGTTACGTTTTAAATCCTTAACAGGTGCCATTAAACCAGTTGTGGTTTTCCCTTTTGGGAGGGTATAATTTTTCAAATAATTATCAAGTTCTTTTGCTGTTTTATCTCCATATTCAGGCATTTTTTCTCCTTTACAAAATTTAATAAATATCATATATAATATATGATAAACAATATACAGAGATTGTCTTTGTCTTTTGCAACCTTTTTACATGTTAAATGCTTTTTATTTACCGCTTTTATATTTTAACATACCTGATTTTCCAAAAGCCTTGTTTTCCTTTGACACTAATATTATTTTTATTATGATATCAATATATTTTAATAACATAAAATTAAGGAATTAAACTTGCCGAATCTTGATTTTGTTATAAACGGAGATGTTCTGAAAGTCGCCTTAAGCGGTGACTTTTTGCATTTTGCCGGTAATCCGGACTTATATCAAACCGCTGGTTCAACCCGGGTTAAAAGCATTATCGTTGACGGGAAAAATATCGGCAAGTGGGATTCTTCTCTGCTTTTGGTATTATTTGAACTGGCTCAGATTGCTAAACAGCGGCAAATTGTTTTAGAAAAAGACAATCTTCCCCCCGGCTTAAATCGGATGCTTGATTTGTCTTTAGCCGTTAAACCGCATACCGATACCGTTCTTGCAAACAAAAGCGATTTTCTGGAAAGGCTTGGCGGATGGGGAATTGATATCTGGCAGATTTTCAATAAAGGACTGGATTTTGTTTTAGAAAATGTCGGTGCTTTGTTTCGTTTCTTAAAAGGCAAAACCGTTACCCGCAAAATAGATTTTTTGTTTGCCCTGGAAGATTGCGGCCCGAAAGCGGTCGGCATTGTTTCCCTTATCAGTTTTATGGTCGGGCTTATTTTGGCTTTTGTCGGTGCTATCCAGCTTAAAACCTTCGGTGCACAGATTTATGTGGCAAGCCTTGTCACCATTGGCATGACCAGGATTATGGGCGCCATTATGGCTGGTGTCATTATGGCCGGACGTACCGGAGCTTCTTTTGCTGCCACACTCGGTACCATGCAGGTTAATGAAGAAATTGATGCACTTAAAACGATGGGGATCCCTGTTGCCGATTTTTTAATTTTACCCAGACTTGCAGCTTTGGTGCTGGTTATGCCGCTTTTGACCATGCTGGCTGATTTTATGGGAATGCTCGGCGGCGGATTTGTCGGCATACTTTTATTGGATATTTCTGCCGGCGAATATTGGAAATACTCATGGGAAGCCTGGGATATGGTTAACTTCTGGGTCGGTGTTTTCCATGGTTTTGTATTTGGCTTTATTATTGCCTTATGCGGATGTTATTACGGCGTTAACAGCGGACGCAATGCCGACGGCGTCGGTGTTGCCACAACAAGAGCCGTGGTTTCTTCCATCGTCTGGATGATTGTTGCAACCGGAGTGATTACTGCTATCTTTGAAAGGCTTGGAATATGAGTACGGATAAAATCACAGCTCATAATCTTAAGGTGGCATACGGCGACAAAGTCATCATTAAAAATGCCGATTTTGCCGTTAAAGAAAACGACATTTTTATCATTATGGGCGGTTCCGGTTCAGGTAAAAGCAGCTTACTCCGCGTTTTGACCGGATTAATGCCTCCGGCCGGCGGAACTTTTTATATTAACGGTAAAGATTATCCGAAAGCTGATGCTGAACAAAAACTCGAAATTATGAAAAAAGTCGGTATTTTATATCAAAGCGGCGGGTTGTTTTCTTCTATGACTTTGGCTGAAAACATCGCCCTGCCCTTGCAAAAATACAGTAATTATCCTGATGAAACCATAAAAGAACTTGTTAATCTGAAACTTTCTCTGGTCGGGCTCGGTGGTTTTGGCGATTATTATCCGGCCGAAATCAGCGGCGGCATGAAAAAACGCGCCGGCCTGGCCCGGGCGTTGGCTTTGGATCCGGAAATCGTTTATTTTGATGAGCCCTCTGCCGGTTTAGACCCCGTCAGTTCGGCCCGGCTTGATAATCTGATGAAAGATATTAATCAAAGCTTAGGCACCACACTGGTTGTCGTTACCCATGAATTGGATTCCATTTTTTCCATCGGCACCAATTCTGTTTTTCTTGATGCTGACAGCAAAACCATTACTGCCCGCGGAAATCCTCATGAACTCTTAAAAAATCCGCCGAATCAAACCGTTTATAACTTTTTAACCCGAGGGGGAAAAGATGAAAAAAGAACCAAATAAAAAACGCATTGCCATGTTTATCATTTTGGGCTTTGCCGTTATGGCCGGAATTCTCTTGAAAGTAATTGCCGATAAGTGGATAACCGAAAATAAAAATCTGGCAGTGATGTATTTCTCCGAATCAATAAAAGGCTTAAGCGTCGGTTCCCCTGTCGTTTATGAAGGCGTACAGGTCGGAAAAGTTGTGAATATTGAAATTCTGACCAACCCGAAAACGCTTGAGTTCAGCATTCCGGTTTATGTCCGTTTTGCTGAAGACGGCAATATCAGCACGATGAGTTTTGACAAGGAATTAAGCCGGAGACAAATTTTGCATACCCTGATTGAAAAAGGGCTGCGGGCGCGGCTGACAAATCAAAATTTTTTAACCGGACAGCTGATGATTGAATTGCAAATGCTTCCTAACACACCGATTATCTTAAAACATGAGCTGACCGAAAAACGTACTGACAGACATGTTTTTGAAATTCCGACCACTTTATCAACCATCGGCAACTTGTCCAAAGATTTTCAGGATCTGCCGTTAAAACAAATTATCGGCAGAATGGACAATATCCTGGCCGAATTTGAAACCCAGCTGCCCCTTATTCTGCCGCGTTTTGCCGATTTGGGGCAAAAACTTAACACCTATACCGACCGGTCGGCACCACAGACGGCACAGACGTTAAACCAGTTGAACCGGACTTTAAAAGATGTCGGCGCGGCCGCCAAATCTCTTAAAAATCTGACCGATTATCTGGAGCGCCATCCTGATGCGCTTTTGAAAGGCAAAAAGGAGAATTAAGATGAAAAAATACGCTTTTTTGTTTGTATCTCTGTTTTTATCCGGATGTTTTGCCGCAACACCCGACAGCCGTTTTTATCTGTTGGAAAACCCCCGACAGGCCGAGGTTGTATCCACAAAAAAAATCAATATTGCCGTCCAGGATGTTGTTGTACCTTCCTATCTTGACCGGCCGCAGATTGTTCTGCAACGTCAGGAAAACCCCGAACTTAAAATTTCGGAATTTGACCGCTGGGCATCGGATTTAAATACGATGCTGCAAAATCTTCTGATTGATGACTTGCAAAGCGCCCTGCCCAACGCCGTTGTCAAACCGCTTAGCTATGGCAGCACGCCACGTTACAGTGTTAGGCTTAACATTGAAAAATTCAGCGGTTGGCTTGGAGATGAAGCCTATTTTAAGGGAAACTGGCAAATCTTAAATGCCAAAGGGCGCATTTTGTATGAACAGGAAATTAAATTATCGCGTAAAATCGGCAAAACTTACGGAAGTTATGTCGAAACCCAAAGTCAGATGTTAAATGAAGTTACAAATATGGTTGCAAAAAAAATAATTTCTTTGTAAAACATGCAACATAAATTTATTTGAAACTTATTTATTAAAGCGTGAAAAAATGAGTGTACTAACACAACCGACTTTGGAAATAAATTTGGGCTGCCTGCTTGAAAATTTCCTGACTTTGCAAAAACTCTCCAAACCTTCCGTTGCTGCCGCCGTGGTTAAAGACGATGCTTACGGTCTGGGTGCAAAACAGGTGGTTGAACTTTTGTATAAATACGCAGACTGTCGGCATTTCTTTGTTGCTCAGGCTGTTGAAGGTGAAAAAATTGCTCCTTTTGCCGATAAAGCCGTTATTTATGTTTTACAAGGCATGGGGCAGGATAATCTGGAAATTTTTAAACAAAACCCGCAATTGGTTCCGGTTGTTAATTGTCCGGAAGCCTTTGAATTCTGGAAACAAAACCGGCTGGATAAACGCCAGCCCGTCATTCATATTGAAACCGGCCTGAACCGTTTGGGTTTCCGTGAGCATGAACTTGAGGCCTTAAGCCAAGCTGACAAAAAAGAATTTTCGCTTGTGATGTCGCATTTGGCATGCGGTGATGAAAAAGACCACTTTATGAATGCTTATCAGCTTGAAAATTTCAAACGTCTGAAAAATACATATTTTCCTGATCTTCCGGCTTCTCTGGCCGCTTCCGACGGCATTTTTTTAGGTAAAGATTTCCAGTGGAACATGGTTCGCTTAGGTGCTGCCATGTATGGTATAAATACCGCACCTTATCGGGAAAACCAAATGAAAAATGTTGTCAGTGTTACCGCACCCGTATTGCAGATTGCAGATTTGCCCAAAGGGCAATTCGTCGGTTATTCGGCAACTTACCGGGCCAATACAAACCGTAAAGTTGCCATTATTTCCATCGGTTACGGCGACGGGTTACCGCGTTCGCTTTCCAATGTCGGCAAAGTGTTTTTTAAAAACGGGGGTGTTTTGCATGAAGCACGGATTATCGGTCGGGTATCTATGGACAATATTATTTGCGATATAACGGGAATCGATAATTTGCAGGTCGGCGATACGGCTTATCTGGCTGCTGATTTCTATACGCTTGATGATATGGGGCGCGATGCCGGTACGATTTCTTATGAAATTATGTCGCGGCTGGGTAAAAACCCGCGCTTTATCCGAAAATATATTAAATAATTCTTTTATCCGGCGTGATAGGTCTTTAAGGCGCTGTCTTGTTCAAATAAATAAAGTAATATTCTTAACGCCTGCCCGCGCGGCGAGGTAAAATTTTTATCAGTTTGCAAAACCAGTTCGGCGTCTTTACGGGCGGTATAAAGCAAATCTTTATGTATGGTTAAATCCGCCAACTTAAACTCACCGAATCCAGACTGGCGGGTACCCAAAACTTCACCACCGCCGCGCAGTTCCAAATCCTTTTCGGCAATCAAAAAGCCGTCTTCGCTGTTTTTCATGATATTTAAACGTTCGCGGGCGGTTTCGCTTAACGGGACACCATACATCAAAATACAGGTTGAGGCTTCAATGCCGCGTTTAATCCGGCCACGCAACTGATGCAATTGTGCCAGACCAAAACGCTCGGCCTGTTCAATAATCATGACGGTTGCTTCAGGCACATTAACACCGACTTCAATGACGGTCGTTGCCACCAAAAGCGATATGGCACCGGTACGGAATTGTTCCATTACGGTATCTTTTTCCTTTTCTTTCATTTTGCCATGTACCAGTCCAACGCTGTTTCCAAAAATTTTTTGCAAAGAAGCAAAACGTTCCTCAGCCGCCGCCAAATCCGTTTTTTCAGATTCTTCAACCAGCGGACAGACCCAGTATGCCCGGCAGCCCGAATCCAGTTTGCGCTTTAATCCGGATATGACATCGGTAATTTTACTTAACGGTATGACGCGGGTATCCACCGGTTTGCGGCCTCTGGGCATTTCATCAATTTTGGAATATTCCATATCACCGTATTGGGTCAATACAAGCGTCCGGGGAATAGGCGTTGCTGTCATAACCAACACATCCGGCTTGTTGCCTTTTCCGGATAATTCCAGACGCTGGTTGACGCCGAAACGATGCTGTTCATCAACCACAATACAGGCCAAATCTTTAAATGCGACATCTTCGGTAAACAAAGCATGAGTGCCGATTAAGACATCAATATTTCCGGCTTTCAAATCTGCCAAAATTTCACTGCGTTTTCTGCCCTTGATTTTTCCGGTTAAAAGTTCGGCACGAATCCCGGTGGTTTGCGCCCATCCGGACATGGTTTCCATATGCTGTTTGGCCAAGATTTCGGTCGGTGCCATAATGGCCGCCTGAAAGCCGCATTCCACGGCATTAAGCATGGTTAAAAAAGCAACGACCGTTTTGCCGCTGCCGACATCACCCTGCAAAAGCCGCAGCATTTTATACGGCGCGGCCTGATCTGTTTTAATTTCTTCCCAGACACGTTTTTGGGCAGCGGTCAGTTCAAACCCCAGACTTTCAAGCAAAATCCGGCTTAAATGCCCGTCGCCCCTGATGGTGCGGCCGGTCTGTTTTTTAACCCGTTCACGCGCCAAAGCCAAAGTCAGCTGATTGGCCAGAAGTTCGTCATAAGCCAGACGGCGGCGGGCGGGTGCGCCATTTTCCAAATCCGCCGGTTTTTGCGGATGATGGGCTATGTCCAGTGCGGTTTTAAATGAGGGAAACCCTTCACGGCTCAAAAAGCGTTCATCCTGCCATTCGGGCAAATCCGGCACTCTGGCAAGCGCCTGTTGTTCGATTTTCAGCATTGTTTTATTGGAAACGCCGGCACAAAGCGGATAAACCGGTTCAACACTTTTAAGCGCCGGAAGCATCTCAGGCGGCGTTATATAATCAGGATGATTCATCTGTAAGCGGCCGTTAAATATTTCCAGTTTGCCGCTGATGGCTTTCCGGCTTCCGGACGGCAAACTTTTAGAAAGCGAATCTTTATAATATTTAAAGAAATTCAAAGTCAGTTCCGTGCCGCTCTCATCAACGGCCGCAACCCGGTAGGGCTGCTTTTTGGTTGCCGGAATTTGGTGCTCTATAATTTTAACCGCTCCGGTCCAAATGCGTCCCGCCGCTGCCCGGTTCAGCGGCGTGTCATAAGTCCGGTCAACAATGTTTGACGGCAGGTGCCACAATAAATTTATTATCTTTGAGCCGCCGACCAAATTGCAAACAAGCTTGTTGTAACGACTGCCGACACCTTTTAAATTTTCAATTAAGCCAAACAACGGATTTAAGATTTCCGGACGCATAATATTCTCCTTTTTTGCAATGTAACAACAAAAGCAAATCTTGTAAACAAAGGAAACCAAAATATGTTATGAAAATATTAAACGCAATAATCGGTTTGCCTGATTTTTATAATATTCAACAAACCAAAGTTTGTCTTAGTCCGGCATCCATGAACGAACAGCTAAGCCATATTCTTTTGGCCCCTAGTATTCGCCGACGTTGTCGGCTCATATGGGTGACGGCGTATGTGGAACATATACGCCCGGAGAATCTTTAAAGTTGCAAAAAAAAAAAACGGTTTAGAATGACGCGTAAATCTTATTTTATTCATATTCTTTGCAATTTTGGAGGTTTTATGAACAAAAAAGAAAGAAACGAACGGACGCTGAACCGGACAGATGCGAAGCCTTGTTTGAGCGACGTGTACAAAAAGCGTACACGAGCGAAAAGAAGGCAAGAAGATGTTCGGTTATCCGGTCGTTCTATGGTTGAAATGCTTGGGGTTTTGGCTATCATCGGGGTCTTATCGGTCGGGGCTATCTCCGGTTACTCCAGAGCCATGGAAAAATACCGGCTTAACAAAACGATTACCGGATATTCTCAACTTTTAGTCCATTTGTTTGAGTTTAGAAATAATTATATACAGCAAGATAATGTTTATCTTGCTTCTTATTTGCAAAAAATGAACTCTGTTCCGGAAGGAATGTATGTAAAAGGTGAATTTTTATTTGATTCTTTGGGCAGGCGAAATCGTATTTTCACCAGAGAAAAGAGAATTGTTTTTGATTATTTCCTGACTGATGTTTCACAGTCAGGAGAAAATGATATTGAATTTTGCAGACTTGTTTTTCAAAACCTGATTATACCTTACAGCAATATTATATATTCCGTTTCAATGTATATGCCGCAAAATACATCACCGGCAACAAAATATGGCGATGAAAAATGCCGGTCATATTCTTCTCAACAATGCTTACGCAATATGTCGCTTGAGAACATTTATTCTTTTTGCCAAAGCTGTCTTTTGCGTACAAATCAAGACTCTAATTGTATTCTGGTTATTACTGTTTAATTTAATCCTGCTTGCTTATTGCATTTTTAACTTGAAAATTTAATCTTTAATGCTAAATTAGCAGGCGATTAAAGGTTTTATTTATGCCCGTGCGGGGCTGTCCGCACACCCTTTGCCGACATATTATCTTTTATAAAAACCGGCAAAGGCGCAACTTTTTTGATTGAAGGAATGAAATATGGTAGTTCGCGTAGGTATTAACGGTTTTGGCCGTATCGGACGTTTGGTGTTCCGTGCCGCCCAGGCCAGAAACGATATTGAAATCGTCGGCATTAACGATTTGATTGATGTTGATTATATGGCTTATATGCTTAAATATGACACCATGCACGGCCGTTTCAACGGGACGGTTGAAGTTAAAGACGGCAAACTCGTGGTTAACGGCAAAGCCATCCGCGTTACGGCCGAAAAGAACCCGGCTGATTTGAAATGGAATGAAGTTCAGGCTGACTATGTCGTTGAATCTACCGGTTTGTTCCTCACCAAAGAAAAATCCCAGGGACATATTGATGCCGGTGCAAAATATGTCGTTATGTCGGCTCCGTCCAAAGATGATACGCCGATGTTTGTCTGCGGTGTTAATACCGACTCTTATGTTAAAGGCACACAGTTTGTTTCCAATGCATCCTGCACCACAAACTGCTTAGCCCCGATTGCCAAAGTTTTAAACGATAAATTCGGCATTAAAGACGGTTTGATGACAACCGTTCACTCAACAACCGCCACGCAGAAAACCGTTGACGGCCCGTCTGTTAAAGACTGGAGAGGCGGCCGGGCGGCTTCGGGTAATATTATCCCGTCTTCAACCGGTGCAGCCAAAGCGGTCGGCAAAGTTATTCCGTCATTAAACGGCAAACTGACCGGTATGTCCATGCGTGTTCCGACTTTGGACGTTTCCGTGGTTGATTTGACCGCCAACCTTGAAAAACCGACAACGTATGAAGAAATCTGCAAGGCTATGAAAGAGGCTTCCGAAGGCGAATTGAAAGGCATTTTGGGTTACACCGAAGATGCGGTTGTTTCTTCCGACTTCTTGGGTGATTCGCATACCTCTATCTTTGATGCCAAAGCCGGTATTCAGTTAACCGATACCTTTGTTAAAGTCATCAGCTGGTATGACAACGAATGGGGTTACTCCAACAAGGTTCTTGATTTGATTGCCCATATGGCAAAAGTCAACGGTTAAGCTTTAAATTTTTCCCCGTCAGGCATCTGCTTTTGTTTTTTTAACATGAGTTTATGCCGACGGGGTGTTTTTTTTATTAGAGGAAATTTTTAATATGCAACAATACAGAACGCTTGAAGATTTGAATAATTTAAACGGCAAAGTGGTTATGCTGCGCGCTGACCTGAATGTGCCGATGGATGAAAACTTTAATGTTACCAACACAGCCCGAATCGTCCGTACGGTTCCGACTATTAAATATCTGATGGACAAAGGCGCTAAAGTGGTGGTTATTTCCCACTTCGGTCGTCCTGAAGGCAAAGGCGATATGAAAAACTCTTTAAGCCATGTTGCCCCTGAATTGCAAAAAGCTCTCGGACACAAAGTTGTTTTTGTTGACGACTGTATCGGCGAAAAGGTTGAAGCTGCCGTTAAAGCCATGAAAAATGACGAAGTTTTGCTTCTTGAAAATCTGCGCTTTTATGATGAAGAGAAAAAAGGCAATGCCGAATGGGCCAAAGAACTGGTTAAACCGGCTGATGTTTATGTTTCCGATGCTTTTTCCACCGCTCACCGCGCTCATGCTTCCATGGTGGCTGCCGCTGAACAAATTCCGTCGGTGATGGGGTTGTTGATGGAAGAAGAAGTTAATGCCCTGACAAAAGGCTTGAACAATCCGGAACGTCCGCTGATGGCCATTGTCGGCGGTTCAAAAGTTTCCACCAAGTTGGATTTGTTGAACAACCTGGTCAAAAAAGTTAACAAGCTCGTTATTTCCGGCGGCATGGCACATACCTTCCTTAAGGCTAAAGGTTTTGATGCCATCAATACCAACAATTCTCTGGTTCAAATGGATATGATTGACACGGCCAAAGAAATTCTGGCAACAGCCGAAGCCAATAACTGTGAAATTATTTTGCCGGTTGATTTGGTTGCCGCTAAAGAATTTAAACCCAATGCCGAACATATGACGGTTGATTTGGAGCATATTCCGGCGGAAGGCTGGGAGTTGTTGGATGTCGGTGAAAAAACCATCGCCCAGATTAACGCCAAGCTGGAAGAATGCAAAACGCTGGTTTGGAACGGTCCGTTGGGCGTGTTTGAGATGAAGCCGTTTGACAATGCCACCAACAAGGTTGCTCAAAAAGCTGCCGAATTAACCGAAGCCGGAAAACTTACTTCGGTTGCCGGCGGCGGTGATACGGTTTCGGCGCTGGCAAATGCCGGGGTTGAAAACAAGTTTAGCTATATTTCAACCGCAGGCGGCGCTTTCCTGGAATGGATGGAAGGCAAAGAACTGCCCGGCGTTGCCGTTATGAAAAAATAACCGGCTTTTTGGCAGGATTAATGTTAAGGGGAGGTTTTTTACCTCCCCTTTCTTACATAATTGAAACAAAAGTTTTATAATTTTCGTTGCTTTTTCGAATAAGAGTTGTAGCATATCCATGTAATATTTAATATGCTTTGATGCTTTTTTAGATATTGCTTTTCTCAATCAGATAAAGGAGTTTATCATGAACTATAAGACTATTTTAATGGCAACCGCTGCCGTACTTTTAAGTTCTCAAGCTATGGCTGCCGACATCACTAATCCGTTTTTCACGCCGGCTAAAGGCGAATTTTTATCAAATACCGAAGCCGGTTATTATCGTGAAAAAGGTACCAGCAAAGCTGATGGATATGTTGATGAAGGCTGGGCTGCCGCAGAAACCCTGGAATACGGCATTACAGACACAATCAGTGTAAATGCGACAATTGCCAACCAGTTTGATACTTCCGGCGAATATAATAATGACCATAACTTTATGTACAGAATCGGTGCTAAATACAACACCCGCTTCAACAGTGTTTTATTCCAGGCTTCCGTTGATTACATGACCTATGATGAACAAGATTTCATCGGTGGTGAAGGCGACGGTACATGGTATAAAGAATTGGGTGCTGAACTGAAGGTTGGCTATGAGCTTGATTGCGGATTAACTCCTTATGCTTCTTATGCCGTCCGCGGCAACATTGATGACGGCGACCGTGAATTGGAACAATCGGTTAAAGCCGCCGTTTACAAGAACTTCGGCGCTTATGCCCTTGACCTTGGTTTAAGATATGACTTCAATACCGACGGCGACAACACCAACAATTTGTGGGCTGAAGCCGCTGCCGACTATTATGTAACCGATAATGTGGCGGTCGGCTTGTTCGGTGCTTACCGGATTGACGGTTCAGGTGATAAATACATTGATTACAGCTACAATGCCGGCGTCCGCGTCAAAGTATTGTTCTAGTCATCGATTTTATAAAATTGAAGGGAGCTTGAAACAAGCTCCCTTTTTGTGGATTTAATGCCACATTATCGTTTACGAGCAATACAAAAAATATTTTTTCCGCATATCTTTCCAAACGTTAAAATATCTGTCAGACGGCTTAGCGGAAAAATAATTCTGTCAAAGAAAACCAACGCCCGAGGATTGATTTTTCCACCTTTATCACCAATCAATTTATAGAGCAAAGTCACCCAAAAACCGGCAAAATCGACATAGCGGCATTGTTCTATGACAAAACCTGACTGCAGTAATAACGACATAAGCCGAGGACGAGTGTATCTCCGATAATGACCGACTTTTTTATCCATGGACGAATAAAGACATTGAAAAGCCGGAAGATAAAGCAGCAACACACCATCGGCGTTTAATTTATCATTTAAAATTTTGAGAATTAAAGCATCTTCTTTGATATGTTCCAAAACATTATACGAATATATTAAATCTGCCGTTCGGTCAAAATCACCAATATCCGTATAGAGTTTTAATTTATCATTGTTTTGATAAAATTTTTGCAAGTTGTCTGCTTTTTCTATGCAACAAATTCTTTCCCCCCCCCTAGATTTTCGGCAATTTCCGCAGCAAACAGACCTGTTCCGGCGCCAAAATCCATAATTTTTTCGGCTTTATTTTTCCTAATTTCCTTCAATGCCAGATTAAGCAAAAACCGGTTGTAGTTTTTTGCAAGTTTCATTGTTTGTAAATTATCTTCACCTGAATAATTCATTTGTTATCTATACCTCGAATATTATATTTTATACCTCAAATACGCCTGGCGGCGGGCTTCATGACGCGAATTTGAAACACTGTCCAAAACAAAACCAACCAATAAAAAGATAAAAGCACAAATCATAATACCGGTAATTAAAATCGCGGTCGGAAACCTTGGAACTAAGCCGCTGTGAGCATATTCAACCAACAATGGTATTGATAAAACAACGCCGAACAAAAACAGTGCTAAAGAAATCAAACTGAAAAACAATAACGGACGTTCTTCTTTAACGAGCATCACGATAGTTTTAAGAATCCGGATTCCGTCGCGGTAAGTTGACAATTTGCTGAACGATCCTGCCGGCCGCGGAAAATAATCCGTATCCACTTCTTTTATCCGCATCCGCGAAGAAAGGGCATAAACCGTTAATTCCGTTTCTATTTCAAAGCCTGCCGATTGTGCCGGAAACGTCTTGACATACCTTTTGGAAAAAACTCTAAAACCGGAGAGCATATCTTCCAGCTTATGACGGAAAAACGTTTGCACCAAACGCGTCAACAACACGTTTCCCCACCGATGACCAACACGATAACACGCCAAATCTACTTCTTTACGCGCACCAATGACCATATCGTACTGACCATCTTTTAAGGTTTTTATCAAATCCGGCGTACGCTTGATGTCATAAGTTTCATCACCGTCGGACATTACATAAATATCCGCATCAATATCCGCAAACATACGCCTGACAACATTTCCCTTGCCTTGAAAAGGCTCTTGGCGGACAATAGCGCCGGCTTTGCGGGCAATCTCAGCTGTATTATCGGTTGAGTTGTTGTCATAAACATAAATATCTGCCTGTGGAAGATATTTTTTGAAATCTTTAACGACCTTCTTAATTGCTTTGGCTTCATTATAACAAGGCAGTAATACGACTATTTTTTCGTCCATGATTATTCTCCCAAAATTTGTTTTTTCAATTCAAGCGGTACACAAATTTTCCATGACTTTCGAAGATTATTTTTAAGCGGACGACAAAAATATCCGTCACTTAACTCCCGGCTCAAGGCTACTTCCAAGCGTGTCCAGGTCGGACAATGACCGGCCGCACAATTCCAAGATGCCGGCAGGGTACCTGCCTGACGAAAGTCCTCACATTTTGCACGGATTGATGCATACTCTTCAAAATTTTTTAAATTATTTCCTATACCGTCATCATAAACAATTACAACCGGACCAGTATGATTTTTAACAATATCATCACGAATTTGACAGAATTTTCCTCTTTCCACAAAATCCGAACCTTTCATCGGCCGGCAGTTAAAATGTTCATATCCGACTGCTCGAAATATATTATTTTCTGCTAATGGTACAATAAGTCCGGCAGTCGGATAATTATATAATTTTAACAACGTATTTGGCGGAAATCTTATATCTTCAACATCTACAAACTTATTTTCATCCTGCAACGTATTCCACCCTTTTGATCTCCATGCAACAGATATTAGAAACAAAGCTGTCAGCACCATAAAAGAAATATAAAAGCCCTGACTGATTGCTCTTTTGGGGAATAAACGCCGTACCAAGATAATAATCAGCAAGGCGCCAAGCATTTCAATCACAACAGCATATCTTAATATGGAAAACAGCAGCATCCAAATTATAAAACTTATAAAGATATAAATATATAAAGAAGATAAAAGATGATTATTTTTATATATATCTGTTACTTTATGCCGGTATAGACAATATATCAAAATTCCCCATAGTATGGAATAAATCAAAGTTAAACGAATATCCGCATAATCAACTTCAGATATTATCTGATTGTGTAAATACCACAAATAAGGATAGAATAAAAATTTCTGCCAATCAGGTAAAAAGCGTTCATCCCGATAATTAAACTTGTCAAAATATTCTGATCCGAACACATTATTTAAAAATGGGAAAACGGGATTATCATACAAAATTCACATTTTCCACATCCACCAGCCGTTTATAAGTAAAAAGCCGATTAAGCCGCCCAAAGCAAAAATGATTATTGATTTATACGGCTTTTTCAAATACGGAAGACAACATATGAGCATTAATCCGGCACTTATGCAATAAACCACAACAGTTTGCTTTAAGCCTAAGGCAACACCCATTATCAGACCGGCATAAAAAAATTTTTTAAGGCTTTGCGAATCCGGAAATTTTATCATTTTTAGAAGCAGGTAAAGTCCCCACAGTATCAAGAATGCCATGGGAATTTCATTTGTCGAACTGCCGATTTGAAAAAATGTTGCCTGCCCGCTGACAGCAATCACCAAAGTCAAAACCACCCAAACATAATTTTTGATTTGAGTTACATCAAAAAACAACCGGCAGATTTGGTAAAATACAAATATCAGCAACCCTGCCCACACACCCTGTAAAGCAAAAATCAGCGGCAAATTCTCATTAAAATGAGAAATAAAAAAATAAAGAGGCAACTCAATCAAGGGATTAAAAAATGTATTGATTGAAGCCGGAACAATATCATAATTCAAACGGTCGTTTAGAAATGCGAAGGCATTATAATAATGATAATTAGCAAAATCCCAACGAAAATCATTACATAAAGATACGCTTAAAATGATGCCGACTGCAAGTAATATCAGAAAGATGGCCACATTACCAAAAAAGCAAAGCTTACAAGCCCCTGTTTTGTTACCTGAACTTTTCGGCATGGACGACTCCGCCGTTTTTGATTAAATTAGCCTGACCGCGCTCCAATTTAATCGGCGAATCCGCCCCCAGATTGCGTTCATAAATTTCTCCCATATTGCCCAAATCGCCAACGGCCTGGCGTACCCATTGCGGCCGCAAACCCAAAGACAGCCACAACAAATCATCATCACCAAGCAAATTCCGGGTTGAGATATCTTCATTGCCGATTAAAATGGAAATATTCTTTTGATTAATTCCTAAATCTTCAGCCAGATATAAGGCATTTAACGCCCATTTTAAGGCCACCCGCAAGCGGTTGTTTTGCTGGCTGACAAATGCATAAACCGGTTTATAGGCAAATTCTTCAGGCAGGATTTCCACACCTGCGGCCGGGCTGTCCATCAGCATCCCTTCCAAAAGCATTCCCCGGCTGGTAATTAAGTCACAGCGTTTCAAGAAAAAGGCTTTTCTTGCTTTGCCCGGAGAATTAAACGGTAGAATTTTTAAATCCAGCTTATATTTCAAATTATATTCTTTCAAATTTTCGAGATAATCGGAATCGGTCGAAACACAAACCCTTTTGCCTTTGAAAGCCTCCATCGATTTGGCATCATCCGGGGCATCTTTGGCTGCAAACTTCTGGCGGTCGTAATACAAAAGCCCGATGGCTTCGGCCTGCTGTTTGCCTTCAAAACCGGCGGAAAACACACCGCCGCTTAGCATAACGTCAATCAGCCCGCCTTTTAAATAGCGGCCGACATCATACGGACGGACATCCACCATTTCAAAGCGGCTACCGTCTCCGTATATTGCCCAGGCAAACGCCCGGCAGATATCGGCATCAAAACCTTTCCATTCACCGTCTTGTTTATATGCAAACGATTTGACGCTTAAATCGCTGCCGCAACGGATGACTTCGGTGTTTAAAATCGGCTCTAAGCGGACATCTATGGCTTTTGCCGTCGAAATGACCATGACCGAAAGAATTATTGCAAAGCTGAATTTTAATTTCATTTTATTAACCATTACATGTTATAAGTAAAATTATCTGTTTTGTATGTTAAGGCATTTTTCATGAAAAGTAAGATTTTTTTACAACTTATCACAGCCGTTTTTATGTTTTGGTATTTTTCAGACCATGCAAAAGCGGCGCCGGTACCGGAGCAGGAAGCCGTTTACTGGGCCAACGCTACCGGTTATAAACTGCTTGAAGCGCTCGGAAACCCGGATTTGGAACAAAAATATGCCACTTTGGATGCCATGTTTGAAAATGATGTCGACACCGGGTATCTGGCACGGTTTGTCATCGGTAAATACTGGAAAACGATGGATGCCGCACAAAAAGAACAATACCTCGGGCTTTTTAAACGTTATGTTTTAAGCCTTTATAAAAATTACCCGTTGAATTTTAAGACCGACGGCATTGATTTTACCATCACCGCTGCCAAGATAAACGGTAATTACACCGACATTTTCTGCCATGTCAAACTGCCGGAAGAAATGTCTTCGGAAAACTTAAATTCTATCGGTTTGGAATTCAAGGTAACAAAAAATCAGGGAAAAATCAAAATCGTTGACTTAAAAATCGGTGAAAGCAGTCTGCTGTTGACCTACCGAAACCGTTTTTATACCATGATTAAAGATGTCGATGAGGAGATGGACTGGTTTTTGGAAGATTTGGAAACCCTTACCATATCCAATGAAAAAAATGCCGCAGAAAGCCTTTTGCGTTAATAATTAATTTTTAGTTGAATTTATGTTGCAAGCTTTATAATATGTAAGCCGGTTTTTAAAATGGAAGATATGGTTTATGAGCAACATTAAAGTCAGATTTGCCCCGAGCCCGACCGGGCATATGCATATCGGCAACACGCGCACGGCTTTGTTTAACTGGCTGTGGGCAAAAAAAATGGGCGGAAGCTTTATGCTCCGCATTGATGATACCGACTTTTTACGCTCTAAAAAAGAATATGAAGATTCTTTACGTGAGAGCTTAAAATGGCTTGGCTTAACCTGGAGCGAAGAAGCTCGTCAGTCTGCCCGTTTTGAGCGCTATAACGAAGTGGTCGAGCAGCTTAAGCAACAAGGGCGGATTTATGCCTGTTATGAAACGCCCGAAGAGCTTGAATTTAAACGTAAACGTGCTTTTGCCAAAGGCTTACCCCCGATTTATGATCGTCAGGCCTTAAATTATTCCAAAGAAGACATTGCCGCATTTATCGCCGAAGGACGCAATCCGCATTACCGCTTTAAACTGCTGCCCGGGGAAATCAGCTGGAATGACGTGGTGCGCGGTCCGGTTAAATATGAAGCCGAAAATTTAAGCGACCCGATTGTCATCCGCGAAGACGGCAGCTTTCTTTACCACCTGCCGTCGGTGATTGATGATTGCGATTTCGGCATTACCCACATTGTCCGCGGTGAAGACCATGTTACCAACACCGCCTCGCAAATCCAGATGTTTGAAGCCATCGGCGGACAGGTGCCGACATTTGCCCATTTACCGCTTTTAACCGGTAAAGAAGGAAAACTTTCCAAACGACTGGGAAGCTTAGGCGTACGCGAATTGCGCGCCGAAGGGGTTGAAAACATGGCCATCTGCTCATTTTTGGCCAAACTCGGCACATCCGAAGCCATTGAGCCCTTTTATAATCTGGAAGAACTGGCACAATCACTTGATTTTTCTACAATCGGGCGCGCTCAGCCAAAGTTTGACGAAGAGGAGCTGAAACATTTTAACTTAAAATATATTCATAATCTTCCTTATGAAAATGTCCGCGACCGTATCAGCGGCAATGAAGAATTCTGGCTTAAAATCCGTCATAACCTGACAACGGTTGCCGACGCCGAAATCTGGAATGATATCTGTAACGGCGAAATCATGCCGGTTATGGAAGATAATACTTTAACCGATGCCGCGGCCGAGATTTTGCCACCGGAACCCTGGAATGAGGAAACTTTTAATGCCTGGATTAACGGTATTAAGGCTCATACCGGCAAAAAAGGGCGCGATTTATTCCACCCTTTGCGTAAAGCCTTAACTGGTCTTGATGACGGGCCGGAATTAAAAGCTTTGCTTCCGCTTATCGGTTATCAAAAAACCTTAAAACGCCTCAATGGCCAAAAAGCTTAAAGGAAAAGCCATGACACAAATTTACCTGCATAATACCCTCAAGCAACGCAAAGACGAATTTATCCCGATTGATGAAAAAAATGTCAGGATGTATGTCTGCGGACCGACGGTTTATGACCGCGCTCATCTTGGAAATGCAAAAACTTCCGTGGTTTTTGATGTTTTATATCGTTTATTGTGTCAGGTTTATGGGAAAGATCACGTTACGTATGTTTCCAATATTACCGATGTTGATGATAAAATTTTAAACAAACACAAAGAAACCGGAAAGCCAATCCGCGAAATTACCGAACAAACATATCAGTGGTATCTGGAGGATATGGGCAAGCTTAATGTGCTGGCGCCGAATTACCGGCCGCGGGCAACCGAATACATCGATGAAATGATTGAATTGGTTAAAAGGCTTCTTAAAAACGGCCATGCCTATGAAGCTCAGGGCCATGTGTTGTTTGATGTAGACTCCATGCCCAATTACGGTTTTCTTTCCGGCCGTTCCATGAAAGAAATGCTGGCCGGCGCCCGAATCGAGGTGGCGGATTATAAGAAGAATCCGGCAGACTTTATCTTATGGAAGCCCTCTGACCCGGATCAGCCGGGCTGGGACAGCCCTTGGGGCTACGGACGACCGGGCTGGCATCTGGAATGCTCGGCGATGAGTTCAAAACTTTTAGGCAATGATTTTGACATTCACGGCGGCGGTTCGGATTTGATTTTTCCGCATCATGAAAACGAATGTGCGCAATCGACCTGCGCCTTTGAGGGCTCGCATTTTGCCCATTACTGGGTGCATGCCGGCATGTTGATGGTGGACGGTGTTAAAATGTCAAAATCTTTGGGCAATTTTCATAATGTTGACGAGATTATTTCAAAATATCCGGCCGAGGCATTACGTTTATTGTTTTTAACCACGCATTACCACCAGCCGTTTAACTTTACCTTTGCCGGACTGGAGCAAGCTAAATCAGTGTTGGATAAATTTTATAATGCACTTTTAAAAACTTCCGATGTGGAAGTCATATCTTGCGCTCCGAATGCCAAGCTTCTGGACGCCCTGGCCGATGATTTGAACACGCCGGCGGCTTTGGCTGTTTTGCATGAAATTGCCGGTGAACTAAACAAAGCTGAAATAACTGAAGATAAAGCCCGGCTTAAAGGCGAGTTTTTGGCCAGTGCCAAACTGCTCGGTTTGTTATATCAACAGCCCGAAATCTGGTTTAAAGGCGGTGTCAATGATAATGAAGATGCCGAAATTGAAGCCAAAATTCAAGCAAGAGCGGAAGCCAAAAAAAATAAAGACTGGGCAACGGCCGATAAAATCCGTGATGAACTTAAAGCCCAAGGCATCGTGTTGGAAGATTCTGCTGCCGGCACAACTTGGAAAAGATTGTAATTTCAGCCGGTTTAACCGGCTTTTTTAATTTCTGGTTTTATAAACATCTGCCGGCAATTCAACATACGGACCATATGTTAAATACGCCCCGACCGAGATAGCAAAAACATAGAAAGAAATATTGTTGAGGAAAAGACCATATCGACTCTGTTTATATTAGATGTTCGTTTTAGACAAACATTAATGAATAAAAAATATACAATTACAAACAAGAAAAATATTAAGTATTGCAATAAGATAAAATTAGGATATTTTTACATAAAATATTTACTTTAAACGAACCGGGCGGACCACGTGTAGAATGTGCCAGCGAATCTGTATGTGAAGGATTTTATTACGGTTAAACTGCCATATTTTGCCAATAGATTTCCCCCAGTAAACTGGGGGTTCTATAACAGCTACAAACCTTACGGTTTGACCACGCTCGTTGGCGTGGAGCGGTGTTGTTCCAACACCTTGGCATTCAGCCCCGAGTAAACTCGGGGTTTTCTGTAAGGCAACTAATAACCAAGAACCACCAGATATTGCTGGTGGTTCTTAATTTATCTGTAAGTATGAAAATTATATATTACCGGCAGCGGTATAAGCCCCCGCAGCTGTTGGAGCTGTAACGAAGACCGGCTTTTAAGCATTCTTCTTTGGTGAATTTGTATGCTTCCGGGCAGCAGCTTTTATAATAACTGCTGTTATACGGACACCGGTCAGTTAAAATCTGGTCGCTGCTGCAGGAAGTACGGCGGTAGCCTTCGCTGATACATTTTTGATCAGAACTCTGGGATGCATTACCCTTATTTGAATTGCCAACGCTTCCCCCCGCTGCCGGCAGAAAAGTAACACCGGCTTCGGCCGTAGCGGCAAAACCTAACATTAAAGCAGCTGCCAGATATATAACGTTAATTTTTCTCATTATGTCTTACTCCTTAAATTGTATATATTTTTATTATATTTATTTTATTCTTAAAATGCAAGTCAGATAAAACTTATGTAAAAAAATCCCCATAAACGGGGATTTTTTTAAAGCTTCAAAATTTTAAGCTTAAATCATTGCCATACCGCCATTGACGTGAATGGTCTGACCGGTAATATACTGCGCCTCATCAGATGCCAGGAAAGCAACCGCATTGGCGATATCCTGAGCTTCACCGAGCTTGCCTTCCGGAATTTTTGCCAGCAGATTTGCTTTGACATCATCAGGCAAAACATCGGTCATCGGTGTCCGGATAAAGCCCGGTGCTACTGAGTTTACCGTAATGCCGCGGGAACCGACTTCCTGAGCCAGACATTTGTTCATGGCAATCATACCGGCTTTAGAGGCCGAATAATTGGCCTGACCGGCGTTACCCATCACACCGACCACGGAAGCAATACCGATAATACGGCCGAAACGGCGTTTCATCATACCGCGGACAATAGCTTTTGCCAATTTGAAACCGGCCGAAAGGTTAACATCCAAAACCAGCTGCCAGTCTTCATCGCTCATGCGCATAAACAAATTATCGCGGGTCAAGCCGGCATTATTTACCAGAATATCGATTTTTCCGAACTTTTCTTCCACTTTTTTTACCAAATCGGCAATTTCTTCGGCTTTGGAAAGGTTGGCAACAAACCATTCAACACGGTCACCTAATTCAGCTTTTAATTTTTCCATCGGCTCAGAACGCATATCGGTTAAAGCCAGTGTTGCACCCTGTGCATGCAGCGTACGGGCAATTTTATCGCCTAAACCGCCGGCCGCACCGGTAATTAATGCTACTTTTCCATCTAATCTAAACATTTGTTTAATCCTTTTCTAAAAGTTTATAAATTTTTTGCCAGTTCCTCTATTTCGGCAACAGAACCGACCGAAGCGGTGTTTATTTCTTTGTCGCTTCTCTTGACAATTCCTGAAAGAACTTTGCCGGCACCAAGCTCAATAATGTCGGTTATTCCCTGTTCTTTCATATACATAACGGTTTCCCGCCATCTGACTGTTCCGGTAACTTGTTCAATTAAGTGCTTGATTATTTCTTTATGATTTGTAATCGGAGCAGCTAAAACATTTGCAATCAATGGTATTTCGGCATCATGGCTTTCGACCTGCATAAACGCCCTGGCCATGGCTTCAGCCGCCGGCTGCATCAACGGGCTGTGAAACGGCGCGCTGACCGGCAGCCTGACACAGCGCTTTGCCCCAAATTCCGCGGCAATTTCCACGGCTTTTTCAATGGCTGCCGCATGACCGGACAAAACAACCTGCCCGTCTGAATTATCATTGGCGGCAACACAAAGGCTGTGATCATCATTACATGCCTCAACCAAGGCATCAATATCCTTAAAAGACATACCGAGCACCGCCGCCATACCGCCGACGCCGACCGGCACGGCTTTTTGCATGGCATCGCCGCGAATCCTTAAAAGCTTGGCCGTATCTTCAAGCGAAAAAACACCGGCTGCACAGGCTGCCGAATATTCACCTAAAGAATGGCCGGCGACATATGACGCCTTATCTTTTAATTTAATACCGAATTCTTTTTCCAAAACTCTGACAACAGCCATGGAATGTGCCATCAAAGCCGGCTGGGCATTGGCCGTTAACATCAATTCGCTTTCCGGACCTTCCGTCATCAATTTGAACAAATCCTGCTTTAAGGCATTGTTGACTTCTTCAAAAACCTCTTTTGCCGAGGCAAAGTTATCGGCCAGTTCTTTTCCCATACCGACAAACTGTGACCCCTGCCCGGGAAAAACAAAAGCATATTTCATCTATAAAAAACCTCTTCTCATTAATCTTTTATTTGGGAATTTAGGTTTACTTTATTTTAAAGTCAAGAATTTATGAAAAATCAGACACAAGCTCTGAATAAAACAGATAAGAGGGTCGGATGTTCCATTATAAAAAAGTGTCGGTCATTACGGTTGCGCACAATTGCGCCCGTTTCTTAACGACTGCTTTTAAATCCTTTGCTTATCAGGATTACGAAAATATGGAATGGATCATCGTTAACGATGCCTCAACCGACAGTACCGCCCGAAATTTACAAAAATACCGTAAACGGGATTCGAGAGTAAAATTATGCTTAAATACTTCAAAAAAAGGATTAACGGCGTCGTATGAATTTGCCATATCCAAGGCAAGCGGCGATTATATTGCTTTTTTAGAGCCGGAAAATTTCTGGGTTAAAGATAAAATCTCGCGTCAGGTCGGATTTATGGTACGCTATAATGCCTTGTTAAGCCATACCAGCTATGCTTTTGCCGATGATAAAGCCAATCTGCTGCCGACCGGCTGCTGCCACATTGAACCTAAGGTAACCCTTTTAAACTTCGGTAAAGAAACGGACATCTGCCTTTCGACTTTTATGATGAACCGGGAAGAAATCAAAGACTTGTTTCCTATTCCCCAAAAATATAAAGAAACCGACATTTTAATGTATCTGATGCAAAAAGGGCTGACTTCCCAGGGAATGAACGAGGTTATGACGCTCTGCCGCCCGCAATATGATTACCCGACACAGCAAAAAAAAATCAAAAACGTACGCAATATGTTTGATTTGATGGACAGCAAGAATATTCCCATTCCCAATTTGGTGCGTTATCAGGCTTATAAAGCTTCCAATATTGCTAAAATCAGGCTTGACCCTTCAATTTGCATCGGACGGGACGTCAGCATCAGTCTTGACGAGCTTAAAAAGTTTAAATTATAATTTGAAACAGCAGGTTAAAAAATGGCTAAAAGGACGAAAAAAAACAAAGACAGCAAATTTAACAAAATATTACGCAAATTCTGGGGCGCCGTTTTTATATTGGCAGCTGTTGCCATTTATGCGGCTTTGGCCACTTATCATCCGGATGATCCGGCTTTCAATAATCAAAATGATAATGTTCCGCTTAATCTTCTGGGCGGGTTCGGTGCTAATCTGGCTGAAGGGATTTTGTTTGCTTTCGGGCTTTCTTTTCCGGTTTTCCTTTTAGGCTGGCTGGTATGGGGATATAATCTGCTGCGTTATAACACAATTCTGGAATTTAAGGCCAGAATTCTGGCATTTATCATCGGTTTGATGACGACTTCCGCTTTTCTTAATCTTGTATCACAATACCGGTTCGGTAATTACGGACTGGGCGGCAAGCCGGCACAAAAGCTTGCCGGCGCGTTACAGACTTATCTTAACGACATGGCCGTACCCTATGCCCGCAATATTCTGGCCGTTTTGCTCTTGATTGTCAGCATAATGGCCTTAAACCTTGTTTTGGGAATTACCTTTAAGGACTGGGGCAAAGCTTTACGTTATGCCTGTCTGCACATATGGGTTTTGATAAAATATCTGACAAAAGGTTTTTGTTTTGCAGCCGGACTTTTACGCCGGCCGAAAACAACCGCTGCAAAAACCCGGGTTGAACCGCAGCTTAAAGCCAAAGCAAACCATAAAAATGAATCTGCCGTAAAACCGGATGTTTCCAAGAAAAGTAAACCCGCCAAAGCTTTAGAAACGACTTCAAAAGCAAATACGGCGGCAGACGGCTACCAATATCCGGATATTAATCTGCTGTCGCGGCCGAAAGATAAAGGCGGCAATGAGGTCAGCCAGAAAGAACTGGAAGCGGTTGCCCGCCAGCTGGAAGAAGTTTTGCAGGAATTCGGCGTTAACGGTAAAATCGTCCGTGTCCGTCCCGGCCCGGTGGTTACTTTATATGAACTGGAACCGGCGCCCGGAACAAAAACCGCCCGTGTTATCGGCTTAGCCGATGATATTGCCCGTTCCATGTCTGCGGTTTCGGTGCGTATTGCGGTTGTGCCGGGGTCAAACACCATCGGTATTGAAATGCCAAACGCCAAACGTGAAACCGTCTGGCTAAAGGATTTGCTGGCTGATCCGGCATTTAAAGAAACCAAAAACACACTCAATATCGTGTTGGGTAAAGACATAGGCGGCAAAAACACTTATGCCGATTTGGCTAAAATGCCGCACCTGTTGGTGGCAGGTACCACAGGTTCGGGTAAATCCGTCGGGGTCAATTCAATGATTTTATCTCTTTTATACCGCCTGCGGCCGGAAGAATGCAAACTTATCATGATTGACCCGAAAATGCTTGAGTTTTCCATGTATAACGGTATTCCGCACTTATTGACGCCGGTTATTACCGATCCGGCCAAGGCGGTCATCGGTTTGAAATGGGCCGTGCGTGAAATGGAGGAGCGCTATCGCAAAATGGCACAACTTAATGTGCGCAATATCACCGGCTATAATCAGAAATTAAAAGAGCTTAAAGAAAGCGGCGAAAAACTCACCCGTACCATTCAGGTCGGTTTTGACCCCGAATCCGGTAAACCGATTTTTGAAGAACAAGAACTTGATACGACCCCGTTGCCATATATCGTTATTGTGGTTGACGAAATGGCTGATTTAATGCTGGTGGCCGGCAAAGAAGTTGAAGCGGCCATCCAGCGTCTGGCGCAAATGGCGCGTGCGGCCGGCATTCACTTAATTATGTCAACCCAGCGGCCGTCGGTCGATGTGATTACCGGTACGATTAAAGCCAATTTCCCGAGCCGTATCAGTTTTCAGGTTACTTCCAAAATCGACAGCCGCACCATTTTGGGCGAGCAAGGCGCCGAACAACTTTTGGGCATGGGCGATATGCTTTACATGCCGGCCGGTCTCCGGCCTTTGCGTGTACACGGAAGCTTTGTCAAAGACAGCGAAGTTGAAGCCGTGGTTGAATTCTTAAAAGCCCAGCGGGCACCGGAATATGTTGAAGCGGTAACCGAAGGTGAATTAAACAGTAAAGACGGCGGTGCCGTATTTGACAATACCGGCATGGGCGGAAGTGACAATGATTTATATACGCAAGCCGTTGCCATTGTCCGTAATGATAAAAAGGCCTCCACCAGCTATATCCAGCGAAAACTGCGCATTGGCTACAACCGGGCGGCGGCATTGATTGACCGCATGGAAGAAGAAGGCATTGTCTCGGCGGCCGACCATGTCGGACGGCGTGAAGTTATCGGATAATCTTAAACCTTTGCAAGAAAAATAAAATACCAACACTTTAATAAGTGCAAAATACATATCCTTGGTTGTTATTGTTAAAAAATTCTTTTGTTCTTGAAAACGGGAGTTTTATGATATATGATGCATTATGTATTAATATTATGCAACCGGAATAGATATGAATCAAGGGCTTGAAATCAAATCTGCCAGGAAACTTTCTTCCGAAGACATTAAACGTGCCGTCGGTGTTTTGTTATACACGTTAAGAATTGAGCATAATGACAGTTTGGAGAAGATTTCATTTCAAACCGGGTTAAGTCCTGCCAAAATCCGCAGTATTGAAAACGGCCGGCAGATGCATACCTGGAACCAGTATCAGCGCCTTTTGGATTTTTATCAAAGAGATATCAAGATTACCATTTCCCTTGCCAACCGGAAATAAAGACGGACAAACGGTTTCTATTAAAGCATCCGTTAAGAGCCTGCCGATATCCGGATACTAAAGTCTGCTCTTAAGCGGTGACAACATGTACGCGCCCTGCACCTGTCATGTCTACGAAGACGCATTAGCGTCTGAGTATCAGGCATCCACGAATTAAAAAAAACAAGCCATATTCTTTTGGACCCCTATAGCCATGTGCCGGAATGTTATCATTGCCATCAAAGAAAATGCAGCGATACTTTACCGGATGGTGACTCATGATGCCGGCGGGGGGCCTTCTCCTTCAAAACATACCATATACAGCGGTTATGACACTTGTGATGAATTCAATTGTATCAGCGACCTGACTTTTACAAAAATTGACGACATGTGCCGCGGATTTGCAGAGGATTATCCCCAAATATACATTTCCGCTTCTTTCAGATAAAACACTTTTGCTTTTACAGGCAAATAAATACAAAAACCCCTGCTTTACGCAGGGGGAAAAGTTAAAAAGCCGTCTGGTCGTTTATTACATTTCATATCGAACCGCTTGACCAAGGTGGGCACCATTTAATCAGACCACGATCTGAACAGTGACAGTTCCCTAATAATATACTGTTGGCTCGGATAGACCAATGCGGGATAAGACGCGCCAGACAGCCTGTTTTTATGATATAATACTACATTGATTCAATTTCATTTGCAAGCGTTTTTATTTGCTCTGTGAGTTGATTTAAAACCCCTGCCAATTCCGCATCAAGCGGGGCGTAATCCGGTTCAACAACTTTTTCAACGACTTTTTCTTCCGGTATTATTTTAACTTCCGGCAACTGCGGATTTTCCTTGGATTTTTCTAACTTTTTCCTGGTTTCGGTTAATTCATCTGCCACCAAAAGACCTACCATGGCCAGCAGCATATTTTCATTGATATGGCCGCCGCCAGCGGTCAGTTGTTTTGCCTTTTCATCCAAAAGGCGCGCCAGCTGCAGCATGTAACGTTCCTGCCCGTCATCACAGGCCACGGCATATTCGCGCGAATTAATCGTGATTGTTATCTGAGCCATCGTCTTTTAACACCATATCAATTTTTTTAACAACTTCCGCCACCCGGGCCACCACAGCTTCCGTTTTTTTGCCTTCGGCTTCCAGATGTGCATTTTTTTCAGCCATATTACGTTTATAAGACTGCCTTTGCTGAACAAGAGCGTTTTTTTTGACCGCCGCAACCTGCTTTAGCTTTTCAAGCGCCGTCTTAAGTTCTTCCAGCGCTTGTGCAGACTTAACAAATTTTTCTTTATCCATTGACTTTTTTCTTTTCTTTCAAAAGATTTTGCTGTATTGCTTATAATAATGTTTTTTACCTATTTGACAAGAAGCAATCCGTGATTATGCAAAAATTTATCATCAGAATAACAAAACCGGACTTTGTTCTTTTAACACACACCGGGTTGGAGTGTTTTATTCTTGCGGCAGATTTGCCGGAAGATTTTATAAACGACTTTGCCGGCCGCGCCCGCGCGGAAAATAAAATTACGCTTGCCGAAACAGCGGAAGACTGCCGGCGCTTTAACACGGACGGGGTTTTGCTTGACTTGTCAAAATCAGAAGACATTGCCGCGGATTTTAAAAAAGAAACTGCCGGACTTAAAAACAAATTCACGGGCATCATCTGCCGAAACCGGCGGCATGAAGCCATGCTGGCATCCGAATGCGAGCCGGATTTCGTTGCTTTCAGGGCATGGCATGACGGTAAACAAAAAATCCGTGATTTAACGGACTGGTATAACGAATTTTTCTTAATTCAATCTGCGCTTGTGCCGCAAGACGACAATCTTGATTTTTCAGGTTTTAAAACCGACTTTGTGATTTTAGATGACACAAAATATAAAATTTTTGTTGCCAATCAATAAAGTTTAGAGTATGGTGCGCACACAAGTCAAATTTTTAATCATTTCAAAATTGTAAATACGGAGATATATAAAATGAAACAACTTGCAGGATCTATCAGAATTGGCTGGGTCATTGAATATAAAGGCAAACCCTGGACCATTACCAAAGCACAACATATTAAACCGGGCAAAGGCGGCGCCTTTATGCAGGTCGAGATGAAAGCGGTCGAAGAAGGTACTAAAACCAACGAACGTTTCCGCACCGAAGATACGGTTGAAAAAATGATGGTTGAGGATAAAGACTGCCAGTTTTTATTTGAAGATACCAACGGACTGACTTTTATGGAAAGCGAAACCTTTGAGCAGTTTACAATGCCTGCCGATATTTTAGGCGACTCGCGCCCGTTTTTAACCGACGGCATGAATGTGCGCATTGCCCACATCAACGGCCGGCCGATTTCGGTTGAGTTGCCGCTTCAGGTTACCTGCACGGTTGTGGAAACCGAACCGGTTGTCAAAGGTCAGACGGCTGCCTCTTCTTATAAACCGGCCATTTTGGATAACGGCGTCCGGGTTATGGTTCCGCCGTTTATCGGTGCGGGCGATAAAATTGTTGTCGGCACCTCCGAAGCCAACTATGTCGAGAGAGCAAAATAATGTCTTACCTTTCCCCTTTGTTGACAGCCATTGTCGGGGCGGTCAAAAAATCCGCCTCATCGCTTGACCGTGATTTCAGCGAACTTGAACAGCTGCAAAACTCCGTCCGCGGCAACAAAAATTTTGTTTTTAATTCTTATAACCGGATTGAGCAAAACTTAAAAACAGAGCTCGGAAGAATCCGTCCGGACGTTCCGATTCTTACCCCAAACGACAGGGTTGCCGGCACAGCTTATTTTGCCATCAGCCCGATTGAGGGGCTTATCAATTTTGCCCACGGCAATCCGGAATTTGCGGTTTCGGTCGCTTTAATCGAAAACGGCGCACCGGTTTGCGGCGTGGTTTATAATCCGGCACGCGATGAAACCTTTTTTGCCGAAAAAGGCAAAGGCGCCTTTAAGGAAGGTTACCGCAGCCATGAACGCCTGCGCGTGTCTTCCGTCAAAGAATTAGACGGTGCTTTAATCAGCACAACGGCCGGCTATAAAGAAAACAGCGATGAAGCCGCCAGGCTGCATGCTTTAATCTTGAAAAAAACCGGAAACCTGCGTTTAAGCGGCTGTATTGCTCTGGATTTGGCTTATCTTGCCGGCGGCAAATATGATGCTTCTTTAAGCCTTAACAACCATGTCTGCTCCATGGCGGCAGGTTTGTTGCTGGTTAAGGAGGCCGGCGGCGCCGTTCGCGGCATGGCGCAAAAAGATATGCGGGTCGAAGATTTAAAAGAAATCTTTAAAAACGGCAATCTGGCTGCGTCTAACTTTAACCTTAATCCCAAGGTTGCGGAAATTTTTAAATAAATGGTAAAAAAACTCTTGATAAATTGATTTGATTAAGGTATAAGGGCTTAAAATTTAGAAAAAGCTTTCAAAAATGGAGAAATTAAAATGAAAAAAGGCATTCATCCGGATTATCATGAGATTACTTATGTCATGACAGACGGTACGGAATATAAAGTCAATTCGACCTGGGGCAAAGCCGGCGCTAAAATGAATTTGGAAATCGATCCTAAATCTCATCCGGCTTGGACGGGTATTCACCGCATGGTTGATACCGGCGGTCAGGTATCCAAGTTTAACAACAAATTTGCCGCTTTCGGTATTAAAACCGATACCAGTGTTAATAAGTAATACTCAGGTTTTAATTTGTGTTTTAATCCTGCTTTCAACTAAGCAGGATTTTTTTAATGCCCGGCACATGGATTCGCGTGCCGGGCATGGTTCTGTTGCCGGTTATGGCACCTTCGGGGCTTCCGTTTGAGAGGCTTCAGCCGCTTGAAGCGTGGTCTGTTCTTCACTTTCCTCTTCTGCCTCAAGCTCCTCTTCTTCCGGTTCGTATTGTTTCTCGTCTATCAATTTCACCGAAAACCATTTCCCGTAGAAATATAACAGTTTTGCCATATCAAACCACGGCAGATTCCCCGTACGCTCTGATTTTTTTATCCGACATTCCGGTATTAATGTTGCCGCCGATACCTTCGAGGCTGATATCCGGTGTTTCGTCCGATAGTCATGCATCCGGTGTAATAGTTGGACATTAAATGATTTTTTCACCACTTTCGCGTGGCAGCTTCTTTTGCTCATGTTTTTTAACTCCTCATTTGTTTATAAAATTAAAACAAAACCGCTTTGAAAATCAAAGCGGAGGAGCTGAAAAACTGTGTAAACTCAATCAGAGTTATTCGTGCGCAAAAGCCTTATTTCCTCCACTCCCCTTTTCAAGGAGTTTGTTTACATGATGTTTTTGAGACACCACCGTCAAGCGACGGCAGTGCTTATATTAAAGAATTATGTGATTTTTGCAAGGAAATTTTATAGCGTATTCTGATTGTTTCTTTTGACCATAATTTTGCCGGAAGAAGCCGGCATATTTTTCTTATTATCTTGATTGCTTTCAGGTGCTGTCATTTTAGAACGCGTATTCTTGATAAGTTTTATTGAAAGTTGGCGGCGCCAAGCGCTTAAATCATCAATATATTCCTGTCCTTCACCACGGTTTTGCATTTTTTCAAGCAAATCATTACAAAGCCCGCCATAACGTCTGATATTTTCATGGCTCAGTGGTTTTGCTCTTTCAGCGCTAACAGCTTTTGCCACACCTTTATCCCCGGTTTTGAATATAATTTCACCGGCGCGGTTATAAATCGTTATCGTATCATAAAGCCTTTCATCTTCAATTTTTTGCAGCGTGTCAAGCATGCCGTGATAAGCTGCGTCATGGGAAAATTTTGACGTAAAGCGGGCCAGCGGATATCTGTCAAGCTGCTCCTGATATCGGGCATAAATTGAAATCCGGCTTTCAATTTCCGGCACGGCTAATGCCAGAATATTAATTTTATAGCCTTCCGTCTGCAAATGTTTGATTGTATCGCAAATCTGCGTGGTTCGCATGGTACCTTCAAAAACAATATTATAATGCCCGGCAATGGCCGCATCAAATACCGATTTTCCCCATGCCCGCACGTCCGGATCGGTATATGCGGCAAAATCCTTGTCATGCAGGGCAAAAATTTCCTGCGCCTGCGGATGATTCAAACGAAATTCATCACTGTTGATTGTTACAATGTTTGAACTGCCGAAATTTTCATATACACGTTTGGTTAAAACGCTTTTTCCGGCACCGGGCTGACCGCCCAAAATAAAAACCTGCGGATTGGAAACCGGCTCTTTTCCGATAAATAAACTGTTTTTTATTTCTTGACAAATGGCGTCATGAACTTCTTGCGGAAGTTTGTATTCATCTAACATTGTTTTTTCCCGCAAGATATTCTTTCATTTCTTTGGAATATTCATTCAAAATTTTATTTCTGATCTGCTGATTTCCCCGGTACATTAAATGGCGTTCTTCATTAAGCAAACTCAACTCTTTTTCCAGACGTGCCACAAGTTTATTATCTCTTTGCTGTTCCGGCTTCATTTTTTCCAAAGCAAGGCGCGTCACACGGGTTGCCCGCATTCCCGCCATAATTTCAATGGCAGTATCCATTTGTGCCAAAATGACCGGATTGCTGTCATCTGTTTTTTCATTCATTGCTTTTCTCCTTTATTGGTAAGGTATCAGTTTCTTTTTAACCTGACAAGAAAATTATTTTTTTAAGAAATGTTACCGGCTATAAATACCGGCTTTTTCCCTTTGGTAAAAAATTATAAAAAAACCTCTTGTATAATCTTAAAGTTTTGCCTATTGTTAATGTATTAAAAACATAAAAATGAAAGGAAAAAAATAATGACGGCTCCTTTAATGCCTAAAGCCACGGCGGTCTGGCTTGTTGAAAATACGACGCTCACTTTCCGCCAGATTGCTACGTTTTGCGAATTGCACGAACTGGAAATCCAGGCGATTGCCGACGGCGATGTTGCTTATAACATCATCGGTATCAGTCCGGTTGCCAACGGTCAGTTGTCCGCAGAAGAAATCAAACGCTGCGAAGCCGATGCGTCCGCCAATCTGGTCGCGAATATTATTGAACGCAACGTTAAAGAGTCTAATGCCAAAAATAAAAAAGTTTTGTCGCCGTCACAACGCAGTGATAAACCGGCAGCCATTTTGTGGATTATCCGCAATTGTCCGGAAATTACCGATCCGCAGATTTGTAAACTGATTGGTACCACCAAACCGACAATTGCAGCCATTCGTACCGGAACGCGGCCGGATATGTCCGCACTCAGAGCCAAGAACCCGGTTGCCATCGGGCTTTGTTCGGAAAAAGATTTGGATGCGGCCATCACGATAGCCAAAGAAAAGGCCGAAAGACTTGCCAACCCGAAACCCAAAACCCAAAAGAAAGCAGCAAAGAAAAAAGTAACGGCCAAAAAAGAAACGGTGAAAAAAACAGCTAAAAAAGCTGCGACTAAGAAAGCCACGGCAAAAAAAGCTACAGCTAAAAAAACAACCGCCAAGAAGGCTCCGGCCAAAAAAGCGGCTAAAAAGACAACCGTTAAAAAAGCACCGGCGAAAAAGAAAGCCGCTAGAAAAAGCAAATAACTCCTGGCGACTGTTTTAATTAATCCCCTGAAATTTTTCTTTCAGGGGATTTTTTATTACAGATCATGGCGAAAAACCAGCATACCGGTATGGACATTATAATTGTTGCGCAACTGTCCGTAATAGCCAAGCTAGATATGCGTCGTATCATTTATGCTGAGCTCGGTTCCGGCATTAAGTTCCAAACCAAACTTTGACATTTGCCTTTGTTCGACAGATACGGGCCCGGCCTCAAACATTCCGCCAATGTGCCGGTCGCTTTGTGTAAAATCATACAGCCCCGAAATTTTAACCTGCGGTTTAAGACGCTTTCCGCCGGCAAGCAAAAATTCCTGCTGCATTTTAATACCGATAATTCCGGTTAAAACATCGTTTTTGTTATCATCAACCCGGATACCTTCTAAATTTTTATAATCGCCATGCCATATATGTAAATAACGTAAGCCGGCTTCCGGGGTCAGCCAGCCGGTATCATAACCGGACATTATCTGCAAACCCGCCGTCTGGAAATTATATTTTTTTTGTTCCGCCGCCCTCATCAAAACGGGTATGCGCATACATCATTATCAAATCAGCATACCACGGCGACGGTTTATACTCTCCATAAACAAAACCACTGTGCGTGTTTGCGTTGGCATCATTTGAATTTCCTTTAATGTCATTATATAAATAACTGTATCCGAATCCGAGTTTATAATCATCAAACCGCTTTTCAAAACCGGCCGTCAGGCCATATGCTTCAGTGCTTTGATTCTGGTAATGGCCGGCAACGCTATTAACCCAGATGCTGCTGTTTTTTTCCAGGCTTATTTGTTCGCCGCCTTCATAAACATTAATACCGCCGCTGGTGCGGGAAGAAATGTTGTTTAACAACAGACCGGCATTTTGAACAACCAGATTAAGCGCATCAATATTAAGTTCTGCCGTTTTTAGTCCGGAATTTTTTAAAGACAGATGCAGGGTGGAATCTTTTGAAACGGAATAACCCTGCAGCGTGTTTCCGTCTTCTAATATTTTACCGGCAAAAACCAATTGCTGCTGATCCGGAGGAATACCTTCTTTATCCTGAATTTTGGCTTTGACATCTTCAATTCTGTCGGTCGGTTCCACTTCAAGCGTGATGTGTTTGCCGTTTAAAGTTTTTACGAAAATCTGCATAGCCTGGGCTGACCCGCTCCATAATAAAACCAATATTAAAACCATGTAAAATTTTTTCATTTCTTAAAATTCCTTTTCAACTGTTAAAATTTTTTCTGCCGCAACGACATAACCGTATACCACTTTGTCCCCTTCATTGCGCAGTGCTTTGCGTTCCATGGAAAGCTTATTAAAACCGTTCTTTTTCAAAAGTTTTAATACATAATCGCTGCCATGAACAAAGCGTCCTGACGGGGTTAGAAAATAATCATCATTATTGTGCGTGTTTTCCGAAACCGTAAACACAAAAAGCCCTTTATTGCCCAAGACACCGGCAACCAAAGCAAACAACTTCTGTAAATCGCCAAAATAAGTCAGGACATCAGCCGCCGTTACCAGGTGGTAAATACGTTTATCCGTGGCCAGAAAATTAAGAATATCATCTGCCGTCAAACGGTCATAAACATATTTTTTCCCGGCTTCTTCCAACATTTTTTCGGATAAATCAACCCCGGTAATTTCACTCCAGCCGATAACCGGCTTAACGGCCTGGGCGCACAAACCGGTGCCGCAGCCTAAATCCAGGCAGCGGACGGGTTTGAAAAAATCTTTTTTTATCACGGTCCGGACAGCTTCTGCCACATATTCGGGTGCCTGGTATTCAAGCCCGGCCAGCGTCGAATCGAAATCAGCGGCAAAGGCATCAAAAATCTGCAGCACATAATCTTTATCCGCCTTTTTCACCGGCTTATCATTTAAAACGGCATCGGCCATGTAAGCCACAACTTTATTATCGGCAAAGGTATCGCGCCATTTGGAAGCATAATATGCGGCGGCTTCTGCTCCTTTTTCTTCGGCGCATTCATACAGAAGATAACCAAAATTGATGTGCTGGTCTTTTTGTGCTTCACCGGCGTACAAAACAGCATTCCATCCCGCTTCCAGCGCTTTGTCCCAGTTTTCGATTTTTTGGTAAAGACGGCTTAACGACGTATAAATCCACGGGTTATCGTTTCGTAAATCCAACGCCCGCAGTAAACAGTTTTCCGCCTTTTCATACCGCCCGAGCTCTATATAGGAATTGCCGCGGATAATATAGGCATCAACGCTTGAGGGATATAATTTTAAGGCTTTACGGGCATAATCAAGCGCTTTGACAAAACGACCCAGATCATAACAGGTGTTGGCCATGTTTACAACGGCAATATAACTGGCTTTGTTATTTTTATAAACAGCTTCATAAAACTGAAATGCCGTTTCATAATCGCCTTTACAATAGGCAATGTTACCCAAATTAAGCAGTGCCGAAGCATTATCGGGAAATTTTTTTAATATCCGGCGGGAAAATTTTTCCGAATTTTTATAATCACCGTGATTATAATAAACATTAGCCAGAGCAACTAAAGAAGTGACGGAAACCGGATTAAGCCTTGATGCCCTTTTATAAAAAGCTATAGCCTGTTCGGCATCGCCAAGCGCATCAAAACAGTTGCCGCAGAAAATGGAATATTTCTCGGTTTTCGGGCTTTTTTTATACAGCGAAAGGTAAATATCCAGCGCTTCCGGATATTTTTGTTCGCCGTATAAGGCTGCTGCTTTTTGCTCCAGAATGCTCACAAATTTTCCTCTGTTTTTATGTTCAGGCTACTATACAATAAAATTTGTCAAAAGAAAATACTAAAAATTAATAAAAAACTATTGACGGACGGAATTAAATATTATATTTATGGCATACGTTTTACGGGGGTATGGCGGAATTGGTAGACGCGCTAGACTCAAAATCTTGTGGGTTCATCCCGTGTCAGTTCGAGTCTGACTACCCCTACCATTTAAGAAAAAGCTCCGGAATTTTCCGGAGCTTTTTTCGTTTGTTTTCTTTTGAAATATGTGCACCTGCTGTCCAGAGCAAAAAATTACTTATAAACATAGACTTTAGTATTATATGCCTTTTTTTAGCTCAAATTAAAGGTTATATCCTTTAATGTCATTCCGGGAGGGTGCCATGATAAAAGTTAACGTTGCCAACTATATTATTCATGATTTACAAAAAAGGTTCCCGATGCAAAACGAAAATATCGTGGATACCGACATCATTGATGTCTTGGTTGACCGCTGGTCGCATCATCAGTATGTGGCGCCGAATTCAACCGTGAAACTTAATCATCCACCTTCTCAAAACAATCTTTATTTAATGTAAGTTTTACCTCATGAAAGTTTGTACTCGGGCCTGAATTTCCCGAGTCTTTTTTTATTGTCAAGATAGCTTTGTTTATATCTTTAAAATTATTCAAAACAGCATACGTCTTTTGCTGTACAAAAAAATTATTAACTATGAGGTGAAGCTATGAATACATTGCAAAAACAAAAAGAAATCGAAAGAAACATTATGTTTGTCGGTACCATTTATGACAGTTTTGAAGCTTTGGAAGAAACTTTAGGTAAACTCAAATTAGAAAAGCCTCTGTTTATTACGCACATCGCCAAGCAGGCCTTTGCCCAGGAAATTTTTGATTATGCCGAAAAAAAGCCGGAAATTTATGCCGCGCCAAAGATAAAAACAACCGACAAACGGCCGATATTACATTAAAGTAAAAATTCTGATAAAAACTGCTCAACCACAAAAGAAGCGGATGCCATACGGCACCCGCTTCTTTCTTGCTTTTTATTTCCGACGCAAGGAATAATATTCCTCGCTGTCGCCGCCGTTGACGGTAACGTAGTTTCCTAGCGCCCCGCCGCTGACATAGACCTTTACTTCCAGCGGTTTTCCGGTTAAGCCGGTAACATAGAATGTATCTTCCACCTGCTGGCGGGGAATACGTAAGTCATAACATTTAATGACTTCACCGTCTTTATTTAAGACTTTGGCGATCATTCCCCAACGGGTAATAGCCGCATTTGCCCAATAGAGACCTACCGGACAGCTGCGATTGCCGACAATCCGAGTACCATTGTAGGTAATTTTCCCACTTCGATAAATTACATCATCTTGGGCATATTGTCTGACACTTCCATCGGCGCGGTAATACCCTATCGTACCACAACTTGAGGCGCTGACCATCATGCCTAGCATGAGCATCAGCCAAAAAAGCTTTTTCATAATTATATCTATTATAATTTGTTTTCCATTATCAGATTAACATAAAATCCCCAAAAAGTCCAGCGCTTAAAATTTTGTTCTGCCCTTTTTCTTTACATTTTAAAATAAGCAGTATATTTTATCCCAAAAGAGGAGAAGAAAATGAATTATACCGATCAAGATATTAAAGCCATGCGTGAAGCAATCCGGCTTTCTGCCACATCTTTGGCCGATAACGGCACCCCGGCCGGCGGCCCGTTCGGAACCGTTATTTATAAAAACGGCGAATTTATTGCCGGGGGTTACAACCATGTCCTAGCCAATCACGATCCTTCTGCACACGGTGAAGTACAGGCGATTCGCGAAGCCTGCCGCAGACTAAAAACCTGGGATTTGTCCGGTTGTATTTTATATACCAGCTGTGAACCCTGCCCAATGTGCCTGATGACATCCAAATGGGCAAATATTGAAAAAATTTATTTTGCCGCCAATCGTAAAGATGCCGCGGCCATCGGTTTTAAAGACGATGACTTGTATGAGCTTCTAAAACCTGGGGTTTATGCCTTTGCCATTCCCGAATGCCGTGATGAAGCGGTCGATGTTATGCAAAAATGGTTTGAAAAATTCGGTGAAGACGGAAAATATTAAAAATTTTACATAAAATCAGCATACTAATTGTCAAGCAATAAATATTGATGACTTTTTTGAATTTTTACGTTATAGTGATGCCGTTTGTAAAAAAACAGGATTATAAAATTTGGTAAAGAAAATTGTTTCAATTGCCGATGCGGCTAAATTAATACCGGACAATGCTTCCGTCATGATCGGCGGTTTTTTGCGCTGCGGTTCTCCGGCACGTATTATTGACGAGATGGTCAGGCTTAAAACCTCCGGCTTGACACTGATTGCCAATGATACCAGTTTTCCGGATTCCGACCGCGGCAAACTGGTTGTTAACAAGCAAATCAAAAAAGCTATTGTTACTCATATCGGCACAAACCCGGAAACCGGACGCCAATGGCACAACGGTGAGCTGGAAATTGAGCTGGTGCCAATGGGAACGCTGATTGAACGAATCCGTTCCGGCGGTGCGGGCTTAGGCGGTTTTTTAACACCGACAGGCGTCGGTACCGTAGTCGAAACGGGCAAACAAACCGTTGAGTTAAACGGCCGCAAATATCTCTTGGAAACACCGCTTAAGGCTGACTTTGCCATTGTTTATGCCACCAAAGCCGACAAGTTCGGCAATGCTTTTTTGGAAGGCACCACCCGCAACTTTAACCCGGTTATGGCAACAGCTGCCGAAACGGTTATTGTCGAGGCCGATGAAATCTGCGACGAGCCGCTTGACCCCAACACGGTTACAATTCCCGGGGTTTTTGTTGATTATATTGCATCATGAGGGAAAAATGGATTTAAGTAAAGAACAATGCCGCGAAATTATCGCCCGCCGCACGGCAAAAGAATTTAGACAAGGTGATGTCATTACTTTAGGTATCGGACTACCGACCGAAGCGGCTAATTATATTCCGGCGGATATGCATGTTATTATCCAGTCTGAAAACGGTATGACAGGCCTTGGCCATCGCGACCTGGCGGCACCGGAAAAACCTAAAATCACCAACGCGGGCGGAATTCCGGTGACAGCAAAAAAAGGTGCGGTATTTTTTGATACCGCCATGTCGTTTACCATTATCCGCGGCGGACATGTCGATGCCACGGTTTTAGGCGCTTTACAGGTTGATGAAGAAGGAAATCTTGCCAACTGGATGGTGCCGAATGTTTTTGTTCCCGGCATGGGCGGTGCCATGGATTTGGTGGTGGGTGCCAAAAAAGTGATTGTGGCCATGGAACATACGGCCAAGGGAGAACCACGCATTGTCAAAAAATGCACTCTGCCTTTAACCGCGGCAAAAGAAGTTGATATGATTATCACCGAACGCGCCGTTATTGACGTGACCCCGGAAGGGTTGGTGTTAAAGGAAATCAATCCGCTGTTTTCATTACAAGATGTTTTGGATTCGACGGCTGCGGATTTGATTATTCCGGATTATATCGGTAAAACGGCCGCTTAAATATTTTAACTTAAGCGGGTTTAAGAAAAAGACAGCCGCAAGGCTGTCTTTTTATTTTTGTTCCATGGTTGTACAAACATCAATCCATCCGCTGTTGACGGTGTATTTTTCCAATTCTTCCGGAGTTAGTTCTATGGCGCTGTTGGCACTGCCACAGGCCGGAAAAACCGTTTGAAACCGTTTCAATGAAACATCTAAATAAATTTTAACATTTTCAGGAACGGCAAACGGACAAACCCCGCCAATGGCAAATCCGGTTGTCTGCAAGACTTCATCCGCTGAGAGCATTTTGGCCTTTAAACCAAACGAATGTTTGTATTTGGCGTTATCAACTTTGCAATCACCGGCAGCCACAATTAAAACCGCCCCGCCGGCTTGTTTGAAGCTAAGGGTTTTGGCAATCCGGCAAGGCTCGCAATTTAAGGCCTGAGCCGCCTGGGCGACAGTGGCGCTTGAAACCGGAAATTCCCGGATACGTCCATTCAGATTAAATTGATGCAAATATGTTCTGACCTTTTCTATACTCATTTTGCCCTCAAAAAATCGCTAAAACTGTGAAGAATTTGTGAAAACTGTAAATTGGTAATTCAGGAAAGTCAAGGATTGTGTGAATATTATGTGAATACGAAAAGAGGGTTGTAATTTCTTGCAACCCTCTGAAAATATTTTATATTTTCCTGATACCAATTAACGTTTGGAGAACTGGTAAGAACGGCGGGCTTTGGCTTTACCATACTTCTTACGTTCAACAACACGGTCATCACGGGTTAAGAAACCAGCCTGTTTCAGAACAGTTCTCAACTCCGGCTCATATTCATTTAAGGCCTTGGAAATACCGTGTTTGATAGCACCGGCCTGACCGGACAATCCACCGCCTTTAACCGTGCAAACAACGTCAAATTCATTCATACGGTTGGTAATTTCAAACGGCTGATTGATAATCATTTTCAAAACCGGACGGGCAAAATACTGATCAATGGATTTTTCATTAATGGTAATGTTGCCTTTACCCGGCATAATCCAAACGCGGGCAACAGCGTCCTTTCTTTTACCCGTGGCATAAGAGCGACCCTGTTTGTCTTTGTTGGGTTTGCGGACAGCTTTGGTTTCAGCATTGGATGTTTCGGCTGCAACGCTTTTGATTTCCTGCAAAGATTCAATTTTTTTCGTAGCCATTATAATGCACTCCTCTTATTTTTCGGGTTACGTCCGGCAATGTCCAAAACAACCGGATTCTGAGCCACATGCGGATGATTGCTGCCGGCATAAACCTTGAGTTTGGTCATCTGCTGGCGGCCCATCGGATTACGTGAAATCATGCGTTCAACAGCTTTCTCAATGACACGTTCCGGGAAACGGCCGGCCAAAATTTTTGCCGGGGTGGTTTCTTTGATACCGCCAATCCAGCCGGTATGCTTGAAATATTTTTTATCCGTCAGTTTTTTGCCGGTTAATTTAACTTTATCGGCATTAATGACAACGACATAATCGCCGCAATCCAAATTCGGGACGAAGTAAGGTTTGTTTTTACCGCGCAAAATTTTGGCAACTTCAGCGGCCAAACGACCCAAAACAACGCCTTCCGCATCGACGACATACCATTTTCTCTCAATATCTGAGGGTTTGGTTGCATATGTATTCATATTTATTCTCTCTCTTTAAATAGAAGGGTTATTCAATTCGGGTTTAATATACTTAAATTAAGCGCATTGTCAATAATAAAAAATAAAGAAAATACAAATAATTGCAAAATAGTATTATAATACCGTTTATTAATTATCTGTTTTTGTTTTATTTTAGCAGCATAAGATAAAAAACACCGGTAAAACATTTTAAACCTGAATGTTTTCTGGATCCCTGGCACTCAGTGCTAAAGCACTTCGTAGGGATGACAGGTTGATATGTCACCCTTATGAGCGGGCTTTAGTCCGCGAATACTAGGGGTCCAAAAAGAATATGGCAATGATGTGTGATTCGTGGATCCCTAATACTCAACAGCTGCGCTGTTTCGTAGGGATGACAGGAAAGGTGGATGCCTGCTCTTAAGGCATGACAGGTATGGGTGTATGACGGAAAAAGAGGGTTGGAAAGAGAAGTCAAAAAAAAGAAATCTGCCGCAACAAAAGTTACGGCAGACCTTTTAGGGGAAAATATTATTTTTTTGCAGCTAGGGAACCGCTTAAAACAATATTTCCGTTTTTTATGCCCGAAAGCCGCTTATAGGGATTGCCGCTTTCAAACATAAAACTTTCTTACATTAGTAGTATTTCCAGGCAACTTCACATGTCGTACCTGTACAAGAACAAGCATTAACAGCATTGGTAACGCTCATCGGCGTCGGATTTTCATCTCCGCCCGGAACAGCGATGGCTGTGCAGGTACCGGTGCCGGTGCCATTACAGGCTACACTTTGGTCGCCGCTTTCTCCCAAATAAACAGAATCGACACCATTTTCTTGAGCCGCATCATCTTCGCCTGTAACGCCGGATGTATTACCATCTATACCGGCAGCAATAGCAATCAAACCAGAAGCCTGTCCGGAACCCCAGTCGCCGGTGGCAATCGTTACACAAGCTTCGGATGATAAACCGCTGTACACAATACTAAACGCTTCATTATCATTACTTTTCCGGCCACCGGAAGCGCCGATTTTTACCGCACCGCCAAAAGCGTTTGTAATTGTAGATGTGTTGGCAGAAGCGGCATTATACATATCATTCGGAACCACGCCGAATTTGATGGCTTGCGCATTGCTCAAACCTGTATAATCACCTTGGGAAGAGAACAGGGTGCGGATATTGGCAACCAACATCGAAACCTGGTCTGTGGTTTTGTTGATTTTGTATTTGTTCATGGCTTTGGAATAACCGGCGATACCACCGACGGACAGAACACCGATAATGGCTAAAACGCCTAACATTTCGACCATCGAACGGCCGTTTTCATTCATATGTCTCATAATAACAATCCTTTGTTTAATGTTTCACCTTACAAAAAATCGCTCATTTCAACTTGGAAATTAAGCGACTGGAAGCAGAAAACTATCCAAAGGATATAGTGCGACATATTCGAACTATAAAAATTCTTATTTTGACGCCTTCCAGTCTTCTGACAAGAAGGCATGCAAATATGTTTTGCATCAACACCTTTGGGTGGATTTTCTGATCCACAGGAAGTCAACACAACTTCCTATTGTCCAGCATAGGAAAAATGTTTCCAAAAGTCAATTTGGAATTTGGATATATATCTTTGGCAATAATCTTACTTTTTTTATAAAACATGCCGTAAAACCGGCTTTATCAGCAGCAACAAAATTTTTTATATTTTTTTTACTTTTTTCAAACTTCCGACAGATAACGCTTTGAAGATGTATCCCGTTATTTTTTTAAGAACAAAACAAGAACAGTTAACAAAATCCTAAAATTTTCCATTGCATCCCATAAAATACCATGATATACCATAATTAATGTCATGTTAATTTTTGGGGCGCGAAATTGAGAAAAACTTTTCTTTTCATGGATACGGTCATAAACAAGGTTGACGCCAAAGGGCGCGTTTCCCTGCCGGCCGATTACCGCGCCATTGTTAAAGAGCTTAATTCCGAAATCGTTTGTTACCGCAGCCTGAGCGCCCCCTGTATTGAAGGCTGCGTAGAAGATTTATTAGAAAAACTTGCTGCCGAAATTGAAAATTCAACCGATTTCTTTTCCCAGACGCAGGATGATTTAACCAATCTGATTTTCGGCGATGCCCGGCGTTTTACGTTTGACAGCACCGGGCGCATTGTTTTAACCGAAAAACTTTTGCAGCATGCCGAAATTACCGATACCGCCGTTTTTGTCGGCAAGGGTCGGAAATTCCAAATCTGGAACCCGCAGAACTGGGCAAAAGAAGAAGCCCGCATCCGTGCTGAGGTCATGAAAAAACGCCCGGTTTTAAACACCGGAAAATGCGGAGGTACAAACTGATGACCGCGGCTCAAAAACATATTTCGGTCATGCTTAAAGAGGTTTTACAAAGCCTTTTACCCGAAGACGGTAAAACCTATGTCGACGCCACTTTCGGCAACGGCGGCTATTCCCAGGCTATTTTAGAGGCTGCCGAATGCAAGGTTATTGCCCTTGACCGCGATCCGACGGTTGCGGACAGAGCCAGCGAACTAAAAGCCCTGTACGGCAGTCGTTTTGAATTTAAATCCGGCTGTTTCAGCCGTATCGGCGAACTTATTGACGAGCCGGTCGACGGGTTTGTGTTTGATATCGGTGTTTCATCCATGCAGCTGGATATTGCAGAGCGCGGATTTTCTTTTGCCAAAGAAGCACCGCTTGATATGCGGATGTCCTGTTCCGGCAAAACCGCGGCAGATATTGTTAACGGCATGGATGAAAAAGAACTGGCCGATTTGATTTATCAATACGGCGAAGAACGGAAATCACGCCAGATTGCCCGCAAAATTGTGGAATACCGCCGCCATAAGCCGATTGAAACCACCACCGAACTGGCCGGCATTATCTATACGGTTTTACACCGGACGCATAATGCCATTGATCCGGCAACCCGGACTTTTCAGGCTTTACGGATAGCCGTTAACGACGAACTCGGCGAACTAAAAACAGGTTTGCAGGCGGCAGCCGAAAAACTTTCTCCCGGCGGACGTCTGGTGGTGGTTGATTTTCATTCTTTGGAAGACCGAATCGTTAAAACCTTTTTTAACACGTTAAGCGGAAAAACCGCCGGCGTATCGCGCTACCTGCCGGAAACTCATAAAGAAGAACAGCCGCTTTTTAACCAGGTTTCCAAAGCCATTGCCGCAAGCAGGGAAGAATGTGCCGTTAATCCGCGCGCCCGTTCGGCAAAACTCCGCTTTGCCGTCAAGGCCGGAAAAACAGAAGGCATCACTTTGAAAAATAAAGGAGATGAACATGATTAATACCAAAACCGCCATTACCATTTTGTGGTTTACTTTAACCTGTGTTATCTGCTTTGGTTCTTTTGTATTGAAAAACCAGGTGCATGATTTGGAAACCGAACTTTCCAAAATCAACAGCAACATTCAAAAAGATGTCAAAACAATCCATGTCTTAAAAGCGGAATGGAGCCATTTGAACAACCCTTCCCGCTTAAAAAAACTGGCCTCTGAACATATTTCTTTAAATAAAGTCCGGGCTGAACAAATTATTAACTATTCTGCGCTACCATTCCAATATGAAAACGGCGGAATCGATGAGGTCGTTACCGCCGGCGTTAATAACAAAGAATATAAAAAACTGGTTAAGGCCGAACGCTGAGCCGTTCTTTTCTTAAAATGAACAAATAAGCTGCAGCACGGCTGAAGCCGGAACATGGTGTCAGAGGAAAAAGTGCTGGGCGTTACCCTTTCAAAGAAAAATAATAATTTTTATTTCCCGGGACAAAATTCCGATTCTGCCGGTTTGGATGTTCTGTTTGAAGAAAGCCTGTCGGCCGGAGCCATTCGCACCTGCCGGCAGCGTATGCTGGTTGCCATTGCCGGTTTTATGCTGGTTTATCTTATTATTGCCATCCGCGTTATCAGCGTTTGTCTGACAGACGGCATCCGGATTTATACGCCGGGAGAAGACGCGGCAGAAAGCGAAATTTATATCGGCACGCCGATTTCAAGAGCAGACATCACTGACCGCAACGGGGCTATTATTGCCACCTCATTGCCAACCGTCAATTTATACGCCAACCCGAAAAACGTCCGCAATCCGGAAGACATTGCCGAAAAACTGTCGCTATTGTTTCCGGAAATAAGTTATAATGATTTAATTGCCAAACTGACCCGCAAAAGAACATCTTTTTCCATGATAAAATACAATCTTTCGCCGGCTCAACAGGCCGCTGTTAACAATCTCGGGATCCCGGCGCTTGAATTTCAAAAAAGCGAAAAACGCGTTTATCCGCACAAAAATTTATTTTCCCATATTTTGGGCTATACGAATATTGACAATCTCGGGCTGTCCGGCGTAGAAAAATCTTTACACAAACGCTTAACCGAATCGTCAAAACCCTTACGCTTGAGCCTTGACATGGGCATTCAGGACACCATTCGCGAAGAACTTTTGGCCGCCGTGGAAGAATTTCAGGCCGAAGGCGCCAGCGCCATTTTGATGGATGTTAAGACAGGTGAAATTATTTCCATGGTTTCAGTGCCGGATTATGACCCGAATTTAAGTATACCGGTCGGTGACCGTTCTTTGTTTAATTTTGCCACACAAGGAGTCTATGAAGCCGGTTCGGTATTTAAAACTTTTAACACGGCACTCGGACTGGAAAGCGGTAAAGTCAAAATCAATGACAAATTTGATGCCACCAAACCGATAAAGGTTCAGGGAATTACGGTTTCCGATTACCGCGGCGAAAACCGCTGGCTCAGCGTGGGCGAAATATTAATCTACTCTTCCAACATCGGCTCGGCCCAGCTTATCAGCCGGATCGGCAAAGATGCCCAGCGCCGCTTTTTGATAAATATGGGGTTTGAAGAACCTTTAAGTGACTTTGAAGTGTTTGAAAAAGGGCGGCCGCTGTTTCCGAGCCAGAAAAAATGGCGCGATGATACAATGGCAACCGTTTCTTACGGTTATGGCGTTTCCGTTACGCCTTTGCATCTGATTGCCGCATTTTCCTCGCTTATCAACGGCGGTATTTACCATTATCCGACACTTCTTAAATCTGTTGAAGGCCAACACCCTGCCCGCCGGGTTATTTCCGGGCATACCTCGGAAAATATGCGTAAACTCCTGCGCGACGTTGTTGTTTACGGATCAGCAAAAAAGGCCAACATTCCAGGATATCAGGTTATCGGCAAAACCGGAACCGCCAATAAGCTCGTCGGCGGTCGTTATGTTGATAAAAAAGTAATTACTTCCTTTATTTCCGCTTTCCCGGAAAGCAATCCGCAATATGCTTTACTGGTGGTTATGGACGAACCCAAAGGCAGCAAAAAAACCTTTGGCTTTGTTACTTCCGGCTGGAATGCCGTACCGGTCGGCGGAAAGATTATTTCTCAGATTGCACCGCAGCTTGATATTCAGGCTGATTTTGACCTGGATGTCCAGCGCCAGCATGTCAAAGCGGCATATGTTCGTTAGTTGCTGTTTTTAAATAGTCTGCTTGACAAAAAAGATAAAATTTTTTACATTACTTGATGATAACTTTATTATTCATCATAAATTTTTATGTATATGGAAAAAAATCAAAAAATTCTTGTCGGTGAAAAATCTTCCCATCTCCTTTCGGCTTTATCCGATTTTGAAGGGATGACGGTTGAAAAATGGCAACGTATCAGAAAAGACCGGTACATACCGGATAACTTTTTATTTCTGGCCGGGGTTGCAAAATATCCCAAGCACTGTCCGCAGGCGAATCTGCGTTTTGGGAAAGAGCTGGTCTTTGTCCAGAACTTCCTGCCTTACAATGACAACGGCATATACAGAACCAGAAGATACGGCAATATATACTGCCTGTATGAACCGGAAAAGCTTTTTGATGACGATGTCGTTTTGGAAAAATCAGCACTTTATCTGGCTCTTCCTGATGATACCATAAAAATGGTCCTGGCAGATGGCGAACACCGGCAACTCAAAAGTGTGGATAAGATGTTCCATGATTTGTGCGAACAACGCGGGTTGCAGGATTTTTCCAGACTCGATGATGTTCTCGGAATTTATGAAGTAACCTTTAAAACAAAATCCTGCGGTTATTTCTTAAAAGACAGAACTTACCTGGTTTGGGCAATGCCAATCGGAATCCCTGACCGGATTTCCGGCGAGCTTGTCAAGGGCTGGATTATCTGCGACATCAACTGCGGCGTTCCTGCCATATTAAAAGCTAATCAGGAAACGCTTTGCCGCCTTCCGTCTGATGAAGGAGATAAAATCGGTATGTTTACCATGAAGGAAAACACCCTGGTTTTTTAAGTAATTTTCTACAAGGGAGCATAAGGCTCCCTTGTTTGTTTTTCAGGCTGCGAATCTGCAGACATTAAAATTCTTGTTTTTTAGTTTCCGTTTTATCATTTTTCTTTTTTATTTTGATTTTTTAATTTACTTAAAAATATATAACTTTAGTCTATATCAATCTTAAGTACGGGGTTTCAATCTTAAAACCTAATCTTTAGTAACAATTTATTATTTTTTTGTTTTTTCTTATTGAAAATTTCAATTTTATTACTTAACTTATGTGTTGTATTAGTTGTTCCGCAATTAAAACTGTTCCGTGCGTTTTACGGAATATATTTTAACCCATATGGAGAAAATAAAATGAAAAAACTTTTGAGTTTGTTCTGTGCAATGGCTTTCTTGGCTGGTTGTTCTTCCGTTGGCTCCAACGGCGGCATGTTCGGCGGCAGTGAATGCGAAGATAAAGAAGCCCGTGACTTCATGGCAAATGCCGAAGACAGAGTTTTCTTTGCTTTTGACAGCTCTGCTTTAACCAACAACGCAACCGAAGTTTTGGATACTCAGGTTGAATGGCTGAACTCCAGAAAGCATAAGAAAGTTAACGTCATCGTTCAAGGTTACTGCGATGACAGAGGTACCCGTGAATACAACCTGGCTTTGGGCGAACGTCGTGCCAATGCCGTTAAACAGTACCTCGTTTCCCAGGGCGTTGCTGCTGATCGTATTTCCGTAATTTCTTACGGTAAAGAAAGACCGGCTGTTTTGGGCAACAATGAAGCTGCCTGGGCGCAAAACCGTCGTGCCGTTACTGTTGTTAAAACCAGCAACATGTAATTTTACAGCATGAATCAAAAAGCATTCCTTTTTTAAGGGGTGCTTTTTTTTGTTTTAAATCTTTGACATAAAATTAGTATTTTGTTCTTGTTAATCATAAAGTTTTATTTTATATTTCTTTACATTATGATGCAACTTACAGGATTACAGATATGAAATTACTGCCTTTATCCGTTTTGGTTTTTGCCTTATGCCACAGTGTTAATGTTTCTGCTCAGGAACTGGTCGGCATACAGGAACAAATTGATGCCCTAAAAGAAGAAATGATTATTCTGCAGCGCAAAGTTTACCGCGAAACCACCGACGGTCCGATTCAGGCTGCAGCCGGACAGGCTGAAGTTAAACTCGGCGAATATGATGAAATAATCCGCTCCATGAATGGCAAAATCGACGAAATGGCACATCAAATCAAACAACTGGAAGAAAAAGTCGATAATATTAACCGGGATACAGATATCCGCTTTAAATTGTTGGAAGGAAAGCCCATTCCGGCAGCAGAAGGTAATGCCGCTCTTCCTAAAAAATTTGATACGGTTGTTGCAACCGGCGCGCCGAAATCTATCGTCGGCGATGAGGTAACAAGCGGGGAACTAAAAAACCTGACACCAAAAACAAAAGATCTGAGCGTGGAAGAAATTTATACTCAGGGGTTGGAGGCTCTTAAAGCCGGAAAATCTGCCGAGGCCGAACAAAACTTTAATCTGATTTTGGAAAAACACGGTTCTGATAAATTGGCCGGAAATGCTCAGTACTGGCTCGGTGAAGTTTATTATAATGATAAAAACTTTGCCAAAGCTGCCGTTGCTTTCGGCCGCGGATATGATAAATATAAAAACGGCGGCAAAGGTCCGGACTGTTTATTAAAGCTCGGCCTTTCCATGATGCAGCTGGGCAAAAAAAATGAGGCATGTCTGGCCTTTACCAATCTGCCGAGCGAATTTCCCAAAGCTGATAAAACGATTTTGACTAAAGCCGCGGATGAAGCTAAAAAGCTTGGCTGCCAATAAAATCTTTTAAATCTCGGATTAATGATGTTTCGGGAATTTTTGGAAAGAAATCATATTGAAGATAAAAATATTGCCGTCGGTGTATCCGGCGGCAGCGATTCTTTGGCTTTAATTTTGATGGCTTATGATGAACTGGCTCCTTTAGGATATAAATTAACGGCTCTGACGGTCGACCACCGGCTGCGGCCGACTTCTGCCCAAGAAGCAGCTTATGTCGGCAAAATTATGCAAGAAAACAGTATTAATCATTATATTCTAGTTTGGGATGAAAAAGAAAAACCATCTTCCGGTATTGAAGAAGCGGCACGCAAAGCCCGTTACGGTCTAATTAATGAATGGTGTAAAGATAACGGAATTAAGTTTGTTATGACGGCACACCATATGTACGATCAGGCAGAAACTTTTTTTATGCGTTTGTTTCGCGGCAGCGGCTTAAACGGCCTTTGCGGCATGCGGGAAGTTTTTCAACTGAATGGTTTATGCATTTTAAGACCGCTGTTGAATACTAATCCCGAGATTATGAAAGATTATCTCCGAAAACGGAATATTTCCTGGATTCAAGATGAAAGCAATGATGCAGAAGAATATTTAAGAGTCAAAATGCGCCATATTTTGCCTGAGTTTTATGAAAAGAGCGGCATTACGGCCGAACAAATCGTCAATACCATGAAAAGATTGCAAAACTCCAGAGATTATTTGGAACATGAAACCCTGACTGTTATCAATAACGCTTTCAAAAATTGGTTTAATTATGCATATTGCTGTCTTTTGCAAAAATTTTTGGCATTCGATGATGAGTTGAAATTCCGGTTATTATCATTTCTTTTGCGTACTGTCGGACAAACCGAATACGCCCCACGGGCCGAAAAAATTCTTAATCTTATCGGCAGGTTGAAAAAAAACGGATTTCATTCGGCAACTTTAGGATATTGCCGTTTATACGTTATGGACGGTTGTTTATGGATTTATCCGGAAGAATTTGAGATTGGAAATTATAATTCGGCAAATTGGAAAATGTTTAAACAGCTTAATCCGAAATTTCGCAGAATAAAACTTCCTTTTCAGGTACGGGCTTATCTTTTCAACCATTTTAGAGAACTTAAAAACTACCCTTTTCCTTTTAATTGATGCAACCAAAGAGCTACCGACTTTGAGCCGGCTGTGATTAGGTAAGTTTAGAAATCAGGCTTGCTTGTCAGCTGAAGGGCTTCGCAAACCTACGGTTCAGCTGAGGTACACCCCCTAACCTGCTTACACTGGTTGCACCTAAAGTGCCTCAACGTTGACCCCCGGTATTCGCCGACGTTGTCGGCTCATAGGGGTGACAAAGTCGGTGACGGCACAAAGTTGTCATGCCTTCAAAACGCAAAGCGTTTTGGATTAGGCATCCACAAGGATATAAATACTTAAGTTATGTCTGTCAACCTGCTACCTGCCCGGACGGCTATTCCACCGCTTATCAGTCGGCTGATGACTGTGGAACAACCGGCGCTCAAGGCTGGACTTTCTCTTCTAACGGTTACAGCGGCGATAAGCTTTGCGGCAAGTGTACTGCAAAAGACTGTGACGAATATAGGTGGGAAGAAGGAAGCATCCTTTCGGCAGCGCTTAGTAGTTGTGGAGAAGATTGTATTAAAGAATCTTGTACAGCCGGTGATACCATTAAATATAAAGTTACAAAATGCAGTAATGATAAATATACCAATGATGATAAAACCGCATGTTTGGACCGTCCGGTTGTTTATGTTACAGTATCAGGATCTGGAAGTGTACAATGCGCTTTATCTAATATTGACAGAGCAACGACAGATGTCAAAATATGCAGAAACACCAGCTGTCAGGATTGCAGCAGTGCCGGACGTTCCGGTGACAGAATTTGTGTTGCGTCCGACTTCAATCCAGACCTAGGTTCAAATTATTTGAGTACGGTATGTCGTTATATAAACAAAAACCCGACATCTGGATCTTATACTGATTTATCACATCCTGATAAAGGAAGGATTATTTACAAATAACTAACCTAAAATCAGCTTTTAAATTAAATCTCGACATTATATAAAAATTTCCCCCACGTTAAACGCGGGGGAAATTTTTATGGTTTTTGGCTCCGGTTTATTCTGCCGGGGTTTCGGCAGCTGCCGGCGTTTCTTCATTGCTGTGTTCCAGCTGGGCATTGGCTGCCGCTTCACGTTGAGCCAGAATTTCTTTATCATTCTGGGCGGCAACGCGTTTGAGCGAACGCAATACCGTACCGGTACCGGCCGGAATCAAACGGCCGACAATGACGTTTTCTTTCAAACCGGTCAAGTGGTCAACCTTGCCGCAAACGGCTGCTTCGGTCAGGACACGCGTGGTTTCCTGGAAGGAAGCGGCAGAAATAAACGACTTGGTCTGCAATGAAGCCTTGGTGATACCCAACAGCACCGGATCAGCCTGAGCCGGCGTGCCGTTCTCGGCAATCACTTTGGCATTCTCTTCTTCAAAGACATCGCGGTCAACCTGTTCGCCAACCAGGAAGGTGGTGTCGCCCGGCGTGGTAATCTCGACTTTCTTGAGCATTTGCGAAACAATGACCTCAATGTGTTTGTCGTTAATTTTCACACCTTGCAGACGGTAAACGTCCTGAACTTCCTTGACCAGATATTCGGCCAGTTTTTCAACACCCAAAACGCGCAAGATATCATGCGGCGCCGGTGTGCCTTCAACCAGCAAGTCACCTTTTTTAACGATGTCACCGTCTTGGACAACCAGGTGGCGACCCTTCGGAATTAAATATTCCACCGGCTCGCCTTTTGCCGGAATAACGCTGATACGCTGTTTGGCTTTATAGTCTTTGCCAAATTCAACCATACCGTCGACATCAGAGATAATTGCCTGATCCTTCGGGTGGCGGGCTTCAAACAACTCAGCCACACGCGGCAGACCACCGGTAATATCTTTGGTCTTGGAGCTTTCCCGCGGAATACGGGCAATCACATCACCGACCTTGACTTCCGAACCGTTGTCAACATTCAAAACGGCATCAACCGATAAGTAGTAACGGACTTCTTTTCCGTTATCAAACGTAACCGCTTTACCTTTAGCATCTTTCAAGACAATGCTCGGTTTTAAGGAAGCATTGGCCGAAGAACCGCTTTGCCAGTCAATAACGACTTTGGAAACAATACCGGTTGTTTCATCCATGTTTTCTTTAACCGAAACATTATTAATCAGGTCAACCAGTTGTGCGGTACCGGCCTTTTCGGAAATGACCGGAATGGTAAACGGATCCCACTCGGCAACTTTCTGGCCTTTTTTAACTTTAGCGCCTTCTTCAACCAAAATTGTTGTTCCGTACGGAACATGATGGCGTGATTTTTCACGTCCCTGTGCATCTTCAATAATGATTTCGCAGTTGCGGGACAGAACAATCAGGTGGCCTTGAGAATCGGTAACCGTATGTTTGTTTTCCAACTTCAAAATGCCGGCAAACGGGACTTCAATGCTGGATTGTTCGGCTGATTTTGATGCCGCACCACCGATGTGGAACGTACGCATCGTTAACTGAGTACCCGGTTCACCGATGGATTGGGCAGCAATAACGCCGACCGCTTCACCGACATTAACCGGCGTACCGCGGGCCAAATCACGCCCGTAGCAGGCAGCGCAGACGCCATGTTCGGATTCACAGGTTAATACCGAACGAATCTTTACTTGTTCAACACCGGCCTTTTCAACCAGTTCGGCATCGTTTTCATCAATCAGTTTGCCTTTTTTAACCAAAACTTCACCGGTTTCAGGATGAACAATATCTTCCTGAATGGTCCGGCCCAAAATACGGTCACCGATGGAAACAATCACGTTGCCGCCATCAACCACCGGACGGACGATAATGCCGCGTTCGGTGCCGCAATCGGTTTCGGTAATCACGACATCCTGGGCAACATCAACCAGACGACGGGTCAGGTAACCGGAGTTAGCGGTTTTTAACGCCGTATCCGACAAACCTTTACGGGCACCGTGGGTGGAGTTAAAGTATTCGGACACCGTCAAGCCTTCCTTAAAGTTGGAGATAATCGGCTGTTCGATAATCTCACCTGAAGGTTTGGCCATCAAACCACGCATACCGGCCAGCTGGCGCATTTGAGCGGCAGAACCGCGGGCGCCGGAGTGAGCCATCATATATACGGAGTTGATGTAGCCGTGTTCGGTTTTGGAGATGTTTTTCATCATTTCATCGGCAATTTTATCCGTACAGGCCGCCCAGATATCGACGACTTTATTATATTTTTCGCCTTTGGTAATCAAACCGTTTTGATACTGCTGTTCAAATTCCTTGACCTGCTCGGTGGTTTCTTTAATCAGCTCCTGCTTCGCAGCCGGAACAATCAAATCATCTTTACCGAAAGAAATACCGGCTTTGCAGGCATTGGTGAAGCCCAAAGTCATAATTTTATCAACCATGATACAGGTTTCTTTCTGACCGCAATGGCGGTAAACCGTATCAATAATTTCAGAAATTTCTTTCTTCTTTAACAAACGGTTGACCAAAGAAAACGGAATGTTCGGATTTTTAGGCAGAATGTCAGAAACGATAATACGTCCCGGTGTCGTTTCAACCAAACCATATTTGGTTTCGCCGTTGTCATCGACATATTCCATGCGGCACTTAATCTTGGCATGCAAATCAACCACTTTGGCATTTAAGGCCAGCATAACTTCATCGGCATCGGCATAAATTCCGCCCTCACCCATGACATCGTCTGCTTCATAGGTCAGGTAATAAATACCCAAAACCATGTCTTGCGACGGCACGATAATCGGCTTGCCGGATGCCGGCGACAAAATGTTGTTGGTTGACATCATCAGCACGCGGGCTTCCAACTGCGCTTCAATTGAAAGCGGAACATGGACAGCCATTTGGTCGCCGTCGAAGTCAGCGTTGAACGCGGTACAAACCAGCGGATGCAGGTGAATGGCTTTACCTTCAACCAAAACCGGTTCAAAAGCCTGAATACCCAAACGGTGCAAAGTCGGCGCACGGTTTAACAGAACCGGATGTTCGCGAATGACTTCTTCCAGGATATCCCAGACTTCCGGACGTTCTTTTTCAACCATGCGTTTAGCCGCTTTAATGGTGGTGGCATGACCGTACAGTTCGAGCTTGGAATATACGAACGGTTTGAACAATTCCAGCGCCATCTTCTTGGGCAGACCGCACTGCTGTAACTTCAATTCCGGACCAACCGTAATAACCGAACGACCGGAATAGTCAACACGTTTACCCAACAGATTCTGGCGGAAACGACCTTGTTTACCTTTGAGCATATCCGACAAAGATTTCAGCGGACGCTTGCTGGTGCCGGTAATGGCACGGGCACGGCGGCCGTTGTCAAACAGTGCGTCAACAGATTCCTGCAACATTCTTTTTTCGTTGCGGACAATAATATCCGGTGCATGCAATTCCAGCAAACGTTTCAAACGGTTGTTGCGGTTAATTACACGACGGTACAAATCATTCAGATCAGATGTGGCAAAACGACCGCCATCTAATGGCACCAACGGACGCAATTCCGGCGGAATAACCGGCAATACGGTCAAAATCATCCATTCCGGCTTGGTGTTGGAATCTATAAAGGATTCAACAATCTTCAAGCGTTTGACCAATTTTTTACGTTTGGCTTCGGAATTGGTTTCTTTTAATTCGGCGCGCATGGAGGCACGTTCGGCTTCCAAATCAATATTTGCCAGAATTTCGCGCAGCGCCTCGGCGCCGATACCGGCGCGGAAGGCATCTTCACCATATTTATCCAAGGCGTCCTGATATTCATCTTCGCTTAAAAGCTGGTGCAGGGTTAAGTCGGTCAAGCCCGGCTCAATCACCACATAGCTTTCAAAGTAAAGAATTCTTTCCAAGGCCTTCATCGGAATGTCGGTCAACATGGAAATGCGGCTCGGAAGTGACTTCAAAAACCAGATATGGGCAACAGGCGCTGCCAGTTCAATGTGTCCCATACGTTCACGGCGGACTTTGGAAAGCGTGACCTCAACGCCGCACTTTTCGCAGACGATGCCGCGGTATTTCATTCTTTTGTATTTGCCGCACAAACATTCATAGTCTTTGACCGGACCAAAAATGCGGGCGCAGAACAAACCGTCGCGCTCCGGTTTGAATGTGCGGTAGTTGATGGTTTCGGGTTTTTTGACCTCGCCGTATGACCATGAACGAATCTGTTCAGGAGAGGCAATGGAAATCTTGATTTCGTCAAAACTCTCTTCAGCCGGTTGCTGCTGGCCAAAAAATTTCATTACGTCATTCATATTTATAAAACTCCTTATCCTTAAACTTCTTCGTTCAACATTTCAACATTCAGGCACAAAGATTTCATTTCTTTGACCAAAACGTTAAACGATTCAGGAACGCCGGTGTCAAACGTATCTTCACCGCGGACAATGGCTTCATAAACCTTGGTACGGCCGTTGACGTCATCGGATTTGACCGTCAACATCTCTTGCAAGGTATAAGCCGCGCCGTAAGCTTGCAGCGCCCAAACTTCCATTTCGCCGAAACGTTGACCGCCGAATTGAGCCTTACCGCCTAACGGCTGTTGGGTAACCAAACTGTACGGACCAACCGAACGGGCGTGCATCTTTTCATCAACGATGTGGTGCAATTTAATCATATAAATGATACCCACCGTCACTTTGCGGTCAAATTTTTCACCGGTGCGGCCGTCATAGAGGTCTATCTGACCGGAAGTCGGCAGACCTGCCATTTCCAACATGCGGTTAATATCGTCGCCGCTGGCACCGTCAAAGACCGGTGTCGCCATCGGGATACCGTCTTTCAAGTTGGAAATCATTTCCATCTTTTCCGGCTCGCTTAAGGTAGCAATTTCGGCTTTATATTGTTTTTCGCCGTAAATTTCTTTCAAGCGGTTGTTTAATTCATCAATCGTCTTTTCACCGCGTTTATACTGTTCGCACATTTCATTTAACTGGCGGCCGAGTTCTTTGGCTGCCCAGCCCAAATGTGTTTCGAGAATTTGCCCGACGTTCATACGGGACGGAACACCCAGCGGGTTTAAGACGATATCAACCGGCGTACCGTCGGCCATATACGGCATGTCTTCCAGCGGCAAAACGCGGGAAACCGTACCTTTGTTACCATGACGACCGGCCATTTTATCACCAGTTTGCATTTTACGCTTGGTGGCGATAAAGACTTTGACCATCTTTAAAACGCCCGGCAGCAAATCATCGCCGCGCTGAACTTTTTCAACCTTATCGTCAAAGTGTTTCTGGACTTTGGCAACACGGGCGTCAAAAGCGGCTGCAAATTCTTCAATCTGCGCCATGATGTTTTCATCTTTAACAACGATTTTGCGCCATTGTGCCGACGGAACACTGTCCAAAGCTTCAGCCGTTAATTTGGCCTTCTTGTCAATGCCTTTCGGGGCATCAACAACCGTTTGGCCGATTAACATCGCTTTCAAGCGGGCATCAAAGCTCTTGCGGACAATCGCAATTTCATCATCACGGTCTTTGGCCAGCTGTGAAATTTCCTGCTGTTCAATGGAAAGGGCACGTTCATCTTTTTCCACACCGCGGCGGGAGAAAACGTGAACATCAACCACAACGCCTTCAATACCCGGCTGAACACGCAGCGAAGTATCGCGGACATCGCTTGCTTTTTCACCGAAAATCGCCCGTAAGAGTTTTTCTTCCGGCGTTACCGGAGATTCGCCTTTCGGGGTCACTTTACCGACCAAAATGTCGCCGGCTTTAACTTCGGCGCCGATATAAACGATACCGGCTTCATCAAGGTTGCGCAATGCTTCTTCACCGACATTGGGAATATCACGGGTGATTTCTTCCTGACCCAGCTTGGTATCGCGCGCCATAACCTCAAACTCTTCAATATGCAGTGAAGTTAAAACATCGTCGCGGGAAATACGTTCGGAAAGCAAAATTGCATCTTCGTAGTTCAAACCGTTCCACGGCATGAAAGCAACCAAAACGTTCTTGCCTAAAGCCAGTTCGCCCATATCGGTACACGGACCGTCGGCGATAATGTCACCGGCTTTAATTTTGTCGCCAACCTTAACAAGCGGTACCTGATTGATGCAGGTATTTTGGTTGGAGCGGCGGAATTTTTGCAGACGATAGATTTCCACACCGACATTATTGGCATGCGGATCATCGGAGCGAATAACAATGCGGTTTGCATCAACCGAATCCACAACACCATCATATTTCGCCACCAGCGTTGCACCGGAATCTTTGGCAACGGTTGCTTCAATACCGGTACCGACAAGAGGTGCTTCGCTTCTTAACAACGGTACGCCCTGGCGCTGCATGTTTGAACCCATCAAAGCGCGGTTGGCGTCATCGTTTTCCAAAAACGGAATAAGAGCGGTTGCAACCGAAACCAACTGTTTTGGTGAAACGTCAATAAGATTGATGTCAGCCGGGGCGGCATAAACAACTTCACCGGCTTTGCGGCAGGCAATCATATCATTTTCGAAACGACCGTCTTCGTTAACTTTGGCATTAGCTTCGGCTATAATATATTTGCTTTCTTCATCGGCAGATAAGTATATAACATCTTTAGTTACCACACCGTCAACCACCTTGCGGTACGGACATTCAATGAAACCGTATTTGTTGATGCGGGCATATGTTGCCAGTGAGTTAATCAAACCGATGTTCGGACCTTCCGGCGTTTCAATCGGGCAGATACGGCCATAATGCGTCGGATGCACGTCGCGCACTTCAAAACCGGCCCGGTCACGGGACAAACCGCCGGGACCCAAAGCTGACAGACGACGTTTGTGGGTAATTTCAGACAACGGGTTGTTCTGATCCATAAACTGCGAAAGCTGGGAAGAACCGAAAAATTCGCGGATGACCGAGGCAATCGGCTTAGCATTGACCAAATCCTGCGGCTTGACGTTATTTAACACTTCAGCGCTCATTTTTTCTCTGATGGCGCGTTCCATTCTGAGCAAGCCCATACGATACTGATTTTCCATCAGTTCGCCGACCGAACGGACGCGGCGGTTGCCCAAATGGTCAATATCATCAACTTCGCCTTTACCGTCGCGCAATTCAATCATGTGCTTGACAATACGCAAGATATCATCTTTACGCAATGTACGGTATGTATCAGGCGCTTCCTCAAACGGAATATCCAAGGCCAGATTCATCTTAACGCGGCCGACAGATGACAGGTCATAACGTTCATTATCAAAGAACAGGCCTTTAAATAACTGGTAAGAAGCATCCAGCGTTGCCGGTTCGCCCGGGCGCATCACACGGTAAATATCCAGCAAAGCTTCTTCACGACAGTGGTTTTTATCAGCTTCCAGTGTGTTGCGGATATACGGACCGACATTAATGCCATCAATATAAAGAATGCTTAATTCATTGATTTTGGCATCGGCAATTTTGGCTAAAACTTCTTCATTTAATTCTGCACCGGCATCGGCAATAACTTCACCGGTCTTGGCATTTACAGCTGCCTTGCCCAGGAACTTCCCGTAAAGCTGCTCTTTATTGACCTGATAGTATTCCAGGCCGTCTTCCACTAATTTAGCAGCAGTTCTCGGGGTGATTTTTTTACCTTGTTCCCAAACCGTTTTTCCGGTTTTGGCATCAACCAGATCAAAATCAAATTTGACGCCTTTCATGCGTTCCGGAATAAATTTGACTTTCCAGCCTTTTTTGTTGGCAACATATTCATCTGCTTCATAGAAGTAATTTAAAATTTCTTCCTTATCCATGCCTTTGATTTCTTCGGCCGGAACCTTTTCACCTGCCTTGATACGGTCTTCGGTTTCTTTGGAATACAAAGAATACAAAACGGAAGTTACCGGCAGTTTGCGGCGACGGTCAATACGGGCATATATCAAATCCTTGGCATCAAATTCAAAATCAAGCCAAGAACCGCGGTAAGGTATCACACGGGCGGCAAACAGGTATTTGCCCGAAGACATGGTTTTGCCTTTATCATGGTCAAAGAACACACCCGGAGAGCGGTGCATCTGGGAAACGACCACGCGTTCGGTACCGTTAAAAATAAACGTACCTTTATCGGTCATCAGCGGAATATCACCCATGTAAACATCTTGTTCTTTGATGTCATGAATTGATTTGGCGCCGGTAGCTTCATCAATATCCCAAACAACCAGACGCAGCGTTGCTTTAATCGGCGCGGCATAAGTCATGTCGCGTTTGATGCATTCGTCAACATCATATTTAGGCTCTTCCAGTTCATATTTTACGAACTCAAGCTCACCGTTGCCGGAAAAATCTTTAATCGGGAAAATTGATTTGAATACTTCTTCGAGCCCGAATTCGCAGTGTTCGCCATATGCGTCAACATTGTTGATAAAACTGGAATAAGAACCCGTCTGGACTTCGATTAAACTCGGCATATCAATCACAGAATCGATTTTGCCAAAGTTCTTTCTTACACGTTTTTTGCTCGTATAAGATTCCTTCATTGTGCTTTTATCCTTTTCTTGGTTATAAATTCTGCGGCCATCCTATCAGCGCTTTTTAAGGGAGCTACCCGTTACAAGCGTCAAACCCCGCCGGCAGAAGGTTAAATAAAAAAACGTTTTTTCATCTGTTTTGCGATATAAACTTTCAGCCTTTATGCAAAACACAACCGAATCGTCCGAACCCCCAGGCTTTGCACCAAACTCGGACAAACTCAACCAAATAATTGACATTTAAACTGCCTGTTTTTTACATTATTTCGGTTTTAAATGCAAGCAGAATCTGTTAAGAAAAAAACAAAGACAAACCTTACATTTTAACAAAATTATTTTTTTTAAAAGACAACCCTGACGGAGCCTGTCAAAACAGCACTCCTTTTACTTTTTAATCAATCCCTTTATAAGGGCAACGACAGCATACCGACATCCATCCTGACCCGTCATGCCTTAAGAACGAGCGTAAGCGAGTGAGTACCAGGCATCCATACATCAAATAATATGCCTTGTTTTTGTGGACCCCTAATATTCGACAGGCAAAGCCTGTCTCATAGGGGTGACAGTGAAAAGGAAACTATGCACGTCGGAGAGGTAACAACGGCTATGGAGCAATCCCCGCGGAGAATCTTTAAAGTTGCAAAAAAAAAAAACGGTTTAGAATGACGCGCAAATCGTATTTGTTTTCTTTTCTTTGTAACTTGGGAGGGGTTTTTATATGTTTTACAATCAGTCCGGGCGTTCTATGGTTGAAATGCTGGGGGTGCTCGCCATTATCGGCGTTTTATCGGTCGGTGCCATCAGCGGTTATTCCAAGGCCATGATGAAGTATAAACTCAATCAATTTTCCGAATCTCTTAATCAGTTGTTGAACAATATTACTCAACTGCTATCATCCCTGGATCATACTGGCGGAAATATCAATGTATCTCTATTAGACAAGCTATCTCTTATTCCAGATGGTTTTTCCATTGAAAACACTGCATTACTTGATATATTTCACAATACTGTTACATTCGGCTCTTTTCCACATAACAGTTTGGGACGCGAAACTTATCTTTTCTTCTCTCTTGAGCGTACAGGCAATAAAGTCGGCAATGCAGCCATAACCTGGTGTCTTAATATTATCAACGCAGCCAAAGAACATCATGGTGATTTGTTTGCCCTGCAAGTCAGACAATATGGCGAAACAGGAAGCGCTCAGGATTATACGGCAACTTCTTTATACGGCGATCCATACTGCGGAAAATTCAGGCAATGTCTAAATACGGTTTCATTAGATAAGCTTTATACATTTTGCAGCCAATGCGAGTCTTCAACCGGTTGTCTTCTCGGAATTTTTTGGGCTCAGAAAAATCCCTATAGCTTATAAAACATTCAAACTTATCGAAAGATATGCCTTGTTTTATTTTTGTAAGATATTTATCGGGCTTCTCTTCCATTTTTAGCCGGGACAGAAGCAGCTTCCCGGGGTGGATTTTTAGCTGCTTTTTCCGCCTCAAGTGCGGCATCAAAACCCTGCGGGCGGGCAAAATCCAAACCGTTATGTTCTGTTGGAAGCGTTAAAGTTTCAATTCCCTTACGCTTCAGGATAATATTGATTTCATTGACTGCTCCTTTGACACCCGGGAACAAGTCGCTTGAAAGGACAACACTATCAGCACGTTTCGGACCATTGCGCCTTGATTCCCGGCGATATGCTTCTAAAATCTCCTTTTTGGCAGTTTCAACCTGTCGCGGCAGCAAAGTCTGGTACAAAAGCATAAAATCTGATGTCCCGAACTCCGTAAACACTTTGTTTTCGGGAATGGAACTGAGTTTTGCACGCTCCTCCGGTGTTACTTTTAACTGTTCAAACCTTTCATCTTTTAAGAAATCACCAAATGTTTTGTATTGATATTTTTCATATATATCAAAAACAGTCCTTAAAGTGCGCATGGCGCCAAAGGTTGTGGCGGCACCGGTTTCTTTGTCTTTTCCGCCTCTTTCGATATCTTTTAAGACTTCATTATATAAACCGTTTTCTCCGTCATATGCACTACGGAAATTATCAAAATCAAAATCAGCTTTTAAGTTATTGATATAATCAAATTCAGATCCCGGCAGGCCCAATTTGCGATCATTTTTGTCTTTGCATTTTTTCGCGGCATTTTCCAGCATTTGATCAGCCAGATTCCGCTTAAAAGTCATAAATTCTTCCGAACTTAGTTTTTTGCGGGCGGCTTCCACCATTGCTTTGGCCTTGGCCATATTAATGCCGATGCCAATCGGAACCAGTCCTTTTTCGGCACATGCCATCATCCACACACCTTTATCCAGACTGGATAAATCAGAGAAATTAACATGGGTAACACCTGTTTTTTTAACAATACCAAGATAGTCGCCGGCCATAACATCATCTAGTTTTTTACCGCCCGGCGTGGCGTAACCAAATACAAAACGACCGCTTTTGGGATCTTGTGAAATATACAGACGATACGCATATGTCGGCACATAAACACCGTTTTTATCTTTTAAGCCGTCTTTCTTTTCATTGTCCTTGCTTGGCTTGTCATAAAGACTGAAAACATAAGTTGATAAACCGTCTATTCTTCTTAAATGTTCAAAATAGCTCAACCCCCTGGTTTTATGCATGTCTTTTTCAAGCATATCAATTAAATCATCTCGAATACTACCCAGCGTTTTTGCTTTTTTATCCGCGGTTTTGTTTTCTTTTTTCTTTTGTTCCGCCGTCTTTTGAGGCGTCTGAATATCCAAATCGGCAATTGGTGCCTCTACGGCCTTAACATCCAGCAGATTAAAGTCACGTTCACTAACAGCTTCTACTTCCGGCGAATTTTGTTGTCCGGCTTCCTTGCGGCGCTCTTCCATAAACTGTCTGGTCAGGGTTGCAAGCTTTTCATCAACATCTATCACACCGTCCTTCATCGGTAAATCAATATCATAAACCGACAAACCCCGGCGCTCGCAAAATTCCAGAATTTGTCTTAAACGTCCGGCATTTAAATCTTCAAGTGCTTTTTGCGAAAAATTAATCCGTGCTTTAAGCTGGCGATTGTCTTCCCCGGCTTTGTCATACGGTTCCAAAGATAAACCAAAACTTCCGGCTCCGTCAATTGCACACACGAGTTCCAACCGCTCATCCTTGGGCAACACATCATGCGCTTCCGTTACGATTTCCGATTTATCATTTAAAGTTTCTCTGAACTCAAGAGATACGCCCTCTTCACCAACCCGGTTTCTCATGGCATAAAGCGCCGGAAACTCATCCGGATATTTCTCCAAAAGTTCCCGATTATAACGTATTTGTTCCAATTTGGAGCGGAATTGTTCGACTTCTCTGGCAAAACCGGCCTGCGTTTCTTCATCTGCCGAATCCATCATGGAAGACAGCTGCAGAATCTGACGGCGCTGATAATCCAACTCCCGGTTTAATTCAGCCGAAACTTTTTCATATCCGTCTTTGTCAAAATTATGATTTACCGTATTGATTTCCAAATATGTTTTTGCCATAAGAAAGCTCCGTTTTATTCTCTATTTATCTGAAATTTAACATATCTAAAAACAAATATCAATGTTTTTTTGTCAAAAACCGGATTTTCCACATTCTTTTTTATGATAGCGGTAAAATTCGATTTTTGCCAAGCCGTAAATTCTGGCATCACATTTTTCAAAACTTTGTAGAGGCTCCAACTCCTCATCCCGGCGCATTTCAACCAGGCATAAAGCATTGTCTTCAAGCCACCCTTTCTCATCAAGCCGGCTTAAAGCCAATAAGCTCAGACCTTTGGCATAAGGCGCATCCATAAATGCCAGTCCGGCCTTGGTTTTAGCTGCCGGTAAAAAAGATACATCTGCAGATATAACTCCTATTTTATCTTTTTCAGCCGGAAACAAACCTGTATTTTTGTTTAAAAGCCTGACATCTTTGTCCACAAAAGTAACAGACGATGCTCCGCGCGACAAAGCCTCAAGGCCAAAAGCCCCTGTTCCTGCAAAAACATCCAAAACATGCTGCCCTTCCAATCCACCAAGCCATGAATATAAAATATTAAACAATGCCTCACGGGCGCGGTCAGATGTCGGGCGGATTTCTTTTCCCGCCGGCGTAAAAAGTTTTTTACCGCGATATTTTCCGCCGATAATTCTCATAATTCAAACCGGCTCCCAAGCTGCTCTTTAAGCACCTTTTGCGGCACTTCGCGCACTTCTCCTTTTTTCAAACTTCCCAGCTGAAACGGACCGTATGAAACGCGGATTAAACGTGCCACCTCCAAACCGATAAATTTCATTAATTTGCGGATTTCCCGGTTTTTCCCCTCGTTTAAGGTTACACTCAGCCAGGCATTACTGCCGGTTATAGAATCAACGACGGCCGTTACCTTTCCGTACACAACACCGTCAATGGTTACACCTTGCTGCAGGCTTTCCAGCTTTTTAACATCAACCCGGCCATGAACACGCACCCGATAGCGGCGGCTCCAGGCATTCTTCGGTAGTTCCAGTTCGCGCGACAGTCCGCCGTTATTGGTTAAAAGCAGCAACCCTTCCGAATTTAAATCCAGACGGCCGACGCTTATAACCCTCGGGAGTCCTAAAGGAAGGTTGTCAAAAACGGTCGGACGTCCCTCTTTATCTTTATGGGTTGTTACAAGTCCCGTCGGTTTATAATAAAGCCACAAACGGGTCTTTTCTTTTTGCGGCAGAGCCTCTCCGTCAAATAAAACTTTTTCCGTTCCTTCAATGTTAAAAGCCGGGGTTGAAACAACCTCGCCGTTAACCGTTACCCTGCCCTGACGAATATATTCTTCCGCATCGCGCCTGGAACAAACACCGGAACGCGCCATAAATTTTGCCAGCCTTTCTGCCATTTTTATCTTCCTTTTTTTGATATTGGCTGTAATATACTTTAAAATTATCAAAAAGACAAAGGATATTTATGACTGACGAAGATTTTATGCTTTTGGCCCTAAAAGAAGCCCGCAAGGCTGCTGCAAGCGATGAAGTTCCTATCGGGGCAATATTGGCAGATCCCCAGAGCGGACGCGTTATTGCCAAAGCCCACAACAAAAGCGAATTCGGCAATGATGCCACCGCACATGCCGAAATACTGGTTATCCGCAAGGCCTGCCGTAAACTTAAAACAAAACGTTTGTGGGGGCTTGATTTGTATGTTACCCTGGAGCCCTGCACCATGTGCGCGGCGGCCGTTTCTTTTGCCCGAATCCGGCGGCTTGTTTTTGGCGCTGCCGATATTAAAGGCGGCGCCGTTTTAAATGGCGTTTGTTTTTATGAACAACCAACCTGCCACCACCGGCCGGAAATTGTTTCCGGTATCTGCAAGGAAGAATGCGGACAATTGTTGAAAGATTTTTTCAAACAAAAAAGATAAACTTCCACAAGCTAACGCAAATGGTATTAACTGTTCCGAACTTCGTTTACCAGCCCTAAAGCTTCGCAAACCTACGGTTCGGCTAAAGTGCAATCCCTCAATCAGCTCACGCTGGTTGCACCCAAAGCGCCTCAACATGGACCCCTAATATTCGCCGACGTTGTCGGCTCTTAAGCGGTGACAGCGTGTGTGCCGGCACAAAGTCGTCATGCCTACGAGCGATAGCGAGTACTAGGCATCCAAAAAATTTTTCTCTCCAAGGGGGGCTTTTTTTGCCGGAAACTTTAAAGTTGCAAAAAAAAAAAAACGGTTTAGAATGACGAGCAAATACGTTTATTTTGCAGTTTTTAGGAGTTCTTTTGATGAATTTGTTTGATTTTTTTAGCTTTTTCTCTCATGCACATTCTGAAATTGCGGAGAATGGTGCAGATAAAGTGCTTTCTAGCGGGGAGAAAAATTCCAGC
>CALXUN010000006.1 GCA_944391705.1 uncultured Alphaproteobacteria bacterium
TAAAGTTGCAAAAAAAAAAAAACGGTTTAGAATAGCGCGCAACAGGTGCTTTTTGCAATTTTGGGAGAAAATTATGCGCGAAAAAGGTCGTTCCATGGTCGAAATGCTCGGCGTGCTGGCCATAATCGGGGTGTTGAGCGTCGGTGCTATTGCCGGTTATTCCAAGGCGATGATGAAATATAAGCTCAACAAGCAGACCGAACAGATTTCCACCGTTTTAAACAACGCCATGATTTATAGCATCGGCATCAAATACGATAAAAGTCAGAGTATCACTAATCTTTTAACCAAACTTCATGTTATTCCTAAGGAAATGATAAAATATCAGGGAAAAACACTTGTCATTGTCGACTCATTAAGCAATACAATAAGAACAAATTGCGGCTATTCCGGTGTTTACTTTTGTTCTTTAAATATTAACATGGACACTTCCAATTACAGTGTGGAAAGCTGCCGCAACGTTCTCACGGCAGCCAAAGAAAACAGCCCTGACATATGGCAGTTTGCCATGTATAAAAATGCCGGAGACAGTATAACTTCCCGGACTTACGGCGATAAATACTGCGGCGGTTCATATCCCTGCATCCGGGATATGAAACTTTTGGATATTGAAAACTTTTGCCGAGATTGTACCATTGATGACAGTTGTAGTTTAGCCATTTTTTGGAAAACCTGATTTTATATTACTTCGTACAAACACGATCAATGAGAATTTTATTCCTTAAAAAAGGTATTGCTTTTCGGGAATCCGAACGGCACCAGTTTGCCGACCTGCGCCCGATGTCCGAGCCATGTCATTAAATCTTTCTCCACCGCAATGCCGCCGGAACGGTTGTAACAAAAGCCCTCTTCCGATTTAAAAATCTGGATATCCGTCATCCGGCAGTCTTTATCTTTATATTTTTGCAATGCCACACCGCGACCTCTGGCCATCGTCGGAATTTCTTCAAGCTTAAAGATTAAAAGCTTGCGGTTTTCACCGACCACCGCCACCATATCGCCGGTAATTTTTTCACAAAACATCGTCTGTTCACCGTCCGCCAAATTCATAATCTTGCGGCCGTTACGGGTTTGCGCCAGAACATGGTTTTCATCAACCACAAAACCGTGTCCGGTATTGGAAGCAATCACATAACTGGCTTTAGGCTCAAACACAAACATCGAACAAATATTATCATTGTTGCTTAAATCTATCATCAAACGCACCGGCTGACCGAAACCTCTGCCGCTCGGAATTTCGCTTGCCTGCAGGGTAAAGAATTTGCCGGCCGTATCAAATAAAATAATCTTATCGGTGGTCTGGGCATGAATTGCCAACCGCAAAGAATCATCATCTTTAAATTTGAAATCTTCATTTAAGTCAACATGGCCTTTTAAGCACCTGATCCACCCTTTTTCGGAAAGAATTACCGTGACAGGTTCTTTTTCAACCAGCGCCTCAATTGTAATTTCCACATCGGCCGGTGCCTCGGCAAACTCAGTGCGGCGGCGTCCCAAAGCCGTTTTTTTACCGAATTTTTCTTTAATCTGTTTAATTTCTTCCGCCAAAGCCTGCCAACGTTTTCCTTCATCGGCAAGCAGGCTTTCCAGCCCCTCTTTTTCAGCGCTCAGTTCATCAAACTCGGCCTTGATTTCATGCTCTTCCAGTTTACGCAGGCTTCGCAGTTTCATATTCAAAATCGCTTCAGCCTGATTATCGGTTAAATTAAATTCTTTCATCATGACGGCTTTGGCATCATCTTCTTCACGGATAATGCGGATAATTTCATCCAAATTCAGATAAGCAATCAGATAACCCGATAAAATTTCAAGCCGGGCCAGAATTTTTTCCAGCCGGTGCTGCGTGCGGCGCTGCAACACGACATGACGATGGTTTAAAAAAGCACGCAAAACTTCGCTTAAACTCATCACCCGCGGCACGCCGTCAGAATCAAGCACGTTCATATTCATGTTAAATTTGGACTCAAGCTCGGTTTGCTTAAACAAATGCTCCATCAGCAAAGCCGCATCTACCGTCCGGTTTTTAGGCTCCAAAACAATCCGTACATCCTGAGCCGATTCATCTCTGACATCAGCCAAAAGCGGAACTTTTTTCTCATTTAAAAGCTGGGCGATTTTTTCAATCAGCTTGGATTTTATCACCTGATACGGAATTTCAGTTACCACAATCTGATATTGTCCGTGTGAAAGTTCTTCCTTTTCCCACTTGGCACGAATGCGGAACGCCCCTTTACCCTGCCTATAATTTTCAACAATTGTGGCAAACGAATCAACAATAATGCCGCCGGTCGGAAAATCAGGCCCTTTAACACGGCGTACCAGCGCTTCTTCATCACAGTCGGGCTTTTCAATCATATATAATAGCGCATCACAAACTTCGCTCAAATTATGCGGCGGAATGTTGGTGGCCATTCCGACGGCAATGCCGGACGAACCATTGCACAACAAATTCGGCACCATGGAAGGCATCACCACCGGTTCACTTTCTTCACCGTCATACGTATCCATAAAATCAACGGCATTTTCATTTAGGCCTTCCATAACGGCCATGGCAAATTCGGTTAAGCGCGCTTCGGTATACCGCATGGCCGCGGCACCGTCGCCGTCAATATTCCCGAAATTACCCTGCCCGTCAACTAAAGGATACCGCACCGAAAAATCCTGCGCCAAGCGCACCATGGCGCCATAAACCGCCGTATCACCGTGCGGATGATATTTACCGATAACATCGCCCACCACGCGCGCACACTTTTTATAGCCGGTTTTGGGATCCAGATGCAGCTGGCGCATGGCATATAAAAGCCGCCGGTGTACCGGTTTTAAGCCGTCGCGCACATCCGGCAGCGAACGGGCAACGATGGTTGACATCGCATACGACAAATACCTTTTGCTGAGTTCTTCCTTGAGCTGGACGTCTTTGATTTTTTCTTCTTGTTCGGCCATCTTATTCTTTTTCTTCCGTTAATTTTAAGTGATGAAGCAAATTAGCACGATTGTTCGGGAATTTCAAGCAGTGGATTTGAAAAAAGTTTTTATCCAAAAAATATGCCGTCATCTTAAGCAAATCAGCCACTTCCGAGGCACTCGGCACCACATTTTTATCCACAGCATAATAAGGAAACTTAAACAGCTTTTCTTTATAAGGAAGCCCCGCTTCCAGACAAACCGCTTTGCCGCTTTTAGGCGAAACAAAGGCCAGATTTTCTGTCGTTCCGGTCGCTGCACAAACACTTAAATCCAACCCGATACCTAAAAATTCCAACAGATGAAACTCTATTAAAGCATATTTTGCCGGCCAGTTACCGCCTTCCAGATTTTCCATAAAATCCGTAACATAAAGCCATAATTTTTCAAGCGCCTCTTTTTCCGGCAAACAGACATTCATCATTTCGCAAAAAGCCGAAAGCGTCACCAGTTTCCGGGCATCGTTCATAAAACTCACCGCATGCGCATGCAGCAACTCCACCCCGCGAAACTGCGGCAGATTTTCCTCCAAGCGCGCATATGCATTAAAAGATATGGCATTACCAAGCTGATAAATCCCGAGTTTTTTTCGGCTTAAAGCACCTTTAACATAACCGGTTACTTTGCCGTGTTGTGCCGATAAAACCGTCACCAACAGCGAATTTTCACCATGGCGTAAAAGTTTGACAATATATCCCTCGTCGCTGAATTGCAAAGCACCACCTGTTATGCGCCAGCGCCCCGCCAAACCGGCATACCGGCTGCGGAGCGCCTGCTTTCTTAAATTTTAATCCGTTTAATAATCGTGAATGATTGATTTCGTGATTTTATCATAAGCCATCAGTTCGGAAATAACGCGCTCCATATCGCTTAAATAAATCGTATTCGGGCCGTCTGATAGCGCTTTATCCGGGTTTTCATGCGTTTCCATAAACACCGCCGCCACGCCGACAGCCACCGCAGCACGCGCCAACACCGGGGCAAACTCACGCTGACCGCCGGTAGAAGAGCCCATACCGCCCGGCTGCTGCACCGAATGTGTTGCATCAAAAATGACCGGACAACCGGTATCTTTGGCCATCTGCGGAAATGCACGCATATCGGTAATCAGCGTATTATAACCGAAACTTGTGCCTCGTTCGGTGATGCAGACATTGTCATTACCGGAATCAACTGATTTTTTAACCAGATTTTTAACATCCCACGGCGCCAAAAACTGTCCTTTTTTGATATTGATAACTTTACCGGTTTTAGCGGCCGCCACCACCAAATCCGTCTGACGGCACAAAAACGCCGGAATTTGAATCATATCGACATATTCGGCAACAACCGGACATTGCTCACGCTCATGCACATCGGTGACAATCGGCAAATCCGGATAAAGTTTTTTAATTTCGGCAAAAGTGCGCATACCTTCTTCCAGTCCGACACCGCGTGCCCCGTTGATGGACGTGCGGTTGGCTTTGTCAAACGAAGCCTTGAAGATATAATTAATCCCGAGTTTTTTGGTAATTTCAACCATTTTTCCGGCAATCATCACCGCATGCTGCCGGCTTTCAATCTGGCACGGACCGGCAATAATGGCAAGCGGCAGTTTGTTGCCGATTTCAAAATTGCCGATTTTGACTTTTTTTTGTTCCATCATAAAACTCCCAAACAGTTACAAACTGCCGGAAGTTTAGCAAAACCGCAAATAAATTACAATCTTTTTAAATCAATCCACAGGAATATCAGAGGCAATGCCGCTCAGCGCTGTTTGTCCGGATTATTCCGTACAGGCGGTTCCCGTCGCGGGGATTGTTCTTTTTCCTTGGCCGGACGAGCGTTGCGGCGCTTAATATCAATCACCGTTTCAAGCAGCTGTGCAATATCATTTTTCAGCCGCTCGCTTAACTTTTCTTTCCGCGCGGCCGCCGCTTGTTCTTTTTTTATCTGCGCCGTTTTAGCTCTCATCCGTTCAATGCCGTCGGCCAAATCATGTGCCGACAGTGCGGCTTTTGTCTTTTCTTGCTCCAGTCCTGATGTCTTTTCCTTATATACGGAACCTTCTGGCTTAAACATATCGTATGTGTACAAGCCTCCGAACTCATCCAACTGATTAAAGCAGTTACGCCGGCGCTGATCAATCACTTCATTATACGCCTGATAGTCTTCTCGGTACAATTCTTGGAAATTTCGCCATTTTGCATCATGGTTATCTATCTCAAAACATGTTCCGTCTTCAAACACCATCAACGTCATCAAATGCGGATTTTCCTCCCGGCTTATCTCCGTTTCAAACGCGTCTTCTTCTCTTTGCGCCGGTTTCATTGCGCTTTCCAGGCCAAACTCCCGCGTCATTTTCTGCCTTTCGTCCAATTCAAACACTTCCACAAACGCAAATTTTTTATCCGCATGGCTGTTAAATTTTATACCGCTAAAACGCAGGCACGCTTCGAAATCCGTCGTTCCGTACGTCGTCATCCGGCCTTCGTCCTGATTAAACCGATTATTCTGGTGTGCCTCCTGTCCATAACTCCGCGCCGAAAACACAAAAAGCTTCTTCCCGGGCTTCTTGCTTAAATCGCGCAGATACTGGTCACTCTGCCGGCGCCGATAAGCCTCTTCTATCATCTCAGTCCGGAAATTTTCCCCGTACGTTTCCATAATCATCTTGACCCGTTCCGGATGCGGATGCTTATAACCACTGAACTCAGTCTTGTAATCATGCTCATAATCAAGCATGTCCGCTTCTTCCCTCAATCCGCGCGGATGCGGATAACTCATCGGATAAACAACCGCTGAGGTGATAAGTTTATCCAAAAGTTCCGACACTTCTTTTCTTATTGTTTTCGGTGAAAGATACGGCGTGCGTATGCCGGTCGGCGAAACCACCAGCGTCGACGGATCGGCCGCTTCCAAAGAATCAATGCTCACCGCCCGGTACCCTTTTGCTCGCAGCTCTACAATCAATTTTTCCGGATTGCGCAGACGCCGTTCATTTGTTTTATCCGGATGTTCTTTATAGTACGCGTAATCTTCCTTATCCACCAGCCCCAGATACACCATCTTCGGCTCTTGAAACTCTTCCCAGTTCTTCATCTGCATGAAATGCTGTACACGAAGCTCTTCTATATACTTGTCTTGATCCGGAGAATCTCCCGTATTTTTAATAGTATCAGCCATCAGTTCTTCCATACTTATGTCTTTAATTATAAAGAATATTGACTGTAAAAGCAACATCTGATATGTTATCTGTATAAAACTTAAACGGAGAAGATTAATGGACAAGGAAACAGCAATAAAGAAAGCTGCAAAGTTCAAAGACGATTGGGAGATAGACCGTCTGCAAGGTTTGGCTTATAATAAGCCGACCGGTTTCATGCTCAGTTTGGGAGCTGTTTGGAGAGACAGTAAAGGGAAACGACAGTTTCAGGTATTACACTGGTACGAAGAAGATGTTCCCGGCGCACAAAGGACATCGGAAGAAATCAACCGTTTGTTAAAAGAATTCGGAATATTATATGAAGCCGGATATATGCCGCCTCTGACCAAAGAAGAAAAAGAGGAAGAAAGCCGGCGGATACATGAAGAAGCCGAGCAAGCCCGCGCCGAATTTCAAGCTCAAGTTGCCAAAGAAGAAGAATGGCGCCGCACCCACCCTGAGGAATACCAAAAAGAAATAGAACAAAACAGAAAAGCCGCCCGCGCACGTGAACGCCAATGGTTTATCGACCATGAACTACCGGTACCTGATAAATACAAAGATATCGACCGCTAACCTGAAAGATTTAAGCTCATGGACAAGGAAACAGCAATAAAGAAAGCTGCAGGATTCAAAGACGACTGGGAAATAGACCCTAAAAGGAGGAAAGGCTTTCACAAACCGACCGGATTTGAGATATACATGGGTTCAGTCTGGCGCAATGCAGAAGGGATGCACTATGATGCGGTAATAGGATACAGAGCGGGAAATTACCCTGACCGCAAAGAGACAAAAGAAGAAATAAATGAACTGCAACGTCAGTTTGGAATATTATATGAAGCCGGATATATGCCGGGGAGAACCAAAGAAGAAAAAGAGGAAGAAAGCCGGCGGATACATGAAGAAGCCGAGCAAGCTCGCGCCGAATTTCAAGCTCAAGTTGCCAAAGAAGAAGAATGGCGCCGCACCCACCCGGAGGAATACCAAAAAGAAATAGAACAAAACAGAAAAGCCGCCCGCGCACGTGAACGCCAATGGTTCATCGACCATGAGCTGCCGGTGCCTGATAAATACAAAGACATTGACCGCTAACCTGAAAGATTTAAGCTATAATATTATTTAATTTAACTGAATCTTTGTCCAGACAAACAACACATTACCGTCATTTTTCACCCCAGGGACATAAGCTGCCTGAATATCCAGGCGTTTATAGCCCACACCAAACATCGGCAGCGGCAAAGGAACCGGAATATAGGCATATTCATGACGCTGGGTTAAACCGACCGTAAACCCTACGCCTGCACGAAAATCCCGTGCGTCCCCGAGATACCAGTTCTTCATAAAAGCATAACCGAACATTGTCTCGACATAATCATTTGAATCTTTAAAAGCCATAGCATACAAAGCATGCCAGTCACCATCCGTATCATAACGGGAAACGCCCAAACCGGCACCCCACGGATTTTCATTATATTTTTCAATATGCTCATCATCATAAGTCAGACGGTTATGCCAGGCATAAAGCGGAACATACAAATCATATTGACGGGAATGCCATGTCTGCGTAAGGTTATATTTGATTTTTTCTTTCCAATCCATACCTTCGGTTTCACCGGCACAGGCCATCAATGGTAAAAATAACAATAACAAAACGATTGCAAAAAAATTTTTAAGCATACCTTTACCCATTTCTAAAACAGCAATGTCTTATCTTATAAGACGCATTTTACAGAATACAAGTGCTTTTTTAAAGATTGTATAAGTAAGTTTGTATAAAATTCATGACCTGACGGATTTAAGTCGGTTATCAACAACCACCTTATCAATCACGGCTTTGACGAACCTGTCGATTGCCTTGCCTTCCGAATAATCAGCCGGTGCAATCATATGTGCTCGCCCGTCACGGTTTAAGGCGCTTGCCCGTTCTTTAGTACCATTTTTATATACGGCCAGCGTATGCCCGCCTGCTTTATTAAGCATAGCCATACAGGGAATATCCGTACTGCCGTCGCCGATATATATCATATTTTCAAACGGCATCGGCCGACACGCTTTGTCAACATGACGGTTAACCCCTTCGGTATCGGTAACATCAAGACACCCCTTATTAATACGAAACATATACTGGGTTTTGGAAGTATAATTCAAAACCATTGCCGGCCATACGGCTGCTCCGTTCTCATCATACAAAAAACTGGAAGCAAAAATTTCGGTAAATTCATCTGCAATAGACGTGCCTTCCAACATTTCTTTCAATCCGGAAGAAATAATATAATGCTGCATATTCACGCCATTTAAACGGGCATAGGCATTAATCCGGCCAAACCAGTCCTCAACCCCTTTAAAAAGTTTGATATGACGCCCGTAAGCCATAAAATCTTCCCGGGTTATCGGTAAATGACGTTTAATCGATTCATCTATGGTAACTTTCATATAAGACAAGATATCATCCATCTTTTTTTGCTTGGCCAGTCCGTTGGCTTTGGTCCAAAATTCTTCCGCAGTCATGCCGAGCTTTTTAATAAAGCTGTATTCTTGCATATTTCCCGGCGACAATGTGCCATCGAAATCATAACAAATCGCCATCGGAATATATTTTTTACGCATTTTCCCCTCTCTTATTTTTAAGTTTTCTTATCATAACGTCCAAAACTATTCGTTGGCAACAAAAATTTTCTTGACGTTTGCTTTTGCTTAGTGTAAACACAAACACAGCTGTTGTGAAAGAAATGAAAGTTGTCGAAGGAACGTTTCTTTAGAAACGTTGGACGGTTTTCAAAATCTTAAATGACAGTTATAAAAAAGTGTATATGGATATGAAGAGTTGGCTTAAGCGGTTTAATTCGAGCGGTCTTGGAATCAACGATGGCCGGAGGCCTAAACCGTCGAAGGAATGTTTCTTTAGAAACGTTGGACGGTTTTCAAAATCTTAAATGATGTTATAAAAAAGTGTATATGGATATGGAGAGATGGCAGAGCGGTTTAATGCAGCGGTCTTGAAAACCGTCGTGGGCGCGAGTCCACCGGGAGTTCGAATCTCCCTCTCTCCGCCAATTTTAAAACCCCGTTTAAGCGGGGTTTTATTATATTTAAGGACATAACTAAGGGAGATTTGAACTCCCGGGATAAAGGGAGTTCGACTACAAGTGAAAGGCGGGCGCCAGAACGCCGGTAAGCTGCCCTTCCCTTTCTTGTGATGATTTAATTTATTTAGACTTCAAAAAACGATATACTCCCTTTCTGGCGCCGATTTTAACCACGACCACCGTGATATCTCTTCTTTAACCGCATAAACAATACGATATTTATCGCACCTGACATGATAAAGGGCCGCACAGTCAAGTGTTTTTAACACTTTTCCCGGTACGCCTTGCAACTTTTTTCACCCATCTGGATAAGGCGTATTTTTCAAGCCTTCAAGCTGTTTTATGACATCTGCTTGAACCTGAGATGTTAATTTTTTTAATTCCCTGATTGCCCTGGGCAAAAGTTCTATGGCATACATTGATTACAGTCCCAGTTCTTTTTTTACCTCATCCAACGGAACCGCAGGCTCTTTCAAAGACTCCCGATCTTGCTCCAGCTCCAAAATATCGCTTTTATCTTCCAACATTTCTAAAAGCTGCATATCTTCAACCGAAATAAGGTAAGCAACCGGCTTGTTTTGCCGCGTCAAAGAAATGCGCTCTTTGGCGTAGGCAACTTTATTAATCAGCTCCGACAACTGCCCCCGGGCATTGGTAACGGCAATCGTATTCATTTTATCCCCCTTTTAAAATGTTTATTCTGTACATAATATACATTATTAACATTTTAAAGTCAAGAGATTTCACTTCATGAGCCAACGAACGAACTTATGAATACCCTGCTTAAAAGAAGTATGTGGTTCATACCCCAAAAGCCGTTTTGCCTTGGAATAATCACAGACGGTTTTATTGACATCTCCGGGCTGCATCGGCTGACGGTCAATAATAGCCTTTTTGCCAAGCTCTGCTTCTATCGTTTCAATCATCCTTGTCAAGGTTATCGGTTCACCGCCGCCTAAGTTAATAATTTCGTACGGCGTCTTGTCATAATTTATCGCTGCCTCAATCCCTGACACAATGTCATCTATATAAGTATAATCCCGTTTTGTCGTCCCGTCTCCGTAAACCGGTATCGGTTTCCCCTCCATAATCAATCTCGTAAATTTGTTAATTGCCAGATCCGGACGCTGACGCGGGCCGTATACCGTGAAAAATCTTAAGCATACCGCCTGTATCCCGTATAACTTCATATATGTATACACAAACTGTTCATCAGATGATTTTGTTGCCGCATATTGTGATATCGGTTCTACAACTTTTAATTCTTCAGAAAATAATTCTTCTTTGCAATTTCCGTAAACCGAACTTGACGAAGCAAACACCAGTTTCTTAACGTTATAATCTTTCATTAACTCCAAAATATGCACCGTACCTAATATATTACTGTTAACATAACTCTCCGGTGCCAAAATTGACGGGCGTACGCCGGCTCGTCCGGCTAAATGAACCACCACGTCTATTTTATTGTTGGCAAAAACTTTGGCAAGTTCCGCTTTGTTTTCTATATCGACACAATATAGTTTATAGTTATCATCGGACATATGCGGCGCGATATTCTGCCATTTGATTTTGACATCATAATAATCATTGAAATTATCAACATTGATAATCTGATGGCCGTTCTCCAATAACTTATCTGCCAAACTTGAACCAATAAATCCGGATCCCCCGGTAATTAATATTCTCATCTCTTTAATCTCCGCTTCTTTTGTAATAAAACTTTGTCATCAACCAACATTTTCTGTATGGTAATTTGTTCATTTTTTATTGTTTTGATTTCTTTTTGCATCATATCAATGCCAGACTTCAAAGAACCCACTTCCTTAAGAAGTGCCTTAAATTCCGGCAAATAATCAATTTCTTGTTTTTTAGGTGGAAAAATTTTCCGCCACAATTTTTTAATTTTGCTTTCTTTAACGATTGCCGGCGTAATAAGCATGTTGACAAAGCCGACACCCAGTTTTCTGGCGTCTGCGGCCAAACCCAAATCCTTCGGTGAAACCGGATGTTCTATTCTGAATTCAACAAAGCTCTTTCCGCTCTTTTTTATCATTTTTTGAGGCAGAACAAATTCTGTTTTAGGCATCGCTTTTTTATGCTCAAATTTCCATTCTGCCACAAAGCTGTCATTTACGAAGACCGAAACCTTCTGTTGCCTATGATACTCGTTAAGATAAGGTTTCAAATTAAAAGAAAACTTCAAATCACCCTTATCAACCGGAAGTTTAAACATCATAGTTACCGTTTCGGCACAGCTCCACCTTCCCCATTTTTCCGCATGAGAAAGCCCGCTTATATCCGTGCTGCTATTTACTTGTTTAGAAAATTCCATTTTCTTGCATAAAAGGTTTTTCCAAACCGTAATTTCTGTACCCAAGATATGATAGATATCTTTATAGGCTGCTTTTTCTTTATAAAAATACGGAATACCTAAGAAATATTTTTTAATTTTCAGATTCCCGTTTTTCTTAACCGCTTTTAACGTACCAAACAACGGAATACCAAAAACAAAAAACTTCCATACCCCGTTTCGTTCAGAACTGCCGATAAATCGGAAATCCTTTTGTTTGTCCAAATATTTAATCTTTTTATCTTTCAATGGTGACATATAATAATATTTGGCCCATAAATCTGCCCCCCATGCAGACTTATATTTCCATGGTTTTTTCTTATCTGTTAAATGTACAATATGTGCCGCTGATAACATATATTGATACGCGGCATCATTCATTTCATAAAAAGATTTAATTTGTTCTTCTGGATAATAACGAAAAATGGATGCCATATAGTTATATTGTGGACTGATGTACTTTACATTTTCCGCAAAGACATAATTTAGTGCATCTTGCGACATAAAATAGCCTTGATCTTTATGTAATTTATAATCAATTAATTTCTCAGCTATATTGTCTTCTCTCATTTTTCTCAAATTTAATAACATCATACCAGCATTGAAATAATTTATTAAATGTAATCTATCATGATGTTTACCACCAACCATACCATGCATATCTTTAACTGCTGCTGCATAATGTTCAGAAATATCAATGTTGTATAAATCACTTAAATCATGCTGAATAATCATATCCACATCAAGATATAAAATCTTATCATATTGCGGAAAAACTATCGGTAAATCAAACTTAAACAAATCTGTGGAACTTACATGTTTATGAGATCCCTCAAAATGATTAAACTGACTTATATGATTAATAACTTCAACATCTTTGATATTCATAAATATATTTTTATTTTTTTGAGTTAATTTGTTGCCTAGAATATAGATTTTATAATTTGTATTTTTGTATTTATTAACAAGCAACGAAGTAATTGTAATAACCGTTGGAATCACATAATTGTTATCTGTATGAAATACAATCGGAATTTCTTGCACTACATTTTTTTGATCGTTCATTATTACTTTAAGCATTTTATCAGCTGTATTAAGCCATGAATAGCTTGATGCATATTTAATTGCTTTTTGAGAAACTTTCATTTTGTTCTTTAAAAATAAAATTTTTCTAAAAGCACCTATTAAATCTTGTTTGGATTTTGGATCAATCAATAAGCCGTTATCTCTTACAATTTCCGGCATTGAGGTCGTGTTTGAGCTGATAACAGGGATTCCACATTTCATTGCTTCTAAAACAGGCAATCCAAAACCCTCAAATAACGAGGGAAACACAAAACATTCCGCTCCACTATATATAGCCGAAATATCTTCATCATCAATAAAACCTGTAAAAACAATTTTGTCTAAATAATTGTTCCAATCTGGGTATTGCGAAAATAATTTTTTCATTACGTCCGGGGGATTATTACCGCCTACAACGAACATCAAATTGGGTATTTTATCTTTTTTAATAAAATCTATAAAACAATTTAGAGCAAAAGGAATATTTTTCTTTGGATCATCTACTGCTCCAACAAATAAGAAATACTTTTTATCTGTTGGTATGTGGTATTTGTTTTGAGCTGATTTAATGCAATTCTTGTCATTTACACGTTTGAACTTATCTGAAACACCTAAATAGGTCAAATATAAATTATTTTTATTAACATTAGTATAGGTTATAAATTGTGTTATGGAAGATTTTGAAATAACAAAATATTTGTCAAATGGATTCAGCGTATAATATAATTTATAAAACCAAGTTTTTGGATCGTCCATTTGTGTCCAACTATCCGCCCCTAAAGGTCTGACTATAGGTGCACAATCATATATCGTCGTATATTTCCGTATATGTCCGCATAAAACAACTTCTTCAGGGATTCTGTATATTGGCGAATAAAAAGCATCAATGTTATACAAACTATCAGCTTTGCTCCATATGTTAATAGAATTTAATATAGAATGTTTTTTTAAAAATTCTTTCAAATTGTCTTTCAATTTATCATCACAATACAATACCAAATTAAGATGTTTCTTCCTTTTAGTACAAAAATTCAATAGGATATTATATGCTACCCAATATATTCCTCTTTTAAATCCTTGATAGACCTCTCCCTGTGCCAAAATTGTTGCATCATACATAAGAGTGATTGCTTTAGCATTCATTTTTAATCCTTTCTATCATTATATCTACTGTTTTAGACCAGGCAAATTTTTGCGCTTGAATAATTCCTTTTTTTAAATTTTCAGTACGCAAAGAGGTATTATTATAATATTTTTCATAGGCCTCAACATGCTGTTCATCACTGTCCCAATCAATCATAATTCCGGCATCGCCTACCACTTCCGGCAATGATGAATTATTGCTTGTGATTACCGGACAACCGCAAGCCATTGCCTCTAACGGCGGCAAGCCAAAGCCTTCATATTGGGAAGTATAAACAAACCACTCGGCTCCTGAATATAAAGCTGGTAAATCTTCATCATCGACATAACCTATCCATTTAATTTTTTCTTGATAATCGTTATAAATAGAAAGTTCTTTTTCCACTATGGGTAAAAAATGATCCCATTTTCCCCCGCCTAAGACATAAACCATGTCTTGGATATTATATTTGTGAACAAATTCCATAAAACAACGAATACTTCTTAATAGATTTTTTCTTGGTTCTAAAGTACATAATGAAAAAATATATTTTTTTTCAGAAGATATGTTATATTTTTGCCGTATGGCTGGTGATAATTTTGTTACCTTAAATTTCTCAGAACAGGCCAACGGTAAAACGGAAATTTGTTCCGGTCGTAAAAATTTAAATTCTTTTAGAAAATCCTGTCTTGTATATTCAGAAATAGCAAAATACCCATCTTTTGCATTTAGGGATTTAATTAAAATATCAAACCAAGAACAAGGATTATTTCCCCAATATTCTCTTAATTTTAATGGAATAATGTCATATAAAATCACATATTTTTTACAATTTAACAAAAGCACATCTTCGGGAATGGCATTCATAGGTGAAATAAAAGCATCTATTTTCACTTTGTTTTGCCATGTTTTCTTCAACATAAATTTGTTTTTTATGTATAATGCAAATTTGAAAAACGCAAGAAATAACGAATAAATTTTCTTTAATATATAATTATGATCGTCTTTAGCTTTAATCCTAAGCTCATTAACTTGATGAATCATATTAGACAAAGTAAATTTAGTTCTCTTACTTTGAATCTTCTCCCCATTTTTAATAACTTTCACATTATGAAAGAACAGACCTAATATTCTTTTATCTTTATTTATACCAAGAATGTTCGGAGAAGTCGCCCCACTCACAAATAATTTTAACCTAGCCTCACCATTTTCTATATCAGATTTTGAGAGAATAAAATTCAAATTATGAGGAAAGTCTGATTGCTTACCAAAGCACGAAATAAAGACTTTATCACCCTTACTATTCGTAATTTTAAATCCAGTCACAGATTTAAAAAATGTTCCTATATTACATTGTATCTCATAAGTTGCCTGACTATCATTAACCTTAAAGATGATTTCTGAATATTCAGTACTCCAAGCTCCTTGCTTTTCAGCAGCATTAAAGCCACTAAAACAAGCAACATTATCTAAAGGTAAAATTTGCGAAGAACTAATATGCGGGATTTCTGGTAAATTAACAACTCTAGAATATGGGCTAAATATCGGGTATTGTTTGATAAACTTCATAAATTGAGCATATTTATTTAAATGACAATAAAAGTATAAATTGATGTCTTTTCGTTTTACAAGTTGCAAACACAAATTATATGTAACAAAATATATGCCGCTACGTGATGCTGATTTATCTATACCTATTGCCAAATGTGTTGCATCAAACAGCAGGTTGATTTTCTTCTTAGCCATTTTTATAAAAGTCCTTTAATCTGTATATCACTTACAATGTATATCTCATAATTCCCCGTTTTTGGCGCGCTCAAGATCTTTTTCCATCATCATCTTGCACAAACCTTTGTAATCAACCTTGCGTTTCCAGCCCAAAACTTTTTCGGCTTTCGACGGATCACCGATAAGCAGTTCCACTTCCGCCGGCCGGAAAAATTTCGGGTTGACCTTAACCACAACTTTGCCGCTGTTTTGATCAATGCCGACTTCATTTTCGTTTTCGCCCTGCCACTTGATGTCAAAACCGGCAACCCTGCCCGCTTCTTCCACAAAGTCGCGTATCGGATGCGTCTCACCGGTAGCAATTACATACGTATCCGGCTTGTCCTGCTGCAGCATCAGCCACATCATTTCCACATAATCACCGGCAAAGCCCCAGTCGCGTTTAGCATTCAGGTTTCCGAGTTCCAGAGGTTTATCCGTCAAACCGGTTGCAAGTCTGGCAAAATGCGCCGTAATTTTACGGGTGACAAATTCCTTGCCGCGCATCGGGCTTTCGTGATTAAACAATATCCCAGAGGTTGCAAACACATTAAAACTTTCCCGATAATTCACACACATCCAATGCGCCATAAGCTTTGCCACCCCATAGGGCGAACGCGGATAAAACGGCGTTGTTTCTTTTTGCGGAATTTCCTGCACCTTGCCGAACATCTCAGAGGTTGAAGCCTGATAAAGCCGTGTATGCGGTGAAAATTCCCTGATTGCTTCCAGAATATACAACACGCCCATACCGTCGGCCTGTGCCGTATAAATCGGCTCTTCCCAAGAAGCCGCCACAAAACTTTGCGCCGCCAGATTATAAAACTCGTCCGGCTGATAATTTTTCATCAAACGGCAGATATTGGAAAATTCCAGCAAATCAAAATCTTTTAATTCAATTTTTTCAAAAATGCCGTGTTCTTTCAGGCGCGAAAACGTATCTGTTGCACCCCGGCGGTATAAACCGATAACCCGGTAACCTTTCTCCAGCAAAAACTTCGCCAGATAACCACCATCCTGGCCGGTGATGCCTGATATCATTGCAATTTTTTGTTTCGTCATTTTTTATTCTCCAATATTGTTTTTGTTATCATTTCATTAAATTTCTGCCAGCTGAACCGTCCGGCCTGACGGATGGATTTTTGTTTTAATTCCGCCCGAAAAGCATCGTTTAAGCAGATTTCATACAAAATATCAGCCGTCTGCCCTACATCCCGGCCGTTAATATAACAAACCGCATCGCCGCCCACTTCCGGCAGCGAGCTGTTATCGGTGCAGACCACCGCCGCACCGCATTGCATGGCCTCCAAAACCGGCAGGCCGAAACCTTCATACAAACTCGGGTAAACAAATGCTTCCGCCCCGCTGTAAAGCGCTGACATATCTGTATCATCAACAAACCCGGTCTGTACAATCCTGTCTTGATATTTTTCCAAACACCCGATTTTATCGGCTACGGCCGAAAACCCCTTCCGCACCGGCCCGCTTAAAACCAGAGAAATTTTTTCATCCGGTAATTTATCGGCAAAAGCAGCATAAGCCTCCAGCAAATGTTCAAAATTTTTACGCGGTGAAATTTCCGACACCGCCAGAATATATTTTTCCGTCCGGATGCCATATTTTTCCCTTACCTTGGCCAATCGCGCCGCATCTTCAACCGGTGCAAATTTTTTATCCGCACCAGGATAAACAACCTTAACCTTATCTGCCTCAATATCGGGGCGAAACGAAAGCAAATCGGCCTTTGTCGATTCGGAAATGACAAACACCGTATCTGCCGCCAGATGCTCCAGCCATTGCCGGTATTTACGGGCAAATTTAGCCTCGCAAAACTGTGGAAACTTCACCGGTATTAAATCATGCACAAAGGCAAACGTTTTAAGCGGGCTTTGATACACCACAGGCGAAATCGGACTGAATACCGACAAATAAGCATCATAATTTTTTAAGTGATGTCCGTATTTAAAACGACAGTAACCACTCAAAATTTTTGCGACCAAAGCCTTATACGGATTGTCCCATTTGCAGGTTTTGCGTAAATACGGCATAAATATGAGCTTTTTTTCCAAACCTGTCATCCCGGCATTTTCAAGATATCGCTGCACATTGCCGCGGTTAGAGGTTGCCAGCGGATAGACATCTATATCATGAGATGATGCAAAACCCCGCAACAACTCATCGGCAACGCGCACAATGCCCGTACCGCGGCCGCAGGAAACCGCCAGCTGTTCCATATCAAACAACAATTTCAGCTTACGCTGCCTCAAGGGCATGCCACCTTTCCAAAATCCAGGAAGAAGAATTAGCCTTGTTTTCGCCGCCGACACCAAAGGCCAGATCGACATGACATTCCTTGCATACCGGTATTTCCGGTATATTGTCCTTGCCCCGGTCGCCCCCGTTGGCAAACACCAGATGCGCGTCCGGATATTTCGCCCGTACCTTCCGGATGCCGTCTGATGCCGAATTGTCATCATCATTGAACTCTAAAACGTCAATAACACCTTTTAAGTTCTCCAAAATCGCCTTGCGGGTTTTCATGCTGTAAAAATTCTTGCCTTTCTTGCGACACAGCCACGTGTCGGAATTCGCCAGCACAATCACTCCGTCGCTGGCCTCTGCCGAAGCTTTTATCATCTCGATATGTCCCTCGTGTATCGGGTCAAATCCCCCGCTGACTATGTAATATGTCGTCATTTTTTTCTCCTAAATTAAATTAGACCATACCCGGCAAGGCTCCGACGTGCGGCAATGTAACAATAAAAACAATCTGATTTTGTGTTTTAATTTTAAGCCCTCATAAGAAAGCATCTTTTTTTGGTACATTTCCCTGACATTTGTTTGTACCAAATCAAAAATCCGGCGCTGAATTCCCTTATCTTTTTGCCGGCGCACCGTCTGATTGGTCAACATCTTAAAACGACTGTTTAAAATAAAGCGGCGCACGGCACACATGCGTTCAGGACAATTCTTTTGGCAATATTCCCAGACCAGACGCATAACCTTAAAATAATCCCGGGCTTTTTCTTCGGTAAAAGGCTGATGTATAAAAGATTCCGGATGTTGAAAATAAAAATAAAGCGGCTCTGAAACAAGAGCCAGACTTTTGGCTTTATTCATAACCTGCACGGCAAAGGGAATGTCCTCATAACGTACTTTGGGTTCAAAACGGATGCCTTCAAGCAATTTCTTCTTATAAAGCCTGGCATAAGATCCGGTCTGTATCCGGCGTTCTTCCATAAATGCCTTGAGCGGGTCCTTATATACTTTTACTTTCAGCCGGTCTTTTTTGACAGATTGCAAAGGATGAACAGCTGCCGCACTTGTTTTGGAAATCATGCAATTAACAATATCAGCCCGTTCCCTTTCCATAACTTCCAGCATACAAAAAAACATTTCCGGATGAACGTAATCATCGGCATCAACAAAGCTGATGTAAGGCGCCCGGGCTTTACTTATCCCGGCGTTTCGGGCAGCAGATACACCTTGGTTATTCTGACTGATAATAACGATTCTTTTGTCCCCGGCAGCATAATCTTGCAGTATTTTCAAACTCTCATCAGTTGATCCGTCATCAACAAAGATTGCTTCAAAATCATCAAAACTCTGACCAAGCAAACTATCAACACAGCGGGGTAAATATTTTTCCGCATTATATACCGGTATGATAACGCTGATTTTCGGCATTATTATCTGACAACCTTGCCGGCCCTCCTGTTGTAAACCTTAAACACAAGTTATAAGTATACAGATAATACTCAATAAAAACTATTTTGCAACCAATATTTTGCATTTTATATGGTCAATACAATTTACATATATAAGCTTTTATATAACACATATAAAAAGCACCCTGTATCAAACATACAGAGTGCCAAAGCTGCAGATAAACTGATGAAAACCTACTCAGCCGTCAACAAATTGCGTTTACTTTCCAGGGCATCATCAATAAACCGGATTTGTTCCATAACCATTTCATTGTCTTTATATTTTTCACGGGCTTCGGCCAGCCTTTCTTCAAATGTGCCGTTTTTACCCTTAAACAAAAACATATAAGCACGTGTCACTGCTTTAACTGCCGATTCATCAATGCCGCTGCGTTTTAAGCCGATAACATTCAACCCGCGCAGCTTGCCGCGGTCACCGGTAACCATGCCAAACGGAATAACATCGCGTGCCACACCGCTCATACCGCCAATCATGGCTTTGCGCCCGATTCGGCAAAACTGGTGCACAGCAGAATTACCGCCGATAATAACGCCGTCTCCCAAACGGACATGCCCGCCGATAACCGCATTATTGGTCATAATGACGTTATTCCCGACCACACAGTCATGCGCCACGTGTGAATTGACCATAAACATACCGTTGTCACCCACTGTTGTGGTAAAATGTTCTTTCGGCGTGCCGCATTGCATGGTTACGTTTTCACGGATAATGTTGTTTTTGCCGATAATCAGCCTGGCTTCTTCTTTAAACTCATTACCGTGATCCTGCGGACCGCCGCCCAGACATGCCCCCGGGAAAACAACCGTTCCCTCACCGATGGTTGTATTGCCCATAACACTCACACGAGCCAGAAGTTTAACGTTTTCACCGATTTTTGCTCTTGAACTAACCCAGCAAAACGGGCCGATTTCAGCGCTCTTAGCAATTTGAGCACCGTCTTCGACAACGGCTGTCGGATGAATTTTTGCCATTTTTTATTCCTTTCCTATTAAATTTTGATACAAAAGAAATAACATAATCAGCAAAGAAAAGTCTACACACGAATAATTACAAAAAATTTCACTATGATTTTTTCTTAAAATCCGTTTTCTTTTCCATCATACAAAAGAAAAAGCCGTCGGTATTGGTGGCAAGCGGTGAAAACCTGACAAAACGCTTTTCATTAAACGGATAAGGCATATCAAGACGCTTCTGCCACAAATAAGCGTGATCTGCAAAGACAATATCCGGATGTTTGGCTGTAAACTTTTCAACAATGTTTTCATTTTCATCTTTTAAAATCGAGCAGGTCATATAAACAATCCTTCCGCCTTTTTTTGTATGCCGGTAAGCTGTTTCCAGAATTTCCGACTGCGTGTTGTTTAAGGCCGAAAGCCTTTCAGGCGTCAAACGGAATTTGGCATCCGGCGACCGCCGCCATGTTCCGCTGCCCGAGCACGGTGCGTCCAGAATAAAACAATCATAATCCGTATCTTCAACCGTATGCAGCAGTTTAATATTACGAATTCCGAGACGCATCGCCCGTTCCTTAATGACGTCCATACGGTTCCAGTTGGCATCATGAGCGTAAATAACACCTTCATTGTGGTTATAAGCAGCAATTGCCAAGCTTTTTCCACCGGCACCGGCACAATAATCAATTATTTTTTCATCCGGCTTGACACAACACAAATATGCAGCCAGCTGTGATGCCTCATCCTGCACTTCAACCAAACCTTCCTGATAAGTCATACAGTTATTTAAATTAACCCGTTCCGCCGAACGCAGCCCAAACGGTGACAGCGGCGTCAGAGAAAAAAACAGCCCCTCGCCTTTAAGCCGGTTTTTAACCGTTTGCCTGTCGGCCATATTTACCCGTAAATCAGCCGGAGCCGGTTGGTTAAGACTCTGAACAAGCATCGGATTATTAATTTTTTCATAAAGCCAGCACGGACATTCGGCTTCCACGTAACCAGGATAAACTTTCTCCGGTAAATTTTTAAGCCATATCTTTTCATCTTTATTTAATGCCGCCAAACCATACTCCGACCCGTCTGCAACAATATCCAAATCTTCATCTTTTAAATACAAAAGCAAAATCCGGCGCACATTTAAACTTTCTGCCTCAAAAGCAAGGCGCATCCGCTTCCGGATAATATTCCAAACCGTATCAACAATAAACCGCCTGTCTTTTGAGCCGATATATTTGCGTTTTCGGACATATTCGTTGATAATATTGTCAGCCGGATTTTCATCTTTTAAAACCTCGCTTAATATTTCAAAAACCGCCTGATAACGCGCGCTGATTTTCATGATTTTTCCTTTCGTTTTCAATATAGCCCCTAAAAATATTTAAGGCAATAAAAAAGGGAGCTGTTTTCTGCCCCCTTTTTTATGACACTTATTTGCTTATTTCAATAAGTTCCTCAACTGTCGGAACCCTCGTATACACAAAGTGCAACGGTTCAAAATAGTGCCACATGCACTCTGTCGTGGTTTTCCAGCAGAAAGCTTCATCTTGATAAGCCGTCAGCTGATTACCCTTGACCTTAAACCCACGTCCTATCTTAACACTATTGGCCGTGAACAATTCATAATGGACAACAGCAGTTCCTTTGCGCCACCACGGATGAAAAATCCTAAGTTCTGCCGACCTTGCCGGAAAAACAATAACTTCTTCCGCAAACGGTTCGTAAAACAAAAAGAAATCCTTGTCCCAGTCTGTCAACCACGCACCGTCTGCATGATACTGCACCCAGCCGTGATATACAAAACCGACACGGCCATGCATGGCCTGAATATCTTGTCCTGCCAGAGGATAAATTTCCGGACGGATATTAACTGTAGCAAATATACCGCTGTGTGCATCAAAAATAAACCGCCGACCTCTGTCCAGCGAAAGTTTATAATTTTCCAGCAATTTGCCGACATTGGAGGATGTTAAAGATTTATATCCCCACATCCGGCGGGCCAGACCCGACACTTTTACTTTTTCTGTTTTCATAAAAATAAAATTTAATAATTTTCAATTGAATTTATATTGGCATAAACATTATTTTTTGTCAACAGATATTCGTCAAAAGCTGTTATTTCCTCGAAAACCTTGCGCCACCACGTATGTTTCCGGCGAGCCCTGACGACTGGCATCCGGCTTAAAATGCGAAACTTTGGCAAAATTTTTCTTCATATCGGCTAAAAGCCCCCCTTCGGCGCCGCCTTGAAACACTTTGGCAATAAAAATACCGCCTGCTGCCAACACTTCTTTGGCAAACTGATAAGCAGCTTCTACCAAAGCCATCGTACGCAAATGATCCGTCTGCTGATGTCCGGTCGTATTGGCGGCCATATCGCTCATGACAATATCTGCCGGACCGTTCAGCAATGCCTTTAATTTATCAGGCGCATCAGCGGTCGTAAAATCCTGACAAATAAGAACGGCACCGTTTACCGGCTCACATTCCAAGATATCAATGCCAACCACCTGACCGCTGCCTTTATTTCGCATAACCGCAACCTGCGTCCAACCGCCGGGAGCACAGCCCAAATCGACAATCGTTCTGCCTTTGCCCAAAAACTTATATTTTTCATCCAGCTGAATAAGCTTAAACGCCGCCCGTGAGCGATACCCCAAACGTTTTGATTCGGCAACGTACGGATCATTTAACTGCCGTTCCAGCCAGCGATTGGATGACGGCTTATGATATTTAGCGGTTTTGACCCGGACCGTTAAAGTTTTTCTGCCGCGTACCATTTTGGCAGAATGTGTCAGTTTTGCCATTGTCTATCAACTCCTTAATTATACCGTCTTGAGCACTTTTAAGCGATGCCGTCAGTTCATCAAAGCCTAAGCCGTCATATATTGTTTTAAAAATTGTGCAGGCCGCCACAAAAATCGGTGCCCTGTTTTCGCCGATATAAGGCGATTCCAAACGCTCTTTGGCATCCATCGCATAAACACGTTTAACGGCTTCATCAAGTTTGACCCGGCTGATTGTCCTGCCGTCTGCCTTAAATCGGTCATAAACATTCCAGTTTTCTGCCAGAGCAATCAACCGCAACGGCGTACTGGATGTTGCCAAAAGGCAACAACTGCTCCGGTAATTATCCAAACCAGATTTAACAACGAAATCGCTGACATATGTTTTTATTTCTTTGGCAAGATTTTCCCGGCACGATCTATCATAATCGGTAAGTCCGAATGCTTCAGCGGCATTGCGCCCGCCCCACGGAATTGAGACGGTATACAATATTTTTGGAAATTTATCATTGGTTGCCAGAGAAATTTCGGTTGAACCGCCGCCCAAATCATAAACAACGGCATACTTGGAATTTTCCGGTGCATTAAGAAGCGCCCCTTTTAAGTTAAGCCGGGCTTCTTCGCGCCCGTCAATAATCTCCAGTTCGACACCCGAGCGTTTTCTGACTTCCTGCACAAAATCAGCGCCGTTTTCCGCCATCCGGCAGGAAGCTGTGGCAATCGCCCGGCATACCCCGACATCATATTTTTTCATTAAAACAGAGTATTCTCTGAAAGCTTTCAAGCCTCTTTCAATTGCTTCAGGCGTAAACCGCATATGAGCATACATACCTTCACCCAATTTCGTCGGAATTGAATTGCGGTAAAGGCATTTGCCGGTTTTATCGGTAATCATCAGTCGACATGAATTCGTGCCCAAATCTATCGCTGCAAAATTTTTTCCGTTTATAAGCATGTTATTTATCCTGATTTTCTTCTTTTTTTGGGTTAAACGATTTTCGACCATGTCGACCAAAACGCCCGCGATTTCTGTGATAAATATTCCTCTGCCGGCGGTTTTGTCCCATTTGGCGCTCATGATGCATCATATCCAAAAGAATTCCTTCGCGGATACCCCGGTCGGCAACCGTAATTTCGGCAATCGGCCAAAAAGTCAGCAACGATTCAATAATGGCACAGCCGGCAATTGTCAAGTCTGATTTTGACGGACCGATACACGGATGTTTGCGCCGTCCTTCATCACCGATATTTTTAATTTTATTAATAACCCTCGTCATATCCGGCCCGGAAATGGAAATACCATCCACGGCTGAACGATTGTAACGCGGCAGATTTAAATGTACGGCCCCTAAAACCGTTACCGTTCCGGAAGTTCCGACAACCTGGATTTCCTGATTTTTAATTCCTTCATAAATACCGAATTTTTCATCAAACTCTTCCAAAAGCTTTTGCGTACGCTCCATAATTGTGGTATATGCCAAATTCGTCATATCCTGTTTGGGGAAAGCTTCGGAAATTGTTACCACACCATAAGGGAGAGAAACAAAGCCTTCTATAAAAGTCTTACCGCTGTCGGTAATGCGCGCCAGAGAAATTTCGGTTGAACCGCCGCCGATATCAAAAACCAACATTCTTTTGATGTTTCTGTTTAGAAGCGGAACGCAGCCGACAACAGCCAGACGGGATTCTTCCTTGGAAGAAATAATTTCCAAATCAATGCCGGCTTCTTTTTTCACCAGCTCGACAAATTCCCGGCAGTTTTTTGCCCGGCGACAGGCAGCTGTTGCCACAAAACGGGATTTAACAATCGGCGCATATTCGTTAATAACACCGCGGCAAACCTTTAACGCCGTCACCGTCCGCCGGATGGCGGCTCTTGAAAGTTCATTATCATTAATAATGCCTTCTCCCAGCCGGGTAATTTTTGAAAAAGTTTCCACAACATGAAAAGAGGTTGGCGTTGGCGTGGCAATGACAAGCCGGCAGGAATTCGTACCCAAATCTATCGCCGCATAATTTCCCGCGGCAGCATAGTCTTTATGCTGATCCTGTATTTTTCTGCCATTTTTTCCATTGTTGCCCATACCCTTTATTCAGCCCCATACATTTCATCACGGACTTTCTGGCGCAGTTCGTCAATACAAATCAGATTATTATCATCATCTTCATAATACCAGTAAACCCAGCCGTTACAAGCCGCTGCTTTCTGCGCTGCCGCGCCGGCCTGATGAATGGAACCTTCGACACCTTCACCCTTAACCGTACCGTCTGAACGGATAAACACTTTATGTTTACGACCAGAATCATAAAGAACCGCTCCCGGCTTCAATAACCCGCGCTCAATGACCGTACCGAAAGGTATCCTGGGCTGTTTACGTTTGCAGCTGTATTCCAGCGCGGCATCTTCCACCGGAACAATATTGTCAATACGCTCCTGCGCCCCCCGGACATAAGTCATGTCTTTTTCGATACCGATAAAATGACGGCTTAATTTTTTAGCCACGGCACCGGTTGTTCCCGTACCGAAAAACGGATCCAAGACCACATCACCAACTTTGGAAGACGCCATAATCACCCGGTATAATAAGGCTTCCGGCTTTTGCGTCGGATGCAGTTTACTGCCGTCGGCATTCTTCAGCCTTTCTTTACCCGTACACAGAGGAATTTCCCATGTTGAACGCATTTGCGTATCTTCATTCAGGGCTTTCATGGCCTCATAATTAAAAGTATATTTGGCTTTGGGATTTTTAACGGCCCAAATCAACGTTTCATGGGCATTGGTAAAGCGCGTCCCCTTAAAATTCGGCATCGGATTAACCTTATTCCAGACGATATCATTTAAAATCCAAAACCCCAAATCCTGCATAATATAGCCGACACGGAAAATATTGTGATAGGAGCCTATAACCCATATACTGCCGTCATCTTTTAAAACCCGCCGGGCAGCACTTAGCCATTTGCGCGTATAGCAATCATATGCTTCAAGGCTTTCAAAGCTGTCCCATTCCTCATAAACTCCGGAAACATGGGTGTTATCAGGCCTTGTCAAATGCTCGCCCAACTGCAAATTGTACGGTGGATCGGCAAAAATCAAATCAACGGAATTTTCTTCCATTTCATTCATCACTTTAATACAATCATCATTGATAATGGTATTGAGAATTGTTTTGGTTGCAATGTCGGCCATTTATTTATTACCTTTATTTCTTTATTGACGAAATTCATCATAAAGGAAGATGGTTATAAATTTATTAACAAACAAAAATTAGCCAAAAATTCGAAATTTTAAACGGAAACGACGGAAAATATTGTCGTTTTTTTGCATTTTGTCACTAAATTCATCATGATACTTTTTCATCATCCGTAAATATTTAGGATTAAGCGTCATGGCCGCAAGCTGTAAGTTATTACCGCTGCCGCGGTTTTCGTTATAAGCCCTGGCATAACGATATTCCTCCGGATCCCGGCCTTTTGTCGCCGCCAGCATTTTTCCGTTCCAGGAATACTGAAGCAAAAAAGCTTTACCCAAATGTTTGCCGTCTATTTTTTTTCCGCACTGGAAAGCGGCAAAGTGACAAGGTTTTAAAAAAAGCTTCAAGTCCTTATCTTTAATATCCACCCCCTGCACCGCCGCATATTGTTTAAATGCCTGACGAGCCTGCTCCCGTTCACAATCCGAAGCAAAATCAAACCCTTGAACGGCCCATACATATCCGCCGCAGGTTGCAACTCCGCCGACTTTTCCGGAATGCGCATTAAGCTTTAGAAATGAACGCGAAAAAACACCCGATGCTTTTTTACCGGCATCATAAGCTCTTATAAATTCCCGGTGGCGACAAACCAGATTATATAAAAAATGACTGCAGGACATGCCCGATTCTTTTATAATTGATTTTAATTCAATCTGCAAACCATCATCACACTCCAGCGTTTCGGCTACCGTCAGTTCGCTATCGGGCAATTTAAAACTGACAATGCAGTTCAGGTAGCGGCTAAACCCCAGGTTGACGTTATCAACCCGGGCTGAGGAATAAATCACCCGTTCTTCATCATTTTTTCCGGACAATGGCCACTTTTCTTCGTCGTTACAAGATATCGGCAAGTCTGCAAAAAAGTCCCGCAAATCATCAATTCCGGAAACATCCCTGTTGTTCCGGCATAAATTCAGATGATTGTATATGTATTCACTTATTTCCATTTGAGTTATATACGTTTTTACCGTTTAAAACATCTTCAATCAATTGCTCCCGGCTGCGGACAATATTCAACTCCTCTTCACTCACCGCTTCAACATTGGCAATCGTATCCTGCATGTCAATCATATTTTGATAACTGGCTTTTTTAGCCTCATCTGTTTCACTTTTCAGCTGTTGGAGCAAAATTTCTTTAACCGCGCGGGTATGTTCCCGCAAATATAAAGTGCGCAGAATAGACCTCAGACGCTGCTCGACATAATAAAAACGTTCTGCCGTCCAACAGTTCTTGTTTAGCCAGAAATTAACCGGCCAGGGCAAGGCTGTTTCCAAATCACCCGACATTAACGATACTTTATCCGATACATCGGTATTCAGCCCCTGAGCCATATATTCCGACCACAGCGGCAAAAATTTTTCCGTTTCTTCTGCCGAAATTTCTGTTGTAACAGCCATCGGCGGACAAGTTTCCTTAACAACGAAAGTATTATAATCAACCAATTTGCAGCTGAAAACTTTTAACACCAGCAGCAAAGCCAAAAATAAAATCAGATACCTCTTCCACGGCTTCATACATCCATTCCCTGACAAAGCGCTCCGTTACCATCTCAGGCCGGAAATAACATAATCCGGCCAGGCATCAAAATTCATGGCCAGATTACGGGCTTTTTCCACATCCGGAATATACCCTTCTCCCAACATATTAACATGAACACCTTTGGAAATCAAGAGTGTGGAAGCGTTCAACAAAGTCCCGGACTTAATATCCGTGGCAAAATTATCGCCAATGCATAACAAACTTTTCGGCCGGTAAGAAAAACTTTCCAGGGCATAATCCAAAAATGCCGTATCCGGCTTGCCAAAAGTCAGAATTTTTCCGCCCATAACCGCATACTGCTCGGCCAAAGCCCCGGCACCTAAAGATATTTCCCCGTTGTAATAAGTCGACACATCATTTCCGACGCACAACAACGGCAGCCCCAAAGCAAAAGCGTGTTCTAAAGCCGGCATATATTTTTCCAGCATATCATTTTCATTTTCGGGCATGCCGGCAAACAAAAAATCAGCCTGTTGAAGGTTTCCGGCCTTTTGACACAATGTCCCGGCAAAAACTGCTTCCGCGGACGTATTACCCAAAGTATAATACTTAGGCCCCGGAAGACCGAGGCGGGTATAATCTTTAAGCCGGTAATGCAGCACTTCGCCGGCCGAAATAACAGATGATAAAAAAGCCAAATCCGAAGCGGAACCTTCAAGCAGCAACCCGATAATCGAATGCACTCTGAGCGGCGAGTTGGTCAAAACAACAACTTCTTTTCCGGCTTCTGAACACTTATGCAACGCATGCAGAGCTTCCTTATTGACATTTTTCCCGTCATATAAAACCCCGTCAAAACCGCACAAAACCGCATCATGATTATCTATAATTTTGGATATGGCAACAATCGGCTTGATTATTTTCATATTTTTACCCGTTCCATAATATTCTTTTTCTTATAAGGAGAATATACCTCTCATCTCTTTATTTTTCTTTAATTTTTTTATAAAATGAAAAATATTTATGCAGTAAATAAGTCATAATAGTAGCAACAGTCAAATAAATTGCCTGCGCCCACAACTCATAGATATGGCAAACTTCCACCAAAAATGTCAAAGCCGCACTGTTAAACAGAAACATCCATAAATACACCCCCCAGGACTTGCAGTACTCCTTTAAGAAATTTCCCCGGCTTTCGAAAACATAATACCGCATGGTAAAAATGGATATGTTAATCGTCACAATATTTTGCACCACCAGCGCCCACAAATAAGGAAGACCGGCCGCCGCAAACAGCAAAGCAAAAATTCCGTATGCCAAAACCGTGTTAAAACCACCGACCAGCAAAAAGCGGATTTTCTGATTAAGCTTAAACCAGTGTTTCTCTAAAAATCTGTACAAAGCAACCGGCCACGGATACTTTGCCCCGAATTCAAAATTGCCCGGCACATTCCGGTCCAAAAGTGTTTCAAGTTCGGCCTTCCGCCACGGGGATAAAATATTTTGATCAAAAATATCCTCAGGGTGCTTTTCATCAATCTCCGGCAACCCGGGATGTATCATAACTTCAACCGCATCAAAACCTTCCGGCACCGGCACCTTTTGAAACCTGTCTTTAGAAAGCTTGCAGGTATAAAGCATCGTATAAAAATACGTTTTGGAAGGATATCCGTTCACGATATCCAGAAAACGCAACAAATAATATTTAACCGCGCCGCCATCGAAAAGAAAGCCCAGACCTTTGTTGTTTTTGGCCGTCAACAAAGCGCATTCTTTAACCGTGCGGATACGCCCGATATGATACTTTTCCGCCAGTTCCTTTACGGCGGCAAACACGGCCGGAATCATCTGCACATGACGGTGTCCATCGATATGGCGCAAATCCGCACCCATTTTCCGGGCTTTTAAAATTTGAGCCTCAATTTCTTTTTTTACCTGTTCCCGAAAAGCCTTATATCTAAAAATCGAAAGCAGCAAAAGTTTAACAAATCCGTTTTTAAATTTTCCGTCTTTGCCGGTTAAAAGCGGAATTTCTTCGGCTTTAAGCGCCGGATATTCATTGGTTAAATTAATATGCAGCCCAAGCTCCAGATTCGGCATGGACTTGCTTGCCCGGACCGCCTCGCCTGCATATTTCTGATTAACCATCAGGCTGGCGGAATTTAATATCCCTTCTTTATGCGCCCGACAGATTGCTTCATTGACACCGCGGCTTATACCGAAATCATCCGCATTAAAGATAATCCGTCCGGTCATTATTTTTTCTCTTTCTTGTTTTTATCATCTGCTTCAATGTAATCAGCCAGATAAAGCGGCCGTTTTTTTACTTCCATATGAATTTTGCCGATATACTCACCGATAATGCCGAGCGTAACCAGCTGTACCGCACCGATAAGCCCGACGGCAGCCACAATCGTGGCATAACCCGGCGTCGGATTGTGGCGGATATAGCGTTCAACCACCACATATAAAGCTAACAACCCGGAAAGAGCGCCGCCGGCCAACCCCAGATAAGTAGCCAGATGTAACGGCCGCACGGAAAACTGCGTGATACTGTTTATCGCCAATTGCAGGCTTTTGATAAAATTATATTTCGTCTTGCCGCTGAAACGTTCCGGCGCCACAAAATCAATGACGGTTACTTTGTCATTGGGCATAATCCAACTCAACAACCCGCGAAACAAACGGTCTTGTTCATTAAAACCTTTCAAGAAATCAACATACTTACGGTCAATTAAACGAAAATCAGGCATACTTGCCGGAATTTTGGTTTCCGAAAGCATGTTCAATATCCAATAAAAACTTTTGGCGCAAAATTTATAAAACCCGGAAGTTGCCACATTATCCACCCGCTTGGTCAGAACAATCTCCGAACCGTTTTGCCAGGCCTTAACCATTTGCGGAATATAAACCGGCGGATGCTGCAAATCGGCATCCATAAAAATAACGGCATCGCCTTTGGCATAATCCATACCGGCCGTCATGGCAATTTCATGGCCGAAATTACGCTTTAACTGCACGATTTTAACCCGTTTGTCTTTCTTTTGCAGCTTTTTAACTTCAGCCAGAGTTTTGTCTTTGCTGCCGTCATCAACAAACAAAATTTCAAACGCTGTGTCACTGACTTTTTTAAGTTCCTTATCCAGCTCTTTATAAAGTGCGGCGATATTGCCCTCTTCATTATAAGCTGAAACGACAATACTGACTTTCTTCATCGGCTTCTCCGTTACAAATTATAAAAACCGTAATAAATTGTTTTACGCTTAATCTTTCCGGCCGGATTAACAAATTCCAGCTCCAGTGTTTGCGGTTGGCTTGCATTTTTAAGTGTTTTGGCCGCACTTTCATATTCCCACTTGCCGGCCGCCACAATCAGCGCACCCGATTCTTCAAAATCTTTGGCATCAAACCACGGGTTTTTCCTAATATCGCCCCAAATAACCGGCTTCGGCCTGGAAGGTGCAAACAAGGCAACATTATCCGTCCACCAGACATCGCCGGCCACATATTTAAACGGTTTGCCGCCGGCAGCCTTGTGCCAGATTTCTTCCATCTGTGCACCATATGCCGGTGCATCCATATGCAGCTTGTCGCTTTTATTAAAAATAATCACACAAGTCAAGGCAACCGCCATCAGTCCCATAACGATGTAAACCCCTTTATACAAACGATGACGGACTTGTCCACCCAGCGCTTTCGGGAAAAAAGCAAATAAGAGGATACCGCTCATATAAAGAACCGGGAAACCCCACATATCTTTAAGCCTGACCCCGCCGATTAGGCTGAACAATACCATAATTAACAACGGCATCAATCCGTTAACAAGCAAAAAGTTTTTATCCGCAGCAGATAAAGCATTTTCTTCTTTCGGAGCCTTATATGTTCCGATAAAATAGATTAAAAGCGTACCGAGGGAAAACAAAATCTGCGCACCGAAAAACTTTAACGGATAAACAATATGCCGCAACAGCGGAAATTCATCAAAACCGGCTTTGTTGCTGCGCCCGAGAAAATAATCCACGACATAAAAATCATGCCGGTAAAGCCACCATACATGCGGCAAAACCACCAGGCAGCAGAAAACCGCCGTTAAATACGGCCCGAAAGTTTTAAATTTTTGCCGGGCATTTTTATCATAAAGCATATAAAACAGCATTGCCATCAACAAAACGCCGCTGACATATTTGTTAAACAGGTTTAAGCCCGCAAATATACCGGTTAAAATCCAGTCGGAATATTTATCATCTTTCAAGGCACAGTGAAAATAATATATTGTTGCCGGCCACAACGCAAGTGATACAACATTGACATTAAATTCCGGCGCGCTGAAACCGTAATAAATGACGCCTTCCAAAAGCATAACCGACAAGACGGCCTTATCTTTTGCCAAAAAACGGCAGGCCAGTTTATAAATGTATATAAAACCCAAAAGAACGCAAAGCTGGCTTAAGGCATAAATTGCAAAATGACTGTGCGCACCGAAAGTGTATGCCCAGTATGCCAGAAAACCCGAAAGCGGCGGATGCTTATTGGTACCCCAGTCACAATACTGTCCCCAGACGATAGCCTCAATGCTGTCCATCGGCAGACTTGTCCGCAAAAGAGGAAGCAAACTCCACACAAAAAAGTGGATAAATAAAAAAGCAGTCAACGGATATTGTTTTAAGATTTTCATGAGACCCTCGTAACTTATAAACATCAAGCAAGTTAATGTATCATGACAATTCTTAAACACGCTGTCAAATACAAGCCGTACTCTTTCCACTTCTTTTTGAGACTGATTTGATTTTAACAAATCTTAAAAAACTTCAGTTATATACAATGAAACATCAGCGTGACTGAAACAATGTTTCCTGAATGGCTTGCTGTACTGTCGGATTGCTGTTTTCCTGAACAGGCGCCTTGCTTTCAGGCTTTGCTGCTGCCTGGGCATATTGTTCAATGCCTCTTTTTTGCTGAATTTTTTTAAGTGTTTCATGTAACTTTTTCTGCTCTTGCGGTGTTCGGATACCGTCTTTATCGATTTTTTTCACCTGTTTAAACAATTTTTTAAGTTTCCGCGTCGCCTGTCGCACATTTTCCGCTCCATTGACAACCGATTCCAAAAAACGCTGAACGTTAGATTTTCCATTATGTTCCTGATCATAATTCCGTTGCTGAATTCCTTTCCCCAACACTACATCTTTTTTATTTTTCAAAGCTCCCCGCAAATCGCCAAAAGCCGTATTGGCAAAAAGCATGTCCCATTTTTTATGATATTCCTGACGGTTAGTGTGGTTTTCAAATTTTGCACCGGCCTGTTTCCAACCCAATTCTCCGATTTCTTCAAAATAAGCATTCTCTTTTGCCTGCTTCATATATCCGGTTTCCGGAAAGTTATTACATTCCAGCCACCCTTCATACACAGCCACGCCTAATCGTTGTTCGACATCCGGAGAATTCGGATTTTCTTTAAGCCAATTTTTAAATTCGGATAAATCGCCGGCATGAAAACCTTGAATATCATCAATATTTCCGCTTTGCCTATAATTATCATAACCAAGTTTGACTTCGGCCATAGTCGCCTTAATTTCCGAAAACATATCTAACAAAGCAGCTTGTTCATAAGTCAAGGTACTTTGCATCATGGCCCCCGAATAATGGTCGGCACGATGAGAAGTTTCATGTGCAATTGTCGATATCAGCTCTTTTTTATCAGATAATGTATTAAACCTATCCAAAGCATCCACAAACGCCATACCGTCTATCTTACCGTCATCAATTAACTCTTTACCTTGTCTTGAAAATTCCTGCAAAGACATATCCGTATAAACAATTTCCATTTTGTTTGATGCCGGATAAAAGCCGCCTAAAGAGCCGCCTTCAGCCAAATCTTCAACCGTATTGACATTAACTTTTTCATATTCGGTTTTTTTAGAATAGGCCTGACGATTTTCAAGTTCTTCAGATCTCTCAAATTTATGGCCGTTAAGTTCTGATTGTTCAAACTGAAAACTTGTTCCGTCTTTGCCGATGATAGAAAGAATATCATCTTGCCATGACAATGTAATTTCAGATATCCGTCTTTCCAAGTCGGCTTGAGTTTCCTTTGAAGACTTTTGATTTAGAATAGGTGTAGCATCAAAAGTTGTTCCATCATTTCTTTGCACATCCGAAGATGCAAGCACTTCAACTTTAGGATTGGCTTTATCTTGCTCCTGCGGCATATTTTGCGCCGCGCCCGGCGCGCCCATAATCATCGTCGCCCCGGCTGCAACAGCAACCCTGCGTAGCTTTTCGACCGTTTTATCTGTAGCGGTATGTCCGCGCGGTACCCCTCTTAATTTATCAATATCAGACATAGCGAAACACTCTGCAAAACAACATTATTTTAATTAGTATACCACTACTTTCATTTTATCGCAATTTTTTTATTGACATTAAAAACAATTAAGGTTAATAAGATACACAAATTTATGGCGGGGTAGCTCAGTTGGTTAGAGCAGAGGAATCATAATCCTTGTGTCGAGAGTTCGAATCTCCCCCTCGCTACCAAAAAAACACCTTTCCTGGAAAGGTGCTTTTTTTTGCGTAAGAGGCGAGATGCGAACGGTGGAGTTCTTAAGCGGAAAGTTGGTGAAAACGAGCATTGAGCTTAGCAAATCGCTTAGCGAAATGCGATGTTTGAACCTTACGGCGCGAGGAGGACCCGCATGCGGGAGTGCCCAATCTCCCCTTACCACCACTTAAAAGCCTTGGATTTCCAAGGCTTTTATATTACATAAAGAGAACGAAATTAAAACTAAAAAATGCTGTTTTGTGCAAATTTTGCCGAGTCGTTTTTATCAATCTGTATGGCTTTTGCACAAAAACATTGCACAAAATCTCTTTTTAAGATAAGCTCCGAAGCATGGAACTAAAAGAATTTAAACAACAATTAAAATCTTATCAGGCGTTATTGGGCTTTGACTATGGTGAAAAACGCTTAGGTATTGCCGTATCAGATTTAATGCGCACGATTGCCACGCCGTATAAGATTATCGACCGCCGCACTTTTGGACAGGACTTGGCAGAAATTCAACGAATTATCACCGAAAAAGAAATCGGCGGCATTATATATGGTCTGCCGCTGCAAATGAACGGCCAGGAAGGTGATATTGCCCGGCAAGTACGAACATTTGCCCAAAAAATTTATGAAAGTACCGGATTACCTTACGCTTTCTGGGACGAAAGGTTGTCATCATCTGCCGTTGAAAGTTTTTTAATCAAACAGGCCGATATGTCACGCGCCAAACGTAAAAAAGTTCTGGATGCCTCTGCCGCCGCTTATATCTTGCAAGGCGCTCTGGATGCCTTAACAAGACTATAACAAAAAGGGAACCCGCCGGCCTAGCCGGTGGTTTTCGGAGTACAAAAAACGCCGGTTTGTGATACGCCGACGTTTTAAGAAAGATATAAAATTATTTATTTTATCCACGGTAAAGAAGCTTCCAAATCTTCAGGCGTATTAATATCGGCCGGCGCTTCTTTAACCAGCCTTATATCTTCAACCAACCGGGCACGGATAACCATACCGTTTTCAAGCGCACGTAATTGTTCTAAAGCCTCGCGTTTTTCCAAAACGCCCGTCGGCAAAGAAACCATTTTTTGCAATGAAGCCGCCTTAAATACATAAATACCGATATGGTGATATAAATCCTTAATCAGGCACTTTTCCGGATTACGCGTATAAGGAGCCGTTGCCCTGGTAAAATATAGGCAACGGGCTTCTTTTTCCCCGTCTTTTAAGCCCATAACGATTTTTACAATGTTCGGATTGTTTTTATCCTCTTCATTTTGAATCACCATGCCACAGGTGGCAATATCGCAATCGGTTCTTTGCACCATTTCCACCAACGGCAGACACACGGCCGGATCTACATTTAAATTATCACCCTGGAAATCAACCACAATGTCGTATTTTTTACCTTCAGGGTCCAGAACTCTTAAAGCCGCGGCAATCCGGTCCGTACCGCTGGGTAGATTAGGATCGGTTAAAACTGCCGTTGCCCCAAACTTGTTACATTCGTCTACGATAGCCTGATCGCCGGCGGCAACGGCAATATCACTAACATTACCCAATGCATTTTTAACATTTTCATACACACGTTGTATCAACGTTTTGCCGTTAACTTCCAACAAAGGTTTATTTGGTAAACGGGTAGCTGCCAGCCGCACCGGCATTAACGTAATTACTCTGGTCATCACATATTTCCTTTTTCTTAAACCACAACCGGCTTTAAAGAGTATACATTCTTTTTTAAGCAAACAAGCTTTTTATACGGACTGTACACAAAAAGACGCTTCGTTTTATACGAAGCGTCTTTTGTCTTTCTCTCATCAACGCCCTTCTCTCATAATTTTGCGGAGAAGGTCTTGGCTTTCTTAATCAGGGCTTCATCGCCGCATCGTTCAACCTTTTTAATCAACCGGACATAACCATCCTGACAGCCTTCGGCATACTGGCTTTTTTGGAAAAGGATTGTTACACGAAGCTTATCAACCTCATCCCAAACAGGTGTATTGATAAGTTCATTGATTGCATGATTTCTCTGCGTCGAACGCACAATCTGTGCCCTGAAAGCATTGGCACGCTGATGTTTCTCTGTTTTGTCCATAATATATTAATAATTTATTGTAACAGTTATTATGTTAACACAAATTTTATTTAAAACAACAAAAAACTGGAAAATTAAGCTTTTTTTTGTATATTTCTTTTATATGTGTGATATATGGTTCTGTTAACAGTAGGAAAAATCATGAAAAAATTTTTAAAAATCCTGACAATTGCCGTTATTTTTGCCGCTCTGTTCTTTATTTACCGAGGCACCCGGCAACAGCAGGCATACGAAACGACAACAGCCCAAACGGGAAAAATCCGTCAGGTCATCACGGCTTCGGGAATTATTGATCCGCTTTCAACCGTCATCGTCGGTACACAGGTTTCCGGCACCATTAAAGAAATTTATGTTGATTACAATTCCGAGGTTAAAGAAGGCGAGCTTCTGGCTCTGATTGACCCTGATTTATTTGAAGCAACCGTTGCCCAGCGAAAAGCGGCTTTAGACATTGCCAAAGCCCAGGTTGACGTTCAGGAAAACGATATTGTCTATTATAAAAAAACTTTGGACCGCATCCAAAAGCTCAACACGGCCAAATACTCAAGTGAAAAAGAGCTTGAATCCGCCCAGCGCGATTATGACAACGCCGTTGCCCAGTTAAAACTGCAAAAAGCTCAGGTTGAACAGGCAAAAGCAGCCCTTAATTCCGCCGAAACGGAACTGCGTTATACCAAAATAAAATCCCCGGTGGACGGCATTGTTATTTCCAAATCCATAGAAGTCGGCCAAACGGTTGCCGCCAGTTTTTCCACACCGGAACTTTTCACGGTTGCCGAAGACTTAACCAAAATGGAAATCGACGCTTCGGTTGTTGAGGCAGATATTGCCAAGGTTAAAGTCGGACAGGATGTTTTGTTCAGCGTTGACAGTTTTCCGGACACCTTTTTTAAAGGCACGGTTAAACAAGTCCGCAACCAGGCCGTTACCACCTCAAACGTTGTGACCTACAGCGTCATTATCAGTATTGATAACAGCGAATTAAAACTCAAACCGGGCATGACGGCCAATGTGGAAATAATTACGGCTGAAAAAGACAATGCCCTTCTGGTACCCAATCAGGCACTGCGTTTTTACATGGATGAAAACACCCGTTATAAAGAAAAAGGCGTTTGGGTTATCCAAGACGGCATGCCACAGCGTATTAACATCAAGGAAGGAATATCTGATGATGATAATACCGAAATCTTAACCGATGAAATAAAAGCCGGCGATAAAATTATTGTTGCCCGCAGCCACAAAGAAAAAGAAAAAAAAGCGGCTCGTTTAAGGCTGCCTCGTTAAAGAAAGGCCGGACATGGCGCTGATTGAACTCAAAAACATATGCAAAACTTATCCTCTTGACGGGTTTGACTTAAAAATTCTCAAAGGTATAAATTTAAATATTGAGAAAGGCGAATTTGTTGCCATCATGGGACCGTCCGGATCCGGAAAATCAACCTTGATGAATATCTTAGGCTGCCTCGACACCCCTTCTTCCGGACAATATATTCTTGACGGCGAAAAGGTTGATAATTTAAGCCCCGACAAGTTAGCCGAAATCAGGAACAAAAAAATCGGCTTTGTCTTCCAGGGATTTAATCTGCTGCCGCGGACACCGGCTTTGGAAAATGTCGAACTGCCGATGGTCTATGGCTCCGTTCCACCGGCCGAACGCCGAAAGCGTGCGGCGGCCGCCTTGGAAAAAGTCGGGTTAAAAAATCGCATGCACCATTTGCCCAATCAGCTTTCCGGCGGTCAGCAGCAGCGTGTTGCCATTGCCCGCGCCATTGTCAATGATGCCCCGATAATTTTTGCCGATGAGCCGACCGGTAATCTGGATACCAAAATGAGCGTTGAAATTATGGCATTGTTTACCAAACTTAATCAGGAAACCGGACGAACCATTATTTTGGTTACGCATGAAGAAGATATAGCCCGTTATGCCAAACGGGTCATTAAAATTGTCGACGGAGAAATCAATTCTGACCAAACGGCATTATCTGCCGCAGCAAAACACCCAAATCAGCTCCCCAAAAACGCCAAAGGAAAAAAGCATGATTGACGCCCGCACAACTTTCAGCATTGCACTCCGTTCGCTCAAAGCCAACAAAATGCGCTCTATTTTAACCAGCCTCGGCATCATTATCGGTGTAGCGGCAGTCATCGTCATGCTTTCCATCGGCCACGGCGCTCAGGTCAGTATTCAGGAACAGATGAAAAGCATGGGATCAAACTTGATGATTATCCGCTCCGGCACTTCAACTTCCGGCGGACAGCGCATGGGACACGGTTCCCAGCCGTCCATGAAGGCTTCAGACGGCGATGCCATAGAAAAAAGGATTAAGGGGATACGTTTGGCCGCTCCGGTTTTAAGTGACACCGGACAAATCGTATACGGCAATGCCAACTGGTCGACATCCATTACCGGTACGGACAACCGTTATTTTGAAATTAAAGACTGGGAACTTGCTTACGGACGCTTTTTCAGCGATGCCGACATAAAAAATGCCGGGAAAGTAGCCATTTTGGGAACAACGGTTGTCAAAGAATTGTTTGGAGATGTCGACCCGATCGGCCGCACCATCCGCGTCAAAGGACTGCCGTTTAAGGTTATCGGCGTTACCGTCAGCCGCGGACAGACGGGTTCCGGCCACGATCAGGATGACATGGTATACATCCCCTTAAGCACGGCACAAAAAAAAGTAACCGGAATTGCTTTCCCGGATATGGTAAAAATGGTTATGCTGCAGGCGGTTGATGCCGAAAGTACATATTCTTCCGAACCGGAAATCCGTACGCTTTTGCGACAGCGCCATAACCTCGGCCGTTACAAAGAAGATGATTTTGTCATCCGCAACCTGACGCAAACCATGGAAATCAGACAACAGTCCACAAAAGTTATGACCATCTTGTTAGGTTCAATTGCTTCAATATCCCTTTTGGTCGGCGGCATCGGCATTATGAACATTATGCTGGTATCCGTTACCGAGCGCACCCGCGAAATCGGCATCCGTATGGCCATCGGTGCTAAAAGCTGGGACATCCGCCTGCAGTTTTTGACCGAAGCTCTGGTCTTATCGCTCATCGGCGGCTTAATCGGTGTCATCTTCGGATTAATAGGCACCGGACTTGTTTCCGCTTTCAGTTCGTTTAATGCCCTGGTTTCGCCGCTTTACATATTGCTGCCGTTTTCTTTTGCCGGCCTGGTCGGTTTGTTTTTTGGTTTTTACCCGGCTTATAAAGCATCTCTTTTAAACCCGATAAGCGCTTTAAGATATGAATAAAGTCATTTAAGGCAGCTGCCGGCCACTGCTTTTAAAATTTGTAAAAAGTTATTATCGGTAACGGTAAATTCTTCCGGATACGGATAATCAATCAAATGCCCGATATTTTTATCAACCGGAACAACTTCCGGCAGATAATGCCGGCAAAAAGCCCATTTGGCAGCCGCCAGATTTTGCGTATCATAACCGATTAAAGATAAAAGCTTTTTTTCATCTGTTTCTTTAACTTTTTCAGCACATTTCAGATTATACCACCGCCCGATTCCATGACGCGCCAGATACGCCCACGGAAACCCCTTCCCCGGATCGGCCTTGCGAGAAGGTGCAACATCCGAATGCCCCAGAACATTTTCTTTTCTGATGTGGTATTTTTTCATCAGACGCTTGCATAAACGCAGTAAAGAAAATATCTGGCGTCTGTCATAAGGAAACTGCCCCAGCGAAAGGCTGCAGACCTCAATCCCGATTGAACAGTTATTTAAACTTTCCCGGCCTTTCCATAAACTTTTTCCCGCATGCCAGGCTCTTTTATCAACATCTACCAGGCGGATAATCCGGCCGTTCAAATCTATAATGTAATGAGCGGAAACTTCCGCTTCTTTATAAGTTTCGATTGCCTGCCCGGCATTAAATGCGCTGCAATGGATAATAATGGTATCAACCGGCATTGTACGTTCATCAAAAAAAGCAAGCTTACATTCTTTCATAGCCTCTCCCTTACAACTTAATGCATGAGTATTGCGTCGGATAATCAAACGGCACTTTAATCAGCCCCTTATGCGTATGACGCCGGAAACTGAAATAGCCGTTTACCTCCGGATATGTATCTATACCGGAATTGACAACATTATCTACACCGAGGCCGTGCAGTTTTTCAACCACAAAGCCGCTTAAATCAAATTGAAAATGCTCTTTGTCTTTTCCGGGCAGAAAAAACTTTTTACTTTCATCTGACCGGAAACACACTTCGGAAAACATATCTGTCCCCACCTCAAAAGAAGCCTGCCCGATACACGGTCCGACGGCAGCGGCAATATCTTGAACTTTGGCGCCTTTTTTAAGCATGAGTTTTACCACGTTTTCAACAATCCCCTTATAAGCGCCGCGCCAGCCGGCATGCGCCGCACCGATAACACCGTGCTTAAAATCTGCCAGCAATACCGGTGCACAGTCTGCCGTTTTAAGGCAAAGCAAAATCCCCTCTTTGTCGGTTACCGCCCCGTCAGCCTGAATTTCAAACTGCGAAGGTTTATCCGCATAAACCGCCATGGAAGAAATTCCCTGCTTCATAATAAACATATCCGCATAAGCCAGATGAAAACGTCCGGCAATGATATCCAGATTTTTTAAAACATTACCACGAGCATCACGGCTTTGCAAATTGGTATTAAGCATGGCATAAATGCCGGCCGAAACACCGCCCTCACGCCCGAAAAAGCAATGCTTGTCCACCGGCAGGTTATGCGCCAGATAACTCATAAAAAACTCTCCCCGTACGGCATTTTTTCCAATCCGAAATACTGAGCGATTGTCTGGGCGATATCAGCATATGTTTGCCGCTGTCCGATATTTTCAGACTTAACTTCCGGCCCGAACATCAAAACCGGCACCTGTTCCCGGGTATGGTCGGTACCTTTATATGTCGGATCACAACCGTGGTCTGCCGTGATAAACACCAAATCTCCCGGTTTCAGGATTTTAAAAAGTTCCGGCAGCCGTTTGTCAAAATATTCCAACCCTTGAGCATAACCTTTAACATCGCGCCGATGTCCCCACATCATGTCAAAATCCACAAAATTGGTAAAAACGATTGAACGGTTGGAAGCCTTGGAAACCGCATCAAGCGTTACATTCCAAAGTTCTTCCAGGCCGCTGGCTTTAAGTGCTTTTGTAACCCCGCAGCCGGCATAAATATCATTAATTTTTCCAATCGCAATAACGGAGCCGCCCGAGTTTTTAAATTTATCCAAAACAGTCGGCGCCGGCGGCATTACCGAATAATCATGCCGGTTTTTGGTACGTTTGAAATCGCTTTTATTTTCACCTTCAAACGGACGGGCGATAACGCGGGCGATATTATAAGGTTTTACTTCTTCAAAAGCAATTTGACACAAATCATACAAACGTTCCAAACCGAAATATTTTTCATGAGCGGCAATTTGTAACACGCTGTCGGCCGAAGTATAAAAAATTGGTTTTCCGGTTTTGATATGCTCTTCGCCCAGACGCATGATAATTTCCGTTCCCGAAGCTGCTTCATTGCCTAAAATCCCGGGAATATTGCCGCGTTTAACGATGTTTTCCACCAGTTCTTCCGGGAAAGACGGATAATCTTTCTTAAAATATCCCCATTCAAACAACACCGGCACGCCGGCCATTTCCCAATGTCCGGAAGAAGTATCTTTTCCATGGCTTATTTCTTTCATATGACCATATTTAGAACCAACGGCAAGCACTGAATTACCAACAATTTCCGGTTTCATACCGCTTGCCTCAAAAGCAGCCGTTCCAAGTCCCAGCATTGCCATGTTGGGAATTTTAAGTCCGCCGGCGGAGGTCGCAATATGACCCAGGGTATTTGCCCCCTCATCACCGAATTTGGCGGCATCCGGTGCTCCGCCGATGCCAAATGAATCAAGCATTAAAATAATGACGCGTTTCATAAAGTTTCTCCTTTTGTTAAATCATATCCAAAAAAATTTAAAAATGCCTTTAAATCTTTATAAACAAATATTTGTTATAGGCCTTAATAACAAATATCCGTAAAAGGAGAAATCAGAATGAAAAAATACCCGGTTATCGATGGTCTTAAACTTGGCATGGCACTACAGTTCGGCGGTATGGGGCCGATATGTCTTTTGTTGTTCCAGCTTTCATCCATTTTGCCGCTTAAATCTGTTTTAGGCGGGGTGTGGGCCGTTACGCTGGTTGACGGCATTTATATTTCTATTTCTGTTTTGGGAATTATGCAGCTTATCCGTCAGGTTAAAGAATTTTCAGATATCTATAAAAAAATTGTCGGCATAATCATCGCCGTCATTGGCTTATCCTTCTGCCTGATGGTATTTTCGCAGGGCGATAACAATTACATCTCCGAATACGCATGGACGCCGGATAATACCTTTGTAACATTGTTTATTCTCAACCTGTTAAATCCGGTTGCCATTGTATGCTATACCGGCGTTTTTACCGCCAAAGTAATTGGAACGCGCCTCAACCATAAAAACCTCATATTGTTTGCGTTGGGAACTTTGCTTTCCACGCCGATATTTCTCTCCGCCGTTGTTATTATCGGACACTTCGGTACGTCATTTTTCCCGCCTGTGGTGGTATCCGCTTTAAATCTGATTGTAGGTATCGCTTTAATCTGGTGGGGTATCAGCCATATTTTTCCAACCGTTAACCTGCAGAAATTTCTTAAATATAAACCCAATAAGGATTAAAAACAAAAATGAAAATCAGTCCCTTTACAAACGGTTTCAAAGCAGGTCTGGCATTACAAATCGGCAGCATCGGACCGATTTGTCTGCTCCTGTTTCAAATTGCTTCAATTGCGCCATTAAGCGCAGCTTTACAAGGCGTCTGGGGCGCCACGGCCGCCGATGCGCTTTTTATAACAGTTTCAATAATGGGCATCATGCGGCTGATTAACAAATTCCACCACTGTTCCGGCCTGTTCAAAAAAGCCAGCGGTCTGATAATTGTGCTTATCGGTTTATCGTTTTGCCTTATGGCAATGCATCACCACGGCGAAATTGTACAAGACAGCTGGAACTTCAACAACGTCTTCTTAACCGTATTTTGCCTAAATCTGTTAAATCCGGTAGCAATTGTCTGTTACACCGGTATATTTACCGCCAAAGCCGTCAGCGCCTCCTACCGACACCGCCAGTTGATAATGTTTGCTGCGGGCATATTGACGGCAACACCGTTATTTTTATCTTTCGTAGCAATTTTAGGCCATTACGGCACATCATTTTTCCCGCCGGCACTGATTGCCGCATTAAATCTCATCGTCGGTATGGCTTTAATATACTGGGGGATATGCTATATTGCACCGCATTGCAAACTTTGTAAAATGGTAAACGCCGTGCGTATGAAATGTTCAACACCGGCAGTCTTCAAACCGGTAAAAAAATAAAGCCGGATAAAAATTATACCTGAAACAAAAAACTCTGTTTAACAGCGCAGAAAACAGAGTTTTTTTATGAATAATCGGTGGATAACTTTCATGTATCATCTTTTACATTTTTAGCCATAAACTCACTTGTAATATCTCGGTATTTCCCGTTCTCTTAACCGCGGTGTCATCTCATCTTCAATATAGTAAGTCATACCGCCACCGCCTGTCCACTCTTGTTTAGACGAACTCCATTCATATGATCTTTTCGTAATCAGATAAAAATGACTGATATTATCCCGTTCCGGAGCAATCTCGTATGTGATTTTTTGTAGCCTCGGATATGTTCCGCTTATAATTCCCCGCGCTTTTTCTCCTTTACATTCAAACGCCACAAAATTTTTCCGGTTTTCAGTTATCTTACACCCGTAATACCAAGATTTATAATCATCCGTATCAACCGTATATAAATCTTCCGTCGGCGTCAGCTGTTGACGCATGTCGTTAACAGGACGCGAAAATCCGTACATCGGCATATAAAACCGTTCATCAACAAAATAGTGCTCGGGCTGCCGGCAGCACCCGCTCAGAAATACCACCATAGCCAAGATATAACTTATTTTCTTCATCTTTTACCGTCATTATAAAAATTAACTTAAGAAATATTCCCTTAAATAATTCGGTAAATCGGCAATATCAACTCTGGTCTGTGCCATGGTGTCGCGGTCGCGCACCGTAACCGATGCCGGTGTCTGCTCTATGGTTTCAAAATCAACCGTTAAACACAAAGGCGTGCCGATTTCATCATGCCGGCGGTAAGCTTTGCCGATATTACCGGTATTTTCCAATGCCACACGGCCGATGCCGAGTTTTAACAGATTATTTTTGATTTCATGACATTTTTGCATAATCTCTTCATTATTTTTCTTTAACGGAATAACCGCCACTTTAATCGGTGCCAGGTGTTTTTTAAGTTTCAAGACAATCCGGCTGTTGCCTTCGCCTAAATCTTCTTCCGTATAAGCTTCCGTCATCACCGCCAAAACACCACGGTCAACACCCATGGAAGGCTCAATCACAAACGGAATAACCCAGCGGTTATGCTCTTCATCGCGAATACATAATTTGGTCGTTGAATCCGGGTTCTCATGGCAATGTGCTTCCAGCTGAAATTCATCTTGGCCTTTGGTATGGTTGCCCAAATCATAATCGCGGCGGTTGGCGATGCCTTCAAGCTCCTCCATGCCGTGCGGAAACTGGTATTCAATGTCATAACAGGCCTTGGCATAATGCGCCAGATCATCTTTAGGCGTGGTATAAATATTCATATGCTCGCGCTTTAAGCCTTGTTCTTCCCACCATTTGATACGCGCTTCTTTCCACAGTTCATGCCATTTTTCGTCTTCGCCCGGCATAACAAAATATTCCAGCTCGGCCTGTTCAAATTCCCGCACCCGGAAAATAAAGTTGCGCGGCGTAATTTCATTACGGAAGGATTTACCGATTTGCGCAATACCGAACGGCAGCTTGCGTGAAGTTGAATCGACAACGTTTTTGAACTGGGTAAAAATAGCCTGTGCCGTTTCCGGACGCAGATAAGCGAGGTTTTCATCGCTTTCAACCGGTCCGACCTGGGTTTTAAACATCAGATTAAAAGGCCTTGGCTCGGTTAAATCGGTTGAACCGCAGTTTGGGCATTTGCCGTCTTTTAAATGATCGGCTCTGAAACGACCTTTACATTTTTTGCAATCTACCATCGGATCAGAAAAAGTATCTTCATGGCCGGAATATTTCAAGACCTTGCGATTCGTCAAAATTGCCGCATCCAGACCTTCTACGTCGTCGCGTTCATAAACCATTGAACGCCACCAGGCGGCTTTAAGGTTGTTTTTAAGCTCCACACCTAACGGTCCGTAGTCGTACACACCTTGCATTCCGCCGTAAATATCGGCATTCTGAAAAATAAACCCGCGCCGTTTACACAAAGATACCAACTGATCCATTGTTGTTGCAACCATTTTACCCAAATCCTTTTTTAAAATTGATTAATTCTTAACTTATTTGTTTTATATTATACTATTCCAAAAAGCAAGAGGAGATAACAAAAAATGAAAAAAACCAAAGTAGCGCTTGTCTATGACTTTGATGAAACTTTAAGCACAACTTACATGCAGGATTATGTCCTTATCCCCGAGCTTGGCATGAAGCCAGAAACTTTTTGGAAAAAAGCCAATCAGTGGTCGGTTGACAATTGTGCCGATCAGGTTACCGGAAGCATGTATTATTTTACCAAAGTCGCCCGGGAGAAAAAAATAAAATTAGGCCGTGACAATTTGTTCTGCTGCGGCGCCTTAATTGAATATTTTGAAGGTGTCAAAACCTGGTTTGACCGCATCAATGCTTATGGTAAGCATTTGGATTTGGATATTGAACATTATATTATTTCTTCCGGCTATGAGGAAATTATTGAAGGGTGCAGCATTCGTCGGTATTTTAAAGATGTTTTCGGCTGTTCTTTTGCTTTTGATGAGGAGGGTTATCCGGTCTGGCCGGCACGTGTTATCAATTATTCAACCAAAGTGCAGTATCTGTCAAAAATCAATAAAGGTTTGAAGAAAACCGATGATAAACTTGTCAATGAATTTACCCCCGACAGCGAACGGCGTATTCCGTTCCGCCGGATTATTTATTTTGGCGACGGATTAACCGATATCCCGTCCATGAAGATGGTTAAAGACCGCAACGGAAACGCCATTGCCGTTTATAAACCCAAAAGCAAGCACAGCAAAGACAAAGCCATCAAACTCTTACGCGATGACCGCGTCAATTTTGCTTTGCCGGCAGATTACTCCGAGGGTAAAGATATTGACAACGTCGTTAAAACCATTTTAAACAAAATCGCCACCGAACGCGATTTGGAAATTTTGAAATTACGGGAAGAAAAGAAAAAACAAAAAGCCTGACAGAAAAAAAACGCCGCTTATAAAAAAGCGGCGTTTTTTTACTTTCGAAACATACCTAAAAATAATGCGGCTTTTTGTTTAAATGTACCATGATGCCTGATAAATCTTTTCACAGCCTGTGGATTGTTTTGATACAGATTTTTCAAATCATCTATGGTCAACGCTTTAACCTTTGCCAGACGTCGACAGCCGTTTTGAACATCATTAAAGAAAAACTTTTTATAGCCCAAACGGACAAGCTCACCATCAACATACTTATCTTGAAGCTCATATAAAGCTTCAGCTCCACCATGATAATTCAAAATTCCGTTAACCCAATTGGAATTTTCTTTTAAGCTTGCTCTGACATTAAAGCTGCAGTTAAACCACAACATGCTGAAATCACCTCTTTCATATAAAAATTCGCACGGCAGTGCACGCCTGACATCGGCAAGATATTGTTTTTTATCTTGAACTGCCGCATACACAGCTTCCGCACCAAATTTTTCAATCACTTTCTGCCAACAATCGTTTTGATGCGCCAGTTCCATAAGCTTTAACCCCAGACCTGACTTGAGTTCTTTCTCAAACGCTTGTTCCAAATGTTTTTTTTCAGCCTCCTGCTTTTGACGTTTTTCTTCACGCACATAAGCAAGTTCCTCTTTTTTACGGCTCAGGATTTCATTTTTCAACTCCTGCAAGTCGGCAATCCCTAAAATTTCACGGAGAAAATCATAAGTAGACGAATCTATTTCTACTGAAACTTCCAGAAGTTTATCAATTACATCTTTTTGTCCCAGTCGATACAAACTCTCCAGCAAACGGTCCGTAAGCGGATAACCTTCTGCAACCATTTGCTCAATCTGATCATACTGCCCCTTATAGAGCATCAGCTTGACGACTTCCCATCTTGTTTCATCCGAGAAGCCTTGAATATAGGTTTTAATCATAATAAGAAAAATTAATTAATAATTCAAAATTATTAGTTTTATAAAAAGAAAAATTTTTGTAGTCAAATCTTTTTTCAAAATAAACTAACCCAGATTTTTTTTGACCCACGGATATTTTTCAACCGCTTCAGTATTAAGCTCGGCGCATTTTGCCTCAATACGCCGTTCAAGCTCGGCCATAAAAGCTTTTTTATCTACGCCTTTTTTAACTTTCATCGGCTCTAAAAATTCAAACACCGCCGTCCCCGGATAACGCAAAAAAGAAGCTTTCTGCCAGAAAAGACCGGTATTTAACGCTACCGGCACGACTTCCAGATTAAGATTTTCCGCCATAAAAAGAAACCCCGGCTTATAGCCTTTGGTCGTACCCGGTTTACAACGGGTACCTTCCGGAAAAATAACCACCGGACGCTTATCTTTAATTTTTTTCTCAACCTCTTTGAGCATATTTTTCATCGTCTTGGCACCACCTTTACGATCAATCGGTACCATACCGTAAAAATGTTGTGACCAGCCGAAAAACGGAATATAAGTCAGCTCTTTTTTTAAGACAAAAGAAACAGTCGGCACAGCCTGAGGAAAGGCATAGGTTTCAAAACCGGATTCATGTTTACTGGCATAAAGAGCGGGAACTTTGGCAATATTTTCAACTCCTCTGAATTCTACTTTAAGACCGGCAAAAATTTTAAGAAACCAAAAAGCAGCCGGCATCATCACCTTATCCCAGAAAAGCATGGTATATTTATGAGGAAAAAGGGCAACCAGGGGAGAAACAAGACTTCCGGCCACAATAACCCCGAAAAAGAAAATATTGGCAAACAATGAGCGAATATAAATCATATCAGTCCCCTTCCGCTAATTTGAAAACAAAATTTTTAATATAAACAAACATAAACTTATTATATTCTCCGGCAATCAGACAAAAACTCCCCCAACGCTTCCACCACTTATCCGATACGTTTTCGGAATACACCGGATAATAAACGATTTTTACATCCGGATTCATGGCCAGAATTTCCTGCCCGCTGCGCGGCATATGATAGTATGACGTCACCAAACGCACTGAAGCAACATTGTTGCGCCTGATGGCATCACTGACCTCAATGGCATTTTCAATGGTATTCGTCGCTTCATTGCCTAAAATAACCTGCTGCGGATGATGCACAATAGCCGTTCGGTTTTCTTTTTCAAGCTGTTCTAACGTAATGTCTTCTCCCACGCCGGATATAATCAAAATTTTTGCCAACCCCAGATTATACAACCGCATAGCTTCCGCCAGCCGGTTTTTGCCGCCGGTCAACACCACAATGGCGTCGGTCAATGTTGTTTCATCAACAGGATAGCTCCGGATTTGCCGGTGAAAAACAATAAAACCACCCAGCCAGACCAGAATGCACACTAACCCGGAAATAAAAACAAAAAAGTTCACCCGCCGCATTTTACATAATCTTTCTCAATGTACGGCGGACTGCCCAATATGAAGTAGCTGTCGACAACAGAGCCGCCCATAAAGGCAAAGACAACAACAATAGCCAGCCGCCGGAAGATATATCCAGACTACCTAAAAGCCCCGCACTCAAATATACGGCCGAATGATGCAGCCACCAGAAAGCAGACAAGGCCGCCGCCGTTCCAATCGCCCCCGAAATAAGCCCTATTAAAAATCCCCGGCGGGCATACTGGCGGGCAATATAGTCATCTTTAGCCCCCATAATATGCAAAATTTCAATAATCTGCCCATGAATACCCAAACTGGTGCACACGGCATAAAAAATTGAAAAGACACCGACAGCCAGCACCATCCACAAAACCGAAAGCGCCAGCGTCTGTATTGAAGATGCCAAATCCAAAAGCCGGTGCAACCAGACGTTATGATTGTCTATTGAAGCAAAAGGGGCAATTTCTTTTAAGGCCTGTGCCGCTTTTTCATAATCAAAATCAGCCCCCTGTTTAAGATGAACATCTAAAAGTTCCGGCAGCGGCAAGGCGCTAATGTCAACATCCTGCCCCAGCCACGGACTCATCAGGCGTTCTTTTTGTGTTTCGCTTATAAGAATGACACTTTCAACAGCCGGCTGGTTTTCAAAAAAAGTAATAACTTTGTTCAAACGCAGGCTTTTTTCCTGACTGTCCGTATCGCCCGGCAAAGGCATAATTTGCACCGTCAAAGTTCCGGAAATGCCGTTCTGCCAGTTTTTTGCCATGGAATCAACAAGCATATAACCGGCCAGGGCAATAGAAAATAAGAAGACCATAACAGCCGTCACGGCCTCCAGAAATAAATTAGCCTGATCTTTTTTAAGCGGAAGTTCGGAAACGTGATTCAACTTGATTTTATTCTGCATTTGAGAGCCTCCTCAAAGCCGGAAACACCTTAAGCGACTTGTTTTCCAGATGAATCCGCGGATAATTGTATTGATTGATAAGTTCCTGACTGTGCGTGGCAATCACGACCGTTGTTCCCAGGCGGTTCATCTCAACAAACAGTTTCATCAGCTTTTGGGCAATATCGTCATCCACATTGCCTGTCGGCTCGTCGGCAAGCAAAATTTCCGGACGATTAATAACGGCACGGGCAATAGCGACACGCTGTTTTTCACCGCCGGAAAGCGTTGAACAGATTTTATTCATGCTTGATTCGAGCTCCACCCAGCGCAACAGTTCCCTGACCCGTTTTTCAATTTCGCTTTCCTTCATTCCGCGCACTTTAAGCGGTACGGCAACATTGTCATAAGCCGACAAATGTTCCAGCAAACGGAAATCCTGAAACACAACCCCGATGCGCCGCCGCATTAAAGCCATGGCATCACGGCTGGCAAAGCCGATATTGGTGCCGAAAACCGTAACCGTTCCGCTGCTTGGCTTTAAGGCCAGATACATCATACTTAAAAGCGAAGTTTTGCCTGCCCCGCTTTTGCCGGTTAAAAAATGAAATGACCCTTTTTCAAGGCTCAGTCTGATGTCGCTTAACACCTCCGGATCCGTGCCATAACGGATACTGACGTTTTGCATGTCAACCACCGGCTCTGTGCCGGCGTTCCTGTCTGCGGCCATATAACCTCCTGTCAAAACCTGAACCAAATATGCCGTATATGTCGTACACGATATAACAAATATACATTTAATAAAATACTTTTTTTCTTGGATTCTATGCTTTTTTATGCATAATGTAAAAGAAATTAAGCAAAATTTTAGTTTTTAGCCAGAGGAAAAATGTTAATAAAATGTCCTAAATGCCGTTCGGTATATGATGTTCCCGATACCTTGGTGCCAGATGACGGGCGGGTACTCCGTTGCGCCGAATGCGGTGAAATCTGGACGGCATCTGCCAAAGACGTCATCAAAAAGCGAAAATCACCGGCCAAAGACATTCAAAAAATGTTTGAACGCGTGTCAAAAGAAACCGATGGTTTATTTAATGAACCGGAAATCAAAACGGTTGAAAAAATACGGGTGGTCAATGTTACGCGATACAAACATACCATCAATTTCATTTTGCTTTTAATTGCCCTGGTTTCCGTTGCAGCTATTTTGTATTATATGCGTTATGACGTTGTGCGCCTATTACCCGAAGCCGAAAAACTTTACGATAAAATCGAGGTTTCCAGTATTCCTTACGGCCGCAATCTTGAATTCAAAGATATTACCACGCGTGAGTTTTCCGAGGATAACATTGCCAAAATCGAAATCAGCGGCGCCATTGCCAATACCGGAAAATATTTAACCGAAATTCCGCCGGTTAAAGTCGATATTTATGATAAATCGGGAAATCTTCTTTTAAACACGACCCATTACCTGCCGATTCCGCGCCTGGAATCCGGATACAACTTATTGTTCAACATCGTTGTTACCAACCCAACACCGTTTGGAAAGTCGATTTATCTTACTTTTAATGACAACATATAAAAATCAGGAGAAAGAAATGTTACGTGAAGATTTGCAAAATGCCTTAAAAGAGGCAATGAAAGAAAAAAACATGCTTGAAGTCAATGCCGTGCGCATGATTATTGCCGGCTTAAAGGAAAAAGACGTTGAAGCCCGCGGCAAAGGCAAAAAACAGGCCGAAGATGCCGACCTGTTATCCATGATGCAAACCATGATTAAGCAAAGAAACGAATCAATCAAACTCTATAATGACGGAAACCGCCCGGAACTGGCTGCAAAAGAACAGGCGGAAATTGCCATTATCGAACGCTTTTTGCCCAAACAGCTGTCTGCGGAAGAAATAACCTCGGTCATTAAAAACATCATTACCCAAACCGGTGCCCAGTCCATGAAAGACATGGGCAAAGTTATGGGGGCCCTGCGCGGCCAATATGCAGGACAGATGGATTTCGGCAAAGCTTCCGAAATCATTAAACAGCTCTTGGGATAAAAAGAAAAAAGCAGCCGGTAAACATGGAAGGCGATTTACAAAAATTCATTGAAGAACTGCGCAGCCGCATTTCGGTGGCAGATGTTGTCGGCGAACGGGTAAAATTAACCCGCAAAGGCCGGGAATATCTTGGTTTATGCCCTTTTCACAATGAAAAGACGCCTTCTTTTACGGTCAATGAGGCTAAAGGGTTTTACCATTGTTTCGGCTGCGGTGCTCACGGTGATATCATTAAATTTGAAATGGAGGCCAACAATCTTCCCTTTATGGATGCCTTAGAAAAGCTTTCGCATAAGGCCGGGCTTACAATGCCGAAATTTTCCCGTGAACATTCGGCCGAACAGGAAAAGCGCCAGTCATTATATGAAATCATGGAACTGGCAGCCGCTTTTTACGAAAAAACACTGTATTTGCGCGAAGGCGCCGGCGGATTGGAATATTTCCGCCGCCGCGGGTTGGATGATGAGCTTATAAAAAAATTCCGCTTAGGTTACGCCCCCGGCAACAATGCCTTAAAAGCATATTTAAGCGGTAAAGGTGTTAGTGAACACGATATGGTTGAACTGGGTCTTGTGGCTATTCCTGATGATCGTAACCGGGCGCCGCATGACTTTTTCCGCGACCGTGTCATGATACCGATTCGCGACAAGCGCGGACGGGTTGTCGCTTTCGGTGGACGGATTATGGGCGACGGCCAGCCCAAATACCTGAACTCGCCGGAAACGCCGGTTTTTAATAAGCGCAAAATGCTTTACAATATTAACTTTGCCCGTGACTGCGGTTTTGCCGAACGTAATTTTATCATCTGCGAAGGCTATATGGATGTCATTGCTCTGGATAAATACGGATTCGGTTATGCCGCCGCGCCGATGGGAACCGCTTTAACCGAAGATCAGATTATGGAAGCCTGGAAAATCGTGCCTGAACCGGTCTTGTGTTTCGACGGTGATAATGCCGGCATTAAAGCCGCTCTGCGTTCGGTTGACCGTGCCCTGCCCATCTTGAAAGCCGGATATTCCCTGAAATTTATGTTTCTGCCTGACAAAATGGATCCAGATGAATTTTTAAAAGCTAAAGGCCGGGACGAGTTTTTGAAACTTATGCAGGAAACCACCCCTTTAATGCAGCTTTTATGGGATAAAAACACCAAAGATGCACCGGCACAAACTCCGGAACAAAAAGCCCTGATTGAAAAAAATATTATGGAAGAAGTTTCTAAAATTCAGGATGAAAAAATCCGTAGCTATTATATCCAGGAAATGCAAAAACGGATATACGATACCTACGGACGCGGCACTCTGCGCTCTTATTACAACAAAACAAACAAACGGCCGACAACCGGAAAAACCACACATAAAACTCCGATTCGTGATGTCGATTTAAGGTTTATTTTAGCCGGCATGCTTTTATTCCCGCCGTTAATCGGTGATTTTGAAGAAAAACTCTTAACTTTTGACATTTCAAAATTCAGCCTTTACAATCTGTTGCAAACGGCCATTGAATCTTTTCATGAAGATGAAAACATAACCTCGGAAGATTTGTTAGAAAAATTAACAACCGGAACTTATGAAAAACAAGTGCAAAGTTTGTGGGAAATCGGCATGTTAAAATCGCAAAAGCCTTTTATCAACGATATAAAACGCCAAATCAGCACTCTGCTTGCCGCAATTGAGATTAAACAATTAAACCAGGATATCAACGAATATAAATTAAAGCTGGATAAAAGCACGGCTTCCGATGAAGATTACCAACGTTATCTTGCTTTAACCGCCGAACGTAACCAGCTGTTATCCGAATATAATTCTGACTAAAATACCGCCCGAACTTTATTTTCCGCCTTGAAACCCTAAATACCGCCGATTATCTATATCGCTGAAAACAAAGGAGTTCTTCATGGTCGGATTCGTTAAAGAGAAAGCCCAGAGCCTGGATCTGTTAAATGTTGTTTCCTTAGGTCTGGGCTCCATTATCGGTGCCGGAATTTTTGCCTTGCTGGGACAGGTTATTCTGCTTGCCGGCGAAAAAACCTATTGGGCCTTTATCATCGCCGGAATTGCAGCCATTCTTTCCGGATACTCGTATGCACATCTGGCCGGACGTTATCCGGTATCCGGGGGCTTAACCGATTATTTCCACATTGCTTTCAAACGAAAAATTCTATCCGGAGGACTTTCGGTCATTTATATGGTTGCCTCGGCCGTATCCATTGCCATGCTGGCAAAATCTTTCGGCATTTATGCCGCCGACTTCTTTGACCTGGAAAACAATCATTGGTGGATAAATGCCTTTGCCGTCGGGCTGATTAGCTTGTTATCGCTTCTTAATATGCAAAATGCTTCCGATGTCGGCTGGGCAGAAACATTCATCGTCATTTTGAAAATATCCATATTACTAATTATCATAGCTGCCGCTTATTTTCACAGTGACTTAAAATTACCGCCGGCTCCTTTTAAAAGTTTAAACAATCTTGATTTTTTAAGGAGCATCGGCGTTACTTTTTTTGCTTATGCCGGTTACGGCGTCATCACCAACGCTGCCGCCAACGTCAACAAACCAAAACGTACCATGGCACTGGCTATTTACATTACACTGGCTTTGGTCATGATTATTTATCTTAATCTGGCGTATGTCGTTTTAAATTATACGCCGGCAGTTGATTTAACGGCCAACGCCGAAACCGCCGTTGCCGATGTGGCGCAAAAACTTTTAGGAAAATTCGGCTATAATTTTTTGTATCTGGCAGCTGTTTTAGCCTTCATTTCCGGCATCAATGCCACCTTTTTCAGCATGTTCCGTATTTCTCAGGCCCTGGGAAAATATAAAGTTCTACCCAAAATCTACATTAAAACTTTCTGGCACAACGGCACGATTGGCAATGCCCTGACAACGGTATTGATTATTTTGGCGGTTGTCTTCATGGACTTTTCCGCCATCGTAAACCTGTCCAGTGCCGCCTTTTTAATGAGCTATATCGGTATATTTGCCGCCAACTGGAAACTGCGGCGGGAAACGGATTCTTCTCCGGCCGTTATCATAACCGGTGCTTCAATCATGGGGATTATCTTAATCGGATTTATTGTCAGTTTAATATAAAAACAAAAAGTCAGCGTTCGGGATTTTTGGGGTCAAGCCCCGGCTTATATTCCGAAACCCGTTGCCGGACATTTTCAGATTGCGCAAATTGCTGCTGATTCTTAAGCAGGCGGATTTCCTGCAGCCGGTTTTGCATATGACGCCGCATATCAGCATACACATCACCGGAACCGACAGTATCCCATTCACCTTCCCTGGCGTTTAAGATTTCTGCCGGCGTTTGCATGGTTAAAACATTCGGAACTTCAGGCAGCCGGGCACATACCGGAATCAAAATCATACCGTTTTGTTCTGTTGGTTCAGCTCCAGGAATTTCAGAAAATCCGTCCTTTTTCCAACGGCTTAAAAGCTCTTTTTTACATATACCGTAAACTTTATCATAGCCTTTTTGTGCTGCAAATTCCATGCCCTTTTGCATAATGCGTTCGGATATATCAGACTTTCGGTAACCTTTAAGCACACACATACGCTCAAATTTGACAAACCCGTTAAAATAACGGATACGCATCACCCCGACCGGTTTTCCGCCGCATAAAGCCAAAACATGCGTTGCACCGTGATCGTTCCCGTCAAATTCCTTGTTTTCCGGAATATTTTGCTCGTAAACAAAAACCTCGCGCCGCACGGCCATAGCCTGGGCATATTCCGCATCATCATGGACAATTTTAATTTCAACATCATCTGTCATAATGTAAAATTATACCTTGACTCTGGCTTTCTTAGTATGTACTAATTTAATAATAAGGTATATATTTTGGGAAGTATCAAAGTAAGATTTTAAAAAATGTCGGTTAAATTAAAAACATCTCTTTTCCGCGATTTGCTTTACCTGCATGAGGTCATACGCCATAAGCAAATAAGTGCGGCCGCGCAAAAAAACGGCATCAAAGCCTCAAATTTGAGCATAATTATCAAAAATTTGGAAAAATTAAGCGGCAAAAAGCTGTTTATCCGGCATTCAAACGGCCTGGTTCCGACCGCGGACGCCCTAAAACTTGATAAACGGATTTCCCTGCTTGAAGAATATTTTAATCAAACGGCACAAGCTTTTTTAACCAAAAAACGCAATGAAAGTATTTTATTATACCTGCCTGAAAACTTCCACTTTGACAATCTGGAAAAATTTACCCGCGAACACGCCTGCGTTATTAAATCCGTCGACACGCCGGAACAAGCCGACGTCATCGTCAGCTGCCGCCCGGTTAAAAACCCTGAAATGATTATTGTTGAAAACACCGTCGGCGGCCCGCTGCGGCAAACAATATGGATTGCCTCCGTCAATGAAGAAAAAGCCCTGCTTCTGGCTGAATCTTTAATTACCGCCCTGCACGGCCGAAATTAAAATTTTTAAGACACCAGAGTTTGCGATTTTTCTTCTATAAACCCAGTCAAAGCTTTAATTTTATCAATATCTTTAACTTCCTGACGTACGACAATCCAAAATTTGTGATGAAGGTTAAGCTTAAAAACAGGCAAACACACCAAATCCGTTTCCTTTTCGGCCGTTCCACGGGGCAGAAGCCCGATGCCGATGCCTTTCTTGATAAGCTGTAAAAGCATAGCCGAAGAATTAGTGGTAGCCGCAAGCTGCCTGGAATTTTGAATAAAAGCATCCCAGGCCGGCCAGACGGAAGCATAGTTATCACGGGTACAAAGACGGTGGTTTTCCAAAATATCCTTTTGGTTTTTAGGATATCCGAATTCACTCAGATATTTGCGGGAAGCATATAACGAAAACTGCAAATCAAATTTGTCAACTATCTTAAAAGTTTTATCCTTTGGCTCCGAATAGACTATTGCCATATCAAACTGATCAGGTTTTGGCATCTCAAGCGAGCATAAAATTTCAACATTAACCCGGGGATATCTGGTATAAAAATCAGACAGGCATTCTGAAAGATAGCCGATACCAAGTCCGTCGCTGGTCCAAAGACGAATGGCGCCGCCAACGTGAAAAACTTTCAAATCAAGGCTTGAAACCTTGTTAAGCACATTATCCAGATCACATACCAGAGTATATAACTTCTGCCCGGCTTCCGTTAATTTAACGCCATGGGGCAATCTTAAAATAAGCTGTTCTCCGATTTCTTCTTCAAGCTGTTTGATTTGCACAGAAAAATTTGATTGTTTCATGGCATTTTTTTCAGCCGCTTTGGAAATAGAACCATAGTGTACGGCTTCACCCAAGCAAAGCATTTGCCGTACTTTTAAAATTGCCTGTTTTACTTTCAGACTCATTTTATATACCCTGCATATGAAATTAGTTTCTTCTTTTTTTGATTAGTAGCATATAAAATGTTATATGTCATAAAAATCAATGACGCAACACAATATTTTAATTTTAAAAAACAAAATTTATGAGGAGAAAAAACAAAATGTCACCACAAAAGAAAAGTATGGGATATTTGGAAGAAATCAATCAACAGTTTTATATTTTAATCAAAAAACTGCAAAACAAAAAATTTGCCGAAAGCTCACAAATTACCGCCCTGGCATATGAAATCTTCATGAATGAACTTTCTAAGAAAATAAGCCGAAAACGCCTCAATTAAAATACTTAAAAAGCAATATAAGCTGGTCAAGCAGATAATCCAGAATTTTATCATTGGCCCGTGTAATTTTTTCAATAAGAAACTGCTCACGTTCCAAACGTGAGCGGCTTTTATTATCATTAATCTGAAGATTGAGCATTTCATCAATACTGACATTAAATATTTGGGCGATTTTAACCAACATATACAAATCCGGCACCACCAGCCCCCGTTCCAGATTGGAAATTGTCCGCCAGCTGACCTCACATTTATCAGCCAATTCCTCCTGCGTAAGCATAGCGCTTTCACGAAGCGCTTTCACTTTCAATGCCAAGGATTTCTTCATTCTTTCTTTCATAATTTTTAAATATCATGAAACACATTGTTATTCCAGTAAAGATATTTCATAAATGCTGATTTACTAACATTTTAATATCACAAATTAACATCTCATGATATATAAATACGAATAAAAAATTTCAAATACCGGTAAATCAAAACGGTTAAAAATACCGTTTAAACCGCAACAAAGTTTCGGTAACGTTTTTACCGTAATTCTGTGTATAATTAAAGACAGCCTCAACGGCCAGATTTCTGGAAAGATAATAATCAGCCGTTAATGACCAGTTTAAAGTGCTGCCGGTCTTATCGGTTGCAAAAATTTTTTTAACCTCAGCCTGCAGTCCCGCTTTTTCATAAGACAACAACACACCGGCAGCCAGACCGGCACCCGCCCATTGATTATGCGCCAGAAAACCGCCATATGCCGCCTCAATGCTGCTTAACCCGTAAAGCCATAAATAATCGGATAAGGCATAAGTTCCGCCCCCGCCGACACTGCCGTTTAAAACATAGCCCTCATTTTCGGTTTTAGGATTCATCTGCCGTGAGACATTAAGGTTAATCCGGTAAGATACGGCTTGAAAGACGGCATCTATCGGCGAAAAAGAGGAAAGCTGCAGAATATCCACTTTATCCAGCACATATTTATCATGCCGGTCATAATGACGCAAAACAACATCAAAAAAATTAATTTCCGCCCCCGGCAAAAAGCCGAAACCGTTATCTGTCAGCAAGTGATAAGCCGGACGAAAACTGAGCTGTTCAAAAAAATCACCGTTTCTGACGCCTGCCCCGATGCCAAGCATCATGGAATCATGGCTTAAAACCGGATTTTGTCCTTCTTTCAAATCATTAAATTTTTGTCCGGCCGTTGTCTGATTTCGGGCTTTAAGCAGATTAAAGCTCTTTTTCCGGTAATCTTTCAAATCCAAATCACCTGCGACATACTGATATTGCACATATTGATAAGCTGTTTCCAAAACATCGGCTTTTTCTTCATCCGGCAGATTTTCCGTTTTTTCCAAATCCAGACGGGACGCATCAAGAAATGCCGCATACTGCCGTTTATTCATCTGTTTTAACCGGTGGCGGATTTTTCGCTGCCGCGACGGCCGGTAATTTACCGCTTTAACCAGCCCTTCCCGTGCATTAACGGCTTTAACGGTATCCAAAGGGATGGTCTGAGCCTTAAAATTTTCCGCCAGCTTTAATTCCGGACGCACGGCATCAAACAATTCCATCAGCATATACGAACAGTTTTGGCTAAAAAAGTAATAAGGGGTCGTCGTCTGACCGGCTTCCCAGATATGGGCAACAAACAAATCAAGTTCTTCTGAGGTTAAATCCAGGTTATATTCCCAGATATCGCGGTTTTCGATATTGTTGTAAGTATTGATGATATCATAATACGGCTTAACGGTATACCCGCCGGGATAAAACCCGGCCAGACCGTAGACAGCATATAAAAAACTGTTTTCATAACCTTGGGTCCAGGCACCGTAATTAACACCGTGCGCTAAAAGCTGCGTACCTTTACGCGCCGTATCCACCCTTAAAAGCGTATGTCCGAACAGGGAAGAGGAATTATTCATATAGGCATCGGTAAACAACAATGTTATGCCAGCCGGCCGCAAATCGTCTTTAAATTGTTCGAACTCCTGACATGCCAAAAAATCCGTCTTCACCAGACCGTGTTTTTTCAAAACCATGTACCGGGCCGGGAAAAGACATTTTTTTTCATTATCGGCCCCCTCAAATAAAGCTATGGTTGCTTCCAACTCTTTTTGCGGATTAGTCCGCCCATCGGGACTAAGATAAAAATTATCCGAACCGATTGTACCTTCATAGCCGAACCAGCCTTTCTGATAATGCACCAATGCCAGCCATTCGGGCGAATAGGCAAACGAAATCCGTTCAGAAGCATAAACGGTTGAAGTCCAGCACAACAAACCGGCAATCAGAACAAATTTTCTCATCAAGAGTCCCCTAAACAAACGGACACGGCTGTTTTTCAAGCCGTGTCCCCCACACATCAGCCAGTTGTTAAAAATTAAGCTTTCATAATTTCATAAAATCTTAAAGTAACATCAACGGCGTCAACATTTTCATCCGGAAACAAAACGGCAAAATGCTGGTAAGATTTCTCGGCAACCGTTTTTTCATCCATATTCATAATGCCTGCCAGCGTGGTCAGGGTTTCGCCCTGCCCGGCAGCGGCATCCATGGCAAACTGTTCCAGATTGTTTTCCAAAAAGGCCAACACCATCTTCTGGGTTCCGCCGGTAACGCGTCCGTTCGGATCGCAGCCGGAAGTACCGAAAGTAATACCGAAAGTTTGTGTGCCAAACGTTCCGTTTGTGGTAACAGCGGCAACCTGCGGCAAAATACCGCTTTGGCCGCGCCAGGCCATTGATCCGAGACCGCAGCCGGTGCTGTCAATGGCGTAAGCCGGTGCGGAAACCATCACCGCAGCACCAAGCATTAAAGAAGCAACTAAAGTTTTATTCATTGGTTTTCTCCGTTTTATAGAAAAAATTCACAGTTTAAAAATACCAAACCCCATACATTTGTATATATAAATTAAAAGTTTTACACAAAAAAGAAAAAGCTTGATTTATTTTTTATTCGTATTATAAATTATGCCATAAACATATAAACATGGCTGTGACGAGGCAACTCCGTCACAGTCAAATTTTTCAAACTTTTTTAAACATATCTGCCTTTCATTCAAAAGAAAGGACAGGTTTTTATTGGAGGAAAAAATGGATAAGTTCCCTTTAACAAAAAAAGGCTATTTGCAGCTTGAACAGGAATTAAAGAACTTAAAAGGCATTGACCGGCCAAACATTATTGCCGCCATTGCCGAAGCCCGCTCCCACGGTGATTTGTCCGAAAATGCCGAATACTCGGCCGCCAAAGAGAAACAAAGTTTCATTGAAGGGCGGATTCAGGAATTGGAAGCCGTTGTCAGCCGCGCTCAGGTCATTGACCCCCAATCGGTCAAAGGCGATGTTATCCGTTTTGGCGCAACCGTTTTGGTCGTTGATGAAGACAGTGATGCTAAAACCCAGTATCAGATTGTCGGCGACTATGAGGCTGATATTGAAAAGAACCTGATTTCCGTTTCTTCGCCGCTGGCCAAAGCCTTAATCGGTAAAGAAGTCGGCGATGTTGCCGAATACATGGCTCCCGGCGGTAAAAAATCTTTTGAAATTTTGGAAGTCAAATATATTTAATTTTGACATTTCATGCTTACATAAAAAGCCGGATAAAAAAATCCGGTTTTTTATTTTTTAGGAGAAAAGGTATGGATAAGAAAAATTGCGTTTATGACTACGCCAACAAATGCGACTGCAGTGAAGATGACCGTTGCGGCTGCACATACCCCAACAATATGTCCCGGGACTTTGATTGTGAAGAAATTCCGTCAACGGCAAAACACCGCCGTTTTCCGGACAATACCGTTTCCAAAAAACAATAAAACCGCGGCAAACAACAATTAAAAAGGTTTCATATGAAAAACATCCGTGATAAATTAATCCTGATAATCGCTTTAGCCGTAATTCCGATGATATTTATTGCCCTGCCAGGCTGTTTTCACAAAACGGAACCGGAATTATGCCAATCATATACCGGCGTGCTCCCGGCTGCCAGCAGCATCGGCATTGAAACAACCATCACTTTTCTTCCCGGTGGAAAATTTACGGAAAAAGATGTCTACATCGGAGAGAAAGACGGAATTTTTAAAGCAAACGGCACCTACACCAGAAACAGAAACACCCTGACGCTTATCTCCGACCGGGGCGAAAAAAACTTTTATGTCTTGGAAAAAAGGCAAATTCGTCGTCTTGATATGAATGCCAACCCGATTGTCGGTAATCTGGCTGATTTTTATGTTCTCAAGTGTCTTAAAACATTTTAAGACAAATCTGTTCCGCTTTCCAGATAACGCTTGCAAACTTTGAAAAAAGCCGCGTCAATTTCACCTTCGGCGACAATCGGCAAAATGATTTTATTTCCTTCATATTTGAACGGATACAGCCAAAACAAAGGATATTTTATATTTAAAAACGGCATTTGTCCGTCATCAAAACAAAAAATACCGAAACTTTCAGCCGGTGGCAGACCTTTAGGAAACTTAGCATCACTTACAAGGCATTTGTAACAAACCGCAGCATAATCGGAAAAAAAATCCGGCCACGATTCTTTAACTTCCTGCCAGGCAAGCATGATTTGTCCGTCATCTCTTTTCACCTGATAAACCGGAAACAGATTTTTTGCCTCAGACTTAAGACTTAGTTTGATAATCTTCCATAAAAGATGAATAATGAGCGGATAAAACAACAGTTTTTCACGCTGCACTTTTTCCACCAGCCGGGTAACATCTGCTTCAATGACATTATTTTGTTTTGAAATCATTTTTCTTATTTTCTGCTTGTCAAATACATTAATCCTTTTTGCCGGTCAGATATTTTAAATCCTTATCTTAAACATTACACCTTTATTGCAACTTTAAAAAACAAGAAGTTTGTTTATATTTAGCTTTACTTAAAGCCTTGCACCTTGTTCAAACTTAAACCCGCGCAGCAGCTCCTCAATAGTCATGGCCTTTTTGCCCTGCCGCTGAATATACTTAATATTTAAAGCCTTATCACCGCAGGCAATTAAAAGCTTTGCACATCCTTCAAGAATTTCTCCCGGTGTACCCTTGGCATCGGCAATTTCTGCCAGCAGTACTTTAAAGCGCTCACCCTGATATTCAAAAAATGTCGCCGGAAACGGATTAAACGCCCTGATTTTTCGCTCCAGAACATCGGCCGGCAACCTAAAATCCAACAGACATTCACTTTTATCAAGTTTGGCGGCATAGGTAACCAGGCTTTCATCCTGCGGCTCCGGACGGATGTTTTCAAGATTATCCAGTACTTTTAACATTAAATCAGCACCAAGTTCTGATAAAGCATCATGCAGCATACCACCGGTTGTTTCAGAAGTAATCGGCACCACGCCTTTGGCATACATTGCCCCGGCATCCAAAGCTTCCACAATCTGCATAATTGTAACGCCGCTTTCTTTGTCACCAAACTCAATGCTGCGCTGTATCGGTGCCGCGCCGCGCCACCGCGGCAATAGTGAAGCATGAACATTCAGGCAACCAAACTTCGGTGCTTCAATTACAGCCTTGGGCAAAAGCAGGCCGTAAGCAGCCACCACGGCAACATCTGCATTTAATGCCTTAAAAAGTTCCTGCTCGCTTTCATTCTTCAGCGTCTTTGGCGTCCGTACTTCAATTCCGTATTTCTCCGCGCACAGGTGTACCGGCGTTTTCATCAGCTTATTGCCCCGTCCGGCTTCCTTTGGAGCACGGGTATAGACGCAAACAACTTCGTGCTCTTTGATAAGTCTTTCCAAAACCGGAACAGAAAAATCCGGCGTCCCCATAAAAACAATTTTCATTATCTTGCAACCTCAATTCAAAAAGCCGCCTTCCGGCGGCTTAAGATATTAATATTCAAAGCCTAACAGTTTATATTTAATCCTGATATCATATTCATTGGCATAGCTGGAGAGCATGGCCTCGGCAAAATCATACGCCAATGACTGATAAGCTTTCTGTTTAATTAAAAGTTGTTCGGATTCGCTTAAAGGCGCCGAATTTTTATAATCTTGTTCGGCAAGGACGATAAGATAATCATCACCCTGCTGGATTTGTTTCGGCGTTCCGAGTGGTTCGGTAAACATTTCCCGGACATCGGCATAACCGATATTGGCAAACGTTTCATTACGGGTAATCGGCTGTGAACGGTAAACACTCAGGCCATAACGCTTGGCGGCAGCCCCGAGATCATCGCCGTTTTCCAGATCATACATCAGGTTATTAAGCATTTCCTGAGCAATGGCCGCCTTTTCATTCACCAGCCAGAGTTCTTCGATTTCACCACGGACATCATCGATGGATTTCGGATGAGAATCAACAATATTATCAACCCGCACCACGGCCAATCCATCGTCTGTTTCCATAACCTGGCTGATTTCGCCCGGATTATAAGAGAAAACCGTATCTATAAAATCCGTATTGTTAACAAAAGGCGCTGCCTCGGCCGCAACTTCCTTAACACTTCCGTCTTCGGCAAGACCGCCGACTTTCAAAAGCGGGGCACCGAACTTTTCGGCGATACTTTCCAAACTGCCGCCGGCACCGAGAGCATCTTCAATCTGCGTTAAAACTTCGTAGCTTTCATCATATAAACGCTCATTTTTCAAAGTTTCCCTTATTTCTGCTGCAGCCGTTGCAAACGGAACCTGACTGCCGGATTTAATATCCGCAACAGACAAAATCTGCCAGGCATCACCGACCTCAATCGGTTTGGTATAGCCGCCCTCAGACAGTAAAAAAGCCTCTTTTGCCAGTTCATCGACCAGTTCGTCTTCGGCAACATAGCCCAAGTCGGTATCTTCTTTGGATTGTCCGGCAACATCGGCAGCAACCTGATAAAAATCCGCTCCATTTTGCAAAGCAAAGAAAGCCTTATTTGCCGATTGTTCGTCATTAAACATCATCTGCAGCACCTGGCGGGTTTCCGGTGTTTCAAATTCACTTTTGTGCTCATCGTAATACATTTGAATATCATTATCATCAATAACCATTTTATCGGCAATTTCTTTTAATGACAAAGCCATAACCGTTGCATCGCGGCGTTCCGGTTCAATAAAATTAGGGGCAAAATCCTCATAATACTGATTGATTTCTTCTTCGCTGATTTTACGGTCAACATTAATTTCTGCCGGCCGGATAAAAACATATTTAAATGTCCGGCGCTTATTGTCAACCAAAGCTTCCGCATGGCGCAAAACTTCCGGTACGTTAAAACCCTGCACCGGCATATCAATCAGCAGCCGGCGCGTCAGCCCCCGTTTGATATCGCTTACCAGTTCGTCTTCGGTAATATCGCCTCTTGACAAAACCTGGCGGAACATATCGCGGTTAAACTTCCCCGAAGCATCCTGAAAAGAAGGGTCATTGAAAATAATGTTTTGAATCAAAGCCGGGCGGAACGCAACGTGATATTTAGTTTCCGTCCGGTCCAAAACGGCATCCTGCACCAGCTGCTGGGTTTGCGCCTGAATAAGCGCCTGACGCATTTCATCGGTCAAATCAAAACTGTCTCCCAAAAGGTTGCGGGCGGCATTGATTTCCTTTTGCAGCAAATATGAAAACTGCGCCTGGGAAATTTCTATATTATCAACCTTAATAACCGTACGGTTGCTCCCTGCACTGTTAATGTATCCGGTTACCCCGAACAACGACATGAAACTTAACGCCGTCAAAATCAGAATAAATTTTGCAATCCAGCTTTTTTGTGCTTTTGCTAACTTGTTTATCATTTTCCTTCTCGCTTAAATCAAAACATTTTTGCTGTATTATAAATTATTAAATAATTAATGCAATTATTAAATATTCGTGTTGAAAAGTTTTTTCACCGTTTTTTTATTGTTGAAAAGTATTTTTATCTGGAAAAAACAAAATCAATATGCTAAAAGAATGCCAACTGATTTTTTAAACTTGGATTTTGGAGAAACAATGTCACGTAAAATATTGATTGCCGGCAACTGGAAAATGAACGGTCTTCTGGAAGACGGTAAAGCTTTGGCAGGAAATGTTGCCGCCGAAGTAAAAAAATTAGGTAAACCGGAATGTGAATTTTTGGTTTGCCCGCCGTTTACCCTGTTAACAACCGTTAAAAAAGCCCTGCGCGGTTCCAAGGTTGCCATGGGTGCACAAGATTGCCACACAGCCGAAAAAGGCGCACATACCGGCGACATCAGCCCGGTTATGCTTAAAGACTGCGGTTGTTCATACGTTATTATCGGCCATTCAGAACGCCGTGCCGATCATCATGAAAGCAACGAATTAATCTGCCAAAAAGCGGAAGCAGCCCACAAAGCTGGGCTTAAAACCGTCATCTGCATCGGCGAAACCGAAGCTGAACGCGATGCCCAAAAAACCATTGACGTATGTACCAGACAAATTATGGGCTCCGTACCGGATTCGGCAACGGCTGCCGATACCGTTATCGCTTATGAACCGGTTTGGGCCATCGGCACCGGTAAAACGCCGACCACGGCAGATGTCGAAGAAGTACATGCCGCCATCCGTAAAGTATTGGCAAAAAAACTCGGCAAAGGCAATGCCAACAAAATGCGCATTTTATACGGCGGTTCCATGAAACCGGCCAATGCTGCCGCATTGCTTTCACTGCCTGATGTTGACGGCGGTTTAATCGGCGGCGCCAGCCTCAAGGCCTCGGACTTTATGGCCATTGCCGCGTCTGTTTGCAAAAAGTAATGTTATAAAAGAAAAAAAGGAAATAAAATGGGATCAGTATTGTTAGTTATTCATTTGTTGACGGCCATCTTTCTGGTTGCCGTCATTCTGATGCAGCGCTCAAGCGGCGGCGCCCTAAACGGTTTGGGCGGCGGATCGGGCGCCAACAGCTTTTTAACGGCCCGCGGCACCGGCAACCTGTTAACCAGGTTAACGGCCATTTTGGCAACCGTTTTTTTCATTACCAGTATTTCACTATGCCTGTATTATAAAGGAGCCGAGCGCCAAAGCAAATCTATTTTGGATGCAGCGCCCGTTACCCAAAACGTTCCGGCACCTTCTGCTCCGGCAGTTCCTGATGTTCCGGCGGTTCCGACAGCAAAATAGGCAGCTGATGAAAAGAAAAGAAAACATAAGGCACCCTGAAAAACAAGGTGCCTTTTTCACTTTTAAAATCTTAACATTCCGGCTTAAAAAAGTAAAATAAATGCCGATAAAACAAAAGGTATAACAAAATTGACGAGGTTTAAAATATGACTAATCCAAACACAAAGTTTATTTTCATTACCGGCGGTGTCGTATCGTCTTTAGGCAAAGGTCTGGCTTCCGCCTCCATTGCCGCCACCTTGCAGGGACGCGGATTTAAAGTGCGTCTGCGCAAGCTTGACCCTTACCTTAATGTCGATCCCGGTACCATGAGCCCTTATCAGCACGGCGAAGTGTTTGTAACCGACGACGGCACCGAAGCGGATTTGGACTTAGGACATTACGAGCGTTTCTCCGGTGTTTCGGCCACCAAAAATGACAGCATCACCACCGGGAAAATTTATCAGCGTGTCATTGAAAAAGAACGCCACGGTGAATATTTGGGGGCAACCATCCAGGTTGTACCGCACGTAACCAATGAGATTAAAAATTTTATTGTATCAAATCTCGGCGATGAAGACTTTGTTTTATGCGAAATCGGCGGCACGGTCGGTGATATTGAAGGCCAGCCTTATCTGGAAGCAATTCGCCAGATTGCTTATGATTTGGGACGCGACCGTGTTATGTTCGTACACTTAACTCTTCTGCCGTTCATCCCCACTGCCGGTGAGCTCAAAACAAAACCAACCCAGCATTCGGTCAAAAAACTGCAGGAATACGGCATTCAGCCGGATATGCTCTTATGCCGTTCGCAAATGCCGATTCCGGAAAATGAAAAACGCAAACTGGCTCTGTTTTGCAACGTCCGGGAAGAAAACGTCATTACGGCTTTGGATGTCAGCAACATTTATCAGGTGCCGCTGGCTTATTCCAAAGAAGGAATGGACGCCGCCGTCTGCCGTCATTTCGGCATCTCGACCGACAATCCGTCGGATTTAAGCAAATGGCAAAAGATTATAGATATTATCAAAGCCCCCGAAGGCGAAATAACCGTTGCCGTGGTAGGCAAATATACCAAACTTTTGGAAGCATACAAATCGCTCCACGAAGCCATTAAGCACGGCGGCATTGCCAACCGTTACCAAGTTAAGATAAAATGGATAGATTCCGAAAAACTGGAAACCGAACCGGCCGGCAATTACCTTAACGATGTCAATGCCGTTATTGTTCCCGGCGGATTCGGCCAGCGCGGCACGCGTGGTAAAATCGAAGCCATTAAATATGCCCGCGAAAATAAAATTCCGTTTTTGGGCATATGCTTCGGCATGCAGATGGCCGTTATTGAGACCATGCGCAATGTCTGCGGCGTGAAAAACGCCAATACCACCGAATTTGACCCGGATTGCGAACCGGTTGTCGGCCTGATGACCGAATGGGACAAAGACGGCAACAAAGAGATTCGCACCCAAGACGGAGACCTGGGCGGCACCATGCGTTTAGGCGCCTACCCCTGCCGTTTGGAAACAAACAGCAAAGTACGTGAGATTTACGGCACCGATTGTATATCCGAACGCCACCGCCACCGTTATGAAGTCAATATGAAATATGAAGAGGTTTTGAAAAAAGGCGGTATGTTCATAGCCGGAAAATCCCCCGACGGCAAACTGCCGGAGATTGTCGAGCGTCCGGATCACCCGTGGTTTATCGGCGTGCAGTTTCACCCTGAACTAAAATCAAAGCCGTTTGCTCCGCATCCGTTGTTCGTTTCCCTGATTAAAGCGGCCATCGACAACAGCCGGCTGGTATAATATCTTAAAGCAAAAACCCCGCGAAAGCGGGGTTTTTCTAATCCGTAAAACAATTACATCATAAAACATTTATGCCAATTTGGCAAGCGCCTGTTTTATACGGTTTAAGGTTTCCTCCTTGCCCAAAACCACGGCCAGCTCGGTCGCACCGCCCGGCGTTGTTTCCTTGCCCGATAGCGCAATCCGTACCGGATAAAGCACCTGGCCGTTTTTTAAGCCTTCTTTTTCGGCCAGATCTTTTAAAGCTGCAAATAAACTTTCGTTAGTCCAGGAGGTTTCGGCTGATAAAACCCGGCCGGCAAGTTCCAGCGAATGTTTTGCCACGGTTTCATCGGTTTTCATTTTTTTATTTTGGAACAAAGTAACATCATAATCCGGCAGCTTTTCCAAAAAATCCGTTTGCTGACAGATATCTGCCAACGTTTCAACCCTCGGCTGCAAAACGCTGCTTAAAAATTCCAAATTCAACCGGCAGGTAAAACATTTTTCATAATATGGCAATGCCAGCTGATGAAATTTTTCCGGCGCTAAAGCCCGGATATAGCAACCGTTCATCCAGGTAAGCTTGGCAATATCGAAAATAGCCGGAGACTTTCCCAGACGTTCCATGGAAAAAACCTGTTTTAATTCCTGCAATGAAAAAATTTCCTGTTCTGTCCCCGGATTCCAGCCTAAAAGGACAATATAATTCAAAATAGCTTCCGGCAGGTAGCCTTTGGCGATTAAATCCTGGAAAGAAGCATCGCCGTTGCGTTTGCTTAATTTGTGCTGTGCATCTTTCATCACCGGCGGCACATGCACATAAACCGGAGGTTCCCAACCGAACGCTTCATAAATAAGATTATATTTCGGCGTTGAAGAAATATATTCGTTGCCGCGCACCACATGGGTGATTTTCATTAAATGGTCATCCACCACATTGGCAAAATTATAAGTCGGGAAACCGTCTGATTTCAACAAAACACCTTCATCAAGTTCATCATAATCAATTTCGATTTCGCCATACACCATATCCTTAAACACCGAGGTCCCCTTTTTATTAATGGTCTGGCGGATAACATACGGCTCACCGGCAGCAACGCGCTTTCTGGCCTCTTCCGGAGATAAAAATTTGCACGGGTCTTCAAACTTGATGTTGGCTTCTTCGTCTTTTTGTTCATCGGCATCATCTTTTGAACAAAAACAATAGTGTGCACCGCCGAGTTCAACCAGTTTATGGGCATATTCGGCATAAAGGCTTTTACGCTCCGACTGCACATACGGACCATAAGCCCCGCCGATATCCGGCCCTTCATCCCAGTTCATACCGACTTGTTTTAAGGTATGATAAATAATATCCGTTGCGCCTTCGACATAACGTTTCTGATCCGTATCTTCGATTCGCAAAACAAAGTCGCCGTTTTGCGATTTGGCAATCAGATATTCATATAAAGCCGTGCGCAAATTACCGATATGCATATAACCGGTCGGACTGGGCGCAAATCTTGTTCTTACTGTCATTATTCTTCCCCAAGGCTAAAATTCAAACTGTTGCCAGCATAAAACAAAATAAATTCAATGCAAGTTTTTTCTTATCCTTTCCCTCTTCTTGAAAAATGAAAAAAACACCTTATATCTCAAGGTAATACTTGACATTTCAAACAAGAATCATTAAAAGGAACGCAGCTGGCAAATTCAAGGAGTCGCACAAGGCTCCGCTTAAATCGATTTAAGGAACGTTATGTCTGAGAAAGAAAACCAAGACTTTTATGATGGGAATAATGCCGATTCTCCGTTAATCGACACGCTTGGCAGTGCGGTTAAAAACTTAATCGAAAAAGGCAAAGAACGCGGTTATATTACCGTTGAAGAACTTAACAAAGCTCTTCCGCCCGAGAAAGAATCTTCCGAACAAATCGAAGATATCATGTCCGGCATTTCGGATTTGGGAATAAGCATTATCTCCGAAGCCGAAACCGACACGTTTGAAACAGAATCCGAAGAAGACGAACAAGAAGACGATTATGCCGACGAAAGCGGCAATTTTGATGAAAAAGAGCTTGGCCGCTCGGATGACCCCGTCCGGATGTATTTAAAAGAAATGGGAACGGTTGAGCTTCTTTCCCGTGAAGGGGAAATTGCCATTGCCAAACGCATTGAAGCCGGAAAAACCGTCATGATAAGCGGTCTGTGCGAAAGCCCGATGACCTTAAAAGCCATTGCCGGGTGGCGCGATGAGCTTGTTGCCGGCACCATGCAGTTAAGAGACATTATCGATCTTGAGATGATGTATGGTGACGACAGCGAGGCGATGGTTTATGACGAAGAAGAAACCCAGGTTGATGATCTTGACAAGGTCGCTAAAGAACTGACCGAAAAAAATCTTGATGAAATTGATGATGATCTGGATCCCGATATTGAACTTGACGATACGGTTGACGAAGTGGAAGACATTGCCGATGCCGAAGCCGATGAAGAAGAACGGGGTTTAGATGCAGAAGATGCCGACAAAGCCGCATTAAATGATGATGAAGACGGCGGTGCCGGTCATGCCTCAACTTCCATTTCTACGATGGAAACGGCTTTACTGGAGCCTGTGCTGGAAATTTTAAACAAAATTTCAAGTTATTATGATGATTTGAAAAAAATTCAGACACAGCGTATGGCTGCCATATTATCCGGCCGTAAAATTGTTCCCGCCGTTGAGAAAAAATATATTCAGGTCAAAAAAGACTTAATTGAACTGATGAGTTCTATTCATTTAAATGCCTCACGCATTGAACAGCTGGTTGAGCAGCTTAATGAATTAAACCGCCGACTGATGGGTCTGGAAGGAAAGTTGCTGCGTTATGCGCTTTCTTGCAAGATCAAACGGGAAGATTTTCTGGAAGCTTATCAAAAATCCGAACTGGATCCCAACTGGCTGGAAGAAGTATCTCATAAAAAAGACAAACACTGGCAATTGTTTGTAGAAAAATACGGCAGCGAAATCGTCACCTTACGTGATGAAATTGCCCATATGTCGGAAGAATGCGGGCTGCCGATAAGCGAATACCGTAAAATGGTCGATACCATCAAACGCGGCGAGCGCGAAGCCGAACGCGCCAAAAAAGAAATGATTGAGGCCAACTTAAGGCTCGTCATATCCATTGCCAAGAAGTACACCAACCGCGGTATGCAATTTTTGGATTTAATCCAGGAAGGAAACATCGGTTTAATGAAAGCCGTTGATAAGTTTGAATACCGTCGCGGTTACAAATTTTCAACTTATGCCACCTGGTGGATACGCCAAGCCATCACCCGCTCCATTGCCGACCAGGCACGTACCATCAGAATACCGGTTCACATGATAGAAACGATTAACAAACTGGTACGTACCTCACGTCAGATGCTGGCGGAAATGGGGCGTGAACCCGTACCGGAAGAGCTGGCCAAACGCTTGTCAATGCCTCTGGAAAAAATCCGCAAAGTCATGAAAATCGCCAAAGAGCCTGTCAGCCTTGAAGCGCCGGTCGGTGATGAAGAAGATTCTTCTTTAGGTGATTTTATTGCCGATGAAAGCGCTTTGCAGCCTCTGGATTCGGCAATTCATTCTAACTTAAAGGAAACCTGCACCAAAATTTTATCATCGCTCACACCGCGGGAAGAACGTGTTTTGCGTATGCGTTTCGGCATCGGCATGAATACGGACCATACTTTGGAGGAAGTCGGGCAGCAGTTTAACGTTACCCGTGAACGCATCCGCCAAATTGAAGCCAAAGCTTTAAGAAAATTAAAACATCCAAGCCGTTCGCGCCGTTTGCGTTCTTTCTTGGATCAGTAACACCAACAGGTTCCGTTTTAGTGGAACCTGCTTTTTAATAAGGACGACATTTATGACTTGTGTTTATTCCTCATTTGACAAAGACATCATGTATCGGACGGCCAAATCGACCAACAAATCCCGTTTGCAGGAACTGATTGATTTTGCCAAACTTTCCGGATTTAAACGTTTGGGCATTGCCAATTGCGTCGTTGTTCAACCCTATGCGGAAAAGTTGGCCGAATTGTTGCGTGCCGCAGGCTTTGAGGTTTTTATTTTAGGCTGCCGCGACAGTGGTTTTGACGGCCGGGAAATATCCGAAGAAATGGCCGGACCCTGCTGTGATCCGATATCTCAGGCCGAATATTTAAATAATGCACACACGGATTTTAATATTATGGTCGGCCTCTGCCTTGGTCATGAATTAATTTTCCAAAGACATTCAAAGGCAGAATTCACCACATTTCTGGTTAAAGATTTATCGACAAACAACCGGACGATTGAAAATCTGGAATAACGTTGTAATTAAGAAAAAATTTTTTACCGGAGTTAAAAAATTCCGGTTTTTTTATATTTTTAAAAGTTCTGCCACTACCTCTCATTCCTTAAGAGAACACACTTATGCCCGGATATCAGGCATCTTTTCTACCCGTCATGCCTACGAAACAGCGCAGCTGTTGAGTACCAGGCATCCATAAATCAAACATCGTGCCATATTCTTTTGACCCCTAATCCTCCGTGCTAAAGCACGTCGGAGGGGTGACAGGGGAAAATGTCATGCCTACAAAACGCAAAGCGTTTTGGATTAGGCATAAAAAATTTTTCTCTCCAAGAGGAGGCCTTTTTTTTGCCGGAAACTTTAAAGTTGCAAAAAAAAAAAACGGTTTTTCATGACTCGTATAAGGAGTTTTTT
>CALXUN010000007.1 GCA_944391705.1 uncultured Alphaproteobacteria bacterium
TTTATGTGATCCTAACCGGAGCGGATGTTGCTTTTAACCTAAAATCTCAATACTACTCGTACGTATGATATGCCAAATTTGTTATATTGTATTAAATAGCCACCGCTTATATCATGAGAAATATAATTGGTAGATGTAATTTCAGTTGAATTTATATAAAACCAATTGCCGGCTAATGAAGAATTAGTTAATGCTGAAGCGTTGACGCCTTTGCTTATTAAAATGTTAAGTGCCTTGTTCACGGCATTACGAGTGTCTGTTTTAGAAGTAAGTGTATCAAAATCGTATCCTCTTAAAGATAAGAGTTCTGCATGAGCCGGCAAATACCAGTTGCCGGCACCGACAGCAGGGTCACCTTCAGCCACCCCGGGTGGATAAAAAGCTAAAGCTGCCAATGCCGCCGTCGGATAACAGTATCTTGCATAATTTTGCGTTCCCGGGGCAAAAGTACCGTCGGTACATCGACTGTATGTCGGTTTGGTTGCCGCCATCAAAGCAGTATTTGGGTTACCGTTAAACAGCTGTTCATCTCTGTTTTTTAGACCGTTATTACGGAGTTCGGCTGTCGAATAATTGGTCAGGTTTATTACGTCTGTACCATGTAATCCCCAGGACATTTGAGTTACGTTTCCACCATACGGATCAAGCGGATTAAAACTATAATCGACATCAGATAAAGTAAGAAAATTTAGATTAACAATTTTTCCGTGATTACCCTCAGTATCAGCTTCAAAGACGATACCGACGGGGATTTTGGATCCGTCATAATTTTGGGCAAAGCCGCAAGTTCCGTCAGCATAATAAACGGAGCCGATTTCGCAGACAGCCGGGACACAGTCTAAGCAGGATATATCTTTGTATTCGACTTCGAGGCAGTCGTCATTAATTCCGGCTTTATTTTTGTATCTGCCGTCTTCGCAGGTCCACTCATCGCAATACCAGCGGGGAAACATCGAACAGGCAGGCGATGCCGCCATAAGGGCAGAAACTTTCGGTATAACCCAGATTATCACATTTCAAGGTGTTGTTTTCGACGCATAAGGCGGCCCAAACGGCGGCCGGAAATGATAAAACGGTTGAGAAGACCCAAAAAAATATTTTCATAAAGCTTTTCCTGACAAAGTTCTTGAATTAAACTTCATCATAAACCGTTTTTTTTTTTTTGCAACTTTAAAGTTCGCGGCAAAAAAAGCCCCCTTGGAGAGAATGAATTTTCATGAGGGTCTTATACTTGAACGCAAGAGTGTTCTCTTAAGGCATGGCAGTTTCTGTACTGTCTCTCTTATAAGGACACATTAATGTCCAAATACAAGGAGTCCAAAAACATAAAGCATAACGGCTTGAGAAACAGCTTCATGTTTTTGTAACCAGCAGAGCTCTTATATGTAGCAGGGTATTGTGTTTATAAATTTACTGGCTTTTTAAAAATTAATTTGTTATCTTAAAATAAGATTTAACATGAAAAATTATATTGCTCATTTAATAGTAACTTTTTTTGGAAGCGGTTTTAATCATGTGGCACCGGCTAGTTTTTCGTGTTTAATGGCAACGCCTTTAATAATACTCATAGCTTGTTATCAGGGAACAAGAGGACTTATAATTACAGCAGGGATTATATTTATTTTAGGTTTTTGGTCAGTACGGAAAACAATACACAGAAAGTCTGACAAAAATCCTGCAAAAATCGTTATTGATGATGTGCTGGGCTTATGTATCAGTTTAATTTATGTTGCGCCGGAATTATATCGGAGTTACTCCTTTTATACACTTGCCGGAGCCCTGGCAGTTGCTTTTATGTATATTTGTGTATCAAATATTTTTAAAATCATGAAACACGATGAAAAAGTCCTTGAAATTTTTAATAATGCATTTGGTGTCATGTTGGATGATATTTTAGTTGCCGGTTACACCATTTTGTTAATTATATTGATTCTTGGAACGTTTGACGGCTCTATTCATTCAACGGGAGCAACCATAGCGTTATCCAGACGATGGTTCATATCCCATTAAATATTGTAATAAACCTTCTTCATAAAAAGTTTATTAATTTTACCAAAGCCATTTTGGGGTAACGTTGAAAGGTCGGCAATTTATAGCAGACACCCAAAATAACCATGTAAAAATTTTTGATTTTATTTAACGGATGAAAATTTTTTAATAACTTTATCTAAAGAAGCATCAATTAATTTTTCGTGATCAGCCGGCGTTAAATGGGTGTGAAGGTGTTTTTTGACCTTATCAACGGCTAAAGAAGCAATTGTTTTGTTAATTTCGTTTCTGACTTTTTCGGCAGACAAAGCAATACTGTTTTCAACTTCTTTGCGGCGGATTTCCAAATCTTGTTCCAACTTTTGCAATTCATCGTTTTTTAACAACTCGATTTCTTTTTCTGACCGCTCTAAAATTTCATTAGCTTCATCTTTGGCATGCAAAAATTTCTTTTCATACTGTGCCAGCAATTTTTGGGCATCATCACGCAGATGTTCGGCCTGAGTAATTTGATCAATAATTTCACTGCGTCGTTTTACCAACATGGATTTTAACATTTTTCCAAGCGGCTTAAACAAAAGAACGACAACCAATATAAAGGCAAAGCCGACCCAAAATTCTGCCGTTTGATAAAAGACTTCTTCGCCATGCGCTTCAAGCACGGACAAGTTCTCGGTTTTATCAACCGTTGCGGCAACATCTTCGGACACATTCAACAAAATATTATCATTTTCCGAAATTTTTATTTGATTATTTATTGTCTGTCCGGTCATAATTTATTCCTTGTTTATGCTTTTTTTTACGCCGAATTTAACCAAAATACGGTCTGCCAGCAATTCTGAAATCTGTTCAACTGTTTCCAGCGTCTCCTGGCGCTGTTTTTCCAGCATATATTCATTGTCGGCGATTTTACGGTTAAGGATATCTTCAATTTCGGCATGCTTCTCCGAAATAGTTTTAACCAAATCGGTTTTATTTTGTTCAATGCGTAGATTAGCCTTTTCTTTGGCTTTTTTCAAAGCCTTTTCGTACTTTTCCAAGGATTGAAGCGCCTGTTTGTTGATTTTTTCGGCCTTTTGGATAAAGCCGTCAATTTTTTGGCGGCGTTGTTCCATAATATCTTCAATCCTCGGAATAATAAACCACGACATAAAAAACCACAGGCTGAGAAAAGTTAACAACAGCCAGAAAATTTGTGATAAATATGTCGAAGTGTCAAGCTGTGGCATATTAGTTGCCTGTTAAAATGACAAGAGCAATGACCAGAGCATACAAAGCAATAGCCTCAATAGCGGCAAATCCGGCCCAGCCGTAAATATCAACATCTTTTTTTACTTGCGGATTGCGGCCGACGGTTTCAATGATAGTCATCCATAATTTGGCGACACCCCAGGCTGAGGCCATCATGGATAAAGCGCACAAAGCAGCAGAAACATAAGCTAACGGTTCCATAAAATTTTCCTTTCCTTAAAGTTAATGATAGTGAATGGCATCACTCAAATAAATACAGCTTAACACGGTAAAAATAAATGCCTGTAAGACTGCAATAAAGATTTCAAAAATAATAATACATGCATCAAATAATAGCGGCACGGCGCCGGCCAAGCCTAATGTAACGACAAATCCGGCCAAAATCTTTAACATAATGTGTCCGACCGTCATGTTGGCAACCAAACGAACGGTCAGACTGAACGGTTTGGATAAAAGCGATATAGCCTCAATCGGCACCACCAGCGGCGCCAACGGCCACGGAATCCCTTTGGGCAAAAAGGTTCGCAAATATCCCCATTTTTTGGTATAAAAACCGACAACGATATTAAATAACAACGCAAACACCGCCAGAGTTCCGACCGTCGCCAAATGTGAAGTGAAAGTAAAACTGTAAGGAAACAAGCCCAACAGATTGCCGAAAGCGATAAACAAAAATATGCTGAAAATAAATGAAAAATATTTCAAACCATCTTTTCCGGCGCAGTTTAACAAAAGATTTCGGATAAAATTATACACCGTTTCCGGCACAAGTTGCGCCATTCCCGGCACGATTGTTCGTTTCCTTAGGCAAAAACCCAAAATAATCACAACGGCGGCAACGGCCAAAACCATAAATAGGGAAGAATTTGTAAACGAAACGTCATATCCGCCGATGTTGAGCGGAATAAGCGGTTTAACGTTAAATTGTTCCAAAGGACTTGCCATTTTTAATTACTCCTTGGGCTTATTTTCCACCCGAAATGTTTTATAAATGTTTAAAACACCTGCGGCACCGCCCAAAATTGTAAAAATAGCAGCCAGCCACGGCCGTGTGGAAAACAAATCATCCAACAAATAACCGATTCCGGCGCCGATAAGCACGCCGGAAAGCAGCTCCACACTTATCTGAAAGCCTACTGCCGTTTGTGAATAAGTGTTTTTTTGCGATTCCGAAACTTTGGAAATATCAATGTGCTTCGTCTTAAAATCGCGAATCCGCTGATTGATATCCTTAATATCTTCCGGTTCTTTCATAAAAAAACTCCGAGTTTATGATAACAATCCGGATAAATAATTTTTTAAGTCCTCATAATCGGGAACGCCGTAAATAATGCTGTATTGCCCGTTATGAACAATCAAAAAAGCCGGAGTTCCCTGCATTTTGAGCTTATCAATAGCTTCCTGCCGGTCGCTGATAATCTGTTGGGCAAGCGCATTATTTTTAAGGCATTCTTCAGCGGCCGTTTTTTTCAATCCGTTTGCCAGAGCATAGCTTTTTAAAATTTTTTCTGAATTGAAAGAAAGTCCCCATTCACGCTGGTTTTCAAAAACCATTTTTAAAAAATTCTCCCGGTTCTGTGCCGGAACACACTCTGAAAGCATAGCCGCCTGCATGGATTTGCGTTCCAGTGGGAAATTAATAAAAGCAACTTGCAAATCACCATTGTCAATAAAATCTTTTTTAAGTTTCGGTAAAATGTTGAGGTGAAAATGGGCACAATGTGTACAGCCCAAAGAAGAAAGTTCATACATAACAAGAGGGGCGTCTTTCTTTCCGAGGGTATCAGCCAGCTTAAAATTCAAAGCCAGATTATCATCTAATTTAACGGCAATATCATGAGGGGCGTTGTCATCTAAGGCCTGTGCTGTGGCAGGCTGAACCAGAGTGAAAGTACCGTCATGAAAAACAAATCCTTTTAAAGACAGATAACCGTATGCGCAAATGACATAAATTAAAACTGTTGTAATTATAGAACTTAAACGGCGGATAAATTTTTCCACGGGAAACCTCCTAGTTATTGTTTTTAAATATGCTCTCGCCCAAACGTCGCAAACATTCCTGCAGCTGCGGATGCCGGACGTCTTTTGTTACCATGTCAATATAATTTTGTTCATCAGCTGTTACAAGTTTTTTCTTGCTCTTATCATCAACATTGGGGGAAGGCTTGGTATGTATAAAGGCATCATTTTGCACGATTTTTATTTTTGCAACAGCCTGATAACCGAAAAAAGTATTGATTTTTTCTATAAGGAGCGGAGTTTTATGTTGAATTTCCACGGCAAAGGCGCCGCTTGCCACCAAAAGATACAAAGTTCCGCCATTTCTTGTGCCGGTTTTAAATTCGATTTTTTGCGGCAGGGAATGTTGAGCCAGTTCTTCCCCGGCGATAGTCGTCCAATTGGCCAGGATATCAATTTCTGCCAGTCCTTTATCGCCTAAAAGTTTTTTAACCAACGGCGCCATTCCGGCAGACAATGCTTCCAGGCCGCGAGCCTGGTGTTCTTTGCTGATAATATCTTTGGGTTTGTTTTTCATGGGATTGATTTTAAGCAAAAATTTTCAAACTGTAAATTAAATTTTCAAAAATTGCAGAGGGTGTTTTTGTTTGACGGTTTCCATTAATTTTTGTGAGGTAATATGAGTATAAATTTCCGTGGTGGCCACGCTTTCATGTCCGAGCATTTTTTGCACCGAACGCAAATCCGCCTGGTGATTAATCAAATTTGTGGCAAACGAATGCCGTAGGGTATGAGGTGAAACAAGCCTGGCGTTAAAACCGCATTCCAAAGCCAGAAGTTTAAGCTGTTTGAAAAAAGCATCGCGGGTAATATGTCCGGCTGCTGCTGATTTTGAAGGAAACAGCCAGGTTGATTTTTTGCCTTTGGTGATAAATTTGTCCCGACAATGTAAAGCATATTCCAAAACCGATTCGGCGGCATTGCGGGAAATCGGGACAATTCTTTCTTTGCTGCCTTTGCCTTTGACGCATATTTGATGTTTGTCATAATTAATGGCGTTTTCCGGCAGTGCCACCAACTCGGAAACGCGTAATCCGGTAGCAAACATCAGCCGGATCATCACCCCGATTCGCTTAAATGCAAAATTGTTGTGATTTTGTGCCTGATCAATCAGCCGGGAAATTTGTTCCGGTGTTAAAAACTTAGGCAGGGGTTTTTCTTGTTTCGGGGTTAAAATATTTGCCGTCGGATTGTCTTTTAAAATTTTTTCGGAAAAAAGAAAACGGCAGAATTCACGCAAGGCGGAAAGTTTTCGCGCCTGGGTTTTGGGGGTATAAGCCTGCCTGCCGAGTTCGTGGATATAATCGGAAACAACCTCAAACGAAATAGCTTCCGGTTCAGTTTTGGTAATGTCAAAAAATTGTTCGATATCACGGCGATATGCATCCAAAGTGTTTTCTGCCGCGCCTTTTTCAGCCGCCATCATATCCAAAAACCATGATAAATATTTTTCCCTCATGGCATTTCCTGTTTAGAGTTTATTTATCAAACTCAACACTGACATCTTGTTCAACATGGTGCGTAATTGGCGTAATGTCTTTGGTCGCAATATAAACAACCGCGCCCAGAACAATAACGATTAAAACGTAGTAAAGCCATTTATAGTTTTTCTGCCTCATGGTAAAATACCTTATAAAAAATGTTGCTAAATCCGGATAACCTTTATATTATTTAGCATAATAATTTTGAAAGAAGTGTTAAAAATAATGGTAAAAAATATAAATAAAATAATTCTTCTGGTCGGGCTGATGGGCAGCGGTAAAACAAGCGTCGGCAAGAGGCTGGCGCAAAAGCTTGAACTGCCGTTTGTCGACGGCGACCAGGAAATTGAAAAAGCCGCCGGCTTGTCATTGATAGATGTCTTGAAATGTTTTGGCCCGGAAGAATACCGCGCCGGCGAAATGCGGGTTATGAAACGCCTGCTGCAAGGGGAACCGTGTGTTCTGGCTTCCGGCGGCGGTTCTTTTGTTGCCGAGCAAACGCGCGAGATGGCAAAACTTCATGCTTTGACAATCTGGCTCAAAGCCGATATTGATACGCTTTATAACCGTACGGCCGGCCGTAAGCACCGTCCTTTTTTGATGGGAGCCGATTCGCGCCTGAAAGAAAAACTCGAAAATTATATCAAAGAAGAATACCCATATTATTCTACGGCAGATATTGTGGTTGAAACCAAAGATGAAAAAGTAGACAATACGGTTGCCCGGGTTATGCGGGCGATAGATGATTTTTATCGTGCGGAGAAAAAAAATGCGTCTAAATGACCGCTTGCCGGATGTTTTAAGAAAAGTAGAACTTATTCCGGATATTAACCCTTATGCCGAAGGTTCGTGCCTGATAAAATGCGGTAATACGCATGTTTTGTGTACAGCCTCGGTTGATGATAAATTGCCGGCCTGGCTTAAAGGCGGAGAAAAAGGCTGGATTACGGCTGAATATGCGCTTTTACCCCGCTCGACCAAAACCCGCGTTTCCCGTGAAACGCACGGACCGTCCGGCCGCACGCATGAAATTCAGCGTTTAATCGGCCGTTCGCTGCGGGCGGTTACGGATTTATCCGTGTTAAAAGATTATGTTATTCAGATTGACTGTGATGTTTTACAAGCAGACGGCGGTACCCGCACGGCGTCTGTCACCGGTGCTTTTGTAGCACTGTACCGGGCATTGCAGAAAATGGTGGCGGAAGGAAAAATTGAAAAAAATCCGGTTCGCGAATTTGTGGCGGCAGTGTCCTGCGGCTTAAAAAATGACGACGTTTTGCTGGATTTGGATTATGCGGAAGATTCGTCGGCCCGTGCCGATACGAATTTTGTTTTAACTGAAAGCGGCAGAATTGTTGAAATCCAAGGCACGGCAGAAGGAGAGCCGTTTTCCGAAGAACAATTTGCCCGGTTGTTCGGTTTGGCTAAAAAAGGTATTGCCGAGCTGATTAAATTGCAAAAAAAAGCGCTTGATTTATAAAAGGATAAAGTCATGGACGAATTAATCTTTGCCAGTCACAACCACGGCAAAATTGTCGAAATAAAACAAATGTTGGAGCCCTTAAAAATTAAGGTATTATCGGCAGAAGAAATAGAATTGCCGGATGTTGAAGAAACCGGAACGACTTTTGAAGAAAATGCCGCGCTGAAAGCTTTAACCATAGCCGGATTAACCGGCAAGCCCTGTCTGGCTGATGATTCCGGTTTATGTGTCAATGCCCTGGGCGGCCGCCCGGGTGTTTATTCGGCGCGTTATGCCCCGAACCGTGATTTTAATCTGGCCATGGACAAGCTTTTAAACGAACTTAAAATTTCCGGAAGCACTGACCGGACAGCATATTTTGCCTGTGTGTTGGTTTTAGGCCGTCCCGACGGTTCATATAAAAGTTTTGAGGGACGCGTTAACGGCATGATTTCCGAATGTAAACATGGCAGCGGCGGCTTTGGTTTTGATCCGTTGTTTGTCCCGGACGGCTATGATGAAACCTTTGCCGAGTTGGGCGCCGATATCAAAAATAAAATTTCGCACCGCGGGCGTGCATTGCAAAAATTTATTGCTTATTTACAGTCGTTGTCATAACGGAGCAAAACAATGGCCGGCCGTATTTACAACATTCCGCAAAGCTGCTCCTTTGTTGATGTTTTGGCGCAAAAATTCGGACTCATGTATCAAGACAACCCTGCCGGGCTGGCCGGACTGATGTTTTTGCTTCCCAACCGCCGCGCCTGTTTGTCTTTACGTGATGCTTTTGTGCGTTTAAACGGGTTAAGGCCGACCCTGCTGCCCAAGATTATTCCGATTGGCGATTTGGAAGAAGATGAAATCAGTTTAAGGACCGGCGACGGGCCGGAAATCATACGCCGTCTGCCCCCGGCCGTAGATGAATTTGAACGATTATTTATTTTTGCCCGCTTAATTGTTTCCAAACCGGCCGAGTACGGTCTGCCGGAAATGACAATCAGCCAGGCGGTTTCTTTAGCCCGTGATTTGGCAAAACTGATAGACATATCCCATAATGAGCAGCTTTCTTTTGATAAACTTAAAAATCTTGTGCCGGAACAATATGCCGTCCATTGGCAGGAAACTTTGCGCTTTTTACAGATTATCACGCAGTACTGGCCGCAAATTTTAAAAGAAAGACAAGTTGTGGATGCCGCCGAAAGAAAGAACATTCTGCTTGCGGCACAAGCTGAAATCTGGGCGGACTCTCCGCCGCCTGAAAAAATTATTGCGGCCGGCATTACGGCGGATTTTCCCGGATATAAAAAACTGTTAAAAACAATTTTGCAGCTGCCGGAGGGTGAAGTTTATCTTTACGGCGTAGATAAGTTTTTAGACGATTCGGTTTGGGCGCAGGTTGATGAAAGTCATCCTCAGTTTGAAATCAAAAAACTGTTGGAATTTTTAAACCTTGACCGCCAAGATATAGCGGATGCCGCTTTGCCGAAAAATCCGCAGCGGGAACGCCTGGTATCCGAAGTCATGTGCCCGGCGCCGGCAACAACCGGCTGGCGGCGTTTGTCAGAACAAAAGCTTTCGCCGGAGGCAATCGCCGGTCTGCAGACAATTAATTGCGGTGATATCCGTGAAGAAGCGGCGGCCATAGCCGTCATAATGCGCCAAACCTTAAATACGCCCGGAAAAACAGCGGCATTGATTACAACGGACCGTGAGCTTGCCCGCCGTACGGCATCGGAATTGGAACGCTGGAATATTAAGATAGACGATTCGGCAGGGCGGCCGCTGCATTTATCGCCGACCGGAATTTTTTTACGGCTGATACCTTTTGTCATTGAATCCGGGTTTTCAGATTCGGCAATGCTGTCGCTTGTTAAAAATCCGTTTGTCCGGTTGGAAACGGATAAATCGGTTTTGCGCCGGCAGATACGGGAATGGGAACTGGCCAAACGCCGCCCGCTTTATTCCGGGGAAAAACGTCAGATTTCAGCGGATGTCCAAGCCTGGCAGGATAAATTGCGCAAGGCTTTGGAACCGTTAACGGAATTATATACCCGGCCAAGGGCGTCATTGGAACAGTTGTTAAAAGCTCATTTGCAAGCAGCGGAAAACCTGGCGGCTGCCAAAAGTGTAGCAATGGACGGTAATTCGGAAAACAAGGCTGACAAACTTTTATGGAGCGGTGATGACGGTCGTGCTGCGGCGGCATTTTTCAGCCGTCTTCTGCCGCAGGCAGAAACTTTGGGTGAAATTGAACCTATCCAGTATGCGTCGCTGTTAACGGTTTTGTTGTCGGCACAGACGGTACGCGCCGGTTACGGAACTCATCCGCGATTAAAAATATTGGGCCCGATTGAGGCGCGTTTCAACCATTATGATACGGTTATTATCGGCGGGGTTAATGAAGGCATCTGGCCGGATTTACCCGGAAGCGACCCTTGGCTGTCCCGTCCGATGAAAAAAGATTTCGGAATGTCTTTGCCTGAAAAGGCCGTCGGTATTACGGCGGCGGATTTCAGCCAGCTGCTGTGTGCGCCCGAAGTATATTTAACCCGTGCCGACCGGGTCAATGGTACGCCGATGAATAAATCACGCTGGCTGCTGCGACTGGAAACGGTTTTAAGAGCTTGTGCTTTTCCGGAGGATATTCTTGAAAACACTTTGTACCGCCGACTTGCCCGACAGCTTGTTAAAGCACCGCAAAGCGAAAATATTACCCCGCCGGCGCCATGCCCGCCCGTATCGGCTCGTCCGCGCCGCTTATCGGCCAGTGCCGTGGAAAAGCTGATGCGTGACCCCTATGAAATATATGCTTCCAGAATTTTGCATTTAAAACCTCTGGATGAGCTGGATATGAAGCTCTCCCCCGGCGATTACGGTAATATCGTTCACCGGATTTTGGAAATATTTAATACCCGCTACCCGGCACAACTTCCGGAAAATGCCCGGGAAGAGATTTTGGCAATCGGCGCCCGGGAATTTCAAAACAGTGAAATAGCGCCGGAAGTCCGGGCTTTTTGGTGGCCGAGATTTGAAAGTATGGTCACCTGGGTTTTACAAACAGAAGAATTGTACCGGCAGAACATTGCCCGTGTTTACAGCGAAGTTAAGGGACAAATGGAATGGGAAGCGCCGGCCGGAAAATTTACGGTTGAGGCACGGGCAGACCGGATAGATATAACAAAAGACGGCACCATTAATATCATTGACTATAAAACCGGCGAACCGCGTAGTCAAAAAGAAGTCCAAGCCGGCTATGCCCCGCAACTGCCGATAGAAGGTTTGATTGCCCTAAACGGCGGATTTTATGATAAAGAGCAAAAACCAATAGCCGCAACCGTTGTCGAAAGGCTGATTTATTGGAAATTAGGAGTTAAAAAGACCGAGATTCCGCTCTCAAACGGCACACTTTTGGCAGATATAGAAAAAAAACTGAAAAAACTTATTTATGAATTTGATTTTGAAACCACACCGTATCTGGCGCGACCAAACCCGAAACACCTGCTGAAATATTCCGATTATGAACATCTGGCGCGGGTTAAGGAGTGGTCGGTGCATGAGGATGATGGAGAATAGGCTATGCCGGAAAATAAAGAAATTTCAGCAAGAAAAGAAAATTTAAGTAAAATTGCCCGCCGCCAGCAGGGAAAAGCGGCAAATCCTGAACTTTCGGTATGGGTTGAAGCTTCAGCCGGCACGGGAAAAACCAAGGTTTTGTCCGATCGTGTGTTACGGCTGCTTTTAGACGGCGTGGAACCGACAAAAATTTTGTGCCTGACGTATACCAAAGCAGCGGCGGTGGAAATGAATGCCCGTATTTCTGCCCGGTTGGCAAAATGGGCGGTTATTGCCGACAATGAATTGGATGAAGAATTGGAAAAACTGCTGGAAAGTTTCCCTGATAAAAAACAATATGATACGATTATCGCCCGCGCCCGCACGCTGTTTGCCACATTGCTTGATGTTCCGGGCGGCATGAAAATTCAGACCATACACAGCTTTTGTCAGGAAATATTGAAACGGTTTCCGTTAGAAGCCGGCATTTCACCCTATTTTTCGGTCATGGATGACCGGATGTCGGCAGAAGCTTTGGATAAAATATGTCAGGAATTGATTTTAGAGGTTGAACAGGCGCCCGAAACGGAAACCGGGCAGGCAATTTCTTATCTGACCCGGCATATCAGGGAGTTTAAATTTCCGGAATTGCTAAAAACGTTGGCGGATAACCGTAATAAATTGACGCAAATGCTTTCCGGTTACAAAAATTTTGCAGATTTCTTACATGAATTAAGCCGCCGGCTGAACGTCCGGGAAGATGAAACGGAAGAAACGGCGCATGCTGAATTTTACACTTCTCTTAATAAAGATATTATAGAAAAAGCTGCCGGTATCTTGATGCAAGGTTCTAAGCAAGATAAGAATAACGGAACGGTTTTGTATGAAACAATAAAAAAATACGATTATGAAAAATACAAGAATGTGTTTTTAACCCAGGATGGCAAGATTCGTGCAACACTGGCGCATAAGGAAGCCGTAAAAATTTATCAGGAAATAACGGAGGTTATGCAAAATCTGGCGCAGGAAATTTTGATTCTGGAAGAAAAACTGCTGCGGATACGCCTGTACGCCTCCACCCGGGCGGTTATGGTGGTGGCCGCCCGCCTGTCGGAAGCGTATCATATTTATAAGCAAAAAAATGCCCGGCTTGATTATGAGGATTTGATAGTTATAACCCGAAAACTCCTGGAAGATAAAAACGTGGCAGACTGGGTTTTATTTAAATTAGACGGCGGCATCAGCCATGTTTTGATTGATGAAGCCCAAGACACATCGCCAAACCAATGGGCAATTGTTAAAGCCCTGACGGCAGAGTTTTTTGCAGGCCTCGGCCGGGAAGGCAAAAAACGGACGGTCTTTGCCGTTGGCGACCGTAAACAGTCAATATACAGTTTTCAGGGTGCCGACCCGGAAGAATTTGACCGGATGCGCCGTTATTTTTCTAAAAATTCCGCTGATTTCTCCACCGTCCGGCTGGATGTTTCGTTTCGTTCCACGAAAGCGGTTCTGGAAACGGTCAATAATTTGTTTTCACTGCCGGAAGCGGCGTCGGGGGTTGTGGCAGAAGGTAAAGGGACAGAGCATATACCGTACCGACTGGGAGAAGCGGGAAGGGTTGAAATCTGGCCCCTGGCTGAAGGCGAAGAAGAAAGCGAAGATATCTGGTATCCGCCGGTGGAACGTCATACTAAAATTTCTGCCAGTACCCGCTTAGCCGGCCAGATTGCCCGGAAAATTTCACAGATGGTTAAAGAAGGAGAGCTTTTGGCTTCAAAAGGTCGTCCGCTGCAGTATGGTGATTTTATGGTTCTGGTGCAGCGGCGTAATTCTTTCATGGAAGAGTTTGTCCGTGAATGTAAAAAAGAAGGCGTTGCCGTTACCGGCGTTGATAAACTTAAACTTTTGGAGCAAATAGCGGTGGAAGATTTGCTTTCGCTCGGGCGTTTCCTTTTATTGCCGCAGGATGATTTAAGTCTGGCGGAAATTCTGAAATCTCCGCTGTTTGGTTTAACCGATGACGATTTGTTTAAATTGTGCTATAATCGGGGAAACATGTCCTTATGGAGCCGTCTTAATGCGGATAAGGCATATCAGGAACCGGCATCGGTTCTTTCCGCTCTTTTAAACAGAGCGGATTATATCCGTCCGTTTGAACTTTACAGCCTTGTTTTAAGTACGCTTGACGGCCGTAAAAAATTTGTTGCCCGGTTAGGCGCAGAGGCTGAAGATGCATTGGATGAATTTATAAACCTGACACTTCGTTTTGAAGAAGAGCATATTCCCAATCTGCAAAATTTTTTAGCCTGGATAACGGCCGATGATATTGAAGTCAAAAGAGAGCTTGAACAGGCAGAAGACAATGCGGTACGGATTATGACCGTACATGGTTCCAAAGGCTTGCAGGCACCTGTCGTGATTTTGCCGGATACCGTGCGGCTGCCAAACATCAAAAAATCTGCCGGATTAATGTGGGATAAAGATAATATGGCTTATTATCCGCTATCCGGCAACGATTATGATGCCGGCTGCGCAATGTTGTATGAACAAGAAAAAAACAAAGCTTTTGATGAATACCGCCGGTTGCTGTATGTTGCATTGACCCGGGCGGAAGACCGGTTGTATATCTGCGGTTATAAAGGAAAAAACAATCCTGATGAACGTTCCTGGTATGAATTATGCCGGAAAACGCTGGAAGAATGCGGCAATGCTGAAGCAGACGGTTCGCTTTCTTATACCTGCGCACAGGAAAATGAAGTAGCAGAAGAGAAAAGAAAAGCACCGCCGAAAGAAGAAACACCGGCTGAACCCTGGTTATGGCAGGAGGCTTTGGAAGAAAGCCCGCTGGCTAAACCCTATACGCCGTCGCACCCTGATGATGAAGAGCTTGATTTGCCGGCAGCATCTCCGCTGGTTGATAATGGAAAGTATTACCGCCGCGGTCTGCTGATGCACCGGCTGTTGCAGTTTTTACCTGCGGATGCCGATATAACAAAAAAAGACAGTTTAATCGATTCTTTTTTGCAAAAGAATGCGGCAGATATGCCCTCAAAGTTCCACCGGCAGATTAAAACGGAAATATTGCGAATTCTGACGGACAATAAATTTAAATTTATTTTCGGCCCCGGTTCCCGGGCGGAAGTTCCGGTTATGGGCGAAGTCGACGGCCGGATTGTTTCAGCTCAGATTGACCGTCTGGTTATATCCAAAGATAAAATAACGGTTGTTGATTTCAAAACCAATTGTCCGCCGGCCGAAACAACGGATAAAGTTCCGGCAGCATATAAAAAACAGTTGGCGGTTTATAAACAGCTGATAGAAAAGATTTATCCCGGATATCCGGTTGAAACCTTTATTTTATGGACCAATTCGGCAAATTTGATGAAGATTGCTTAAATTAAAGGTTGTTTTTAGAATATTTGGCTTTAATATAAGAAACAAACATACTATATAAAAAGAAGACAATTTTTTTAGAAAGGGAAAAAATATGCTTTCAATCAGTGATAATCAATTTCAAAGTGAAGTTTTGAATTCAAAAGGACTGGTTTTGGTTGACTTTTGGGCAGAATGGTGCGGCCCGTGCCGCCAACTCGGCCCGGTTCTGGAAGAAGTTTCCAAGGAAATGGGAAATGATGTTAAAATTTGTAAGATGAATGTCGATGAAGCGCCGAATACGGCTGCTCAATACGGGATTCGCAGCATTCCGACCATGTTTTTGTTTAAAGACGGCAAACAGGTAGATGTCAAAATCGGTTTTAATTCCCAGGCTTCAATTGTTTCCTGGCTTAATTCCCATAAATAAAAGATAAGTTGTTTAACATTAAAAAATCCGGGAATGTCCGGATTTTTTAATGTTTTTGTAATTTTATTTTGATTGAATTATTTATAATAATAAATTAAAATCATTCCAGTTTTAAAAAGTGAGGGTGTAAATTAATGGTCAAAATTAATGATATATTTTTCTCGGATATTTATATTACGCCGGAAAAAGTGGCATATATTCCCGATGATTTGACTGAAAACGGTTTGCAGATATTTGTCGCTTCCGATTTTGAAGAGTTTTATAAACTCGTAGAGGATTCTTATGAAGGGAATTCAAGTTATTCGGTTTTATATGAAAACGTATTTTTCCGGGTAGAACGCAGCATGACCGTAACCGGTGTTCAGTATTGTATCCGTAAAATGCCTAAAGTTGTTCCGGATTTTAACACCTTGGGGTACCGAAAAGAATTGGCAGTATACCTTAATAATTTGTGTAAAGCATCCGGATTGATTTTATGGGCCGGCGCAACCGGTTCGGGTAAAACGACATCCATTTCTTCTTTATTGAAGGAATTTTTAGTCCGCGAAGGCGGTTTTGCCTATACGATTGAAGATCCGTCAGAAATGCCGCTTGACGGCGAGTACACGGCATTAAACGGTTCATTTGGTTTATGTAAACAAACTCAGCCGATAAACAACAATTGGGGTGAATCTCTAAAGTCGGCATTGCGTTCTAAACCACGTTATATTATGGTCGGTGAGATTCGCACCCCTGATGCTGCCAGTGAATGCCTTCGTGCCGCGACATCCGGACACTTGGTATTATCTACCATTCACGCTAACAATATTCCGGATGCCATTAACTCTCTGGTAAAATACGCTTCTTCGGCCGATATGAGTGAATCATTGGCATATGACCTTTTGTCCCGCGGTATATTGGCTGTTTTGCACCAGTCTTTGCGCGGAGTTGGGCATAAAACACCGATTTTGCGCTTCTTGTTTGCCAATCCGGACACAACCAGAGGCTGTCAGGTCAGAAGCATTATCAAAAGCGGAAAGTTAAACCTGGCAACACCGATTGAAACCCAAATGACACGTATGGCACAAGGACGGCCGCTGTTTGAGGATATGTAGTCATCACAATAAAAAATTCCGGATTTTCCGGAATTTTTTTTAATTATTTTATTCAAATATCCAACTAATATTATTTTTATTCTTGCAAAAATTTTCAGCAGCCTTTTCTGTTATCGGCAAAGGATTATTACCCCCCCATTCAAATGTCTCCGTCTTATCAGAAACAGTCAACATAATTTTCAGAAGTCCCAAATGTTCTTCCTTTTTAAAAGGATGTGAAAGCATGGCCACACAAGCCGTTTTGCTTAAATTCGGGATAGTTATCATAAAATTGCGCTGACCGGGCATAACCATGTTGCCGTCAGCATCCTGGCCAAGAATAACTTCCCGGCCGATAGCGCTGATAACTTTATCATGATGCAACATAGATACAGGCACTAATTTGTTTTTCAAAGCACTGGCCGTATCCAAGCCCCAGTAATCCGGCCGGACTTTATAATGATTGCGGATATTTCCGGCCAATTCGGTTAATTCCTGATGAGCCGTTTGAAAGTGTTTTTTTTGTCCCGGCTGCAAGAGCATAACCGTTACCAAAACCAAAAGCAAAACCCCTGCAAATCCCCACAGATATTTATTGTGAAAAATTTCCCGGAGTTTTGCTTTGTTAAAGTTTATGATACCAGCCATACGGTCAAACATTTTAACCTCCCATGGCGCTTGTAATCTGGTCTTGCATCTCAAACACGCCGAACACGGCCCAGGCAATAACGCCGGCAACGGCCAGCAAGGCCACCATGTTTAACAACGAGGCTTTTTGTTCAATCATGTAAACAGATTCTTCCAGCCAGTCATCAGCCAGTTTCCCCAAAGCTTCTTCAAAGTTGTCAAGTTCCGAATAAATTTTCAAATCGGAAATAATTTCCTTATCCGGGAAATTCAAGCCTGTTTTCATTAAAGCCTGACCAAGGTTGTCACCGTTTTTAATAAAAGTAAGGGTTTTATCAATCCGTTCTTTTAAGTATGCGTTGGAATCTCTTCTCAAAGCTTGTAAAGCCGTTGAAACCGGAACGCCGCCTTTAACCAGGGCAGACAAGGCCAAAAGCCAGGTAATGCCCATAAAGACTTTATATAAAGACCATGGCGGAACATTATCAAATGCAGCTCTAATCGGACCTGTCCATATACCAATGGTAAGATAAATGACAAGCATAACGGAAGGAAAAGAAATAAATGCAAACAGCCAGTTAACTTTAATCCAGTCGGAAATATCAACCAGCGTCCGTGCCGTCCCGACCCACCGTACGCCCGGTGCCGCATCAATCATCGGCGGAACCATGTAAGCACCGATGGCCCAGATAATAACGATGGACATCATCATCAGAAATGACGGATAAGAGATTGCGCCGATAATCGGACGGATCATTTTGGTAGAACCTTCGGTAACTTTAATCAGGTTTAACAAAGCGCTTTCCAAATCGGAAACATCACCCACAGAAAGCATCAGTCTTTCACGGCTCGGCGCCCAGCCTTTCAGGGCATCAGAAAAAGGTAAACCGTTTTGTAAAGCCCGTCCCCAGCTGGCAAGAGCAATAGCCATTGGCTCGCTTGGGTTTTTACCGCCGTTGGTGATACCGTCGTGGAGCATATCCAGAGCATCCATTAACGAGAACCTGTTGCGCATCAGGGCGGCCAGTTTACGATAAATTTTCAATCTGGCTTCATTAGAAAAATTACAAATCATTTTAGCGTAATAAACTTCAATGGAGTTTAATGAACGCATTGCTTTATTAAAAGATGTTGATTTTTTCTTTTCTGCCATAATATATACCACTCCTAGTAAACAGGACGCTGGTCAAGCAAGCCGCACCAACGTTCAACTTCATCTAAATCAATATAGCCCTTTAACATTCTTTCCAATGCTGCGTCACGAAGCGGCCGGCCGTCCAGTTCACTGGTCCAGTAATCAATGGCACGCTTGGTATCGCCGCTGATCATGAGTTGTAAAAACATGGCATCCGGTAAAATAATTTCCGGCACGGACATACGCCCGCTAAAACCTTTATACCCGCAGTATTTACAACCTTCTCCCCGGACAAAAGTATTTTCAATACCAAAATCACCCAAAGCCGTTTTCAGGCGCTCAAACGAGGGGTCATTCATCCTTTCTTTAATGGATTTGCGGCAGTAGGGGCAAAGTTTACGGAACAAACGTTGGGAAATTAATCCTTTGATTAATTCCGGATCGCCCAGCATATATGACTGAATGCCCATATCGCGCAAACGGGTAATAATTGCCGGGGCTGAGTTTGCGTGTAAAGTTGACCACACACCGTGACCGGATAAAGCACCTTTAAAAGTTAATTCGGCAGCAGATAAGGAACGAATTTCACCGACCATCATAACATCAGGGTCAGAACGCAAAGCAGCATTTAAGGCCTTGGTAAATTCGGCTTCTTTTTCCTCTTCGGTATTAGCGTTCGTCACCGGCATTTGTCTTGCACCGGGAATTGGGTATTCCGGCGGATCTTCCACCGTAATTAAGTTAATTTCATAGTTTTTTTCCTGCAAAAGTTTAATCATGTTTCTTTGCAGGGTTGTTGATTTTCCGGAACCCGTCGGACCGGCAACGATATTTAAGCCAACCGGTACGGCTCTCAAGCGATAAAATAAATTTTCTTCCCGCTCGCCAAAACCTAAAGATTTCAAATCAGAACTGCCGTCCGGGTTGTCATCGGCGTACAAAAGACGCATAACCAGATATTGCGAACCAAAAGCAATCGGGTTAAATTGCAAACGTATAGCCAAAACGTTATGCGGCAGCATTAATTTACCGTTAGAACCACGCAACGGTGTTGCGCCCAGTTTCTGAGCACCTTGGAACTCGTTTTGGGCATAGTTTGAGTCGGAAATATCAGCAGACGCAAAAGCAGCACGAACAAAAGCCTCGCCCCAGTCTTTGTTGTATTCCATTTGCCGTTGCATCATACCGTTAACACGGAACATGATAATTGTTGAATCGGCAACAATGACATGGATATCAGATACTTTTTGTGCAGAAGCCCGGGCAATGACATTAATAAAGTCAATTTGCATCTGCATCTGATCATGCGATTCACTGTCAACGTTAGCCACGCCGGAACCGCGCTCGGCAAAAGCATAAATAGCGGTAATTTCATTTTGACTGACATATTCCGGAGCTTTGATAGGAATCTTTCTTCTTTTAATTGTTTTTTCAAAGTTATAAACCGGACCGTCAAAACGATGGTCTTTGGAAACAAGATAGGTTCCGTCTGAAAACAAAGCAACCAGACGTCTTGTTTCGTCACTAATCAGAATATCGGAATCAGGCAATGTAAGAAGTTTGTTGCCATTGGCAAACAATTCTTCCAGAATATTTCTTTTCTTACCTTGCTCAGTTTCACTCTCAGCTAAATAAGAACCGGAAGACGCTGAAGTCCCGGTCTTATTTTCTTTGCTGTTTTCCGTCTGAGTAGCCATTTTACGACACACCCCGCCTTATTTAACGAACATTCCCGTTCCCAATGAAGGTATGCCTCGTTCGGCTGCTACGCCACCGGATGATTTTCTAGGAGCAGCGACGGGTTTTCTCGGCGCTTTGGCACTTGTTGTTGCCGTTCCTTCCATATTTTCCGGTTCCATGGTCATGGCGCTTCCGCTGGTGTACAGATAATCTTTCAAGCCGTTACGGTCAAACTGTATATAGTTGGGCGTAATCGCTTCAATAGCATGTCCGGTCTGCAAGATTGTACCCTTCCGTGCCAGAAAAGATTCTCCTTCCTTATTAATAAGTTTTGCAACCAATTCATCACCTTGTCCGGTGATGTCCATTATGGCATATTCTTTTGAAATATTAACCGGAACAATTTTTGCGTCAATGGATGTCGTAACGGCAGCATTTTTATTTTCGCCGCCTTTATTGGCATCAAAAGGATTTTTTTGCCGGTTTTTGGCAGCCAGAGCTTCAGCTTCAATACGTTTTTTCAACTGAATATTCTGAGCCGTCAAACTGGCCAGGGTGCGATCATGGTTGCTTTTGGCATTATTAGCGCTTTGAACGGCTTTATTTGATAAAGTATTCAAAGCATCAAGCTTTTGTTTGAAGTTGTCAACCAAAGATTTTCTGTCAGCTTCAATTTGGCGCATTTGCTTATAAACCTCGGCATTTTCGGCAATCCATTTCTGATTTTGCTCCAACATGCGATTCATGTAAGCGTTTAACACTTTTTTCTGTTTGAGCTTTTCTAATTCGATTTCTTTTTCTTTTAACAGTTGTTGCTCTTTTAAAACTTTGGCTTCTTGTTCTTTTTTCCATTCAAACTCTTTACGTTTTTTTTCTTCCTCGGCAGCGGCTTTTTCTTCCAGAGCTTTGGTTCTCTGAGCTTTAATGGCTTCAATTTCATTACGAAGTTTTTCGCGTCGCAGTTCCAAGGTCAGCAAAGTTGTCTGTTTTTCAATGTCAGACATCTGGCTGAACAGATCGTTGTCTATTTTTGCCAGAACATCATCCCCGAATTCCTTTGTACTTTGAGGCTTGGGAGCTTCCTGCTTTGCAGCCATAAGCGGGTTAGTGTTTCCGGTTGTCGGGCCGGATGCCGCCGGTTTTGATGCCGTTGCAGGCAAAGGAGGAACATCGCTTTCAACGCCTAAAGAAAAATCCATATCCTGATCAAAGTTTTCAGGACTTGGCGCTGCTTCTGCATTTGTTTCGGCAGGCAAGGCCGGAACGGAAGCAGGCGCCGGAACAACATCATTAGAAGCGGCTTTGGGCGCCGGAGAAATTAAACCGGCATTGTCCAGGGGAATAACCTCGTCATTAGGCAGAGAACTTGGCAAATCAGTATCCATAGACAGTTCTGCCGAAGGGACAGCAGCCTCATTGGCATTGTTATCAGGTGCAGATGCTTCGTTGTCTTCAACCAGTGAGACAACGCCCTGCGCCTCACAGGGCTTGACTGCATTTAAAGTAATAAATGAAATCAAAGCGGCTGTAAGTAAATTTTTATATAAAAGCTTATAATACATATATCGCTCCTTCGTAATACCAGTTATGGCTGTTTATATCATATTTAATAGTATTAATCTTAAGTCCTGAAAAATTCATTAACAAATCTTTCCATTGCAACGGATCATGATTTGATGTGAAATTGAATTTAACGGAACGGTAGACATTTTTTTGCGGGGAAGTCCATGTTTCCGTGTTCATATTAATTGACATCTGAATGGCCTGGAACAAATCATTAATCATATTAACCAAATCGACCCCGTTTTTTTCCGGCGGAGAATTTAAGTTTTTGACATCGGTTATCGGTACGGACACAACAACACTGTCGCCTCGGGCCGAAATTGACCGACTGGAAAAGGTAACGCCTGAATTATTCAACGCATGATCCATCCATGACAGCCGTCCAACTTCACGTTTCCATGATGTCACCAATCCGGTCGGTGTACAGGTAATGCCCTCAATTTTCCATCCCGGTACAATAATACTGACCACATCTTGGGTTGCCTTATAACATTTTTCCAAAATGGCCTGCGGATCTGGAATACTTTCCCAGGGTTTGGGTTCCGGCGGCGGGGGAGCCTTTTCGATTTTTTTAACGGGAACCGGTGCAATAATAGGCTTTTTAGGAGGAGCAAGGAAAATTGAATTAATCAAAGTTGAAACCAACCAGATGGCCACAACGGCAATTGCAGCCACAACGGCAAACAACTTTGGTCCCCGGAGGGCACGTATTTTTTGTAAATATGCCGTAGCTCCCTTGTCAACCATACTTTCAAGAGACATTTCTTCTGTCTCTTCAATTCCCCATTCGGCCGGTGCAATCTTGCGTCCCCAGTCAGGAACGGCCAGCATGGACATAAATTGTTCTCTGGCGTCTTCTTCATTTAAGAACAGCATATCACCGTCAGAAAGGATAATATCATTTCTGGCGCAAACGTACCACCATCCGCTATTTACTTTAAAAACCGCCAAAAAAGACGATCTGTCCGATAATGCCGTAGCAACAGTAACAGCTGCTGCCGGCATTTTCTTTTTATATCCCTGATATGATACGCAAAGACCAAATTGAGGAGATTTGCCGGGTTTAAGACAGAATAAATCAGCTCCTTCCAAAACATTTTCGGAAGCTTCAATGATTTCCGTAAAAGGGTCGTCCCGGTTTTGTAACGGCTGCCAGAAGAGGCTGGCGGCGTAAGGCACACCGCCAATTTCAAAGTTGGTTCCCCAAGCTTTGGCTTCATCTCTTTCCGGAGCTGCTTCACCGGAATAGTTTTCATCTAAATTAGCATCTTCCAGCACGGTTTTTCCTTTCCGTTAATAATTCATTCTCGATTCAGGAGATAAAGGTGTATTCAGCACCACCGGCGTCAGCATAATCACCAAAATACTTCTGGTTTTTTCAGCTGTGGCCGTACCACCCAAAAGCGAATTTTCCGCAGAGCCGACACCGGTTTTGTTTGCCGTGTTTTCAACTCTCTCATAGCCGCTCAAAATCAGCGTTTCGCCAGATTTCAAAGCAACTTCCTGCGTAAAGCCGCGAGTTTCAATAATCGGGTTTTGAATATACTGACCGCTGGTTTCTTCCGAACCTTCGCCGCTGCCGCCCAAGTCAACTCTTTCCAACTCAATCAAGTCAGACAATGTCAGGTTAAACATCAGCATCAAACGGCCATGTTCCAAAATCCGCGGCAACACATCAAGTGTGAAACCTGTTTCAATTTCTTCGGTTTCCGTTGACAAGTCATAGTAGCTGCCATCGCTGCCTGAATTTGTCTTCGTGATTTCGGAAATATAATTCTGGGTTCGGACAACTTGAATAGGTGCCGGCTTATTATTTAAAGTCGTAACCGTACCGCTGGTAACCAACGTTGTCGTACCTTGTTCAGACAAAGCTTGAATAGCGCCTTGCAGCGTCCAGCTACCGGAAACAATCGCCATTGACAAGTTTTCGGTAATTTCAGCACCCAAACCGCTACCTGGGCTGGCAAATCCCAAGTCAGTAATGTGGCTACCGCTGATACCGCCGTCGGCTCTGGTGCCGTTAAACACGGCGCCCAAGTTCAAGCCGTATTGATCGCTGTCTGAAATCGTAACTTGCAACACTTTAACGCTGATAGCTACTTGCCGTGACAATCTAACGTTCTGTTCATTAACAAATTTTGCCACTTTACGGATATCTGTCGGTGTACCGGTTAAGGTAATGGTACCGTTGGACTGATCCATTGTCAGTTGTGCTCCTTGGCTGATCATTGATTTAATTGAGGATTCAATATTTGTCCACAAATCAATGTTTGCCGTATTGGTCAAAGATACAGATGACGAGCCTGCACTGCCTTCCGTAGATGAGCCGCCGACATTAACCGACAGCGTCGGCTTGGTCGGAAGAGTGTATAATACGAAAGTTTTAGTAATATATTTATAAAAATAAATTTGCTTATTTTCATACTTCCACCAAATGCCGAAACGGTTTGATACTTCATCAAGCAAGCCGCTTAACGGACCTTTGTAAGAAACAAGCATTTTAGTGCTGTCTGTCCATTGGGCGCCGATAGTTTCCAGACTGGGGGCATTCCCATCAGCCAGACTTTTAGAATTTTCTTCCAGTTCCTGATCATAGCGGACAGACAAAGAGGTGATTTTATTAATCATGTCACCGATTTCAAACAAAGTAATCGGGCGGTTACTGATTAAAGTAACACCATCTGCCGTTTCCAGATAGCTGGGAACAGGGTCGCCTTCATACTCAATCTCGCTGGTATCTCCAAGCCATATATCATCCTTAACCCGGATGACATCGGTAGGAGCAGGCGTAGTCGGCACTTTTGCCTCTTCTTTGAGAGCAACTGTGTTTTCGACCTCCCGGTCCAGCGTGGCGTCCAAATCGGTTGAAACGGAGCAGGCTGCCACAAGCCCGGCTACGGTCGTTCCAATAGCCAAATTGATAATTTTATTCATATGCATTCTCATCCTCCATTGTTTCAACCACTAAGACACGGTTTCCTTTATAAAAAGTTGCAATCGGTGCCGGCCGTGCTCTGGCAAAAGCTCTGATTAAAGCTGAACTGACGTCGGCAAACCGTCCTCTGAACATAGCGCCGGCACTTAAAACATAATTACGGTTGGTATTCCAGACCAGGCGCCAGCCGGATTTTTCACTCCATTCGGTTAAAAGGGCTTTTAAATTCTGTCCTTCTTCGGCCAGCCAATCCTGAACAGGGTCTTCAATGTCTTCCATATCTTCTTCATCTTCAATATCACCGCTTAAGCCGTCTTCGGTGTCGGCAATTTCCTCTTCAACGGTTTCTGTTGTTTCAGAGGTTAACTCTGAGCCGGGATTGATTTGTTCTTCATATTCAATAACCTCGTCTTCAATGGACGGCGGAATGGAAGCCGAAAGATTGTTGCCGGCTGCAGCCTGGGATATCATTGAATCACGAGGCGTTCTTTCGCCGTATTCTCTATAGTCAGCTGCCGTTCTCGTATAATTGACAAACGGGTCCGTCGGGCACAATTCCGGATCATTCGTCGTCTGACAAATATAATCATCCGGCGGCAGGGTAACATTTTCCGCAGCGACAACCGGTACAGGACAATTGGGGCCGCTGCATTGAGCTGTATATGCGGAATTGTTGCGCACACAGCCGGCTATGCCCAAAAGGCCGATCAGGCAGGCCGGTAAAAATAGTTTTTTATTCATGTTTAATTCCCCTTTGTCATACTTCATAATATTTTCCAATCATACAGGCTGCAAATTAAATAATCAAGTTTTACAAAACACTTATTACCATGGACGATAATAAGAATTATTGCTGCTGTTTTTATTTACCACAACCTCTTCATTGTTGTTAAAACGAATATTCCTAATAATAAATGAATTTGGCTCGCGCGATGTGAAAACAATATTTATTTTTCTGAAATCAACACCGCGGTTGGCTAAAATGGTGCTTAGCAGGTTCAAACGCTTTTTTTGCAGAGCAAAAGAGCTGGTTCCGTCAATTCTGATTTCAATATACATGTCGTTGTTATCGCGGGCGGTGTCGGCAAAAGCGTGTATCCACCGCAGTGTTTGACCGGAAATTTCAGCCCTGTTCGGTTGAAATGAAAGGCGCAGCTCAGCCGGTAAAATTTGCGTATCTGTTTTATTTTCATCTTCACCGGAAACAAAGCCGAAAAAGTCAATGCCGCTTTTTTTGCCGGAAGTTTTCTTCTGAACTTTTTGTTCTTTGTTTGTCGTGCTTTCTTTATCATCGGAAAACCAGGAGGCAATGCTCTTAAACAAACCGCTTTGTTTTTCGTTCTCGTTTAACTTTTTGTTGTTAACAACTGTTTTTTGTGCGGCATTTTTTTCAGCTTTCTTCTCAGTATCGTCAGGTTTCTCTTGCGGCGATGCCGTTAACTGAGGCGTAAGGTTCGTGTCGTTCATAATATCTTCCGGAATAGGAATAAGCAGATTTTGTATCATCTGATAAGCAACTTTTGTTTCTGTTCCGTCTTTGGCGTTTGTTTCCGGTTTTAAAGCATCTGAAACTTTTTTACTTTCTTCATCGGTAATGCCCGGCGTATTTTCGCCGGCGGGAGATGTTTCTTTGGAAACGGAAGGATCTTCTTTGGAAAAACGTTCGACAATGGCTTGATTTTTGGCAAATTTGTTACCTTTTGCCACAACCCACGGGCTGTCATTTTCCTCTTTTTCCGACATTTGAGTCCATTCGTCTTGTTTCAAGTCGGCTTCGGCCAGCGTTTTTTCTTCAGGTTCTTCAATTTCTTCAATTGTGCTGACCAGGTTGTTTGGTTCCAGCATGGCAATTTGCGCCGAACCTGTATTTTGGGCAACATTTATATGTGCATGAAGGGTGTCGTTTCCTTCCAAAAGCGGAATATCGCTTTCTTCACCTTCAAGAAGAGATTGTTCGGAAATATTTGTTGTGTTCGGCAAGTCGTTTGCGGCAACAAGAAGTTTTTGCGGCTGTTCGGTGTTGTTCGCACCTTCGGGGGTATAGATGGCTTCCGGCAGATTTTCCGGTTCCGGATTGTTTTCATTATTGTTCGTATCAAAGGTGTCGCTGATGTCAGCATAAACGATGCCGTTTTTTTCATAATCGTTTACCGGTTCGGCTTTGGTGATGATATTTTCTTTTTCCAGGATGATTTCTTTGGCGGCGGCCAGATCGGTATTAATTGTTTCTTTTTTTGTTTCCGATATAGCCGGGGTGATTTTTTGGACATCCGGTTCTTTAATGCTTGAAGCCGGCATTAAATCCGGCAGGTTTGCTCCGATAATAATATTATCAGATGTGTCGGGCGGAGGCGGCGGCAGAGCACCGGCAGCAAACACAGCCGTACTTCGATGGTCTGTAATGTTTTCTAAAGGTGGAACGGCTGCTGTTAATTTTTCAATTTCGCTGATATCAACAGAGCTGTTTTCAACCATTGGCGTCAAATTATCAGAAGGAGCGGAAAATAAAGAAATGTTCTGAATTTTTGTGCTTTTTTCCGTTTTCCGATTTTCTGTTTCCGGGGCATGCATAAACACTTTATTGACGCAGATAACGGCCAATAAAGAAAATAAAAAGCTGCAAATAAAATTTTTTATGCTTTGTTTATGCATTATTTTATTATACTCCGATGTGGAAAAAGACGTAAAAACAATTTATTAAAAAGATTTACATGTTTTTCCGCGGTTTTGTTGCTTAAACGATACAACTAATAATATTAAAATAGGGTTAATAGAAAGAGTTAGGGTGTTTTTTTTGTAAAGCAGGCGTTGTTTTATTTAAATTGAAAAGTTTCAACATGCTTTTGCTGATTGATAAAATTTTTTAAGAAAAGAAATTAGAAGTTTATTTACTTTTATTGGCTATAAAATAATGGATTGGATGCCTGTGTTGAATGTGAATTTTTTGTTACACGGTTTATTTTTTTAATTAAAACAATATGTTGGTATGTTTTTGGTAATTGAAAAAAAACTGGTAAAATGATTTCAAATCTGGTATTCTAAAAATGTATAAGAAGTTTTGTGATAACTTAGGAGAAAAGCAATGAAGTTTCTTAAAAATAATATCTTCACCCTGCTCGCCTTAGGGTTGGTGTTTGTCTTGGCAGTTACCTGCGATGCAAATGCTGGTAGTGTTGGCGGAGCCAGTGTTATGACAACAGCCAGACAGAAAGCGGTTGATGTGTTTAAGGCTGTTAAAACCATTGTTTTCGTAATTGGTGGTTTCGGTTTGGTAGCTTTAGCATTTCAGGCGATTTTCGGTAAAGTTAAATGGCCTTGGTTTGCGGGTCTTGCCGTTGGTCTGGCCATTCTGGCTGCTGCCGGGGCAATTGTTGAATATGCTACGGGTGATACTGATGCCGGTACGCAGGAGATGGGTGATACTTTTGGTAATATTTAACACTCCGAAACAGTTAAGGGAAAAGCCATTTCGGCTTTTCCCTGTTTGGGAGGTTTTTGACCTGATTGGAAAATAAAGAAGCCGGGCTGAACAAAACATTGTACCTATTTAGGTTGCCGGAGTATTAATATAAACAGAGCGGTTTTCTTTAAGACGAATTTTACAGATAATGAAGGGGCTGATGGATGTTGGGTGTAAATTTTAAGAAATATATTTGTGCAGGACTGCTGGCATTTGCACTTTCTTCGATTTTATGCGCAACAGATTCTTATGCCGTGTTTGAAAATTTAACCAGCACCGGCTGGGAAATTTTCGGCGGCATGCGTAAAATTATTTTCGGCGCCGCCGGCTTTGGTATCATTGCTATTGCCATCGGCAGTTTTTTTGGCGCCTTAAACTGGAAATGGCTGAGTGCAATTATTATCGGTTTGATCGTAATTGCCTTAACCGTTGGTCTGGTACAATATCTGGTAGCAGGTACCGGGGCGGATATCAGTGTTTCGGGCATAACCGATACATTGGTAAACGCGGAAGGATAAATATTGATAACCTGATTTTAAGGAGGTGGTCATGATGGGGAAAATAAACAAGATGTTAGCTTTTTTATTGCTGGGGTTGATTGTATTTTCGCCGGCCGGCGCCTTTGCTGCCAGTGGTGATATTTTTACGATTATTTCCAATAAAATGATCACCACCATCCAGGATGTTCGTAAAATTGTTTATATCATTGCCGGCTTCGGTTTAATTATGTTTGCCGTGCTGGCTGTTTTTAATAAAATCAGCTTTAAACACCTTTCTTATATCATGATAGGCCTTTCGCTGTTATCGGTCATGATGCCGTTTATCAATTACTTTAGCGGTGCTAATTTGGAAGATTCCGAATATTCGTACGAAAATTTCATAGCCGGCGGCGATGCCAGCATTACAGGGAGTGATTTGGGCGATTTGACGGAATGTACGGGAGCTATCTGTCCCGATGGATTGGAAGGCGGTCTGGGAGATAATAATGGGCTTGCAGGATTGCCTAACGGTTTGCTGGATGATTTGAAATCTGATCTTCCGGATTTAGATTTGGCAAATATTACCACGCCGTATGATAAGAATGGCTGCCGGACAGTAAACGGTGAGCAGGACTGTTGCGAAGGGACGGTTAAAAACGGCCAATGTAAAAAAAGCTTTAAGCAGACATTTAAAGATATTGCAGAAACGGCAAAAAATATTATTGCCGGGGGAAAAAGCATTGTTGGCGCGGTGGATTCAGGCATCAATGCTGTTAATGCTGCTAAAGAAGGCATGGATAATATCGGTGATATTATTTCCGGTGATGGAAATGTGTTTGATAAACTAGGCGGCTTGGCAGGTACTGTTGGTTCTACGATAGGCTCAATAACCGGTGGTACGGCAGCGGCTATGGGCGGCTTAGGCTCTGCTTTAGGTTATGCGGGAGCTGCCGGGGATGTTATTAAGGGAGATGACAGTACATCCAGTGCAATTGATAATTCCGGTGTCGGTGATGCTTTGGATGTAATTGGCAGTGGTGCCAACGATGTCGGCAACGAAGTTCGTGATTTTACAAGTACGACCGAAGATTTGGCCGGATATGGCAATCAGGCTGTTAATATGGGCGAAAAGGTTAAAGATTGGTTTGGCAGAAAATAAGTGTTTTGTTGTTGAAATACTCTGGCCAAATGTGTTGAAAGTGGATTATTTTCTAAAAACGGTTGACGAAAGGCTAAAGAGGTTTCACTATTAAAATAATTATTAAGAGGGATTAAGATGCGTGATATGATTTTAAAAGCCGTGGCTCAGCCGCCCAAGATTTTTTGGGGGCCGGTGCTTCCTGTCGCATTAAATGTCGGCCTGCAGTTTCCGCTCATGTTTATGATGATTGGTGTTGGCGACATGAATCCTCTCTTTTTTATCTGTACGATTTTACTGGCACATGCTGCCATTGTTTTGGCCGGTACCCGCGAACCGCATTTGTCAGCTATGATTCAGGCTTTTGGCCAGACTAACAAAGTTTCGAACAATTTGTATCCGGAAAGGGGAAATAAATTTGAACCCTGATTTTGACTTTTTTACAATGTTTGTTGAAGGCTTGAGCAATGTAGAAGTTGCCGTGGCCATCATAGGTTTTATCTCGGCGGCAGCATTTGCCGTGCTTCTTTCAACCAAATTCGGTTCCTGGGTGCTGCCACAACCGAGAGAATCTCGCGTATCTGACTTTTTGCCTTTTGCCAAGCTTTTGGAAGATGGTATGACAATTCGCTGTACCAACGGGTCTTATGCGCGGGTTTTCCGTATAACCGGCATGGATTTATCTTCGGCAACGCCGGAGAAGGTTTATTCTATGATGGAGGCTCGGAAATCCTGGATTGATAACCTTTCGGAATTGCAAATCGTCTGTCGGGTTATAACGCTTCGTGAGCGCAGTGAAATGGAAGACGAACAGGGGGACTTCCAAAATGAGCTGTTGGAAAAAGTTTCCAAGGTTTGGGCGGAAAACATGAGCCGGATTTATACCAACCGGCATTATGTGGTTTTATCGGTTATTGACCGTAAAGATGCTTTGAAAGATTTAAACTATGCCAGTCAATCATTGATTGCAACTTTAGGTGAGTATGGCGTATCGCAAATGTATGAAGCGCCGGACAGCCCTGCAACAGATAGTCCTTTGTATGTTTTCAGCCGTTTATGCAGCCCCGTTTCCAAACCTGAGCCGAAAATCCGCAATGCCGAAGGGGCAGAATTAAATGAAATGCTTACATCTGATCATATACATTTCACACGCGAGCAGGGAATTATCCGTTTCTTTTCCGGAGATAAAGAACTTTATGAAATAGCCATGGGTATTCGCACCACGGGTGATTTTATGGATGAAAGCATGATTGTCTCACTGCTTTCGATTGACTGCGAATTAGTCTTAATGCACAACATCCGCCCGATTTTCAAGCCTCAGGCACGGATGATACTGATTCAGCAACAAAGAATGGCGGTTTTAACGAGCTTTTCACCGGAAGTCGTCAATCAATACAGCCAGGCGCTGTCCACCATTGAGGATAGCGATGCTGATTATCAGGCTTTAACTGAGTATTCCATGACGGTTTTGTTAAAAGGTTCCAGCAAAGAGGAGTTGGATTTCGGAGAAGCTGAAGTGCAGCGTATTTGCCGCAGTTTCGGCGTGACGCCGGTTCGCGAAGGCTGGGTGGCTCAGGCAACGTTTTTCAGCCAGTTTCCGACATATGACACCTATCCGAGAACTTACCGTTATTTATCGCGGATTGTTGCACTGGCAATTTCTTTTGATAAACCGGCGGAAGGCTTTAATAAAAGCGACTGGGGGCCGGGAGCAATTACGGTTTTCCGGACGATGTCCGGTTCGGCATATCGTTTTCAGTTCCATGTTTCTTCTGAAGAATCAGCCGTGGCACACTGTTGTATTATCGGACCGACCGGCCAAGGTAAAACGACATTGCTGACATTTTTGGCAGGACAGGCCATGCGTCACAGTGATTTGAAAGTGTTTTTCTTTGACCGCCACCGCGGTGCGGAAATTTTTACCCGTGCCATCGGCGGGGCGTATGTCGGCTTTGACGGTGATAATAAGAATGTATCGCTTAATCCGTTTGATGCGGATAATACGCCGAACAACAGAGCCTTTCTGCGCCGCTGGATGAAATCTATTACTTTGGCAGATGATGCGCTTTCCGAACGTGAAATTGCCCGCGCGGTTACAACGGCGTTTGATTATCTGCGGCCGGAAGAACGGATTATGAAAAACCTGTATAAGAGCTGTTTTTCACCGACCGGAACCATGCGTCGGGAATTATATCGTTGGATTAATCCGGATCAATACGGCAATATTTTCAATGCCGAAAATGATAGTCTGGATTTAAAATCCAAACGCTTTATGGCTTTTGATTTTACCCATATTTTTGAAGATGAAACCTTAGCGCCTGCCGTTATCAGCTACATTATGCACCGTATTCAGTCAGAAACCGGTGAAACCGGTGTTCCGTCCCTGATTATGATTGATGAAACGGCGCCGATGTTAAAACACCCGATGTTCAGGGATTATTTTATGATTGGTTTGCAAGAAGGCCGTAAAAAACGTCAGGCTTATTTGTGTGCTTTCCAACAGCCGAATATTATTGACAAGCTGGGTGTCGGCGAGGTTATCCGCGGTCAGTGCCAAACGGTTATTTTCTTCCGCAACCCGCAGGCAATGCCGGAAGATTATGCTACTTGGAATTTAACCCAGAGCGAGCTTGATTTTGTTTTTGGTAAAACTTATCGTGATTTTCCGTATGCCATATTGTTATCGCGTCCGGCAACCGGAGAATCAGTAATCTTAGACGTCAATTTAGGCGCATTAGGCCCATACTTAAAGCTCTATAACTCCGGCCGGAAAAATGTTTTACTGGTTGAAGAGCTGATAAAAGAATATGGCGAAAACAACTTTGTTACAAAATATTTAAATATGGCTTAAAGGACAAAATATCGTTTTGTGTTTTCAAAGCTGTGTGTTAAAATAAAAATTAGTATGAAAACGAACTTTATAAAGGGGGTCAGTATGAACAAAAAGCAATCTTTCAAAATTTTTTGTTTAACCTGTACGGGTATGCTCATGCTGGCTTTACCGGTAAAAGCGCAATGGCCGACGCTTGATTTATCGCAGGTAACCAACATGATTAATGGATGGACATCCCAGATTGAATCAACATCTTCTACCATCCAATCGACATTATCTGTTGGTAATATTCAACAGCAGCTCGGGGATGCTATCGGCGGTTTGTCAAAATTTACCGACGCCAAAGAAAAAGCTGAAAAATTGGCAGAAAAAGTAGAAAAGCAGAAAAAGCGCGCTGAAAAATTAATAGAATTAAAGAAGAAGTTTGAAGAACAGGTAGAAAACGCCAAAAAATTTGCGGATAATGTCAAATCAGAAGTAAATAGCGTCGTTGATGCCGGCAAAAATTTATATGAAGAAGGCATGGAAATTTATGAAGAGGGAAAATCTATTTACGATGAAGGCATGGATATGTATGAAGAAGGGAAAGCTCTTTATGAAGAAGGAAAAGAAACAGTAGATGCTTTTCAAGATGTCATAAATGGCGGAGAATCTGCTACGGAAACAAATAGCGGTGATATAACAACGGAAAACGAAGAACAGCTCACCGAAGAAGAAATTATGGACAGCGAGGCTTTAGACAATGAAGCGATTGCGGATTTGATTTCTGATGAAGAATTTTCCGAAGGAAGCTGGAGTGGTGAAGGCGGATATTTTGGAACAGAGGCAGAATTTTCCGAAGCAGGTGTTGATACGGCATTGCCGACAATTTCCGGGGAAACCTTATCTGTCGAAGAAGAAACGCTTATCGGCCGTCAGCCGTTTGCAAGTGGAAATTCAGAGGGAAAAAATGCGGTTTCGGATGAAACGCAAACATCGGAAGCTGCATCCAAAGGTGTTTTAACAACCAGTGGAATTAGTGCCGTTAAAACGGGTGTGGAAACTGTAAGTCCGACTGTTTCCAAAGAGTTAACCACTTCAGATGACAAAATTTCTGTTAAGACAAACGGAATATCATCGACGTCAATCAAAGAAACCCCGGTACGCCGTGCTTTTACAACGCAGTCTGCTACAATGAAGAACACATCAGTAGAAACATCGGCGAAAGAATCTGATTTGTCAGCTAAAACAGCTGTGCAACCGGCAGTCAATTCGGTATCTGCTTCCGGGGCGGCTGTTTTGAAATCAAGTCCGGTTTCTGCGGAAACATCGGCCAGTTCCGTTTCACCGGCCAGTTCCGTTTCAGAAATAAAGACAGCACCTGTACGCCGTGCGTTTACGACATCTTCAGCTGATTTCTTGTATCAAGCCAGACAGCCAATGGCTTTTGCACAAACAACACCTGTGACCTTTAAAACCGGAACCAATAATGACGGCAAATTCATTTATTCGGATATTATTGCCAATAAATGCAGTATAAATTTCGATGAAGTTGATGAAGAAAAAGTAATAGAATGCGTTAAAACCTGGGTTTTAGGTATGAATGATGCCAATGCCGAAACAGCGACAGACTGGAAAAACGAGTATAACAAGGCCAAGCGGGATCATGTCGCGGCAGATTTGGCTATGGCGCTGACGCAAAAAAACTATTCGGCATCATTTGATACGGAGGTTGCCGATGATTTAGACAGCAAATCGGAAGCCTTAACCAACGAGCGTGAAGAAATTTCTTTTGTCGGCAAAGTCACTCAGACCAATCAGGAAGTCATTATTCGCTTGATGGAAGCTATGACCGGACAGGCCATAACGGAAGCCTGGTCAGCGATAGGAATCATGGATAAAGATTATTATGATGAGGAAGAGACCGATGAATAAGCTTTTTTTAATAATACTTTGTATTATCGGCTTGGGAATAACTCTTCCGGCGCAAGCAGATATTGAATCAATAAGTGCGGCAATTAAGGGCGGCTATACCAATGTTCAGGCGCAGCTTAAAACTGTACAGGATGCGGCAGATTCTGTGACGAAACTAAAGGATACTGCCATTCAGGGTGTTACCGGGATTATGGGAAACATAAATGAAATTGTTGATACGGCAACCAATCCGACTTCTCTTATAGGCGATGTCAAGACATCTGTCATGGGGGGCTTAAAAGATGCTTTTGATGGTTCAAAAAATGAAGACGAATTGGTCGAAAATGTTACTGAAAATTATACCCGGGTATTTGGTGCCGAAAACAGCATTACCGAAGCCAAAAAACTACAGGCTACAATTAATAAAAACATGGGCGAAAACGCGGCAACTCTTTACGGACGAACGCTGGTACTGCGGCAGGAATTGATGAATGAAGAGAATCCCGAACATTCCCTGGAAACAATTCAGGAGGCTTTACAGGCCAGCAATGAGATGGTCATTACCTCCTTAAGGCGCTGGAATAAGATTTTGGAAATGCAGGCCTACATTAATGAATATAAAAATTCAGTTGCCATGCAGAATTTCACCCGCAATGCGGAGGATACCGCCGATGAAGAATAAAGTTAAGAAAATAGTAATTATAATCGGTTGCTTTTTTGTAATTGGCAATACGCAAGATGCACTGGCACAAATCAAATTTGGCACATCAGAAACGGCCGGGGCAATAATGAGTAATATTCAAAAGGCTGAGGAGTGGGTGCAAAATCAGGTCAACACGGCTTCACAGAAAATGCAGGAACTGATAACCGGGCCGAAAATTCAGGCGGCTATTGAAAAAATCCGGGCTTTAAAAGAAAGTATTACAGCAGCAGCAAATGAAATCAAAGATGCTTACGACGACGTTTCAGGAAGCATTGATGCGGTTTCTGATAATATAAACGAAACCGTTGCCGGCATTAATGAACAGGCAGATCAGATAACCGGTGAAGTTGATAATATAACCAGCGAAGTTGATAATCTAAAACAAACAGATGTCGGTACGGCGGCAAATTTGACCATGCAGTTGGCAGATATTAATCAACAGATAGAGGATAGGAAAACGGCAATTTCCGAAGAAGTGGCAGCCAAGGCGCAAGCGGCACAAGATAATTATGCCACCTTACAGGCTATGTATGATGCTGCGGAAGATGAGGCGGATAAGGCTGTGATTTCTTCAGAGCTGGAAACTCTTACAGGAGAAATGGAGGAATATAATACCCTTCTTGAACAATTTGAAAATAATCAAGGAGATGATTATCTGAATAGTGACAGCGAGTATCAGGCTTTAATTGCCCAGCGTGACGATATAGAGGCGCAATTAGGAGATATCAGTGTCGCTGCTGCTGATTTTGCGGCGACAACCATCAAAAGCCTTTTAAGCAAAAATGATGCCGAAAAGCAGGAAGAATATAATAAAGTTATTACCGAAAACTTCCTTAAACAAGATGAAGCAAATACGGCAGAAAATGTTGCCCGGATTATGAAACATCGCCGGGAAGTTTTTAAAGAGGATATTGCACATGTTTTATATACGGCAATTAAGCTGAAACTTCAGTTGGATGAAGATTTGGAACGTATCACGACCAAACAGGAAAATATGGCGGCTGCCGATTATAAAATGACAGCAGGAAATATGCTGGTTGAACAACGGATTGAAGATATCAAAATTTTATATAATTATACCAACTTGCTGATTGCCGATTTGCGCTTGAAAACGTCGCAGAACATGCTTAATCAGGATCATCGGTTGAAAAATTATGATAAAAATCCGGCAGCACTTAATTTGGATAATTATATTTTTACCGAAGATGATATTCCTTCAGATGAGGGGCAAAAAAGCTTTTTGGATTCTGTAACGGCAGATTGAGGAGGGTATAATGAAAGTAATTAAATTATATAAATGGGCCTTTATAATAAGTCTTGCCGTTATATTAAGAGCAGGTACAACGATGGCAATTGGTCCGTTTCCGCCCGGACCTTTAAGCCCGACGATAGACGCTCTGACTGATGCTGCCGAAACTGTAGAAGGAGCAAGTGCACAATTGTTGGCAGCTCAGGATAAATTGCAGCAGCTTCAGAGCGAGGTATTAAATCAAATCAAAAGCTATATTGAAAATTTGGGGCTTAATTTAAAAAATACATTGTTCAATAAAGAAAAAGGCGAACCGAATTTGGCCAGTGTCCGCACAATTGAGGAATGTAAAATTGCCGATATTACCGATGAAGATTCTGTGGCCGAAGCTTTTCATACTTTATTTTTAACTTATCCTGCGGATATTTTGGCAAAGTATCCGGAAAACCAGCGTGCCGTCAAGTTGGCGTATAAGGAGAAAGCCGTTGAGTTCGGTAATGACGCCATGATTGAAATGTATATTACCGTACGGGACTTGGAAGAAAGAATGGAAGCCCTGAAAACGGAATATGATGAGCTAAGCAAATGCTATGTTCAGGGTGAAAGTTCCAATGCCAGCAGTTGTGCCGGAGCATCATCCAGTGAAGAAGAGCTGGGTGTTTGGAGCAATTATTATAAATTAAATGTTATTTATGATTCGATGCTTAAAATCACCGAAGAGCTGATGGCCTTAAAAGCACAATATGAGGTCGCTCAGGCTGTTTTGGGAGGAATTGAACCGGTAGAGGAAAGCGAAGAAGAAAATTCCGGGGAAGAAAGTACAGGAGAAGACCAGGTCAGCCATAATGATATATTCCGTTATGTGCATACAGACAGCAAATCATTTGCCCAAATGTTTTCAGCGATACAAACCTCTGCAACTAAGGACACCTCAATTGCCGCCGGGGCTTCAAATACGTCGTCTGCAGCCAAGACTTCAAGCACCTCTCTTACAACCGGAGTTTCAAAGGCATTGTCTGTCGAAAGCACCACAGAAACTCTCGGGGGCATGGTTTTAACCAACAAAAATGCGGTTGCTGAACAACCTGATCCTAATCAGGAAATTGTACAGGCAACATCTTATAACTTAAGTTCGCCTTTTGCCGGAACGGCTGAGCAGTTTCAATCTTCCATGATTGCCAATAATGCCTATCAGACAGTTCAAAAAGCCTTAAAAGTTCACAATTTAAAACAGCAACTGCCGGAATATCGGAAAGTTTTTGTAGAATACAATAAAATGAAAGCTTTGCATGAAAAAGCCATTGAACAGTTGGCCAAATCGGAAAATTGTGCCGTAAATTACATCGGTAAATATTATACAGATCCGGTTAATGTATGGTATGGCGATGGCTGTAAATTGTCTGGTCAGACGATTATGTGTGATTCTGATAAAAGCCTGACATCGGAAACTTTGAAAAATCTGTTGCCGGGGGATACTTTATGTGAAGATGACAAATCCAAAATCTGCAGCAGTTACGGTATAAACAGTTATTCTAGCCGAGGAGGGTTTTCCGGATGGCTGGTTTCGGCTTATAAAGCGGCAAAAGCTGAAAAAACATTGGATTTAAATGAGGAAGACTTTGCAACCAGTATGACGGAAGAAGGGGTTGAGGCTGATGTATCAAATCTTGAAACCTTGGGTGACCGCTACAGTACGGAAGCAAAAGAAGGAACGTCAGACAGCTCTTTGTTGCGCCCGAGTGATGAACCCAAGACGGAGGCTGCAATTCGTGAACAAAACCTGATTGCCTGGCAGATAGGGGCGGAAGCTGCTAAAGAAATAGGCGAAGACATGGCTTCCGGTTCGTCCGAATGGGGAACATTAAAAGCAAAATATCCGTTGTGGAATGATGATAAATTAGTCTATCAACAATATTTGGATGAAAAATACGACAATATGCGCATCTACATTAAGACAATGGATTTACGACCGGCAATTGCCGAGCTGGCATTAGCAATCAGTGATCTTCTTCCCGGAGCGGGAACAATCGGAAATGTCAGCCTGAGCGATGTTAAAAATTATAATAATTCCGTATTAAATGCACTACTCCCCTCACTTAGAAATGATAAAGAAAATTCAACTGTCTTTGCTGATATTGAGCAAACCCAGGAACAAATAGATGATTCTATGGAAGAGCTTAGAAAATCTTTTAACACCGAAATGGCATTGCTTAACAATCAAAAAGCATCCCTTTACGAAAATCTGGATAATGCAAATATAGAATTAAATGATTACAAAACGGCATACAATACGGCCATGCAGGATAAAGCGGCAGCAGAAGGAAACATTGAAGGCCAAAAGGTTGTTATTGAGATATCACAAGCCCGAAAAGCCAAGTCATCAGATGTGATGAGCAACTTTGAGTCAACGGCGGAAAGTTCCATTGGTGAATCTGATGAAACCATTACCCAGAAAGAACAAGAGGCCGAAAGTATTCTTCCGCAGATTGAAGATAAACGCGACAGTGTTGATTCATTAAGGCTCAACATGGAAAGTAAAGAAGAAGAAATAACCCGGGCCAAAAGCAGTTTTGCTGCAAATGCATCAAGTATGGAAGCTAAAGGTATATCAACAATTAAAGCCGCATTGTCTGATATGGAAAACTCAGCGGCCTCAAGCTCTCTTGGCAACAGCAGCTATCTTTCCGGCCTTTTGAATACAACGTCCTTAAATCGTGGTATGCTTAATTCTATTTTATCTGACATCATCGGAATAGCTGATAATGGTGCATCAAATATCCGTCAGCAGATTATTGACAGGATTAATACAGCGGCTGATCAGATAGAAAAGCTGCAGGAAAGCCGGTTTGATGAAGGTCGTTACAATGATATTGTTAATATTCACCGGCAAATGCTGGATGAGATTAAAAATCCGGATTTTGATGTAACAATAAGCGGCAGTTTCAATCTGGCTGCAATCTTAACGGCCAGTGCAGTGAAAAATTTGATAAAAGAAATTATTGTTGCCGAAATTTTTGAAGATATTTGCCCGAACAATGTCTGTTATGAAGCTGACAGCGATTATTTTGTCGGTTTGTCGCCTAAACCGCGCGATTTTATGGCACCGAAGATAATTACGTCAACACCGACAGCCCCCTTGCGCGAAATTGTGCATTTTGACACGGTTGATTTTGAGAACGTTGTTAAATCAGATACCTGGATGACAACGAGGTATGATTTCTTAAACCAGGGGCAGAATATGCCGGCAATCTGGCAGCGGATTTTAGGCGGCAAAGGGTTTGTTGAACGCGATATAGACGTTGAGGAAATATTATCACATAATACGGCCATATTGGATGAAATTAAAAAGGGAAACTACCCCTGTACGACAGGAAAGTACGATATTCAGATCCGTAACGGTGGTTATTATGTAACAGACGCAGCCGGCAACATTAATAAGTTTTGCTCGGATGTGCAATCAATAAGTATAAGAAGAAATGAAACAATCGGAAATGTCGGCTATAATGCTTATATTCGTTTTACAAACGGCGACAGTGCAATCGGAAGCGTATCTCAGGTGCCGGATGAAATGATAACAAGCGAACTGGCAACAATTCTAACTTATAACAACGGCATAACATTTAATGATTACATAAAACAGATTATGGAGTTTTATGAAAATATGGAAACGGCCGATGATTTTAGTGAGGAAGATCAGGAGCGGGAAAAAATTTATAAAAAAGAATTGTTTACCCGTAATCAGTTTGGCAACTTCCTTGATTTTGTTGAACAGGAAATGCTCTTCCAGGATAATCTGGACCAGCTGGAAGTCAAAGTTGACAGTAATCGTGAAAAAATTACGGAACAACTGGTGGATGTCGGTTATACGCCGGAAGAAGATTTTGACCTTTCAGATGATAAAACTTATAATGAAATCATGGAAACATTGGATTCAACAAAGAATACATATGTAAAAGAAGCGATTTCTCTCATTCAGTCAATTCAAAAATCAAATGATGTTGTTGACGAAAAAATAACCAAAATAAATAATATTACCGGGGCTCTGCAAATGGACAGCGATGAGCTGGTACAATTAAATGACAATATGTCGGATGACAGTGAGCTGTCGGAAGAAATTAAAAGCAAACAGACGGATAATGCCGCACGTGATGAATATGACGAAGAGGCGCAAAGCGTTTATGAGGATAATCTAAACAGTTTTGAAGAACCTTATTGTGCAAATTACGATTGATGGAATAAAAAATGATTAATCAACTGGGAAACGGCAATGAGACTTTGGCAATTACAGATGCTAATGCACCTAAGCAACAATTTGAATATATAACTGACCAAAGTCCGGAATTAAAGGGAGCTAAGGAAAGTTATTATTGCTGGTTATCACGCTTGGTGATTTTATTTGCCATATTGTCTCTGGGCTTTTTTGCCAGCGCATCGTTAGTGTTGTTTCGTTTGGCACCGGAAGTAACGGTTGAGCCGTTTCTGATTATAAGACAGGACAGTTCTGATACCATGGTTCGTTATGAGCCGATTGCACCGGATATGGCCTCTTCTAAACAAATGATGGAAAATTTCATCCGCCAGTATGTTATTTTACGTAATACGGTTTTAAATGACGAACGGGAGATGCAGACGCGCTGGTTTGGCGGCGGGATGGTTGCATATATGTCATCTTCACAGGTTTTTGCTGATTTTAACAAAGGGCGTCAACAAATATTAAACCAATTGCTCCGGGATAAGATTGTACGCGATGTGGAAATTATTTCAATTGGCAAAGTGGGCGGCGAGAAAAGCCCGGTATGGAAAGTTGATTTCCGGACTTATGACTTATCGCCGGAAGTTCGAAATGAAGCAAGCGGCAGTTTGGTATTGGTAACAAAATACTGGACGGCATCTGTAACGGCATTTTTTGTTCCGGAGCGTTTGTTTATGTCGAAACGTTTAATGAATCCGCTGGGTTTTACGGTAACAAGATATTCACAGACAGAAGTTGAAATTCTTTAATTTATATTAATCTTTTTTATGTATGATAAACTAAAACAGTCTTCTAACTTGTTGATAAGTTGGGGATGTAGAAGCTTCATGTTAGACTTTTAAAAAGAAAGAGTTTAATGTGAATATGTCTGGACATATATAAAAAGGAACATTGCAATGTATAAAAAAGTTGTTTTACTGATTGCCGTTTTGGTTTTGGCAGCATGCGGAATGTTTGGTACATATTATGAACCGGAACCTGTTGGTGTTGGTAAAGATGTCAATGAGTTGAAGCTTTCGCCATGCGCCTGTATTGAAATTGAGCTGCCCAAAACGCTTCCGGATTGGTTTGTAGCAACAATATAGGTGTAACATGGCAGATCGTTTAGGCATAAATAATACAGAACAACGATTAATAGGTAACCGTGCCGGTATGCCGCGGCAGGTTGTGCGTAAACCTCAGCCTCGTAAGCGCCGTGATGAAGATGAAATAGTTGTCAACGCCAGTGAGAAAAGGTATTTATGGACAGCAAGAGCTTTTGCAGTTGTTGTTGCAATCAGTTTATGCTGCAATCTGGTGTTGATTTTGGCAATTACCCAACTGTTGCCGTTATATCGGATAGAACCGTTTCTTTTGACATTTGAAAATAAAGAAGAACAGGTCTATGATATTGTACCGCTTGCCAATATGGAAAATCAGAAAGCCATTACCGAGGTTTTCGTAAGAGAATATGTTCTGTTACGAAGCTCTTTTACCAATGATGTGCAGGAAATGGAATCCCGCTGGATGCCAGGCGGACCGCTGCAAGAGATGTCGTCATCTGCTGTTTATCAGGCTTTTATAGACCGGACGGCAACGCCTGCTTTGGATATTATCAGAACCAGAGGGCTTAACCGGATGGTTCGGATTATGACGGTTAACGAACTAAGCAGGGGGTTGTGGCAGGTAGAATATGAAACCAGGGACATGTATCCGGATTCGGCAGCGCCGGAAGTTAATTATTGGACGGCTTCTTTAAGAGTTATGTATCGCAAAAAAATTGTTAAATATGGTGAACGTCTGAGTAATCCGGTCGGTTTTACCGTAACCAGATACTCACTTTCGCACAATGAAGCGGAATAAGTAAAATTTTAAGGTGTATTAAAACATGAAACGTTATCTGACAAAAATATTTTCTGTTTTGACTTTAGCAGCAGTCCCGTTTTCTGTTAACGGACAGGCAACAATAGACAGCTTGAATCAAAATGCAGACCAGAGCCAGGGTATGTATCAGCCTATGAATATGGGGTATACGGGCATCAGCTCATTGGGAATGATGCAAAGTGCGTGGTTGGATCCGTTGCAAAATTTGGGTGAAGGACAAAGTAAACCGGCATATTCAAGATATTATTGGACGCCGGATTTGGTGCTGCCGATACGCTTGCGCGAGGGGATGATAACGTTGATTAATTTTCCGGAATGGGAATTGGTAGAAGACGTATATATCGGTGACAGTAAAACTTTTGATGGACGGATTTCAGGGCCGAGTACTTTGCTTTTATATCCGAAGCAGGGTGCTATGGTTGGCGTTGATACCAATATCATTGTTTTTGGCCGTTCCGGGAACAAATATGTTTTTTACGCCCGTAGTGAAGGTGTAAATACGGAACGTCTGACGAACTCAATTATTGATATTGAAGTGGTTGATGCAGGAAAAAATGGTAGTACCGCCGGAAGTCTTGGCAGCAGTTCCGGCGGTGGACGTCTCAATGCCAGTGCTTATCGGGGTGGAAACGACAAGTCTGTTGATTCAACATTTACCAAGAGATACCAAAAAGAAGACTGGATTAAAAGCATTCCGCTTGATCCCTCCCAGTTCCGTTTTGATATTGAAATTTATGTTCCCAATCCCGATGATGTGGTGATTGCACCGGAGCGGGTCTGGCGTGATGACATTTTTACCTATATTGATTTTGGCGAGAGAGCTTTAAATATGGTACAGCGCCCAATTGTAACCCTGATTGTTGAAAGGGTCGAAACACCGGTTGGTTTCAGAACCAAAGGGCCGAACAATCGTTTGATAATTGTTGAAGGCGTCGGAGATATGGTTTTACGTAACGGTAAACGCATCGTATGTCTTAAGTTGCGCCGGGATGATGCAGAAGGTTTGGAAAATGTAAGCTATGCCGAAACCAATGATTGGGATGTACCGCCGGCAATGCCGGGCAACGCCAAAGCCTCTTCGTCAGAAGGTAATAATTCCGGCACCGGCATGCTGGGATATGGTTTTGGAAGCAATGACGGCAGCCGTCGTGCTTCCGGGGCTTATGGTGCAGATGGTGAGGTTGTTGGTGAAAAAAGCTTCAGGATTGGTCCGGATGGAGAACTGCTGATGCCGGAATATGCTGATGGTGCCAATGACGGCGTAGATTATAGTAAAATGCACCGTCTTTCCCGTCAAAATAAGACGGCAGCTGAAAATGACGATGAGCTTTTCTCCAAATATCGTTACGGCAGCGGCTTTGAAGGAGAAGATGCCGCCAGTATTTCTGTAGAACTTGGAACAGATGCTGATGTCAACAATTTGGAAAATTTATGGAGCGAATTGTCGAAAAAATATTCCTCGGTTTTAGGCTCGTATCAGCCGTTTTATTCGGTTGATGCGCCGGCAGACGGACAGGGTAAAGAGCTGTTTCATTTAAGAATAGGCCCGGTTCAGTCAATTGATGCCGGAGACAGCATTTGCAGCCAACTTGGCCGTAACGGTGTCTTTTGCAGTGTCGTCAGAGTGCAGTAAGCAGGCAGGATAAGAATGAGCAAAGAAGTACTGACACATTCGGAAAGGTATGTACGTAAAACCAATCGTATTATTTTAATCGTTGGCATAACCTCTTTTGTTGTGTTTTTGTTCGGACTTTTGCTCTTGTTTTCCAGCGGTACGCCGACAACCGAATACGAAGAACCTGTTTTCAATGAAGATGATGATGCGCTAAATTTAGGCAATAATGATAATCCGTTATTAAATAACATTGAATTTGAAGAGGTCGACGAAGGTGAACTGCCGATTACGACAACGCCGAACCCGGTTAATATGGGGCAGGTTGTCTTAGGTACGGAAGCAAAAAATGTATTAACCATCGGAACAAACGGAAAAACGGCAATCCGGATAGTTTCTGTCAAACTGGCAGAACCGCCGTTTGAAGGTTTTACGTTCAGCGACGGATGCACCAGCGCCGAATTAAGAGGCAATCAAACCTGTAATATTACCATGAACTGGGTACCGGTTTCTGCAGGTAATGTGCAAAATAACTTCATTGTTTCCTGGCATGAAACAAATGTCAGCGCGCAAAATGCCAAGGCTCAGAAAGTTCCGGTTGACGGCAAGGCAATCAGCAAAGAAGATTGTAATTTCTGTGCAACAGCACCTGGAGCAGACTTGGGCGAAGGAATGGTTATCCGGGATGAAAATGGCAATATTATCGGCTATATTACCCCGGACGGCCGGGCGGTTGATTTAAATGGCAATGAGTTAGGAATAATAAATTCTGATAATCAGGTTGTTGACAAAGACGGCAATGTTATTGGCCGGATATCTGCGGACAATACCAAAACCCGCGTAGCCTATGGCCCGAACGGTGAGATTATAGGTTATATTGACGAAGATGGTTATGTGCGTGACGAGAACGGCAACATTATCGGCCGTGTCAATGAAGACGGATTAATTGTCGATGAAAATGGAAATATTATCGGTGTTGCCGGTAACAAAAAACTGATTTATGATGAAAACGGTAATGTTATTGGTTATGTAACGGCAGATGGACAGGCTGTTGATTTTAACGGTAATCCCATCGGCCATTTAAATGCCGACGGCAGTGTTGTTGATCAAAACGGTCAAAAAATCGGCAAAGCCGTTGAAGCCGGTTTTGTATATGATGAAAATGGCAATATTATCGGCCGGGTTTTGGAAGACGGAACGGTTGTCGATATGGAGGGAAATGTTATTGGCCGAATGAACGAAAACGGTGAAGTCGTTGATATGAACGGTAATGTTATCGGTTATGTCAGTCGTCCCGGACAAACAGCCATTGATGAAAACGGAAATCCTCTGGGTGTTGTCATGCCGGATAATTCCATTGTTGACGAAAACGGTAATGTTGTCGGGTATGTTGATGAAAATGGCGATGCATATAAATTAACGAATGAAAAAATCGGTAAAAGCGGAGCTTCAAGGCGTCTGTATTATGACGAAAACGGCAATCCGATAGGCTATATTGACGAAAACGGCAATATTATTGATTTTAACGGCAATAAAATCGGCCAGATTTTAGAAGACGGAACGGTTTTGGATGCTAACGGCAATGTTATCGGCAGGATGCTGGAAGACGGAACAATTGTTGATGCTAACGGCAATGTCATCGGCAAAGCCAGCGAATATGTCAACTTGGCTCTTGATGAAAACGGTAATGTTATCGGCTACATCAACAGCAAGGGCGAAGTAATCGGCAAGAATGGCGAGATTATAGGCTATGTCGATAAAGATGGCAACATTATCAGTAATCAGGCGGTTAAAATCGGGGCTGTCGTCCGGACGGAATTGATTCCGGTAACACCGGCCGGAACAATCCTGGGAACAGTTTCTTCAACCGGAGAAATCGTTAATGAAAAAGGACAAAGCTTTGGCCGGATTTTGCCCAATACATTGGTGCGCGATGCCAATGGCTCGAAAATAGTCGCGCGGGGTTTGCCAGGAGGTATGATTGTCGGCTGGGGCTGCAGCAATGTCGGCCAGCTTAATCAGGACGGAACAATCACCAAAAACGGACAGGAAATGCCTTATAGTATTTACCCGGATGGCGGCGTATATAACAGCAACGGTCAGTTTCTCGGCAATGTCGTGCCGACGGGAAGGGTATTTGACCGGCAGTGTAATTATCTTGGCACGGCCAACGAACAAGGTATTGTCCAAACGGATAACAAGCGTTATGTCGGCTGTGTAAATCCTGACGGAACCGTATTAAATGACAACGGCGATATCATTGGCAAAATAGCTCAATATAAAACAGCGGTTAATGCCAAAGGCGAGGTCATTGGCCAGATGACACCGAATGGAACTGTCGTATCCGGAGCAATGTTACCTGTAGGCTGTGCCAATGAAGACGGCGAAGTGTTTGATGAAGACGGGGCATACAGAGGAAATCTGGTTGATAAATTTTATGCCTTTGATTTGAACGGAACATATTTAAATACCTTTCAAAATGATGGCTCTTTGAACTTAAAACAATATCCGGATGCCCGCTTGTTTTTACATAAATATATTGTTAACGGCAATAACAAAATAATCGGAATGGCGTTTCCGGAAAGAAACGTTATTGTTAATTCAAACGGAGACATATTGGGGCGCTTGTTTGCTGATGGAAATGTATATGATGGCAAAGGGGTTGTGGTCGATAAAATTTTTGGTGACGGGTTAAGTTTTTATGCCGGCACGGCCGGAAAGCTTCTTCCTTTGAGTGCTGTTGTCAATAATGCTGGTCAGAAAGCGGGATTTATTAATCCGGACGGCCGTGTATTAACCCGTTTTGGGGAATATCTCGGTCGGGCGGATGCGAAAGGCAGATGGTTGGATGCTAAAGGCATTTATGCCGGAGGTACCGTTATCCCTGGCGCGGCTATCGGTTATGACGGTTCATATCTCGGGTATGTTAAAGCAAACGGAGAGGTTGTTAATATGTCAGGAAAAACAACCGGATATGAAAACGGCAGCGGTTTGATTTTAGATGCAGAAGGAAAAGTATTGGGAGAAGTTGTTCCGATGACCCTTTTGGTAGATTTATTCGGAAATTATAGCGGCTACACCAATGAAATTGGAGATGTTGCAGATTTGACCGGAAAAGTGACGACGGCAATTTTACCCGGAGGTTCGACAGACAAAGGATTAAGCATCTTAAAACGAGGTATTGTCATAGATTTTGGCGGTAATATAATCGGGTCGGTTATGCCCGACGGGTCGGTTATAAACACTAAAAATGTTGTTATCGGCAAAATTTATTCAGATGGCAAAGCTGTCAATACGGAAGGTCATTTAATTGGTGAAGTTGTTTTTGGGGATATCGTGATTAATAATCAGGATCAGGTTGCGGGATATGTAAGTTTTGACGGAACGGTCAGAAACAGCGGCAATGTCGTTGTCGGAAAAGCTTTGTCAGGTGGCTTGGCAGTAGATAATCAGAATAACATCTTCGGAACAATATATAAGATTGGAACAGGTGTTCTTTCGGATGACGGACGCTATCTCGGTCATTTAACAGCGAATGGAAAAGTGGCTGGAACAAGCGGTGAAGACATTGGATATTTAAAAAATAACGGTTCATTTGTAGATTTGGATAAAAAAGTTGCAGGCTATGCTTTGCAGGATGTTGCGCAAAATCGGAGGAACTAAAGTGTTAGGCAAAGTTAAAAAAATAGCGTTTTTATTTAAAGTAAGCTTTGTTATTATGATACTGGCTGTCAAACCGGTATATGCGCAGGAAATCACGGCGATTGACTTTAATGGTGATTTAATCGGTAAAGTTATTCCGGATGGAACGGTTATCAGTTTTGACAACGCTATCCTTGGCAATGTGACGGCAGACAGCTTTATTGTAAATACAAAAGGTGAACTCATCGGCGGCGTCATTCCGCAAGGGATTGCTATCGGCAATGATAATAAACTTTTGGGACGTGTTAATAATGACGGCTCAGTACGTCTTCCGTCGGGAAAAATAGTCGGTAAGGTATTGCCTAATGCTCTGGTTGTAGATGATTCTTATAATGTGCTTGGTTCGGTATTATATCCGGGATTAATATATGATGACAATGGCAGAACGGTTGGACGTTTGACCGGAGATGGGGCTTACATCAGTTTGGAAGGACAGAATATAGGCTTTGTTTCACCGCTTGGATATGCATACCGTAATACCGGGAATGGTTTTGTTCTGGACGGTAAACTGATTTCTTCCAAAATGGTTGTTTCACCGGACGGAAATTTTATCGGCAGCGTTACGCCGGGCGGCCGCGTAACTGATTTTAATTCCAAAGCCATCGGGTTTGTACATGCCAACGGATATGTTTATGATGAAAACGGACGGATAGTGGGAAAAACGGTTTCCAACAGTTATGCCTTTGATAATTTGGGAAAATATTTAGGGTTGGTTGCTTATAACGGAGAGGTTGTTAATGAAGGAAAAACGGTTGCCCGGTTGCGTGCTGATAATAAAGTTGTTGATGAAAACGGTTTGGTCATCGGTTTTGTTTTGGATATAGCGGCAACGGCGACGGATTTACAAGGCCGCTATCTGGGGCGGCTTATGCCGGATGGCAAAATCGTCAAAGCACGCGAAACAGTCGGCACTGTCGGAGCCAGAGGATTTGTTAAAAACGTTGACGGTGAAATTATCGGTCAGATTGTTCAGTCAGGTCCGGTCTTTGATTATTTGGGAAATTTGGTTGCCCAGGCTTTGCGTAACGGCACAGTTCTTTCAACGACGGGTACACCTTTAGGATATGTCAAGGGAAGTTTTGCCTATGATAATATCGGCAGACTTCTTGGTGCCGGTATGGACAACCGTCTTGTTTTTGACAACAGTAATAATTTGTTAGGTTTAAGCGGTATCGGCTCTGATTTTACCAACAACGGTCTCAAACTGAAAATATCACCGTTCGGCTATGTTTATTCTGCCGATAATTTACTGACAGGCCATACGGTCGGCTTAGATGCTTTATATGGTCAAAGCGGCAAAACGGAAGGATATGCCGGGGCTGATGGCAATCTGCAAGGCATACCGCAAGAGCGTAATTATAAATTAACCCAGTTTGGAAACGTAATTAATCCTGAAAACACGGTTATGGCAGCCGGTATTAATCCGTTTTTTGCCATAGCAGAAGGTGCAAAAAATTTATTTTTTGCGGAAAATAATTTATTGATGAATGAAAAACAGGATGTGGTGGCAAAAATTTTGCCGGAATATAAAATTGTTGCAAGCTCGCAAGAGATAAATGACAAGATTATGCCGGTTATCGGTTCCGCCGGCACATCACCGCTTGCGGTCGGTATCAACGGGAATATGCTTGGTTATGTTGATTTTAACGGTATTGTCAGGGATTATTCCGGCAATCGCATTGGTTCAATGTTAGATGGAGAAACGGTTGCCGATACGAACAATGCCATTATCGGAAAAACAATAGATTTTAAAGGTGTCGTTAATGATGAATGTACGTTTTTGGGCGTTATTGGCACAAAAGGCGAAATCCGCAACAGCCGCGATGTTATTTTAGGTAAAATTTTAACGAATGGCCAGGCGATTTCAGAAGTCGGAAATGTTATTGGTTTTGGTATTACCTCCGGAAACATTACGGATTTTGAGGGTAAATCGCTGGGCAATGTTAATACGGTTGGCCGGGTTTTGAACTATGCACAGGAAAATTTGGGCTGTATTCGTCGCGACGGAAGGTTTTATAACAGCGATAATCATTTTGTCGGCAGCCTTGTACAGCCGGCGCCGGTTATGAATTTTGAAAATATGTTGATAGGCCGCAGTGATTTAAACAGCCGCCTTGTCAATGATAAAAGCGAAACGATAGGATATATTCGCCCGGATGGTACGGCTGTTTCGGATGAAGGCGAAGTTTTGGGAACTTCCTTCAGATATAAAGTCGCTTTTGATAATGAAAACAGCTTTTTAGGCAGAGTTATAGAAAACGGCAATGTTGTCAGCAATAAAAATGATGTATTGGGGCAGGTTCAGTTTGACGGGACGGTTGTTGCCGATAATAAGCCGATAGGTTATGCATTATATGATTTTTATATTTATGATGAAAACGGCCAGGCCATAGGTTATTTAACCCGTGACGGCATGGTTTCCAATTTTTCGGGCGGTCGTCTGGGTAAAGCTGATAAAGGCTTTTTGGTTGATAAAAACTATGTTTTAATCGGCCGCGGCAACCGAGATTATTTTATTCGGGACGAGGAGAATCAAGTCATTGGTGAATTGATGTTAAATGGCGAAGTCATTAACACAGAAGGTACGGTAGTGGGTAATATCACCGGCAGCGGCGAAATCAGGGATGCTGAGGAGAATATTTTGGCCACCGCCCGTGAATTACAATATTATAATGTCCACAAGCCGGAACCTGTTAAACCGGCGGATTGGGCAACACCGCCCACAAGTCAGATAAAAGTTGATGCCGTACCGACGCCGCAGCCGGAGGAAGCCGGAGAATATGGTATGAAAACCATAGGCATAGCTTTAACGCCGGATGGAAATTATTTAGGCGATATTCTGGCAAACAATGATGTTATTGATAAGTTGGGAAATTTATTAGGCAAAAAGATGCCGGACGGCTTGATTATTGATGATGATGGAAATTTAATCGGTATTGAAGAAGCTAAAAATGTAACAGCAGGGCAAATGTTTGTTCCTGCCGGTACATTCGGCTCCGGTGGCGCATACGGTACTGGTACGGCGCCGATAAATTTAGGTCCCGGCGGCGGTTTTGGCCCGGGAGAAAGATATGATCCTGTTCGGGCGCAGGCCTTGGCGGCAGCACAAGCGGCTCGTCGTAGCGAAATGACGGTTGGACAGTTATCGACAACCGTTAAAAGAGAAGATTTTGACGGCCGTCAAAATTACTGGGAAGGTGTTGATAGAAGAATATCGACATGGCCGGTTGATATGAGCGAGATGATTTTGGCTGACAAACCGATACCGGCAGTTTTGGCCAGAACAATTATGCCCGGAAGCACAGGAAATGTTCCGGTTACGGCAATTGTCGAAAGAAATGTTTATGCTGAAGACGGACGAAATATTGTCATTCCTGCCGGCAGCCGGGTCATGGGAGAATCATCGGGAGGTTCTGGCGGTGGGGGTAGCGGTGGTAACGGTGGTCCAGTCAGAGTATCCATTACCTGGAAACGTTTAATTCGTCCGGATGGTTCGGCGTTTGAATTTTCTGATGCTCAAACCGGTGATGCACAAGGAAAAGGCGGAGCATTGGGATATGTAGACGAACAATTGGCTAAAAGGTATACTTTACCGATAGTTACCAATCTTTTAAGCAGTGCCGTGGCATATGTTATGGCCGATGGTGAGTCAACGACCAGCAGTGATGGCGGTACGACAGAAGACAGCAAAGCAGAAGCTGCCAGTGATGCTCGAGCGAGCTTCTTAGCTAATATGGATCAGATGTTCCAGGATATTCTCAGAGATAAAACGAATATAGAATCGGTTACCTATGTTCCGGCCGGCACGCGTTTGATTATTTATCCGAAAGTGGATCTTTGGATCAGGACGCCGGAACGTAGCGAAGATGAGGATCTGCAGGATAGAGAGAAACCGACAGTATTTATTGATAAAAGAAATCCGACGGGAGCGGGAGGTAGTAGCAGTAGCAGCGGTGGCAGTGCTGGTGGCAGCAGTACCACAACCGGAACTTCACCGGGGACCAGCGGTGTGGTATATCTGGATGAAAATGCAGAAGATATTCAGGCGACAAGACCGCTTATTGATAATACATCAAACAATAAGAAAAAGACGCCGGCATCAACAGCTATTCCGCCTGTAACCTCAACCGGAGCCACGCCGCCGCCACCGTCAACAACGAGTAAAACTTCCAACAACAACACTTCGGCTCAACTGTTTTAAGAAAAAGGAAAGGGAAAATGAGTACATTTACGGTTTTGGAATCTGTTTTACGGCCCTTAGCCTACTGGTATAACCAGGAAAACATAGAGGAAGTGGCTATTAACCGCTCGGAGCAGATTTGGCTGCGTCTGCGTGGAAAAAGAGCTTATCCGTGGGTGATGTATAAAGATGAAAAACTAACCAAAGAATATTTAACAGATCTTTTATATATTGTTGCCAATACGTATGAATTGCCGTTTGATCCGATTTCCGGTTCACCGGTCGTTTATGCGACCATCCCCGGTGATCATCGTTTTTCAGCCATAGCCGGGCGGAACGTGATGTACGATGAAGGGGATTTAACCGGCGGGGTTGCTTTAACAATCCGTGTTCACAGTGATGACGTTGCTTTCGGTTTGGAAGATTATGGTTTGGCACAAGGAAAAGGTCTGCATAAAATAAACCCTTTGAAACAAATTAAAGATCCGGAAGATCCGTATGAGCGTTTGTTGTTAAGCATTAAACGAGGTGATCATATTTTAGTCAGCGGGGCGACATCAACCGGTAAAACAACATTTTTAAACAACCTGCTTAAAATTCTGGATATTCATAAAAGAATAGTAACAATTGAAGATACACGCGAATTGTTGGTGCCGCACCCCAATCGTGTTCACTTGGTTTTATCGCGTACCGAACAAACCAATGAAATGGATTATGCCAAAATCATTGACTTGGTGGTGCGTTTTACGCCGGATGCTATTATCGGCGGTGAGATTTCGACCAGCAATGCCGGGGCGTTATGGGAGCTTATGGGCTCCGGTCACGATAACTGTCTGGCTACCATCCACGCCGAAAGTTCTGAGGCGGCGTATCAGGCTTTTACGGATCGTATTTTGCATACTTATCCGACAATTGACAGAGCCAAAACAATTGAAGAAATGCGTCACAAACTTCGTGTCGTTCAAATTAATCGTGACGGCAACCTGCGTGCAATTACGGAAGTTACGTAAAAAACAGCATATAAAAAGCACCCGGTTTCGGGTGCTTTTTTACAAAATTTTTTATGTTAAAGAAGTCCGGCAATTTCAGCACGCACATTTTCAACCCCCTGCTGTTTTTCGGCACTGACTGCCAAAATACGGGGATAACCGGCCGGATGAATTTTAAGACTTCGTTGCGCTTCATGCATAACTTTAATCAACTCTTTGTAACTTATTTTATCAGCTTTGGTAAAGACAATTTGGTAAGTAACGGCAGATTTATCAAGCATTGACATAATATCGGTATCAATCTTTTTTAACCCATGCCGGCAGTCAACCAATAAAAACACCCGTTGCAAGTTTGTCCGTCCTTTTAGGTAAACAAAAATCATATCCTGCCATTTTTTAGCTTCAGCGGTCGGTGCTTTGGCATATCCGTAACCGGGCAAATCTACAAGATACAGGCTGTTATCAAGCTCGAAAAAATTTAGATGTTGGGTTCTTCCGGGGGTTGAAGAAGTTTTAGCCATGTTTTTGTTGTTAAACAAAGCATTAATCAGTGTCGATTTTCCAACATTTGACCGGCCGATAAACGCGACTTCTTTTTTATCATCAACAGGAAGCTGGGAAAGACTGGCCACACTCAACAGAAAACGTGCCGGACGGGAAAATAACATACGCCCTTTTTCCAAAGTTTCGGCATCAAAAACAGGTTCTCTTCGCATCAGTTCACTCCGTATTTACGCATAATGGCTCTTTGTTGCAAAATTGATAACACATTGCTTAGTGTCCAATATATTACCAAACCGGAGGCAAAATGTCCAAGCATAAATGTAAAAATCAAAGGCATTAAAGCAAACATTCTGGCCTGGTCTTTATTTGCCGGTGCCGGATTAAGCTTTTGTTGAATCCACATTGTAAGCCCCATTAAAATCGGCCAGATCCCGATATCAATCAGTCCCGGCAGCGGGATATGCGACCAAACAGAAATCGTCAACGGGTCTGGCGCCGAAAGGTCTTTAATCCAACCGATAAACGGTGCATGCCTGATTTCAATAGAGATGTTTAAAACCTTATATAATGAGAAAAAGACAGGAATCTGAATAAACAACGGAAGACAACCGGATGCCGGATTAATTTTTTCCCGCCGGTACAAATCCATGGTAGATTGTTGCAAAAGCATTTTGTTATCTTTGTATTTTTCCTGCAATTCCATGACCTTAGGCTGGATTTTTTTCATTTTGGTCATGCTCTCATAAGATTTGTTGGCAATCGGAAACATCAAAAGCCGGAGCAGGGCCGCAAACAATAAGATTGCCCAGCCCATATTGCCGATAAGCCCGTATAAAAATGTCAGGATATAGAAAAACGGCTTGGTTAAAAAATAATACCAGCCAAAATCAACGGCCAGGTCAAGTTTCTGGATATGTTCTTCATCGGTATAACGGTCCAAAAGTTTAATTTCTTTGGCACCGGCAAAAAAGCGGACTTGCTTGGAAGCGGCAGCACCGGAAGCAATTGTCAGTGGTTCGCCGCGGTAATCAACCTGATATGTTTCATTGCCGTTATTAGAAAATTTTAAGGTGTTTTTTGCCCCGTTATCAAAAATAAAAGCCGTAAACCAATAACGATCGGAAAAACCGGTCCAGCCTTCGCTTAATTCAAAAGTTTCCGGTTTTCCCTCTTTCAAATCTTTATATTTAAATTCTTCCAGACTGCCGTCAATAACACTGCTGATGCCTTCATGCACCACCGCGCTGCGGGATATATTGTCAGGGTCATAAACCTTGCTGATAAGCCCGTAAGGATATAAAACAACCGGATTTACGGTATTATTTTCAACCGTCTGGGTAATGGTAAATAAATAGTTTTCATCAACGGTAACGGTACGAATAAATTTTAAGCCCTGGCCATTATCCCATTCAAATGTAACAGGTGTCTGCGGGGTAAGCTCTTTGCCTCTGACTGTCCATAAAGTTTCAGAATTCGGCAGTTTAAGCCCGGCATCCGAACTCAGCCAGCCGAGTTCGGCAAAATAAGGTGTTGCAGAGCCGGATGGTGCCAAAAGCTCAACATCAGGACTGTCAGCTTCTAATGTTTGTTTGTATTTTGTGAGGTTAAGGTAATCAAACCGGGCGCCTTTTATACGAATGCTGCCATTCAAACTGGGAGTTTTTACGGTTATTCTTTTTTCATTTTTGACAATGTCTTGCGGCGTTTTCGCGGTTACAACAGCATCATCGGCGGAAGTTTTCTTTTCTGTCCCGGTCTCATTGACTGAAGAAACCTCCGGAACGCTTGAACCCGGAGCAACACCGTCATCAACCATTTGCTGGGTCGGCATAAAATAGTTAACGGCAAAGATAATTAAAATAGACAGCAAAACTGCCAAATACAAACCTTTTGTTTCTTCTTTCACTTTTTTAAAAACTCCCTAAATATCAGACATTGTTTTCTTGTTGTAATATATATTTTTAGTAAACGCAAGCAGATTAAAACCGGGGCCGGCCGGTTGTTGATTAAAAAGAATAAATTACGATGGCTTTTTTTTCGTTTTTTTCTCCGGTACGGGGTCATAGCCCGAACCACCCCACGGATGACAGCGTAAAATCCTCCGGATACCAAGGTATAATCCCTTAAAAATGCCGTGAATTTGTATGGCCTCAATCATGTACTGTGAGCACGTCGGACGATAACGGCAGCACCCCGGGCAAAACGGGGAAATAAATTTTTGATAAAATCTGACAATATAAATCAGAATACGTTTCATAAAAAAATCCAGATACTTTTCTACTCCGGAACACATTCCCCGTCTGTTATGGACGTTTGTGCGGCCGTTTCGGGTTCGGTAGTTTCATTTTCCGGCGGATTTTGTGCTTCCAGAAGCATTTTATTGGTTTTTTTCAATGCCCATTTAATATCGCTTTTTAAGGTTTTAAACCGGCAGTCTGCTGTGTTGTAGCGCCCGATAAGCACGTATTCGACATTGGGCAGTGCCAAATCCGGAAACACTTCCCGTACCACGGCACGCAGCCGGCGTTTGGTACGATTGCGGACATGCGCTTTGCCGATTTTTTTTGTTGCGGTATACCCGATCTTAAACGGTACCGGGTCTTTAGATAAACTTGGAGCCGCCTGCAGGATAGCCGTTGATACGACCATACGAATCCCTTGGGCGACTCTCAAAAAGTCTTTTCTTTTTTTTAAGACTGAAATTTTCTTCTGCATAACTTAAGCAACATAAGACTTAAGCGGAAAGTTTTTTACGGCCTCTCAAACGACGGGCGGCTAAAACTTTACGTCCGCCGGCGGTAGCCATACGGGCGCGGAATCCATGGCGGCGTGCTCTGACGAGCTTACTGGGTTGATATGTTCTTTTCATATTAAATCTCCGGTTAATTATTGATTATTTAAAGCTTTTTTTATTTTTAAAAAGCTCTCGGGTTCACCCTGCTTATACTGATTATTTTTTTTAAAGTCAAGCACTATTGCAAATGTCTTGATATAAAAGGAAATTGCCGATTACTGCGACATGTCCGAATTTTAACGCTGATTTGAGGCTGTCTTGCGAGATGCTTGTTGTTTATTATGTTCATTGATGACGTTATGATTTTGCGGATTTTGGCGCTTAATAGTGACAACCACATCCAATAAATAAGCGATACTGTCTTTCAGGCAAAGAATATTGACTGTAAAAGCAATATCTGATATGTTTAGTATATAAAATTTTAGCGGAGCAAGAAACATGGACAAGGCAAAAGCGATAGAAGCAGCATCAAAGTTCAAGGAAGATTGGGAGATAGATCCGAAAGAACAGCATGGATTGCATAAAAGGACGGGGTTTGAGATAGATTTAGGTTCAGTATGGTATGATGAAGAAGGACAGATGAAGTATGATGCCGTATTTTGGTATAATGAAGGATATAAAGACCGGGAAGGGACGATAGAAGAGATAAACGAGTTACAGCGTCAGTTTGGGATCTTGTATGAAGCCGGTTATATGCCCGGTATGACGGATGAAGAATATGAAGAAGAAAGTCGTCGGATACATGAAGAAGCTGCTAAAGCTCGAGCGGAGTTTCAAGCGCAAGCGGCGAAAGAAGAGGAGTGGCGCCGCACCCACCCGGAGGAATATCAGGCTATGATAAAGAAGAATTTGGAAAATGCCCGCAAGCGCAAAATTCAATGGTTTCTTGACCGCGATTTGCCGGTACCGGACAGCTTAAAGAACAATGAACGCTAATCCGGAGCAAGAAATATGGACAAGGCAAAAGCGATAGTCAATTAATAAAAATTGCAATTACAGCAGCAAACAATCATTAAACAAAAAATAAAGAGACTGAAATGCAGTCTCTTTACCAAAACACATATTTTCGTATGTGACCGTTATAAGGGAATAGAAATGAGTACCCTCAAGCCTCCCATACTGCTGTCGCCAAGCTCGATTGTTCCGCCGTGCGAAGTGATAACATCTTTGGCAATGGATAAGCCCAGACCGACGCCACCGGTTTCTTTGTTACGGGAACCTTCAATCCGGTAAAATGCTTTAAAGACATCTTCACGCTTATCCGGCGGAATACCCGGTCCGTCGTCTTCCACCGTAATTTCCATTTTTTTGCTGTTGCTTTCCAGGCTGACGGCAACGGTTTTGCCATAATAAAAAGCATTGGAAATAATGTTGGTAATGGCCCTCTTCAAAGCCTGCTCGCGACCCTGAATGGCGCTGACCTGGTCGTTGGTGGAATAACGTATCATGGTTTTTGAGTTGCGGAATTTGTTCAAAATACTCAAAATCATCTCATTCATGTCAACAAATGTGTTGGGCTCACCGCCTTCGCCGCTGACAAATGCCAGATAGCCGTCCAGCATTTTTTCCATCTCGGAAATGTCTTCGACAAACTCTTTGTTGTCTTCATTTTTCGGCAGCATGGCCAGCTGCAGTTTCATTCGCGTTAACGGCGTACGCAAATCATGCGAAACCCCGGCCAGCATTTGTGTCCGTTCGGAAATCTGTCGGTTAATTCGTTCCTTCATTTTGGTAAAGGCAATGCCGGCTTTGCGCACTTCGGAAGAGCCATAGGGTTTAAAAGGTGTATCAATACCTTTACCGAAATCTTCCGCGGCTTCAGCCAGTTGTTTAATAGAACGAGCCTGAACGCGTAAAAACAGCGCAGATACCACAAACAAAAGCAATGATGTCCCAATCATCCAGGCAATAAAGCCGAACACGGAAGTACTGAAGATGTTTTTAGTAGAAGTTTCAAACCTGAACAAGCCTTCTTTTGTATCAATCAGGGTAATCAGCATAGCCCGGCCGTCTGTCAGATAAGTTGAAGTAACGGCATCAGGAAAATCATGCTGCAAAGAATCTTCAAAAAAACCGGTAACCAGTTTATTGTTGCGGGAAGTACGGTTCATTTCCGAATGCTTGATATTATTGTCAAAGTATTCAACTTCAAGCTGATAATTCTTTTTTGCCAATGCTTTAATTTCTTCAAAACTATCAGGATAATTTTCGGTCAGCTGAACAACAAAAGCCATGTTGGCGCTTAAATTATCGGATAAGCGTCGTCCGACTTTTCCCCAGCTGCCACTGAAATAAGCAATGATAGATACCACCTGAACCACAATTAAGGGGATAAAAATCAACAGCATCGTTCTGAAAAAAAGCGTTTTCGGCAAGAGTTTTAATTTTAAAAAACGCATAACATTTTCAACTTTTTCCGGATAATTAATATGCATTAAAATTCTCCTTTATGTTTATTCGGCCAAGAGCATATATCCTTTGCCGCGGATAGTCTGCAGATAGCGCGGATTTTTAGAGTCTTTTTCGATTTTTTTGCGCAGTCTTGTAATTTGAACGTCAATTGAACGTGGGCTTTGACCGGATCCTAAAGTTTCGGCCAGCTTTTCCCGGGTAAAAATCTGTCCCGGATTTTGCCCTAAAATATTTAACAAGGACTGCTCCACCGGTGTGATATGAATAATATCACCCTGTTTGGTCGTTAGTTCTTTTTTAACGGCATCATAAAAACACAACCCCAAATTTAACGGTGCGGGAATATCAAAACGCTTTTCCGGCGTCCTTTTCAAAATATTACGAATACGCAAAACCAGTTCTTTGGGCTCAAAAGGCTTAGGCAGATAATCATCAGCGCCGTTTTCCAAGCCGTTAATCCTGTCAGCCGTTTCACCCATGGCGGTTAACATGATGACCGGAACATTATCTTCCTGTCGAAGTTTTTTTAAGAACTCAATACCGCTTTCCCCGGGCATCATGACATCAACAATAAGAATGTCAAATTTATATTGTTCCAAAAGCATTCGGGCTTCCGGTGCGTCTTTTGCCGTTGAAACGGCAAAAGACTGCTCACGCAAAAAACGCTGCAACAGGTTGCGCAACCGGGTATCATCATCAATGACGAGTATATGGGCAGAACCTTTATCCATGGTTTAAGCTGTTTTTTTTGCTGTCTTGGCTTTTTTTACCGGAGCTTTCCGACCGGAGACCTTTTTAGTCGTTGTTTTTTTTGCAGCTGTCTTTTTAACAGTTGCTTTTGTTACAGTTTTTTCAGCTTTTGCCGCGGTTTTGGCGGCAGTTTTTTTAACCACGATTTTAGCTTCGACGGTTTTAGCCTTTTCAATTGAGCGAATATAATTAAGGCTTTTCTGAAAATACTGATAACCGGTAATAAAAGTCAGAGCAGCGGCAATCCAGAGTAAAAATTCACCGATATACGGCCAAATCCAAAGTCCGTGAAACAGCATCATGGAAAGCGCGGTCATCTGAAAACCGGTTTTCCATTTTGCCAGGCGTGTAACCGGCAAACCGACATTAACTTCGCGTAAAAATTCCCTTAAGCCGGAAACCAGAATTTCACGGCATAAAATGATAAATGCCGGAATATAACTCAAATCGCTCCATACCATGCCGGGTTTGGCCAAAATCACAACCAGGGCAGAGGCTACCAAAAGCTTATCGGCAATCGGGTCAAGCAGCCGGCCGAAAGCAGAAGTTTCATTGCGGCAGCGGGCCAGATAACCGTCAAAATAATCGGTAACGGCTGCAGCGACAAACAACACGGCAACAAACATTGTCCAGACAAAAGAATGAATGTACAAAGACAGAAAAATAACCGGAATCACGACAATTCTGGATATCGTCAGAAGATTAGGCAAGTTATACACGTTTAGTCCCTTTCTAAAAAAAGATAAATAATTACACTAAAACAAGCGTATCATAAAACAAAAAAATTATTTGTGGAAGAAATTATACACTTTTTCAGCTGTTTTTTTGCTGATTCCGGAAACTTTCATCAACTCGGCAATATTTGCCTGAGAAATTTCTTCTGCCGAACCGAAATGATTTAACAAATCACGCTTTCTTTTGGCGCCGATTCCCTCAATTTCATCTACCCGGGATTTATAAACGGATTTTGCCCGTTTTTTACGGTGTGTTCCGATGGCAAACCGGTGCGCTTCATCACGGATATTTTGCAGATAAAAAGCCACCGGAGAACGATACGGCAGTGAAAAGCTTTCTTTTCCCAGGATATGGTAAAATTCTTTACCGGCATTGCGTTCCGGCCCTTTGGATATGGCAATGATGGTAATTCCGCTTAAATCATAACCGTTTAAAGCCTCATGTACGGCATGAAGCTGCCCCAGACCGCCGTCAAGCAGGATAATATCAGGTTTGTTTTCAGGGGTCATCTTGTCAAACCGACGGGTTAAAACTTCCTTCATCATGGCAAAATCGTCATTGGTAATGGCCGGGTTTTTAATGTTGAAAGTGCGATATGCTTTTTTATCAAATCCGTCGGGCGTGGCCACAATCATGGCACCCACCGCATAACTGCCCTGAATGTGTGAGTTATCATAAACCTCAATCCGCTGCGGCATTTTTTTAAGCCCGAAATAGAGCATCATTTCTTTTAAGTTGTTTTTAATTGAAGTTTCTTCGGCAATTTTTCGCTCTAAAGCAGCCAACGCATTTGCTTTGGCGTTTTCAATCAATTTAGCTTTTACCCCGCGGGAATAATTATAAATTTTAACCCCGAGCGCCTCTTCCAAAAAAGTTTTATTTTCCAAATCTTCGGAAACATAAATTTCTTTAGGCGGAATGTGCGTGGCATAAAAATCACTGATAAATGCCTCCAAAATTTCCGTCTCTGTGGCGTCTTCCGCTTGTTTGGGAAAATACGGAACGTTGCCGCAATTTTGCCCGCCGCGGATAATAAATAACTGGATGCAAACCATATCCCCTTTGCGGGCGATGGCGATAATGTCAACTGATTTTAAGCCGGAATATTCCACCACGTTGCCGCTCTGAATGGATGTCAGCGCTCTGATGCGGTCGCGCAGCATGGCGGCAGTTTCAAAATCCGTGCGTTCACTGGCTTCTTGCATTTTTTGCGAAAGTTCTTCTTGAATTTTGGTGTTTTTTCCTTCCAAAAAATCAATCACCTCATCAACCAGTTTATGATAATCTTCTTTGCTGATTTTCTGCACGCACGGCGCCGAACAACGTTTAATTTGGTATAAAAGGCAGGGGCGTTGACGGTTTTTAAAATCGCTGTCGCGGCAGGAGCGCAGCAAGAATGCCTTTTGGATGATGTCCATGACGTTGTTAACGGCTGCCGCACTGACAAACGGTCCGAAATAACGGAATTTTCCGTTGCGCTTGCCGCGTTGTTTACGTAAAGCCGGATAATCTTCCGCTGGATTAATCATTAAATGCGGAAAGGTCTTGTCGTCTTTTAAAAGAATATTAAACCGCGGAGAAAAGCGCTTAATGAGTTCATTTTCCATCAATAACGCCTTGGCCTCGTTTTCAACAATGATAAATTCCATCCGTGCCACTTCGGCAACCATGCGCTTTAACCGTGTCGGAAGTTTATCAAATTTCGTATAGGCAACAATTCTTTTTTTGATGTTTTTGGCTTTACCGACATATAAAACTTCGCCGGACGTACTGATCATCCGGTAAACGCCAGGTTTTTCAGGAGCAATTTTAACGTTGTGTCTTAAGACTTCCAACCCGTGTTTAATGTCTGCCATTTCTCTCTCTTTTTATCTGTCAAAGACAATAACGGCATCAAATTACATCGCCATCGGGTCAACGGCTTTCATGATGGCGTCATAATTTTCTTTTAATTCTTTTTGTTGGTTTTTAATATCCTGCTCAATCTGGGTAAAGCCCGGAAGTTCGTCGTAATCAACCTCTTCTTCCGCGCCGCCGAAAGATATAGACATCACAAACAGCATGCTGAGGATAAAAGAAACAACCAGCATTAAAAAATGTCCGACCATGGTTTGAATGGTTGCTTTCCAGTCCGTATCATAACCGTTTTGCATAAAAGTACGTTTGAAAAAATAAACATAAAGACAGGCAATCAAAAGCATTAAAAGGTATAAATGATAATTGGTATAAAGTGCGTGCAGTTGTTCATCTTCCAAAGCGCCCATGGCAATAAACCCGGTTAATATACCCAAAAGCACCATCGGGTTATAAATCAACCCAAGATTAAAAAGTGCTAATATACCTTTTATCATGTTATAAAATCTCCTTTTAAGGCAAGAATACTTAAGAAAGATAATAAGCCTTTTAAGTAAATAAAGGGTTTAAGTTCTAACTGTATTTTGCAATTTCGGTAACAATCATATTACTCAAAATTTTAACCAAAGCGGCATCTTCACCTTCTACCCTGACTTTAATGACCGGTTCGGTGCCGGATTTACGGACAATCACCGAGCCTTTTCCTTCGATTTTTTGTTTGGCAGAATCGATGGTACTCTGAACGATTGAGCTGTCCATGGCAACGCTGACTTCCTCGGCGGATTTGAAACGTATGTTGGTAATTTCGCACGGACAGTTTTCAAACAACGGGAAAATTTCGCTCATTTTTTTACCGCTTTTAACCAGTCCGCAGCATATAACAATGGCGGTAAGCAGGGCATCGCCGGTTTTGGCATAATCTGAAAGCACCATATGTCCGGATTCTTCACCGCCGACGTTAGAGCCGGTTTCGCGCATTTTTTCAATGACATAACGTTCGCCGACGGCGCTGCGGTAATAATTGATGCCAAGGGAATGCAAATATTTTTCCAAGCCTAAGTTTGACCAGATGGTTGCCACCACGGCATTGCCTTTTAACAATCCCTCTTCTTTAAAATAAGTTGCAAGATAGGCAATAATCTGGTCGCCGTCGATTCGTTTGCCGTTTTCATCGCAGATGATAATCCGGTCACCGTCGCCGTCAACGGCAATGCCGACATGGGCATGGCTTTCACACACGACTTTTTGTAAATTCTCTGTATGCTGCGAGCCGCAATCCATATTAATGTTGCGCCCGTCCGGTGTGTCGGAAAGTGTAATGATGCCCGCACCCAGATCCTTAAAAATCTGTGGCATGATTTTTGAAAAAGCACCATTTGCACAATCAAGAACCGCTCTCAAGCCTTTTAAGGCATTGTAATTCGGCGCAACCTTGCGGGCATTTTCCATATAAGCGGCAATGCTTTTATCATCTTCAAAAATCCGCCCGATAGAGTCTTTATTATGCTCAAAAACAGTTTCGGAAGTTAACAACTCTTCGATTTTGGCAGTCTGTTCATCGGAAAACTTATCACCTTCAGCGTTAATCAGTTTAATACCGTTATCATGATACGGGTTGTGCGAAGCGGTAATCATCACCGCCATATCAACGTTTAAGTTTGCGGTTTGTGCCGTTAAAAGCGGGGTTGGCACCACGCCGAGTTTGACAACGTCAACCCCCATGGAAGTAAAGCCGGCCGCCATGGCCGCTTCCAGCATATCACCCGAAAGACGTGTGTCTTTGGCAATGGCTGCCCGTTTTTTTTGTAAGCAGACAAGCTGTCCCAAAGTTTGTGCAAGCCGGAAAGCAAATTCTGCCGTCATCGGAAATTCATTGGCAATGCCGCGCACCCCGTCGGTGCCGAAAAGTTTGTTTCCCATTAAAAGACCTCCGTATTAAAATAATGCTACAATTTTAATTCATGGCTGCCAAAAAACAAGCATAAACCGGCAATATCGCACAAAAAAAAGAGCCTTCGAAAAGGCTCTTGCTGTTTTTTTTTAATAAAATTAGAAAACGTAACGCACGCCGGCGTAAATTTCCTGAGCCGTGACATCGCTGCTTTTAATGCTGCCCATGTCATAATAACGATAACCGGCATCAACATTGAAACGGTTGGTAACCTTCAAAGATAAACCGGCGCCGACCGACCAGGTAAACTTCATCGGATCATAATCGGCATTGGAGTTTCCGCTCGTTTTATCAAAAGCACGATATTTCAACTGTGTCAGACCGACACCGGCGCCGACATACGGCGTCCACCAGTTATACGGCAACAAATCATAATAAACGTTTAGCATGTAAGAATAAGTTTTGAATTTTTCCGTATTATCCGGATCATCGCCTTCGACATAATCGCGCCAGACATATTCAAATTCACCGCGCCAGTGCTGATAACGATAACCGATAGCGCCGCTAATCATCAAAAGATCATCATCAAAATTAATAGATTCAGAAAACATCGGGGTGCCCGGATCACCGTCAACATCATGCTTGACCATACCGCCGCGAAGAGCTGCATACCAGCCGTCGCATTCGGCATGAGCCGGCATGGCAAAAGCGGCAACAACGGCAATTGCAGAAGCTGTCATTAAAAGTTTTTTCATGTGGTATTCTCCTTAAAATTTAGTCTTTGGTAAGTTCATCAAAGCGAAAATAAATTAAAATATATTTAAGATTATGCAAAAACTTTTAAAAAGCATTGCTTTTGAGATGAATTGTGTATAGTTTAACAAAGGGTGGCCGGATAGCCGCGCTGCGGAAAGGAAGATCCGTTGGTGAGGAAAGTCCGGGCTTCATGGAAACAGGATACCGGATAACGTCCGGCTGGAGAGATCCAAGGGAAAGCGCCGCAGAAAACTACCGCCGGACTATATGTCCGGTAAGGGTGAAAAGGCGAGGTAAGAGCTCACCGCTGGCATAGTAATATGGCAGGCATTAGGCAAGCCCTATCCGATGTAAGACCAAATTAGGATTTATCAGAAGCTTGCTTCTGACGGGGCGTTTCCACCTTGTCCAAGGGTAGGTCGCGTAAGCAGACCGGCGACGGTTTGTGAAGATGAATGGCTATCGCTGTCAATCTTTGCCTTATTGCAAAGCAATTGCAGGTACAAAACCCGGCTTACAGGCCACCAGTTTGTTTTTTTTAAACAGAAAGGCATAAAACAATAATGCGGCAGCAAACATTAAAACAGGAAATCAAAATTGAAGGCATCGGGCTGCATTCCGGTTGTCCGTCGGTTTTAACCTTAAAACCGCTGGCCGAAAATAGAGGCATCGTCTTTTGCCGCACGGTTGAAGGAAAAACGGTTGAAATTCCGGCGCTTTACAATCGGGTTGTCGATACCCGTAATTGCACCTGCCTGGCACAAGACGGTATACCGGTCAGCACCATTGAACATTTAATGGCGGCCTTATATGCGGCAGGGCTGGATAATGTGGAAATCGGGTGCACCAATCAGGAACTGCCGATTATGGACGGCAGCGGCAAAGTGTTTTATGACATTTTGCAAAAAGCGGAAAAAATTGAACAAAATGCACCGCGGAAATATTTAAAAGTCCGCCGGCCGGTTGAATTTGTTGATGACAAAGGCAACAGCATTGCCTTAAAGCCAAACGACGGCAAAAACCTGCATATTCGTTTTGATATTGAATTTTCATCAAAAATTGTCGGTCATCAGACTTTTGATGAGGATATAACCGAGGATGTGTTTGCTTCTCTTATTGCACCCAGCCGCACTTTTTGTGAAAAATATCAGATAGATTATCTGCGTTCGCTCGGGTTAATAAAAGGCGGCAGCCTGGATAATGCTGTTGTTCTGGACGGTGATAATATCTTAAATCCGGAAGGTTTCAGGGTTGAAAACGAATGTGTCAACCACAAGGTTTTAGATGCCGTGGGGGATTTGTTTACTTCCGGTTTCCATGTCTTGGCTGATGTTAAGGCAAACCGCACCGGCCATTTTCATAATAATGAATTATTAAAAAAACTGTTCGCAAATAAAGAGAATTATGAAATTGTTGAGTAAAGGGTAAAGTCATGAAAAAAATTTTTACATTATGTTTCGGACTTTTATTATTGGCAGCCTGCGCTTCAAAAGACGATTCCGAGCAGGTTCAAAATTTTACGGCAGAAGAGCTTTACCGTCAGGGGTATGATTATTTGCAAAATACGTCTTATGCCAAAGCTGCCGAAAGTTTTGAAAAGGTGGAACTGGAACACCCGTATTCGCGCTGGGCGGTTAAAGCCAAGCTGATGGGGGCGTATGCCCATTACCGGGATGAAAAATATGACGATGCCATTATGAGCCTGGACCGCTTTATCAAATTTCACCCGGGAAACAAGGATGTTGCTTATGCGTATTATCTGAAAGCCTTGTGTTATTATAATCAAATCAATCCGGCAGACAAAGACCAGTCGGTTACCGAAAAGGCCTATATGTCTTTACGGCAGGTTGTGCTGATGTTTCCGGATACGGAATATGCCAAAGATGCCGCCGGTAAACTGAATCTGGCTTTAGACCACAAAGCCGGCCAGGAAATGTCTGTCGGCCGTTATTATCTTAAGAACAAAAATTATTTGTCGGCTTTAAACCGGTTTAATACGGTGGTTGAATTTTATCAGACCACGCCACAGATTGAGGAAGCCTTATACCGCCAGGTTGAAATTTATACCATTCTGGGGTTAAACAATCAGGCGGCCAAGTCGGCCCGGGTTTTGGAACATAACTATCCCAAAGGCAGCTGGACGCAGAAAGCTCTCAACCTGACGGCATCCAAGGTCAAAACAGAGGAAAAATAGGACAAACTTTATGCTCAAAGCGCTGTCTATCTGCGATGTTGTTTTAATTGACAAGCTGAATCTGGACTTTACCGGCGGTTTAAGCGTTTTTAGCGGCGAAACCGGTGCCGGAAAGTCTATTTTGTTGGATTCGCTCGGCCTGTTGCTGGGCGGACGGGCAGAGACCGGTTTAATTCGTGCCGGTGCGGATAAACTTTCCGTCAGTGGCGTTTTTGAAATCAAAGACAAAAACAATCCGTTTTTTGCTCTCTGTGCGGAAAATGAGTTGGAAATTGATGATGAAATCATCATTAAGCGTACTTTAAATCTTGACGGTAAAGGCAAGATTTTCTTAAACGACCAGCCGATAACCGCCCGTTTATTAAAAGAACTGGGGGCATATCTGGTTGAAATCCATGGTCAGTTTGATAATCAGGGCTTGCTTAATCCGGCAACGCATTTGTCGGTTTTGGATTCGTACGGCGATTATACAAAAAAATTAGAACAGACGGCTGCGGCCAGCCGGGAATACAAAATGCTGCAAAGACAATTGTCTGCTGCCGAGCAGGAGTTTGCCGAAGCCGTAAAAGAAGAGGAAAATCTGCGCCATTGGACCGATGAGCTGGAGAAAGCCAAAGTCCGGGTTGGTGAGGAAGAAGAACTTAACCGCAAACGTACGGAATTAATGCATGCCGAAAAATTAATTGAAAATTTGAATTTGGCATATTCTTCATTGCAGGGACGGGATATTTCAAGCCTTATCCAAAAAGCCCAGAGCGCGCTGACCCGGGTTAACGGGCTGACTGAAAACCGTTTTGCCGATATCGGCGAAGCGCTGGATACGGCACTTATCCAGTTGGATGAAGCCATCAGCCGCATTGAAGAGGCCAGTAGTGAAATTAATTTAAACGCCGGTGAGGCCGATGCGGTTGAGGAACGACTTTTTGCCTTAAAGGCACTGGCGCGAAAACACGGTTGTACGATAGATTCGCTGCCGGAGGTGCTGGAAAATTTCCAAAAAAGGCTGGCGGCACTTGATAAAGGCGGAGAAGACATTACCGATTTGCACCGTGCCGTTGAACAGGCAAAAAAGGAATATATCCGTCTGGCGGAAGATTTAAGCGCGGCACGTGCCAAAGCTGCGGCAACGCTTGATAAAGCCGTCATGAAAGAACTACCGCCCTTAAAAATGGAACGGGCGGTATTTGCAACCGAAATAACCCGCCTGCCTGAAAACGAATGGGGAGAAAAAGGTTTTGATAAAGTCAGTTTTACGGTTTCCACCAATCCGAATTCCCCGCGCGGTGCATTAAATAAGATAGCATCCGGTGGCGAGCTTTCACGGTTTATGCTGGCCTTAAAAGTTAATTTGGCGCAAAAAAGCAGTGTTGAAACTCTGATTTTTGATGAAGTGGACGCCGGTATCGGCGGTGCAACGGCGCAGGCCGTCGGCGAGCGCTTAGCGCGTCTGGCTGAAAACGTTCAGGTGCTCCTTGTTACCCATTCGCCGCAGGTGGCAGCTTTCAGCCGGCAGCATTTTAAGGTAAGTAAAAGCACGCAAAATAACATCACCACCACCAAAGTACATCAGCTTTCGGCGGCAGAAAAGAAAGAAGAAATCGCCCGGATGCTTTCAGGGGAAAAAATTACTGATGAGGCAAGAGCAGCCGCCGGTGTTTTGATTAACGGCGGCAATCCGCAAAGCAATAAAAAAAGCCCGCCTAAAGAGGCAGACTTATTTTTTAACAAGGCATAAACCATAAAATTCTTTATCATAAAGTTTCTTGCTTATCGAGAATTTTCTTAAGATTGGAGATTTGATTATTGCTGCCGTGTGACTGTTTACCTGTGGCACCTTCTTTATGGATTTCCTTCATATCTTTTACGGCAGAAACTTCCTTTGTAACCCGGGGAATATTATCACCGCTTAAAGTCGGGATTTCTTGTCTGCCGCGGGAATTTTTACGTTTTGCCAACTTAAGCAGTTTATCATGAACTTTTTGAACAGATACAGGCATAATCTGTACGGTGGCTTCATTCAGCTCCCGGGTAATTTCCTTTTGATGACCTATACCTTCACGCAAAGTCTGCTTTTTAGTGATTGTATTTGCAATATTGCGGAAACTGTTTTTAAAATATTTATGACCGGTTTTGAAGAAATTTGAGAACCTTGTCCATATTGAAGTTTTTTCTTTTTTTTGATTTTCGTTTTCCATAATACCACCTCTTTATATTTTAAGCATATTTAAATGTAACATTTTTTGTGGTTTTTGTCAACGAATTAGCAGCTTGCCTAAATATATTCATCTGCTTTGAAAACAATTTGTATTTGATGGATATTTGCGGAGTCTTTACCCATATAAGCATAACAAAGATTATAAATGTTATCGATACTTAAATCGCGCAGGCATCTGGCAGAATTAGTGCAATAGTTATCCCCGTATGTTAAATAATGAACTTTTGAATCTTGAAAATAAAGTTGCCATATGAAGGCACTGTTTGCCTTGGCTGTCTGCACAAGTATCTGGCAGATTTCGGAGCTGTACTGAGAGCCGTCAAAAACAAAAATAATACCGTCATGATTAGAAGGGCTTTTGCCATCATGATAAGGGCGAACATGATTTCCAAAATTATCATTCAGATACAGAAAATTTTGATAACGCCAGCCGTCAGGAATGAAGTTAAGCTTTTGAAGTATATCGGCATAATTTGTCCAGCCGCCGGACGTATAACCTAAAGATTTGCGGAATATAATAAAATTATTGATAAACAGGTTAACACTTTCGGCGTATTTATTGAGTTTATATTTCATCATGGCTTTGGAATAACCGCTCATGGCGCCGACCGATAAAACGCCGATAATGGCAAGAACACCCAACATTTCAACCATACTTCTTCCGGAAAAAGTCGCATCTGTCCGGTTCTGCGCCCGTTCACTTCTGCCGTTTTCCCCCATATAAAAACCTCCAAAATTGCAAAGAATATGAATAAAATAAGATTTACGCGTCATTCTAAACCGTTTTTTTTTTTTTGCAACTTTAAAGATTCTC
>CALXUN010000008.1 GCA_944391705.1 uncultured Alphaproteobacteria bacterium
AACTTCCCCTCCATACATCCTAATAATTGTATTTTAAAGGATATTATTATTTTTTTTTTTTTTTTGCAACTTTAAAGTAAGGGGGAAGGTCCCAGGCTGCCTGTATATACGGAGTCACCCCTATGAGCCGACAACGTCGGCGAATATTAGGGGTCTACAAAATGAGGGTTTGAAAATTTATTTCTGATTTTCTTTGATTTTTTGTACTTCTTGGCGGGCAAGGGTATCTACCCGTTCATTTTCCGGGTGTCCGTTGTGGCCTTTTACCCAAACCCAGCGGATTTCATGCTGTCTGATTAGTTCATCAAGCTGCAGCCATAAATCCACATTTTTGACATTGCCTTTTTTATTGGCCGTTTTCCAGTTGTTGCGTTTCCAGTTCGGCATCCATTCCGTAATTCCGCTCATAACATATTTGCTGTCCGTATAAAGGGTAATATTGCAAACGGTTTTAAGCGCTTTCAAAGCCTCAATGACGGCCGTCAGTTCCATGCGGTTGTTGGTGGTTTCGGCCTCTCCGCCGCTTAGTTCTTTTTCAATGTCTTTATAACGAAGCAGGGCAGCCCAGCCGCCGATTCCGGGATTTCCCGAGCAGGCGCCGTCGGTAAATATTTCAATTCTTGCCGCCATGGTTTTAGGCACTCTTTAAATAATTTCCGAAAAATTCATTCAAAAGCACGGACGTTTCATCTTCTTCGCGCAAAGCTTTGGCGACAAACGAACGCAGCTGGTTTTTCGGAATATAAAATCTGAAATCTTTCGGGGCGGAGCCTTCGGCGCCGATAACGCCGTTTAGGCAAAAATCCTCCTCGACATAAGGCGACAAAATAATCTGCACTTGCGTAAAACGGAAGCGCCCCCGCGGCGGCAGACGCAAGTCCGGCCGGGTAATCAGGTTCAAATGTCCGCTGATACCGGTTAAAGCATCCATCTGATTATAATTCAAAAAACGAACTTTATTATATTCACTGCCGGTCGATTCGGTGGTGCAAGACAAATAAAGCTCCCGGCCGATGGCATTGCTTTCATTATGCGCCTGAATATAAAAGCTGATTTTAACGTATTTTTCCGGCGGATTGTCGATTGTCTTGGGATACAGGATATCCTCATCGGCATTTTCTAAGATTTCAAGGCTTTTATCTTCAATATCCAGTTCAATATTAGGCTGCGGCCTCTTGCCAAACATTCCGGCAATTACCGCATACGGGGCAGGGACATTGTTGGAACCGGAACGAAGGTAAATCGTGCTGTTGGTGGTGGTCATCAGCGGGGTGATTTCTGATTTCGGGATATAAGTTGCAATAAAGCCGTCGCCGTTTTCATCGCAGCTGATAATATGGTTGCGCACACCGTTATGGCTGGGAATGGTACAGCCTGAAATTGCTCCTTCAAGCCAGCTCAAAAAACGGTGCACGTTCTTTACTTTAACCTTAGCCTGCGCCACATCGCCCACTTCGGCATCTCGGGCACATTCAACTCCCCATACCACGACGCCGCCTTCGGAGTTTCCAAAACCGGATATGGCTTTAGCCAGGTTTTTACGGTCATCCCGGTGCAAAGTGTTAAAATTTTTTCCGGTTGAAACTGCTTGTTTAAAATCTAAAAACAACTCTTCGGTTTGTCCGTTGATAATAAATTCATCAATGGCGTCTTCCCCGAAATAAACCAGCCTTTGAAAAATGTCTTCCGCGCGCGACATGGCAAAATTCTCCGATAAAATAAAAGCAGTATACTTTTCATATACTGCCATATTGATAAAAAAATCTTAAAATTGCAATAACTTCTGCACCTCATCATACGCCGGGTAAGATTTTAAATCGCCCAAAAGCGTATAAGTCGGTTTGGAGGCAAACAGCACTTGTGCCGTCTTTTGAATATCCTCAGCACTGACCGCCTCAATACGTTCGACAATTTCTTCGGTCGGAATGATACGGTTATATAAAAGCATTTGGCGTGCCGCCACTTCTGCTGTTGCCGACGAACTTTCAAGAGCCATCAGCATACTGGCTTTCAGCTGGACTTTGGCACGGTTTAACTCTTTTTCGGAAACTTTTTCCTGAACCACTTTCTTGATTTCATCTGTTACGACCGGCAGAAGCTTACCGACATCATCGCCCGAGGTCCCGGCATAAATGCCGAACAGTCCGTTGCCGGTATGTGAATTGGTAAAACTGTATACGGTATAAACCAGCCCGCGCTTTTCTCTGATTTCCTGAAACAACCTGGATGACATACCGCCGCCGAATAAGGTGGAAAACACCGAAACCGGATAATAAGCCGGGTTTTTATATTCCACGCCTTTAAAACCTAACAGCACGTGCGCTTGTTCAATATCGCGCTTTTCGGCATAAAACCCGCCCTGATAAACCTGAGGCGCAATTTCAAAAGAAGTTTTCGGACGGTATTGAGCCATCCGGCTTTCAACCATTTTAACAAATTCATCATGTTCAAGGTTACCGACGGCAACCACCACGGTATTTTCCGCCGCATAATTATGATGCATGTATTGGTGTAGTTTTTCGGCCGTAAAAGCACGAACTTTTTCAGCCGGACCCAGGATTGTTCTGCCCAAAGGCTGAGCCGGAAATGCATATTCCTGAAAGTAATCAAATACGACATCATCGGGCGTGTCTATGCCCTGCTTGATTTCCTGTACCACAACTTCTTTTTCTTTAACCATTTCATCTTCGGGGAAGAGCGGCGCCATGACAAAATCGGCAATCACATCCAAAGCCAGTTCAATATCGTTTTTAAGCATTTTGGCATAAAAAGCGGTAAACTCACGCGAAGTATAAGCATTGTTCTGACCGCCGACGTTCTCGATTTCTTCCGAAATCTGTAAAGATGTACGTTTTTCAGTACCCTTAAAGACCATATGCTCGACAAAATGGGATATTCCGTTGATATCATCTGTTTCATAGGCTGAACCGGTGTTGACCCACAGCCCTAAAGAAACGGTTTCATTTTGCGGCCGCTCGGAAGTGACGATTCTTAAGCCGTTTTTTAAAATAGTTTGTTTGATTTCCATTTTATTATCCTGTTTAATTTCAAAATTGACAGCATTATATCGTGCGTGTAAGATAAATCAACACCAAACAACAGAAAGGGAAAAATTAAAATGAAAAAGTTTGCCGTAATACTTTCCGGCTGCGGCCGGGCCGACGGTTCGGAAATTCATGAAGCCACCTGTGCCCTGTTGGCAATTGATAAAGCCGGATGTTCTTATCAGTGCTTTGCACCGGATATCATGCAGGCCGCTGTTATCAACTTGCTGACGGAACGGCCGGTTGATGAAAAACGCAATGTTTTGGTTGAATCAGCACGCATTGCCCGCGGTAATATTAAGGATTTGAAATATTTTAATCCGGCAGATTTTGATGCTGTTGTTTTTCCGGGTGGTTTCGGTGCGGTGACCAACTGGTGCAATTTTGCAACCAAAGGAGTTGATTGTCATGTCGAGCCGGAAATCAGGCGTGCCGTTTGGGACAGCTATAAGCAGGGTCTGGCCATCGGAGCCATGTGTATTGCCCCGGTTCTGATTGCCAAAGTTTTAGGCTCTGAAGGCGTGCACGTTACTATCGGCAATGATACGGCCACCGCCGCTGCAATTGAACAAATGGGTGCCGTTCATGAAAAGCGCGGTGCAAACGGAGTTTTTATAGATGGAAAACATCGTGTTGCAACCACACCGGCATATATGCTGGCCGCTTCAATCAAAGAAGTCGCCGAAGGGGCAGAAAATATGGTTGCCGGATTGTTAAAAATGATATGACGTCAATCGGATAAATATGCAGTTTTGTGATACACATATCCATTTGCAGGATATTAAAACAGATTTAAATGAGTTTATTAAAACGGCAAAATCGCTTGGCATAAACCGTTTTATCACGGTTTGCGCAACAGAAAGTGACTGGAAAAAAGCCGCAGCGATTGCGGCAGCCTACCCGAAAAGTGTTACGCCGGCTTTTGCCGTTCATCCCTGGTATACAAAACAAGCGCAGACGGATTGGGAAAAACGTCTGGAGAAAATGTTAAATGAATATCCGAAAGCGCTCATTGGCGAATGTGGTTTTGATTTATTAAAAAACCAAGACTTAAAAACACAGGCCGAAGTTTTTGATATACATTTGCAACTGGCAAAAAAATATCACCGTCCGCTTTTAATTCATGCCGTTAAAGCTGAAATGCTGCTTGCTGCCTATTGGCAGAAAATGCCTGAAAAATTTATCATCCATTCCTTTAACGGAAATGGGCAAATTCTTGAAAAGACAATAAAATATGGCGGATACGTTTCGCTTAATGCTAAAATTTTAAATAAAAAGAATGCCGATGAAATTTTGCGCTTTATTCCGGCAGAACATCTGCTTTTTGAAAGCGATGCGCCATACCAAACCCGGGTGGAAGACATTATCGGCTTGTGTAAGCGGATAGCAGCCGCGCAAGGAAAAAGTGTTGAAAATTTGGCACAAATTGTTTATGCCAACAGCATAGAGGTACTTAAATGACATGTGATGACAGGTTTATGCGCACCCGTTTGCTTTTGGGCGGGCAGGGTATTGAAAATCTAAAAAAATCAACCGTCATGATTGTTGGTCTTGGCGCTGTCGGCGGATATGCCCTGGAAGCAATTGCCCGCTCCGGGGTCGGACGTTTAATTTTGGTTGATTTTGATGTGTTTGATATCACCAACATTAACCGCCAGATTTTAGCCTTAAATTCTACCATTGGCATGAAAAAAACAGAAATTGCGGCTGCCCGTGTTCATGAAATCAATCCGCAATGTCAGCTCATTGTGAAAGATATGTTCGTTAATAAGGAAAATTTAGATGAATTGCTGGCAGAATGTCCGGATTATGTCATTGATGCCATAGACACAATGGAACCGAAATGTAATTTGATAGAAACCTTGCAAAAACAGGGTATACCGTTTATATCATCTATGGGGGCGGCCTTGAAAACCGATGCGTCAGCCATATGCACTGCAAAGCTGTCTCAAACCATAAATTGTCCGATGGCACGCAATGTCCGGCAAAAACTAAAAAAACGTGGTGTAAATATTGCTGATATAGATTGTGTTTTTTCTTCCGAACAGTGTATACTGCCGCAAGAAGCCATCATAGATATGCCGGCCGGAGAAAAAAACATCCTCGGTTCTTTGCCGACCATTACGGCTATTTTCGGCTTAACAATGGCAAATTTTGTGATTTTAAAACTCGCAAAGGAAAAACGAAAATGAAACAAACTACCACCGAACCGAAAATCAAAATCGTTTTACTCGGACGAAAAGGTGTCGGAAAAAGCAGCTTTTTAAGTTTAATGCTTGACCAAAATGCCCAAAACATTTCAAAGCCGTCCTTGCTGCTTGCAGGAGTCGGGGAAATAAGCCAGCAGATGCACCCTTTTGGCACGGTTTTATGGTATGACACACCGGGACTTTCTGAAGAAAATATAACATCCGGTTTGTCATCACTGGCATCTGTTTTGCAACAATCGGATGTTGCGGTTTTGGTTTGTGAAGGCGATAAAATCGGTGCTGTTGAGCGAGATATCATCACCCACCTGGAACTTAAAAGAATTCCGAGAATTGTTGTTTTTAATAAAGCAGACACACATCATATTGGAAATCCCGAAGGAGCAATTTCTGTTAATTCTTTGGATAAAACGCAAAGGTTAAAAGTACTGGCAGAACTAAAAGCGGCTTTAATCCGCGTATCACCGGAAGATTTAGTTGTTCCGCCGGTTTTGTTAGGTGATTTGGTGCCGGATTCCGGCAGTGTGGTTATGCTGGTTCCAAATGATTATGAAGTGGCCAAAGGGCGGATTTCTTTGCCGCATACACAAGTTATCCGCGATTGTCTGGATCATGACCAGATGATTTTAACGGTTAAAGAAAAACAATATACAAAGGCCTTGGAAAGTTTAACGCACAGACCGGATTTAATTGTATGCGACTCTCAATTAGTGGAACAGATGGTGGTGCAAACCCCCAACAATGTTAAATGTACGAGTTTTTCAGTTTTGACGGCACGTACTCTTGGAGATTTACAACAAATGACCGACGGGGCTCTTGCCATCTGGCAGTTAAAAGACGGTGACAGAGTTTTAATTGCAGAGCCGATTTTGCCGGAAAATCTGAAAGATGATACGGGAACGGTTAAAATTCCGCGTTGGTTGTCTGAGAGGACCGGTAAAGATTTAATTATTGAACATATATACGGTTCAAGCTGTCCGCTTGGTCTGAATGAGTATAACCTTGTTATTCATCGCGGGCTTCACCAACACAGCCGCAAAGATTTTTTGGAAGAACAAAGCCGTTGTGCGGCAGCTAATGTGCCTTTAACAAATTACAGTGTATGTTTATCTGAATTAAACGGTGTTCTTTCCAGAATTTTGGAACCGTTTCCCAACACCTTGGAACGTTACAAACGCAAACGGGAAGAAATTATATATAAAACATCTGTATAAGAGACTTTAAGGAAAAACAATGCAACAGACACCAAAAGGATTAAGGCTGCAAATTGCCCTCTTGGGGCGCGTTAATGCCGGAAAATCAAGCTTTTTGAATCTGGTTACGGGACAAAGTATTGCCATAACCTCGGATATTCCGGGTACCACGACCGATGTGGTGGAAAAAGCCCAGGAACTGTTGCCGATTGGTCCGGTTTTATGGCTTGATACGGCGGGTTTCGGTGATAAAACGGAACTGTCGGCAAAGCGCCTGGAAAAAACTAAAAAAGTTCTTGACCGGGCAGATGTTGCGGTTTTGGTTTGTGAAGGCGATAAAATCGGCGCCATTGAACGTAAAGTCATTGATCTGGCCGAACAGAAGAAAACGCCGCTGATTGTAGTTTTTAACAAAGCAGATATTCATAAAATCAAAAATCCTGAAGGGGCAATTGTGGTTAATTCGCTGGATAAATCTTCCCGCGACCGGGTTTTGACCGAGCTTAAAGCTGCTTTAATCCGTTTATGCCCGGAAGAAAGCTTAAACCCGCCGGCTATATTGGGTGATCTGGCGCCGGCGCACGGTACGGTTGTAATGATTGTCCCGATTGATTATGAAGCGCCGAAAGGGCGGATTATCCTGCCTCAGGTTCAGGCTATCCGCGATTGTCTGGATCATAATCAGGCCGTTATGGTTGTTAAAGAAAATGATTATCAAAGTGTATTAAAAAACTTCAAGAAACAGCCGGATTTGGTGGTTTGTGATTCGCAGGTTGTGCACCAAATGGTTGAACAAACACCGCCGGGAATAAAATGTACCACGTTTTCAATTTTAATGGCGCGTTTAAAGGGCGACCTGGCAAAGCTGGTCGAAGGTGCGGAAGCTATATGGCAGTTGGTTGACGGTGATCGGGTTTTAATTGCCGAATCCTGTACCCATCATGCCATAGACGATGATATCGGCCGGGTCAAAATCCCGAGGCTTTTGCTTGAAAAAACCGGCCGACAGTTAATCATCGACCATGTGTCGGGTTGTGAGTTTCCGGGAGGTTTGGCTAAATATAACCTGGTTATTCAGTGCGGAGGGTGTATGCAAAACCGCAAAGAAATTTTATCAAGAATTAATCAATGTAAAGCCGCCGGTGTGCCGATTACCAATTATGGTGTCTGCCTCTCGGCTTTAAATGGAGTTCTGGAAAGGGTTTTAGGACCGTTTCCGGAAGTGTTGAAAATGTATAGAAAGGAAAACAATGGCAAGCGGACTACCAAAAATTGATGTTGAAGGGCTAAAGTCATTTATTGATGAAGCCGAAATTGAAGAATTATTGAATAAAAAAAGCACAGATAAAGGAAAAATCAGGGAAATTATTGCCAAATCTCTTGACAAGAACCGTTTGGAACTGCCGGAAATGGCTGCTTTGTTAAATGCTGATGATCCGGAATTGGTGGCGGAAATCAAGGAAGGCGCCCGGGAACTCAAACGCCGGATTTACGGCAACCGGATTGTGCTGTTTGCCCCGCTTTATGTCGGTAATGACTGTATTAACAATTGCTCTTATTGCGGTTTCAGAGCTTCAAATCTGGAACTCGTCCGCCGTACTTTAAGCTTAAAAGAACTGGAAAAAGAGGTTCGGATGCTTGAAAGCCGCGGCCATAAGCGCTTAATTTTGGTTTACGGCGAACATCCGCGTTATGATGCCGATTTTATTTATGAAACAACGCGCAAAGTTTACGAAACCAAAGAAGGAAAGGGGGAAATCCGCCGCGTCAACATTAATGCAGCACCGTTTGACGTTGAAGGATTTAAGAAAATCAAATCGGCGGGTATCGGGACATTCCAGATCTTTCAGGAAACTTATCACCAAAAAACCTATGCCCAAGTGCACCCGAGCGGTTTAAAAAGCAATTATTTATGGCGTTTGTTTGCCTTTGACCGTGCCATGGAAGCCGGTATTGATGATGTCGGCATGGGGGCGTTGATTGGCTTATATAATCATAAATTTGAAGCGATGGCGATGTTAAAGCACACCATTCATCTGGAAGAAAAATTCGGTGTCGGACCGCATACCATTTCATTTCCGCGGATTGAACCGGCCATCGGCACAAAATTTGCCGACCGTCCGCCGTATCAGACATCTGATGAGGATTTCATGAAAATGATTGCGGTTATCAGACTTTCCGTTCCGTATACCGGTATGATTTTAACCGCCCGAGAACCGGTTGCCTTGCGCAATGAAGCCATATCATACGGCGTCAGCCAGATTGATGCCGGCTCAGACATCGGTGTCGGCGCTTATGCCAAAGAAGATGAGGTTGAAAGTGCCAAAAAAAGTCAGTTTGTATTAAGTGATAACCGCAGTCTTGATGAAGTTATCGGACAATTATGCGAACACGGGTTTTTACCGTCATTTTGCACCGGGTGCTATCGTTTGGGCAGAACCGGGGAACATTTTATGGAATTTGCCATTCCGGGCTTTGTCAAGAAATTCTGCACACCAAATGCCGTTTTGACTTTAACGGAATATTTGCTGGATTATGCTTCACCGGAAACCAAAGACAAAGGCATTAAACGCATTAAAGAAGAATTGGCAGACATTCCGCAAACAAACCCGATAAAACAGCAATTGTTGGAGAAGTTGTCCGAAGTGGAAAACGGCAAACGCGATTTGTTTTTTTAAAATCCATAAAAACGAAAAGAGCTTGCAGACAAAAAGGCAAGGGCTCTTGCCTTTTTGCTTAGCGCTACTTTCGGTTCGAGTCCTGTACGCTCACATAAGACAACAAAAACCTCCGGACGATTTCGACCGGAGGTTTTTGTTAATTAATCTAGTCTAAAGAAAAGTTTTTCCAGATGTCATCCAAAATCAGATAACGGACATCCACATTTTCCTGATGCCCGACAAACAATATTCGTTTTTTAACGGGATTTTTGCCGGCATCATTGCCTAAAGCTTCATCCAGACTTTCTTTGCACCAGCAGTTTTTCAACACATCTGCCGGCAAACCAAATCTGCTCATACCGATAGCCCTAAAAGCATTATTGATTTCCGATACAGCTTTGGCGATTTGTCGCAAGTCAAAGAACTCCGGAATTTGCATACTACGGGCTTTCAGATACACACAGGTTTGTTCTGCATCAAACAACTCAGCTTCTGGTAAATCAAGTTTAAGATACAAGTTCGGATTTACAAAAATCCCCGCTTCCTGATCATAAACAGTAGAATAAGACCAACTGCCGTTTTTCAACAGATAACAACCGGCTTTCGGATATTTATCCTTATTCTGACGATATGTTTCAAACAAATCGCCTCTTACCTTCAAGCCTTTCAACATCATGTTTTGCACGGTTTGCAGATTATTCATTTCAATGCTTTCCGAGAAGTTGACTTTCTCAGTGTTTTTTGAAACATAAATGCATCCGCGAACATATTTCCGATAGTTTTTCCAAGTACCGACATCAAAAATATCGTCACCCGGAGCGCCGCCTTGAAATATGGAGCCTTCTCCTGCCGAACCTTCGCCGGATTTGTCATCTTCTGCCCAATATTCGCCGCTTGACAACAGGGGGAAACCGATTTGTGAAAGTGAGTTATTAATCAAACTTCGATTTTCCACCATCTTATCACGCGCATACCAACTGGGTAAAACACAATCTCGGTTATGGCAAAAATTTTCAGCTCTGCCTTTGGTGGTTTTCCCTTTTATGCGTTCATAAGCCGTTAAATAATAATTTTCATCTGCAAAAACGCCGTCAGCCACCAATCCTGGCAACAAAATCGGGAAATGTGTTCCATTGGTGAAATGAAAATCTCCCGGATGAATTGTATTTAAATATTCATACAATTCCGCTGTGTCTATGCTGTTGTTTTTAATACAAGCCAGCAAAGCATCAATTTGAGTTTTGTTCATATTCAAATTTTTTAGTGGTTTCTGCTGTAAGTTTCGACATATTGATGATCCATTTCAACGAATATCCCATCTTCATTTTTTTGGAAATAGTATGTAAAATATCCGCTGGATTCCAGAATTCCATCGATGGTACAGTCATTATCAAAAGACAACAGGAGCAAATCATTTTCATTTTCGGGACAGGAAAAGGTATAAGTCCCGGAATAAGTGAAAAACTTATAAAGTTTTCCATCAAGAACCTGATAGAAGCTACCAGATATTTCCATCACTTCATCATCAAGCAGACAAACATCAATGTTTTTACCGAGAAACATCAGTTTAAGGTTGTATCCACGATAAAAAACATACTCATCTTTTCCGATATACACAGAAAGGAAATCCATCCCCGACCAAGTAAACTTCAAAACAGGGCGAAGCGGTTCATAACCATCGCCTATACGTTGATAAAGCAGCGTATCAGCAAACAACAGGCAATTTTCATCAATCAGTTTGTAAGACGGACTACGATAATGTTTATCATACGATGATATGACAACAAACCGGCGAGTCTCATTGGAAGCAGCTTCTTCCAATGCCTCCTTATACCACACATTTTTCAGGACATCGGAAATCAGACAAAAATCTTCCATTCCGACTTTCCTTAATGAAGAGTTGACCTTTTGAACAGCCATCTTCAACCTCATGATTTGGTACAAATCTGGCAATTTTACCTTCAGGCTGTCAGCATAAAGCTTGGCTTCTTTTGCTGTCAGTAGTTGTTTTGTCATCTTTAGCGGAAGATACAAAGCATCATCAATAAAGATGCCGTTTTCCTGATTATAAACCGTGTAAGGGGAAATACTGCCGTTTTTAAGCAAGTAATACCCTTCTTGCGATGAACGATGCAGTAAACCTGCAACAACACTGCTTGCATCATAGCAGACACATTTTTTTGATGCTGAATGGATAATTAAATTCATAATGATGTAAGTATAAAAGTTAGACAAAATAATATTTTTTCACGCAAAAGATACACCGAAAATACAAAAAAGCAAGGATTTTTTTATTATCATATCGAAAAAAATAAAAAATTTGAAAGTTCAGGCTATAAAAAAGAAAACGTTCATAAATATAAACGATTTAAAATTTTACAGGTTTTTCTTGTTTGTTTGTCAAAAAACAATAAAAAAACGGGAGAATTCTGCTATTTATTTTCATTTGTCGGTTTGAGGTCTTTTTTTTGTTTTTTCGGACGTCTTTTCAATAACGATGGCCGATTTTTTAAACTTTTCCCATTTGTTTTGAATTTCTTCCCAAAAGGTAAGTTTTTCTTCACAGGTTTTGGTTGCCTCGTTCCATACGCGGCCGCTTTCTTCGCAGTTTATCCGGTCCATATTGGCATAGCGGTACCAACCGTATGCGCCGCAGCCGATAATAGCAATGATAATGATAAGTTTAATGATGTTTTTAAGAAAAAACCACACACCCCAGGCAAAGACGATACCGAGCATAATTGTTTTATTAACAAAAGCATCTTTTTCCAGAACAAAAGCCAGAAAGCCGTAATAAGCAAGCAAAACAGCCGCCAGTACGTTAACCGGCGAACGCAGGCACAGACGCCCCAGTTTTTGTCCGAAGTTTGTTTTGTTTTCTTCTCCCATTTTCATCTCCTGTTATAGGCTTTAACATAAAAATATAAAAAAATAAACTCAAAATTTGTTAACTTTTAAAATCTTGAATCGATTTTAAGGCGCTTTTTTTGCCCGTAGAGAAGAAATAAGGGTAAAGAACTGGGTATAATTTCGAAAAAAAACTTTTGCCGGCCTGCGGTTTTGATTATATTAAGCACAGTTTAACAAAAATCATTAAGGAAATATCTATGGAAGAAAATGAAATTGCCGCAGTTCCGGCAACGGCCGAGAACATTACGCCGACCATGATTACCGAGGAAATGCGCCGCTCATATCTGGATTATGCCATGAGTGTGATTGTTTCCCGTGCACTGCCGGATGTGCGCGACGGTTTAAAACCGGTGCATCGGCGTATTATTTATGCCATGTATGAAAACGGCTATGATTGCACAAAACCGTACCGTAAATCAGCCCGTATCGTCGGTGAAGTTTTGGGTAAATACCACCCGCACGGCGACAGTTCGGTTTATGAAGCGATGGTACGTATGGCGCAGCCGTTTTCCATGCGTTTGCCTTTAATTGACGGGCAGGGTAATTTCGGCTCCATGGATGGCGACGGTGCGGCAGCTATGCGTTATACCGAGGCAAGGCTTGCCAAAGTTGCCCATAAACTGATTGAAGATATTGAATATGATACGGTTGATTTTATGCCTAACTATGATGAAAGCGTGCAGGAACCGACCGTTCTGCCGGCACGTTTCCCGAATCTGCTGGTTAACGGCTCCAACGGTATTGCCGTTGGTATGGCAACCAATATTCCGCCGCATAATTTAGGCGAAGTCATTGATGCTTGCTGTGCTTATATTGATAATCCGGATATTACACCGGATGAACTGGTCAACATTGTCCCGGGACCGGATTTTCCGACCGGCGGCCTGATTTTGGGCCAGGGCGGGGCAAAATCAGCCTATTTAACCGGCCGCGGCTCGGTAATGATGCGCGCCAAATGCACCATTGAGGAAATCCGCAAAGACAAGGAAGCCATCATCGTCCATGAAATTCCGTATCAGGTCAACAAAGCCGCGCTTGTGACCCGTATTGCCGAATTGGTGAAAGAAAAACGCGTTGACGGAATTTCTGACATCCGTGATGAATCTGACCGTCAGGGCGTGCGCGTTGTCATTGAAATCAAGAAAGATTTTCAGGCTGATGTAGTCTTAAACCAGCTTTATAAATATACACCGCTGCAGACAAGTTTCGGCATGAATATGCTGGCCATCAATCACGGGCGGCCGATGATGATGACCTTAAAAGATATTATTGCCGCGTTTGTTGAATTCCGGGAAGAGGTTATCCGCCGCCGCACGATTTATAAATTAAATAAAGCGCGCGACCGCGCCCATGTTTTGGTCGGGTTGGCAATTGCGGTTGAAAACCTTGATCCGGTGATTGATTTGATTCGCAGCGCACCCAACCCGCAGGAAGCAAAAGATGCTTTGCTTGCCAAAGCCTGGCCGGCCGGTGATGTTGAAGTTTTGGTCAAACTGATTGATGAGCCCGACCGCAAGGTTGAAAACGGGGTTTATCGTTTGTCCGAAGATCAGGCTAAGGCAATTTTGGATTTGAAACTGCAGCGCCTGACCGGTCTGGAACGCGATAAAATCCACGAAGAGCTGACAGGCCTTGGTGAAGATATTAAGGAATATCTTTCCGTTTTGGCTTCGCGTGAAAAATTATACGGCATTATGCGCGATGAGCTGGTGGAAGTCAAAGATGAATATGCCACGCCGCGTCTGACCCAAATTGAAGATATTGAATATGATACCGATATCGAATCATTAATCCAGCGGGAAGAAATGGTGGTAACCGTTACCGAAGCCGGCTATATCAAACGCGTGCCGCTTAATGCCTACAAAGCGCAGAAACGCGGCGGCAAGGGCAAGGCCGGCATGGCCACCAAGGAAGAAGATTTTGTTACCCGCTTGTTTGTGGCCTCAACCCATACGCCGGTATTGTTCTTCTCATCCAAAGGTTTAGTTTATAAAATGAAAGTTTACAAACTGCCTTTAGGGTCACCGACCTCAAAAGGCAAGCCGTTTATCAACCTGTTGCCGTTAGATGAGGGTGAAAACATCACGACCATTATGAAATTGCCGGAAAATGAAGCCGAATGCAAAGATATGTCGATTATGTTTGCTACCGCCCAGGGCAACGTTCGCCGCAACTCGCTGATGGATTTTGTTAATGTTCAGTCCAACGGTAAAATTGCCATGAAACTGGATGAGGGCGATAAACTGGTCAATGTTTTCCTCTGCAATGAAGATAACGATGTAATGCTGGCGGCCAAAAACGGCAAGTGTATCCGGTTCCCGGTTACCGAAGTGCGCGTGTTTGCCGGCCGTAATTCAACAGGCGTCCGCGGCATGAAACTGGCTGCCGGCGATGAAGTGATTTCGATGTCAATGCTTAAGCATTCGGATGCTACTTCCGAACAGCGTGATGAATACTTGAAAGTTTCATCAGCCATGAAACATATGCAGGCTGAAGCCGGTGAAGATGTCTGCATAACTCCGGAACAGACCGGATTGCTTTCAATTTTAAGTGTTGAACAGTTTAAGCAAATGCAGGAAAATGAGGAATTTATTTTAACCGTGACATCTACCGGTTACGGCAAACGTTCTTCTTCCTATGAATACCGTGTTACCGGCCGCGGCGGGCAGGGCATTGCCAATATGGAAATGTCGGCGCGCAATAAGGATATTGTCTGCTCATTCCCGATTGAGGACAAGCATCAGCTGATGATGGTTACAGACGGTGGCAAATTAATCCGTATGCCGGTTGAAGATATCCGCATTGCCGGACGTAAAACTCAGGGTGTTATTTTGTTCCGGACGGCTGAAGATGAACGGGTTGTTTCGGTTACCCGGCTTGAAGTCGATGAAGGTGATGATGAGGAATTGGAAGAAAAAACCGGTTCCGAAGTCTTGGGCGAAAGCGCCGCCGATATCGACGAAGCCGCGATTGATACGGTTGATGAGCCGGAAACCACGCCGGAAGATGAATAACCTAAGCGTTAGAAAATAAAAAAACGGTTGTCGCACTATGCAACAACCGTTTTTTGATTTTAGAGTCCCCAATTATTTTCCTGGATTCGGTTTGGGTTGTGACAATAGAGCCACATGGCCAGGTCTTCCGCTTCATCCAGAAAGCGATAATTGGCCATCTCATGCTTTTCGCAGAAATAACCCACTCTGCCTAAGAAACGGATAAGTTCCCGCTTAGTCTTGCACACAGGGGCAAAAAACAGTAACTTTTCCCCCGAAGTTGCTATAACCACATCCTGATCCGGAAAGAAATCTCCAAGCTTTACCTTTTCAACTTCTTTGCCACTGCGACGAAGCGAAACGTTCAAATGATTGCCGCGCCGTAAAGTGGTTGATTGCAACATCAGGTATTTTCCGTCCGGTGCAAGCAGACAATTTTCTTCTTGTCCGCTTTTTCCAAAGGAAAAACCTGCAGGTAATGCTTCATCTCCCCAACCTGAGAAATCATTAACAAAAACAAAATTTCCCGGCTGCATAAATTCTAAAATCTTTTCCATATTTTTTTTTTAATTTAACAATAATACTTAATTGTTTCAAATATGACATAAAATAAGATTTTTGTCAATATGCAAAATCAGCATCTTAAAATTAAAAAGAGCCGTCCTGTAATATAAAGGCGGCTCTTTATAAATTAAATTCCCCATTCAGTTTCTTTTTCTTTTGAAGGGTTATGTTTGTACAGCCATAAGGCCAAATCAATTCCCTGCCGGGCATGGGCATAAATATTATCGTAACAATCGCAAAATTTATACATACCGGCAATAAAACTGACCAGTTCTTTTTTGTTTTTGCAAATCGGAGCAAAGCACAACAATTCATGCTTATCACACGATAAAACGATAACCACCGTTTGTTTGGGAAGTACATCCCTGAGCATAACCTTGTCCACTTCTTTGCCGTTATAAAATAAGAGTGCTTGCATTTGGTTTCCGCAGCATAAAATAGTACCCGGCACATTCAGATTGGCAGCATCTTGTGCACAAAGACAATATTCACTGTCGAATTTTTCAATTTCAAATCCTGGAAGACTGAAATCAAATTCTGTACCGGAGGGCATTTTAACATACACATGTGATCCGGTTCTCATAAAATTTAATAATCTTTTCATGATAGATAAAATAATTGGTTTTCAAGCGCTATTATGCTGTTTAAACCCATTTTGTCAATTGTTTTATGCGGCTTAAATTTCTTATTGTTTTTTTTGATACAGACTTTAAGATATGAGAAAAGGAAAATAAAAAATGATACGGGTAAAAAACATTGAAGCACCATTAACGGCTGATTTAGAGGTATTAAAGCAGCTGGCTGCCGTCAGGTTAAAAGTGCCGGTAGAAAAAATAACGGAATGTAAGCTTGTCAAGAAGGCTGTTGATGCCCGGCGGAAAAACAATATCCATTATGTTTGTACGTTGGACTGCCGGCTTGAAAATGAAGAAAAAATTTGCTTTGACAAAGATGTTGAGCCGGCACCTCATGAAGAAGCTTATGTTTTGTCCTGTAAAAAAACAACTGTTCCGCCGGTGGTCATCGGCACCGGTCCGGCCGGCATGCTGGCAGGTCTTGCTCTGGCCGAAGCCGGCTTAAAGCCGGTTATGCTGGAGCGCGGCCGCGATGTTGAGCGCCGTAAAAAAGATGTGGATACATTTTGGCAGAGTGGAAATTTGGATATTGTTTCAAACGTTCAATTCGGAGAAGGCGGTGCCGGCACGTTTTCGGACGGTAAACTGGCAACCGGTATAAAAAAAGATAAATATACCCGTAAGGTTTTGGAAGAATTTGTAGCAGCTGGTGCCCCGGAAGAAATTTTGTATTTGTCAAAGCCGCATATCGGCACGGATAAACTGGTAACAATGGTTAAGAATATCCGCCGGAAAATCGAAAATCTGGGCGGAAAATATCTGTTTGAACATCAAGTGACCGGATTAAAACAAAAAGATGGAAAGCTTACGGCACTGGAAATAAGGAAAGGCGAGGGCACAAAAGATGTTCTGCCCTGCCGGCATGCCATTTTGGCAATCGGCCACAGCGCGCGCGACACTTTTGAAATGTTGTATCAACAAGGCCTTAACATGTGTCAAAAACCGTTTGCCGTCGGTGCGCGGATAGAACACAAGCAAAGCCTGATAAACAAAACCCAGTACGGCAAAGAAAAAATCAACGGTTTGTGCGCGGCGGATTATAAATTGGCGGTGCATTTACCAAACGGGCGCTCGGCATATACTTTTTGCATGTGCCCGGGAGGAAGCGTTGTGGCAGCCGCTTCGGAAACCGGACGGGTCGTAACCAACGGTATGAGCGAATATGCCCGCGATAAGGAAAATGCCAATGCCGCCTTGCTGGTAGGTGTTGATGAAAAAGATTTCGGCTCTAAACATCCGCTGGCCGGTATGTATTTTCAACGCAAAATTGAAGAAAGTGCATTTGCTGCCGGCGGACAGAATTACAAAGCACCGGCTCAGCTGGTGGAGGATTTTTTGAAAAATAAAGAAAGCCGCCGCTTAGGTTCGGTAAATCCGTCATATCGTCCGGGAGTTGCCTTAAGTTCCGTTGCCGGCGTTCTGCCGGTAGAAATTGTTAAAACCATGCAGGCGGCTATTGTCGAAATGGATAAAAAGCTGCATGGTTTTGCAACGCCTGATGCGGTTTTAACGGCACCGGAAACACGTAGCTCGTCACCGGTACGGATTGTGCGTGATGAAAAATTTCAAAGCAACATCAAAGGCTTGTATCCCTGCGGTGAGGGGGCAGGTTATGCCGGCGGCATCACTTCGGCGGCAGCCGACGGGTTGAAAGTTGCCGAAGCTTTGGTCGGTGCACTTGATGCTCAAGCCTGATTTGAGTGTGGCATAACTTGATAAATAAGCTTGCAAAGCCTGTCAGAGCCGTTAAAATTTAAGCCGGAAATAATAAGGAAAGCCATAGCCAGATGCCGGAAGAAAAGTTTATTTTTTATTTTATTTTAATATGTTGTGTCGTTTTGTTGATGTTTTGCATCAATGTTGCGTTATTATACCGTAAACGTGGTAAAAAAATTTATGATTTGGAAATGCTCAAAGCACAGGCAGATATTTTAAGCCGGGAAAAAGAACACAATATGGCCGAAATTTCTTCCCGCTGTGAAAAACTGGCTGCCGAAAACGCCCGGCTTTTGGAAGAAAACGTTAAAATCAAATCGGATATTGACAATCAAAAACATTATATGGAAGAAAAACTGGCATTTTTGGAAAAAAGCAAAGAAGAGCTTGCCTTAAAGTTCCGCGACATTTCAAATGAAGTGATTAAAGCCCAGAACCGTCAGTTCGGCGATGAACAGAAAAATGCTTTTACGTTGCTTTTAAAACCGTTTCAGGAACAAATGTCTGAATTTAAATATAAAGTGGAAGCTGCCCATCAGGATAGTTTAAAAAACAAAACCTCTTTTGATGAACAGTTTAAAACACTGTTGACGCTTAATCAGAATTTAAGCAAAGATGCCGAAGATTTAAGTGCCGCCTTGAAAGGCAATAAAAAAATACAAGGTAACTGGGGAGAGTTCCAGCTGGAGCGGATTTTGGAAATTGCGGGTTTGCAAGAACACCTGAATTATGAAAAGCAGGAAACTTTCCGCAACGAGGAAAACCGCATGCTGCGCCCGGATATTATTATCAAACTGCCTAATGACCGCAACGTTATTGTTGATTCCAAAGTTTCGTTAAATGATTACGTCAATTACGTAAATTGCGAAGACGAAACATTGCGGCAGGTATATTTAAAAAAGCATATTCAGTGCATTCGCGGGCATATTGACGAACTGGCCGGGAAAGATTACCAAAAGCTGATTAAAAATAACGCACTTGATTATGTCGTGATTTTTATTCCGATAGAAAGCGCGTATGTGGAAGCGGTGAGGGCCGACAATACATTGTATGATTACGCCTATAAAAAAAATATCGCCATAACGACGCCGTCGTCTTTGTTGCCGATATTACGTACGATAGAAAATCTCTGGCAGATTGAAAATCAAAACAAAAATGTGGCGCGGATTGCCGAACTGGGCGGTGCCTTATATGACAAACTGTTTAACTTTACCGAGGATATGCAGCGCATTGATAAAGCATTAGACGGTGCCCGTAAAAATTATGACATGGCAATCAAAAAACTTTCAACCGGCAAGGGAAACGCCTTGTCTCTGGCTGCCCGGCTCAAGCAGCGCGGCGCCAAAACCGGCAAGGCCATAGAATGGGACTATGATGAAGAAAATGAAATTAAAGAACTGACAAATGAGGCTGTCAATGACTAAAAAAATAATTTTTACCGGCGGCGGTTCTGCCGGACATGTAACGCTTAATCTGAATTTAATTCCGTTGTTTTTGGAAAAAGGGTGGAAGGTTTGTTATATCGGCTCATACCATGGAATTGAAAAAGATCTGGTCGCCAAGCTTCCGGAAGTAAAATATTACCCGATTGCCACCGGTAAACTGCGGCGCTATTTTTCCTGGCAAAACTTTTGGGATATGGTTAAAATTCCGTTCGGTATCATGCAGGCACTCTGGATTGTGTTCAAAGAAAAGCCGGATATTGTTTTTTCCAAAGGCGGTTTTGTGTCATTTCCGGTTGTGGTGGCGGGAAAGTTAAACGGCTGTCCGGTTTTGATGCATGAGTCCGATGTCACGCCCGGGCTTGCCAACAAAATGTCGCTGCCTTTTGTCTCCGGTTTTTTTACCACATTCGAAGACACGATTAAATATGTTCAAGATAAAAACAAAGTAAAATATATCGGTCCGGTTTTGTCCGACCGCTTGCAAAACGGCAGCAAAGAACGCGCCTGTGTCGTTTGCAATTTTAAAGCCGAAAAACCAATCGTTATGGTTGTCGGCGGCAGTCTGGGAGCCAAGAGTTTAAATAAAGCCGTGCGTGACAATCTGCCCGAATTGCTGAAACATTATCAGATTATTCATATCTGCGGCAAAGGGCAGGTTGAGGAAAACGGTGATTGTGAAGGCTACAAACAATTTGAATATGTCGATGAGGAATTAAAAGATTTTATGAAAGCGGCGGATGTGGTAGTATCGCGCGCCGGTTCAAATTCCATTTTCGAACTGCTGAGTTTGCATAAGCCGATGGTTCTGGTGCCGTTGCCTGTCGGTTCCAGCCGCGGCGAACAGATGCTAAATGCCAAATCTTTTGCAAACAAAGGGTATTGTGAAATTATTGCAGATGAAAATCTTACTGACGGCAGATTGTTTTTGGAAACAATCGCCAAAGTTTACCGCAGCCGCGAAGAATATATAAAAAACATGCAAAACAGCGGTTTTAAGGCAACCAATAACAAAGAACTGGCCGAAACAATCATAAGTTTTTGCAAGAATAAAAAATAAGGAAGAATAAAAATGAAAATACTGGTCGGGTTAAGCGGCGGCGTCGATTCGGCAGCTACGGCTTATTTATTAAAAAGAAACGGATATGAGGTCATCGGTGCCACGATGTCAATTTGGGACAAAGACACGGAATTCGGCAAAAGCCTGAAAGCCAAAGGCTGTTTCAGCCCGCATCAGGAACAGGATATTGAAGCTGCCCGGAAAGTGGCTCAAAATCTTAATATACCATATTATGTTTTTGACTGCAGCAAAGAATATAAAAAAATTGTTTTGGCAAATTTTAAGGCGGAATATCTCTCCGGACGGACGCCTAACCCGTGTGTGATATGCAATTCGACTATAAAATTTGATGCGTTGCCACGTACAGCAAAGGAAAACGGAGTGGAATTTGATAAATTTGCCACCGGTCATTATGCCCGCATCGGTTATGACAAAGATGCCGGCCGCTGGCAGCTGTTCCGCGGTTTGGAAAAAAAACGCGACCAGTCGTATTTTTTATACCGCCTGACGCAGGAGCAGCTAAGCAAAGTGGTTATGCCGCTTGGACGTTACACTAAAAATGAAGTGCGTTTGTTTGCCCAAAAAGCCGGATTTGAACTGTATGATAAAAAAGACAGCCAGGATTTTTATTCCGGCGAGATAAGCGATATTTTACATGAACCGCCCGTAGCCGGAAATTTTGTCACAACCGACGGAAAAATTTTAGGCCGGCATACCGGCATTTGGAATTATACAGTCGGCCAACGGCGCGGCATGGGGATTGCGGCCGAAAAGCCGCTGTATGTTTTGGAAATACGTCCCGAAAGCAATGAAGTCGTTGTCGGCTTTGAAGAGGATGCCGGCTGTAAAGGGTTAACGGCAGACGGTTTAAGCTGGTTATCAATACCGGAATTTACGGAAGAGGCAGATGTAACCGCCAAAGTTCGTTCAGCCCAGGAACCGTTTAAAGTGCATGTTACACCGTTGCCGGATAAAATGATAAAGGTTGATTTTTTGGTGCCTCAAAAAGCAGTTGCTCCGGGACAATCTGTTGTTTTATATGACGGCGATATGGTTTTGGGCGGCGGTTTTATCAAAGAAACCTATCGTTAGGATTGATGTATGAATAAAACTTTGCCGGATATTTTGCAATGCCGGATTCCGCCTGAAAATTACTGTCGCGATCCGTTTGCTTTTGCTAAAGAAGAGCTGCTTGGCGCATATCTGTGTTCAAACATCGGCGGCATACTGACAGCAGGAAAAATTACCGAACTGGAAGTTTATATCGGCAGTTGCGACAAAGCCTGTCATGCTTATCCGAACAAACTTACCAAACGAACGGCAACGATGTTTCGCAAAGGCGGATGTGCCTATGTTTTTTTTGTATACGGCATGTATAACCAGTTTAATGTTGTCGTCAGTCCCGAAGGTGAGGCCAATGCCATATTAATCCGTTCGCTGGAACCGGTGGCCGGAATTGAAGAAATGAAAAAGCGCCGGAAGAACGATGATTTACACAATTTGACGACAGGACCGGGAAAGTTATGCCAGGCGCTCGGCATTACCGCCAAAGATCATGACGGAACGGATTTAAGCGGCCGGTTGCTGTGGCTTGCACCGAATGATAAAAAGTATGAGTTTGAAGCTACGGCCAGGATAGGCATTGATTATGCCAAAGATTACAAAGACAAGCCCTGGCGCTTTTATATCAAAGGTTCTTCTTTTATCAGCCGTAAATAAATTTTTTCATGTTTTTTTAAGTTGTTTATATTAAAAACATAAATAATTATGTTTGACAAATAAAAAAAATTTATTGTATTTTATAAGCAACTGTAAAAATAAGGAGAATAGCCATGCTTGGAAGATACCAATATACGGCAAGCACGTTAACCCCGGGAGAAGAAATTGAACTGGTCGGCCGGTTGCATTATTTTGCCTTGATTATTCCGTGCTGTCTGACCTGTCTGTCTTTTTTCGCCGTATTCATGGCTTTGAGCTATACCTCCGTTTTAATGCATCATGGGCATTCAATTTATTATTTTGCCATCTGGCTTCCGGTAGTTGCTCTTATTATTTTTACGACTGCAGCATGGTTAAAACGTAATTTGATTGAAATGGTATGTACCAACAAACGTGTGGTTAAAAGAACAGGGATTATTAACGTTACGACCGAGGAACTGCACCGGGAAAGAATTGAATCTGTGGAAATCCGCCAGAGTATTTTAGGCCGTATTTTTAATTACGGTGATATTTTGTTTTCCGGTACCGGAACATCTAAAGTTGTTTTCAAGTTTATCAATCAGCCGCGTTTAATGAAGCAGATTATTGATGCGGTTATCAATCGTCCGATATCTTTGCGGCCGACAAATTAAATAAAAGTTTTCTTAAATTTTCAAAAGACTTTTCGGCAGCCGTTTCCCAAAAACGGCTGTATTGCTGTTCATGATGTTCAATTCCCGGCGTATCGCTGATAAGGCGCAAAATAAGAACCGGTATGTGGAAGATATAACAGGTCTGCGCCACAGCTGCAGATTCCATATCAACAGCCAAAGCATCCGGAAAATGTTTTTTAATACCGGCATATTCTGCCGGATTGGAAATAAACCGGTCACCACTGACAATCAGTCCTTTTTTAATATTGGCGTTCAGATAAGGCAAAAAACGGCTGCTGCTTTGATAGCAGGGCGGAAACCCCTGAACCTGACCATACAAATTAGGCTCACCGCACCAGACATCATGATATGAAACTTCTGTTCCACAAACGACATCACCGATTTCAAGCGAAGGGGAGAGACCGCCGGCCACGCCGGAATTAATGATTAAATCCGGATGATGATTATGAATAATTTCGGCAGTTTTTAAAGCCGCGGCAACTTTACCGATGCCTGAAGCGGCAACAAAAACATCAGATGTTTCTAATTTGCTCAACAGGCTGATTTCTTTATCCATAGCGGCGATAATAGCAATTTTCATGGTTTAACTCCTTATTTTTAAGTTATTTATGAAGATTTACTTGACAGATGTCAAGGATAATGATACCCCAAAAAAGCAAAATGTGTGGATTTAACCAACTTGTCCGGCACTATAAACGGACTAAAAAGGAGATTTTTAAAATGCAAAAAACAGCAGAATTTGTGTCTTTGGGTCATCCCGATAAAACAGCCGATTATATTTCCAGTTATATTTTAGACCGCATGATGGAACAAGACAATAACGTCCGCTATGCGGTTGAAGTTATGATTAAAGGCAACACCGTTGTTTTGGGCGGTGAAATATGCGGAAATGTCAGTTTGGATAATGTGGCGGAATATGTCCGCAAAGCCCTGCATGATATAGGTTATACCAAGAGATATTCAAAAATCTGGGGCGATGATGCCATAAACACCGATAAATTGGAAGTTCTAAATTTTGTCGGTTGCCAGTCGCCGGAAATTTTACAGGGCGTTAAAAGCGGCGGCTGGGGAGACCAGGGCGTGTTTGCCGGGTATGCCTGCCGGGGAAAAAACAATATTCCTGAGGAGTTATATCTGGCCCGTAAATTAAACCGTGCGTTATACGAAAAAGCCTTAAACAGCGATAATCTCGGGTTGGATATCAAAACGCAGATAACCCTGGATGAAAAACAGAATGTCCTGACAGCCGTTATCGCCGTACCGATGAAAAAGAAAGAAGATTTAAGTATGTTAACAGAAGAGGTTTTGCAAACCAGGCCGCAAAATTTAATAATTAACGGTACGGGGTTATATACCTGTCACTCAAGCATTGCCGACTGCGGCGTGACCGGAAGAAAACTGGCCTGCGATTTTTATTCACTGGCATGTCCGGCCGGCGGCGGTTCGCCGTGGGGAAAAGATGCCAGCAAGGCAGATGTTTCATTAAATATTTTGGCGCGAACCCTGGCTGTTAAGCATTTAAAAGACAATGATGAAGCTTTTGTTTATTTATCCTCGTGCATCGGCCGTTCAGAGTTGCCGAGTGCTGTTTTGAAAACTGTTAAGGGCGGAAATGCGGAAATAAAAAATCTGGGAGGTGATTTTAGTCCGTCAACCGTTATTCCGGCACTCGGATTAAACAAACCGGTGTTTGCCGGCTTGTGCCGCCGTGGCATTACCGGCTAAAAAGCTTGACAAACAGCCGTAAGCACAATAATTTGAAACAAAAGCAATAATTAAAGGTACGAAAATAACATGAAACAAGAACTTCTGGCGCCGGCCGGCGATATCGAAGCCGGTTATGCCGCCCTGTATTACGGTGCCGATGCCGTATACTTAGGATTGCAAAAGTTTTCAGCCCGGGCAACAGCCTCTAATTTTGATGAAAAAAATTTGGATGAATTTACGGCCTATGCCCATCATCTGGGGCGTAAAGTTTATGCGGCGGTTAACACGGTTTTGCAAAAAAAAGAGCTGCCGGAGCTGCTTGAAACTTTGGATATATGTTCGCGCTGCCGGGTTGATGCCGTCATTATCCAGGATTTAGGCGTGGCGCGTGTTGTCCGTGAAAGCTATCCGGAACTTGAAATGCATGCCAGCACGCAAATGGCCGTTCATAATAAAGAAGGGGCTCTGGCTTTGCAAAAGCTCGGTTTTTCGCGCGTGGTTCTGGCCCGGGAATTAACTTTGCCGGAAATTAAAGAAATAGCCTCCGTTCCGGGGTTGGAAACCGAAGCCTTCATTCACGGAGCATTATGTTATTCATACAGCGGTCTGTGTCAGTTTTCCTCTCTGGAAAACGGCCGCAGCGCCAACCGCGGCAAATGCCTTTATCCGTGCCGTGCCTGTTTTACGGGTGATTTGGGCAGCAAGCATGTTTTCTCCATGAAAGATATGGCGTTAAAAAGCGATGTTTTAAAAATGCCGGTAACTTCCTTAAAAATTGAAGGGCGGAAAAAATCAGCCCTGTATGTGGCGGCAGTTACTGATTATTACCGCCGGATTTTGGACGGCAAAGGCGCTGATGTCGTTTGTGAAGAAAATATCCGGCAGATTTTTTCCCGTCCGTGGTGTAAATTTCATTTTAACGGAAAAAACAAAGACATAACGGATGCTGATTTTGTCGGCCACCGCGGTTTGCCGATCGGAAAAATCGAAAAAATCGTCAAAAACGGTTTAAGTTTGAGGATTTCTCACAAAATTTCCCGTTTTGACGGTCTGCAGATTGATGTACCCGGTTCTGAAAAACCATACGGTTTTTCCTTACAAAAACTTAAAGTTGGGGACAAAACTGTCATCAGTGCGGAAAAAGGAGATTATGTTGAAATCGAAATGCCTGAAAAACATCCGTATCTTAAACCGGGGCTTAATGTATATCTGGCCTCGTCAAGTGCGGTTAAAGGAGCCTATGATTATCTTAAACCCAAGCCCGGGGAATACCGCAATTTAACGGATATTGACGTCAGAGTGGAAATAAACGAAGATGAAATAACAGCAGAAGCCGGAAAGGTCAGAGTCGGAATTAAAGACAGCTTTGCGCCGGCGCAGGATGTAAAAAAAACGGAAGAGGCAATAAAACTGGCTTTCGGCAAAACCGGCGGTACGCCGTTTAAATTACAGCGTCTGGATATACATAATCGGAAAAATTTATTTGTTCCTGTTTCACAATTAAATAATCTCCGCCGCGATTTATATGCCCGGATAAAACCGGAATACAAACACGGCACATTACCGCAGGTAACGGAGATAAAACCGGCAACATTCCCGCAATGGATTGTTAAAACTGATGATTTAACTTGTCTTTCAAAGCTTGACCTGTCGCGTTTTTCGGAAGTCGTTTATTTAATCGATCCGCTTGCAAAACCGGAAGATGTTTCATTTATTTCCAAAGATAAACTGCGGATTTCTCTGCCTGCCGTCTGCCGGAAACCAAAAGTTTATGCAAAGTCTGTGCAAAAATTTTTATCGTCGGGTTATACAAAATGGGAAATTGCCAACTATTGGGGGCTGGAGTTTTTGCCCTCTGATAAGCTCGACATCAGTTTTGATACACCGCTTTATATGTTTAACCCGGAAGCCATGCAGGAAGCATCTGCCATGGGTGCCAAAAGTGTGGCTTTAGCTTTGGAAGATACGCTGGAAAATATTAAAGACCTGGCTCAGAACCCGCCTCTTAAAACAACTTTTGTCGTTTATCAGAACGCGCCGTTGTTTATCAGTGCCGGCTGCATCCGCGATAATGACTGCAACCATTGTTCCGGCGGTGAAAAACGTTATGAGTTATATAAAGACGGGCACAAATATGAAGCGGTTTCCAAAAACTGCCAGATAATGGTTTTTGACCGGCGTCCGTTATGTTTTGCCAAAGAAGCGCCGGATGTCAGGGCTGATTTTTATCGTATGGATTTTCTATATCGGAAATATACGCCCGAAGAGGTGAGTGAGATTGCCGGAAAACTTATGGATTTTACGGATGTCGGCAATGTAAACAAAGGAAATATAAACAGCCGGAAAATCTGATAAATTCTTCTTGATATAAAAAAATAAAAGATTAATATTTAGCAAGTTAATAAAGATAACAGGAAAACAAAATGCTGGAAGAAAAAAAAACAGAAACATTTAAAGATACAATTAAAACAATTGTTTATGCGGTACTAATTGCCGTTTTGATAAGAAGCTTTTTGTTTGAGCCGTTCCGTATTCCGTCCGGTTCCATGTATCCGACGCTGGAAGTGGGTGATTATCTGTTTGTGTCAAAATATACCTATGGCTATTCCCGTCATTCTTTTCCGGCAAGCTTAATTCCGTTTAAGGGCCGGATTTGGGAATCTCTGCCGAAACACGGCGATATTGTCGTATTTAAATTTCCGGGCGATAACAAAACTGATTTCATCAAGCGCGTTATAGGCCTTCCCGGCGATAAGGTTCAGGTTCGCCGCGGCCGGTTGTATATTAATGATAAAGAGGTTGAACGCCAAGAAATAGGTGATTATAAAATCAGCGAATTTGTCATTCGTCCCGAATTATATACCGAGTATGAAGAAACGCTGCCGGACGGTGTGACACACCATATTTTAGAAGTTTCCGATCATGAACCGCAGGTGGACAATACCACCAAAGTTACCGTGCCCGAAGGTCATGTTTTTGTGATGGGCGACAACCGCGACCGTTCGGATGACAGCCGTGTCAGCGTTGGTTTCGTCCCAATGGAAAATCTAATAGGTAAGGCCCGTTTCCTGTTTTTCTCGCATAATGACAAAGGAAGCTGGTATAAGCCGTGGACCTGGCCTGAGGCCATCCGCTGGTCAAAAATTTTTAACACATTGCAGTAAAGGTGTATTTATGGATACCGCGGAGCTGGAAAATATCCTGGGATATAAATTTAAGGATAAAAAGCTTTTAAAACAGGCTTTGACCCACAGCAGCTGCACGACCGATATATCCAGAAACTATGAGCGGCTGGAGTTTTTGGGTGACCGGGTTTTGGGTGTGGCAATAGCCCATTTGCTTTATACTCTTTTCCCCGATGATCCGGAAGGAAATTTATCACCCAGACATACCCGTCTGGTGCGCAAAGAAACCGTTGCCGCCGTAGCGCGGGAATTGCAGCTGGACAAATACATTCTGGCAGAAAATAAATATCTGCACCGCAATGAAAATGTGTTATGTGATGTTGCCGAAGCCGTTATCGGGGCAATTTGCATTGAGGCGGGCTTTGAAACGGCAATCGAATTTGTTGACCGCCATTGGCGTCATCTGATTAATCAGAACACAGCCCCGCAGATAGATAATAAAACTGCCGTGCAGGAACTTGCACATCGCTTGAAATACGGAAATCCCGTATATACGTTGCTGCGTAAAGAGGGAACGGAACATGAACCGTTCTTCTATGTGGAAGCCAAAGCCGGGGATTATACGGCCGTCGGCAGCGGCAAGAATAAAAAAACGGCAGAACAGGATGCAGCGGCCAAATTGATGGAAGAGTTAAAAACCCATGGATGATGATAAAATATCCATACACCAAAACCAAAAAAATGCTATCGGAACAAGAGCCGGGTTTGTCAGCTTAATCGGTGCACCGAATGCCGGAAAGTCGACCATTACCAATAATTTTGCCGGTTCAAAAGTTTCGATTGTATCGCCCAAGGCACAAACAACCCGTACGATTGTCAAAGGTATCGGAATTTATGATAATACCCAGATAATTTTTTTGGATACGCCGGGAATTTTTAAACCCAGACGCCGGCTTGACCGCGCTATGGTCGCTTCAGCCTGGGGTGGTTTAAAAGATGCGGACATTGTGGTGCTGGTGGTAGATGCCAAACGAGGGTTTGATGATGAAACCCGTACCATCATTGACAAGCTTAATCAAGACAAAATTGAGGCGGTTTTGGTGCTTAACAAAGTGGATTTGGTACAAAAAGAAAAGCTTTTGGTCTTAAGTGCCGCCTTAAATGAGGCCGGAAACTTCAAGGAAACGTTTATGATTTCAGCCTTGACCGGTCAGAATATTGATGATTTCTACCGTTATTTGGCCGATAATCTGCCGCAAAATCCGTGGTACTATCCCGAAGAGCAGATGTCTGATATGCCCTTAAAGCTTTTAGCTGCTGAAGTCGTGCGGGAAAAACTGTTTTTATATCTGCGCCAGGAGCTTCCTTATTCTTTGACCGTAGAACCGGAATTATGGGAAAGAAAGGAAGACGGTTCGGTACGTGCGGAAATGACGATTTATGTCGAGCGCGACAATCAAAAAGTGATTGTATTGGGAAAAGGCGGAAGCATGATAAAAAAAATCGGTCAGGCGGCGCGGCACGAGCTGGAAGAAATGTTGGAAGAGCGGATACATTTGTTTTTATTTGTCAAAGTCCGGGAAAACTGGATAAACGACCCGGCGCGCTACAATACCTGGGGGCTTAACTTTAACAGCTGATTGAAATCATTTAAACAGCACTTATATATTTCATAACTTAAACATTCTCTTGAAAGGAGAAAAGTTATGGAAATCTTTTTGTTTGTTGCTTTGGTGTTTATATATATTCTGATGGCTTGGACCGTACCGCCGGTTATTGTCAAAAGAGTCTGGATTTTAGGTTTTATACTGGCTTTTGTTATTACGGCTGTGGCTATTTTATTTATCAGTGCCGGCAAGCAGACGGTTTTGATGCAGGAAAGTGAAGTCAACTGGTATTATTTCCTTTATTTATTCGGTTCTATTGCCTCAATTTTAGGGTTGATTAACCTTTGGATATACCGCAAGGCGCTATATAAAATTTTTGCTTCAGATGAAGAAAACAAGAATGAAAAAGAAAGCTAAAGGCCGGCATCTTCAATAATTTGCTCAAGCTTGCTGTCAACAAGCAGTGGTGAAAGTACTAAGCCTTCTTCAAAATTATAACTGTAAAGAATATAAAGCGGCGGCCGGACAAAGTTGTAACGTCTTAAAAGCTCAGCACTTTTTTGAGGATTGAAACGTATATCAACAGGAATGTATTCAAACCGGTATAGCCTGTTCCAGCGTTCCAGATTACGCTCATTTAAGGCCGTAAAATCATTAAAACGACAAAGCGGACACCAGTCAGCGACAATGCCGGTCAGGATAATATCGCCTTTTATAAGCCTTTCATTCATGTTTTCCGGCAGCTCCGATGAGTTGTGATTATCAGTAATGTTCCCGGCCGAGAACCACACAATCAGCCCGGAGAGGACGGTAAAAATACCGATAATAACTTTTTCGGCAGCATTTTTTTGTGCTTTGGGCAGCCTCGTTTGGTAAAGGGCTTGCAAAAAAGAAAAGACATATGTGCAAATAAAGGCAAAAACAGCAAGCATTGCCGCGGCTTTAAGAAAGACGGACAAGCGAACCTGCAAAAACATCATAAACAACAGCCAGACAATCATGCCGGCAAGCAAAAAGTATGAAATTAAAATTAATAATTTTTGTAAGTTTGCCGCAGTTTTACCGGAAAGGTTTGTTTTCGGAAGATAAAAGGAAAGCAGTTCAAAAACCGAAATTCCGGCTGCTAGCATATTAAAAAACAGAAAAATATCGTCTTTTCCGGCAGATAAAAGGGCTGTTATGTTTTCAGCCAAAAAAGGCGTGAACGAAAAAGGCAGCAGCAAGGTAAGCAAAAATCCGGCCACGGCTGCTTTAAATTGCGAATTATCTTTTAACAACCGCAAATTATATTTTCCGGAAACCAGAATGGCGGTTAACAACAAAACGACAGCCATAAGATAGAAAAAATTTCCATACTGCATTCCCCAGATAAAGGGAATATTTTGTTCTTGATAAAAAACCAACAGCAGTGCAAACAAATTGCAACCGGCAAACGTCCCTGCCGTTGTTAATGAAAAACAAGAAAGGGAAGGTGTCTTATTTAATTTTTTGACCATGGTCAGTAATCGCAGCGGCAGGGATATCGGCATGAAGTTAAACAAAATACCGGCAAGCAAACCGAGTAAAATGAAATGAAATACCGCTTGTGTGCCATCGACCGCTGCTTTGTTAAAATCAGCCAGCCGGATATTTTGTCGCAGGCTGGTATAAGCATTCAGCCGAACAGTCAGTACGGCTTTTTCTCCCGACAACAGGTCCTGATTGTTTTCCGGTGTTACCGTCACATGAATTTCAGAACCGTTTACAGCAATTTTAGGTGTTTGAAAACGAGTGTTTAATTCGTCTTCCAGAAACAGGGAAAAGTTATTGATGCTTCCGGAAAAATCAAATGTAAACAGTATTTTTTCAAGCCTGTTGCCATCTTCGGATAATACCGTGCCGATTTGTTTTAACTTTAAGTTTTTATTTTGTTCTTTGGGAAGATTGTAATAACTTTGTTTTACAAAATTCATAACGCTTGAAACAGCATTTTCCGGAGCTTTTTCAATAACGACTTCCGGGAAAAATTCCATTTTTTTGCAATTTAGGTCATAATCACAGCTCTGGAAAGTGATTTTGGCTTTTAAGCGGATGCCCTGATGCGGATCAACCGTCGTCAAAGCAATAGGAAAGGCAAAATCCCCGGCATAAGCCCCGACCATGGTGTTGTCGGCAACTTTAACGGGAAGGGGATAACAGACCTGATAAGATTCTACGTTTTCGCTTTCAATCAGCTCAATTTCCGGTTTAGATATTCCGTTATCCAAAGGTGTTGCCAGCATAAAACGGTGTCCGGGAACACTGACATGAAGGGCAGCCAGAAAATTTTTCTGATTGGAAATTTCCGCCATATCGGAAATCATCCTGACCTTAAAACCATCTTGTTCCTGCCATTTTCCGATACCGGCGTTGCCGACGAACGGATTAGGAAGTGAAATACCGTAAAACGGAAGTTTGGAAAATTCAAGTTTACCAACCATGGATTTGAATTTATCGAAAGCCGTTTTGTTTTCTTTATTATCAAGCTGACGTTGACGATAAGCCTCCATAGCTTTAAGGTCGCGCGGATTACTGCCGTAACTTAAAACTTTTTTAAAATCATAAATAACGGCAACCTGACCTTCAGGTGCTTCAATGTATGTATGCTGCTCCGGCAAATCATAATCTTTTTCATCAACAATCAAAGGCGGATCTTCAGGTGCAAGAAGGTTTTCTTTGATTTCGGTATATCTTTTCATTCCCACACGGTATATATTGACGGCCTGGCGGATAAATTTTGTTCGGTCATAAATTTCCTGCTGTGAAAGTTCAGGAAAAATAGCGGCTATATCCGGGCTGAAATCGCTGTTTATCAGCTCTCCCGGATATTTTTCATCAAAATATTTTCCGATGAATATTATCCGCCCGATGGGGCTGTTATCTTTGCTTTCCAATATTTCGCGCAACCGGGCGGCATGAGGGAGATCAAGCCGTCCGGAAGTGTTTGAAATTTCAATTTCTTGTTCAATGTCAGCAAAATCATAGATTACTTCGGCAGCTTTCGGAGCAGAAATATTGAAACAAAAAATAAAAAACACTATATACTTTAAAAACATATGACTGCAAAAAAATGTTTTCTTTATCTGGCACATATGATATAATAACGATGTTGAATAAACAAATATAATTTTAGGATATGTACAACAAATGGGGACTATGGCTGATAAATTTTTAACCGGAAAATTTCTGGTTTCCATGCCCGAAATGGACGATGAGCGCTTTGCCGAAAGCGTGGTTTATATATGTTCGCACGGCAAAGAAGGCTCCATGGGGTTTGTCATCAATAAAAAGCTTAAAGATTTTTCATTTTCGGATTTGGCAATTCAAATTCCGGTGCATACGCCGGCAAATCTGGAATCGCTGTTTTTATATCAGGGCGGCCCCTTGGAAAGAATTCGCGGTTTTGTGCTGCATAGTGCCGAATACAACAAACCGGGAACATTTCAGATTGATGATAAAGTAGCTGTTTCTTCGTCATTGGATATCTTAACCGACATAGCCTACGGCAATGGTCCGAGAAACAACTTAATAGCTTTGGGGTATTCCGGTTGGGAACCGATGCAGTTGGAAACAGAGCTTATTAATAACAAATGGCTGGTTGTGCCGGCTAATGCCGATTTGTTGTTCAACACACCTGATGAGTTGAAGTGGCAGCGTGCCATGGATGAAAGCGGTGTGGATTTGACGCGTTTTATCGCTTCCACCGGTCATGCGTAGAAGATTATGTCTCCAATACAAAAACAGCCTGTATATAAAGATACAGGCTGTTTGCAGTGGCGGAGAGTAGAGGATGGCTAAGTAAAAAACTGACCGTATGTCAGTTTTTTATCTGCAACATCTTGGAAAATGTTAGCAAGCGAGGGAAGTGATAACGACCGCGGCGCGCTTACATTCCCAAGAGGTAGTCCTGTCTCCAATACAAAAACAGCCTGTATATAAAGATACAGGCTGTTTGCAGTGGCGGAGAGTACAGGACTTCGCTGCAAATTGCAGCTCTTTCTCTTTGGCATCTAAATTCGCTGCGGTCGCTGTTGCTTTCCTTGCTCATTAAGATGTTACAAAGAACTTGCAGACAAAAAGGCAAGGTTACTTGCCTTTTTGCTTAGCGTTCCTTTCGGTTCGAGTCCTGTACTCTTACATTAAAAAAGAGCGCCGAAGCGCTCTAAATTGGCGGAGAGTACAGGACTCGAACCTGTGCATCGCTTTAACACGATGACGGATTAGCAATCCGCTGCATTACCACTCTGCCAACTCTCCATGGTAATTAACGCTGTTATATTTATATTATCTTTTTTCTGCCGTCAACTTATTTTTTGCATTTTCTTCATAATTCTTTGATAATAAGGGTAGGCTTGATCATGACGGCAGTACTTTTCGATATCTTTTAGGTCAATCCAATTCACGCCTGAATTTTCATCCGGTTTGGCTTGTATAAACTGGTTTTCATCAGCTTCAAAACAGTAAGTCAGATTATAATGCAAATGCCTGGGTACAAAAACACCGTGTTTGTAATGGCTCTCAACGCTTAAGATGCTTAAATCTATAGGCAAGGGCGCCAACAGGCATAAATCATGTAAAGAAGATTCTTCCCGGATTTCTTTTAATATAACTTTTAATAAATCCGGCTGGCCGTCAGTATGGCCGCCAAGCCAGGCCCAGAATTTATAAAGATTGTGAAAGGCCATTAAGGTTTTATCATGACCGGAATTAACAATCCAGGCTGAAACCGTCAGGTGTCCGACAAGATTGTCCCGGATATAGGAAAAGTCCCCAAAGGTTTTGATGAATTGTAAAAAGGCCAGGCGTTCGTTTTCTTCCTGATCATCAAAACTTTTATATAATTCTAAAAAAGAATACAAATCAGCAAGTGTTAAAATTTTTCTATTATCGTTCATAACAAAGTTCCTGGTAAAGATTTTCAAAAAAAAATAAAAAGATTTGATTTGTAAGTCAAGCGACAACAGTAAAACATGTCAAAAGTTAACAGATTGACAAACCGGAAAACACCATACTAACACATTGATATGAATAATAAAAGTCGAAACAGGGCGCCTGATTGTATAATACATTTTGTCGCATAATGTTTATTATGTATAATAAATTCATACGGAGACGATTTGTTATTATTTTCATATTATTTAGTTGAGCCTGACATTATTATTAAAATTATTGTTATCTTATTAAATCTAGACGCTCACGTCGCGCAAAATTTATTTTAAGGTACTTTTATACACTGAGCTCGCTCTCAGAGTTCCAAAAATTTCTTAAATTCGCTGTCCATGGTTTTATAAAGCAGCTTGCCGACATGTCCGCGTTCTGCAACAATCACCAACTTTGACTTCGGCAAAGCTTTGTGCAGCCTGTACGCACCCTTAAGCGGACAAACGAAATCCAATCGGTTATGAACAATAATTGTCGGAATATTTCTTATTTTTCCGATGTTTTTCATAATCTGTTCATCTTTCAGCATAAAATCCTGTGCCGCATAATGCATAAATACCCGGTTCGATGCCAGTGTTTTTTCATCAATATCGCTTTTGTCGTCCCATTTGGGGTTAAGCTGGCCGCAAATTCGTTCATACCAGCCGTAATAATTGGTTGCATCTAATTGTTTTTTCATGCTTTTTGAGTTGATTTCAGCAGAAAAATAAGCCGGAATATTCTCAGCCTTTCCGGCTTTGTGTTCAAGTGTTTCCACAAAATCCGGGTAAAACTGGCGGATTCCTTCAAATTCCCAGTAACGTGCATCTTTGTTGGCCAAAAATATCTGCGACAACATCAGTTTTTCCACCTGTTTGGGGTGTTCTTCGGCATAAAGCAGTGCCAGAGTTGATCCCCAGGAACCGCCGCGCAAAATTATTTTATCGTTTATTTTCAATGTCTTAATAAGACATTGTGCATCTTTTAATAAAGCTTCGGTATTGTTGTTCTTGAGCTCGCCAAACGGTTTTGACAAGCCGCAACCACGCTGGTCAAAAACAATAACCCGGTATCTTTTCAAATCGGCAAAAGCGGCATGAGCGGCTTTTGCACAACCACCCGGCCCGCCGTGAAATACCAAAACCGGTTTTCCTTTCGGGTTTCCGTATTCGGCAAAAAATACCTGATGACCATCATTTTCGGGCAGATATCCCAGATTGAAAGGTTTCGGCTCAAACCATTTTTTCCACCAACCGGACATAATTTTTTCCTTAAAATGTTTGCATTTTGACATTTGTTTCAATATATTGTCATTAAATAATACTATGGGAAAGTTTGATGTCAACAATTCTCGGCTACTCATCAGAGCTTTATTTTCTTGATCCGCAGGATATTATCGCCCTGGCAGATACACCGCCGGAAAAAGCAAGGCTTGTTACCTGTCCGGATGAGATTGTCATATTTATGGGAAACGCGGCGCTCTCAAATGCCGATACGCTCGTCTGCGGCCGTGAAAGCGTGCAGAAAGCCATTGATGAAAAAACAGATTATATTCCGGTGCGTTTTGTATTCACACCGACCATAAATCCTTGGAATTTACTGCCGATATTTTTCAAAAAGCTTCGCCAGCCGTTTAAGTTTACCAATCAAAACGTTTATCACACAACGCTGGCGCACTTGCGCGCATTACACATCGAACGCGGTTTTCGTAACGCTCAAAATGCATATATTATGTCAAAACGCTGGCAGATATCGCCAGAAGAGCGCATACGTCGTTACCAGGAACTTTCAAAATCCCTGACCGAAAAAGGTTTTGATGATAAATTTCCGATTGCCGTCATGTTCTGCCGCCGCTGCGGTATAAAAGACTGTGTTGATGACGGCCATCATCGTATTGGTATCTGTACGGAACACCATATTGAACGGATTGCCGTTAATTTCAAAGCTGCCGGCGCTTTACCGTACGGATTGCAAAAAATCGGGCTGAAATTCTTAAATTTCTTTACCAAATGCCCTTAGCCATCAGCCTAAAAAGCGCATAATCTCGTCGACATGGCCGGGAACCTTGACTTTACGCCATTGTTTGATAATTTTTCCACCTTCATCAAAAATGAAAGTTGAGCGCTCAATTCCCATATATTTGCGTCCGTACATGGATTTTTCGACCCATACGCCGAAAGCTTCAGCCAGTAAATGTTCCGGATCAGATAATAAAATAAAGTTCAAATCTTGCTGTTCTCTGAAACGCCGATGGCTTTTAATACTGTCCGGACTGACACCGATAACAACGGCTTTTCCGGCCAGACGATTAAAATTATCCCTGAAGTCGCAGGCCTCACGAGTACAGCCGGAAGTGTTATCTTTAGGATAAAAATATAACACCACCTTTTTTGAGGCAAAATCGGCAAGGCGGTAAGTTTGTTCATTTCCCTGGTTGTCCAATCCTTGTAAAACAATATCTTCCATATTCATTTCATTCTCCTTTTTTTATCTCTCTGACAGGCAAAGCTGCCTTAATTAACAATTTTGTATACTCTTCTTGCGGATTTTTGAAAATTTCTTTAGCCGGGCCGATTTCTACAATCCGGCCGTCTTTCATAACCGCCACATTATCTGCCAGAGCCCTGACCACCCGCATATCGTGTGAAATAAAGACATATGCCGTTTGAAATTTTTTCTGCAGTTTCTTCAGCAGCTCTAAAATTTGTGCCTGTACCGTCACATCCAAAGCGGATGTCGGTTCATCCAGAACGACAATTTCCGGATTAAGAATAAGCGCCCGGGCAATGGCAATTCTTTGCCGCTGCCCGCCGGAAAATTCGTGCGGATACTTATATAAGTCACTTGCCGACAACCCGGTTTCTTCCAGCATTTTTTGCACTTTTTGTTTAATTTCCGCTGTTTTTAATTCCGGAAAATGCACTTTCAACCCCTCGCCCACAATTTGCAGCACATTTAAACGCGGGTTAAGCGAATTATAAGGATCTTGAAACACAATCTGAACTTTTCGGCGGAATTCTTTGTTTTGGCAAGGATTTTTCCATATAAAATGCCCTTGATATTTGATTAAATCAGCCAAAGCCAAACCGAGCGTTGTCTTTCCCGATCCGCTTTCACCGACCAGAGCCAGAGTTTCACCCCGGCAAACTTTAAAAGAAACATGGTTGACGGCATATAGTTTTTTAATTACCCTGCCCCAAAAGTTCTTTTTTAATGAAAAAGAAACGGTAATGTCACAAGCTCTGACAATCTCATACTCTGTATTATTTTTATTTTCTTTCAATGGAAAAAACGATTTTATTAAAGTTTTTGTATAAGCATTTTCCGGGTTTGAAAATATGTTTTGTACCGTATTTTGTTCCACAACCTTTCCCTGATACATAACCAATACCCGGTCGGCAATCCGGCGGATTAAGTATAAATCATGACTGATAAAAATAATTGCCATGTTAAGCTTGGCTTTTAATTTCAAAAGCAAATCAATAATTTGTTCCTGAATGGTAACATCCAAGGCCGTTGTCGGTTCATCGGCAATCAGAATTTCCGGGTTGTTGGCAATTGCCATGGCAATCATAACCCGCTGCCTTTGTCCGCCGGAAAGTTCAAACGGGAAAGCCCGGTACCGCCGTGCCGGATTTTTAATACCAACGGTCTTTAACAATCGCAGCGCCCGGATACGGGCCTTTTTAAGATCCATATTCTGATGAAGCATAATTGTTTCGGCCACCTGATCACCAATCCGGTGTAGCGGATTTAACGATGACATCGGTTCCTGGAATACAAATCCGATTTTTCCGCCGCGGACTTCACGTAGCGTCTTAACATCTGCATTGATAAGCTCCTTGCCGCAAAGCTTTACGGATGCCCCCTGATTATGAAAAGCTTTCGGATATGGCAGCAATCCGGGAATTGACAAGGCCGTTACCGACTTTCCGGAACCGCTTTCCCCGACAATGCCCAAGACTTCACCGGCCTGAAGCGAAAAAGACACATTTTCCGCCGCCACAAAAACATTATTTCCGTTGCGAAAACAAACCGATAAATTTTTTACTTCCAGCAAAGGTTTTCTCATCGGCTTTTCCTTGTATCAAAAGCATCACGCACACCTTCACCGATAAAAATGAGCATGGTAAGCAAACCGGATAAGACAATAAAAATCGTTATCCCGATCCACGGAGCCTGCAAGTTATCTTTACCCTGCCGCACCAAATCGCCTAAAGAAGGGTATTCTCCGGACAGACCCAGACCTAAAAAATCAAGCGATGTCAGGGCAACGATAGATTCTGACAGAATAAACGGAATAAACGTAACGCTTGTTACCAGCGCATTGGGCAGAATGTGGCGGAAAATTATCCTGAAATTGCCCACGCCCAGCGCTTTTGCCGCCGTTACATATTCAAAATTACGGGTTCTTAAAAATTCGGCACGCACCATTGCCGTTAAAGACGTCCATGAAAACAACATTAAAATAAGGAGAATTGTCCAGAATGTAGGCAGAAAAACACTGGCAACGATAATTAAAATAAACAGCTGCGGCAAAGATTCCCAAATTTCAATAAAACGCTGTAAAATTATATCGGTTTTTCCGCCGAAATATCCTTGAACGGCACCGACAACAATGCCGATAAACGAAGAGCATAATGTCAGCAAAAAGGCAAAAATCACCGAAAGACGAATACCGTATAAAATTCTGGCAACAATATCCCTGCCCTCATCGTCGGTGCCGAGCCAGTGGCGCCTGTCAGGAGCAGATGGTGCCGGCGAATCAATTTCATAATCAACCGTATTATAAGAAAAAGGGATAAGCGGCATCAGCATCCAGCCTTCACGGTTAATGTTCTGTACAATATACGGATCTTTATAATCCGCAGGCGTCGGAAAATCCCCGCCCCAGAAGGCGTCGGTATAAGTTTTAAAAACCGGAAAATAAAATTCACCCTTATATTTAACAATCAACGGCCGGTCGTTAGCCAAAAGCTCTGAAAACAAAGACAGGACAAATATACTTAAAAAAAGAACGGCTGCCGTCATTGCACGGCGGTTTTTCTTAAAAGCCCGGAATCTGTTTTCCCAAACCGGATTCATGGCAGAGCCTTATTTAATTGTAAAGTTTCATTTTGTAAATCCGGCGTATCGCTGTTATGTGTATTAACCTGTTCGGCCTGATGTCCTTTTTTGATAACGTCGACCGGATCCAAAAGTTTCATATTGTTAATCGTATACCAGCGGGCATACCAATCATCAAAAATTTCAACATCGTTTTTAAGTTGGGCTTCCGAAACATCAAGCAAAGACAAACGATTCACAAGATCGTCTTTTAAGCTTTGGTGAATATTGATACCGTTCAAGCCTTCACAAACCTTGTCTTTATACAAATAATGACGGACAATACTGTCGGATTCACATATATCATTTTGGAAAACACTTGTTTTATTAACCGGTGATTTGACCGCCAGAGTAACCAGTTTTCTGTAAACAAAATCATCAACAAAATTTTCGTATGCTTTAGATTTGAAATTATTGATACTGGACATTCCTTCAACAATAATGACGGCTTTATCAAGCAGTTTCTCTTTATCCAAACGGTCGAGAAATTCCTGAAGCTTACCAAACAGACACTTGGTCTGGTCATAATAAGCCCTTTGTTTTAAGAGCGTATTGTCGGCTTTAACCCAGGGCATATTTTCCATATTGATCCATTCATGCCGTGGTTTGATTTGGCAAAACTCATCATATATAAACATATCCGAAGGGATGTCAGCATAAACAAAGTAAGCCTGGCGCCCTTTGTCAGCAATAATATTGTCTCCCAGCACTTTAAAAGTTTCCATGGAATTGATAACATACAAATTGTTATAATTAATACCGACCAGAGGCATATTGTCAGGCTCGCCGAAAATCCTTAAAAACTGATAAACCGTTGACATGTCGCTAAACAGTTTCATGCTGGAAAACCATTCCAGTAACAGCATCTGGGAACGGTCAAACTGACTCATATTCATACTGTACAAATTAATCGGCCGGTTAAGTTTTTCTATGCAGCGGTCAACGTTAAACATATGATTTTTATGACATAAGTCAAACCCTCTCGATTTATAAGCCGAAATTTTATACCCGGCTTTACGGAATGTATCAAACATCTGATTGTCTTTAAGGAAGATATATTCATCGTTAACATTAAAGAACTTCCAGTATTTATAAAGCATCATGGTATCCATAATATGCTTTTGCGGGGCATCATCACTGAACAAATTAACTGAACGAACCATATTCATAAAGTAATTATCATCCTGGATATAGGCATTGCCAAAAACCTCAAAATTATTTTTGGCATAAAAACCCGTCATCAGTTTTCCGGTATCTTTAGCCTCAGTTGCTGCCTGAGTACTAAAATATTTATATGAAGGCAAATTCGGCAGCATAATATAAACAAATTTTTCTCCGTGTTCATCGGCATTATTTTTAATTTGCGACTGGTATAATTCGATAAAATCATGCTGATTGCGGCTATTATTAAATCCCTGGCGCAAAATACCGGCAAAGGCAATCATAAAAAGCAATACATACACGGAAAGAAAAATTAAATTAGCGCTAAATAAGAACCATAAAACAAGCAATGCCAGTATCACGGCAATAATTGTTGATGAGTGGGAATAGAGAAATCCCGGAGCAGAACCTAAAAAGGATCTGAGATAATCGCCTAAAAAACTGTTATAATCAAATTGGGCAAATTGATTAAACAGCACGCTCACAAACCAACCAGTTACCAGAGCGCAAATAATATTCTGAGCCCATTGTGAAAAAGATGCCAATATCATGATAACCGAAGATATCGCCAACAAAAATCCCAAAAGCCCCAACAACTCCGGAGATAAGAAATATTCTCCGCCGTAAATATTGAGGTTTCCGGAATCGGTAAACAAAACCAAATCAATAGCCATCAGAGTAAAAATATAGATAATTTTTAAAATCGTACTGATAACCAAGGCCGAAATTTTAATTTTTTTTGAAACCTTGCGCCCTCTGAAAAAACGACCGCTTTCAAATGTCAAAGGAGCTCTGAAATGACGATTATACATAATTTTGAAAACCTTTTTAATTCTGAGTTGTATGACATAAAGATTATTTAAAAGTGGCCGGGATAACAAGATTTTCTCCCAACCTATCCACATCTAAAAACGAATCTTAACAATCGTAAAAAAAAGCAGAGCCGTAAAAACTCTGCTTTTAGAAAAAATTTTGAAACGATTATCTGGAGTAAAACTCGATAACCAGATTCGGTTCCATCAATGCAGCATACGGAACATCGTCAAATTTCGGCACAAAAGTATATTTAGCCGACATTTTCTTATTATCAACTTCCAAATAAGACGGTGTTTCGCGGCTCTGTGATTCAAGAGCAGCCACAACCATTGCCATTGATTTGGATTTTTCACGAACCTCAATCACATCTCCGACCTTAACCATATAGGAAGGAATGTTAACTTTTTTGCCGTTAACGGTAACATGACCGTGGTTAACAAACTGACGAGCAGCAAAAACCGTCGGAACAAATTTTGATTTATATACCAGATTGTCCAGGCGGGATTCCAAAAGTCCGACCAGGTTTTCGGCAGCATCGCCTGAACGACGGATAGCTTCAACATAATATTTGTGGAACTGTTTTTCCGAAATATTGCCGTAATAGGTCTTCATTTTCTGTTTGGCATACAGCTGTTCGCCGTAGTCGGTTGTTTTCTTTCTTCTCTGGCCATGCTGTCCCGGTGCATAATTTCTTTTTTCAATCGGGCTGTTGGCATCACCCCACAAATTGACGCCGTAACGACGGCTCGGTTTTTTCTTTGCAGAAACAATACTTTTCATTAAAATCAATCCTTTTATTAAATTAACACATTATTGTCCCGGTAGTTTTAAACATAAATTTAAAACGGGATAAAATATCCGCCTCCCCGGAAGTGGCATCAAGTTATTACAAAACAAAATAAAATTCAAGTAAAATTTTAAAATAAAACTGGATTTTCTTTAAAATAGCCATACAATATGCGCGGAGGGCAAAATGTCTTATGATTTGATGTTCCGAAAAGCCAATGAATTATATATGGATGGTGCTTTAAACCAGGCAGAGCAATTATACCGCCGCATTTTGGAAACAGCGCCCGAAAACCCGGATGTTTTAAATATGCTGGGGCTTGTGGCCGAAGCTAAAGGACTGCCGGCTGAAGCCGTTGACTGTTTTTATAAGGCTTTAAAATTCTCTTCCCACCATCTGCCTTTATATTTTAACCTTGCGGTTTCTTTAACTTCTGCCGGACGTTTGAAGGAAGCCGCCGATGCTTACGGACATGTTCTGGCCATGAACGATGAACTTAAAGAAGCACACAATAATCTGGGCGGTGTTTATGAAAAACTTGGAATTCCGGACAAGGCCGCCGAAGAATATAAAAAAGCGCTCAATATAGATGAAAACTATCTTGAAGCTGCCGTTAATCTGGCGGCATTAAAAAAAAATACCGAAACCCTTAAACAATTATCCGAAAAGCACCCCGAAACTTCCCTGCCCCTTTATTATCTTTCCCGCATAGAAAGGCAAAGCGGAAATCTTCAAAACGCAAATAAATACATAAAAGAAGCCGTTGAAAAGGAAGATGCAACAGATGAAGTGTTCTTAACTGCCGGTGAGATATTTTTGGAAACCGGCAACCGGACGGAGGCTCTGAATGCTTTCCGAAACACTCTCAAATTAAATCCGAGATGTGTTCCGGCTTTGGTTAACTTAGGCACCTTAACCGATAATGAAGAAATGCTTAAGAATGCTCTGAATCTGGAGCCGGATAATGCCGAAGCCCGCGCAAATTATGCCGATTTGCTTTACAAGCAGAAGCGAACGCTTGAGGCTTTGGAAGAATACCATAAAGCCGTCATATTAAAGCCTGATATGCCGCAATTAAGCAATAATCTTGCGCTGATATTAAAAGATAACGGCGAATATGAACAGGCTCTGGATTTATTTTTGGATGCATATTTTAAAAATCCGCAAATTACGGATTTTTCCGTTAATGTCGCAGAAACTCTGGTGTTATTACACCATCAAGCGCCCGAACAGGCGTTAAAGATTGCCCAAAGCTGGGCTAAAGCCGCTCCGGACAATCCCTTTGCCGTTCACACATTTAATGCCTTCTCGGGTAAAGATTCAGAGAAAACCGATGCAGATTATGCCAAAGCGTTGTTTGATGCTTTTGCCGGTACTTATAATGAAACCATGAAAAACATTAAGTACGGCGTGCTGGACAAGATAGAAGAACTGGGTATCCCTTTTATCGGCAAAATTCTGGATTTAGGCTGCGGCACAGGTCTTGCCGGGCAGAAATTCCACACGGCAAAAAACACCTTTATCGGAGTGGATATTTCGCAAAATATGCTAAATATCGCCCGCTTAACCGGTGCATACCAACATTTGTTCTGTCAGGATATTACAAAATATCTTAAAAACAATAACTTAAAATATGATTTGGTTTTAGCTCTTGACGTGCTTAATTATCTGGAAAATTTCAATGAGCTGACAGGACTGTTAAAACCAACGCCGTTCCTGTTCACGGTCGAAAATGCCGGCCAAAATATCAAAACACATATTCTGATGCCAAACGGACGTTATCAGTATAATCCGGATTATATTGAAAAACTTTTATATCATGGCGGTTATGACAAAATAGAACGACATGTATTGGTTTTGCGTCAGGAAAATGGCCTGGATGTTGCCGGCACCCTGTTTTTTGCCAGATGATACTTGACAAAAACATGGCCGGTGATAGCTATTTTAAACAGCCTGAATTTAAACACAAACAGCAGAAATTTTTCTTCTCAACGGCAATAAAATACCCGTTTGCGAAAACCCTTGTCATCTGCGATACATCGACCGACAGATGTTATTTTGGCACGCACGTCGGCCAGTGTTTTATCAGCACTGTAATTGGTCGAAGATTTTCCGGGATAGAGCTCATAATACTGCCGGTATTCGGTTAAAGTAACATTGGGCATAATAACATTGGCACCGGCTTGTAATGCCCTGACCTGTCCGTCCGGTGCCAGGGTTTCCATAGCCGTTGTTGCCGGAATATTAATATCCGGAAGCAGCAATCTGGTTAAGGCCATAACTTTCAAAGCCAACTCAAACTTACCGTTTTTGGCACCTTTAAGCGGCGTATCCGGATGCACGATAAGCGGACCGATACCAATCATATCCGCGTCAATTTGTTTGAAAAAAAGAATATCATCGGCCAAACTTTCAATAGTCTGTCCCGGAAGCCCGACCAGACACCCCGAGCCGACCTCAATTCCGGCTGAGCGTATATCTTCCAGACATTGCCGCCGCCGTTCCCAGCTCATCCCCGGATCATAACGCTCATAAAGAGCTTTGTCGGTTGTTTCTATTCTGAGTAAAAAGCGGTCGCAACCGGCTTGTTTATATGCTTGATATTCTTCAGCCGTTTTTTCCCCGATGCTTAAAGTTAAAGCCGTATCAAGCGTTTTGATTTTCCGGATAATCGCACACATTTTGTCACAATCAAAGAACATATCCTCACCTGATTGCAACACGATGGTTTTTAACCCCATTTGCTTAACGGCATATTCTGCCAAATTAAAAATCATGTTCTCATTAAGCCGGTAACGGGTAAGTTTTTTATTATCGCGCCTTAAACCGCAATAACAACAGTTGTTTTTACAAAAATTTGAAAACTCTATCAATGCCCGCAAATGTACTTCATCGCCGACAAATTTATGCCGTACTCTGTCTGCCGCCGCAGAAATTGCATCAAGATTACCATCATCTTCAAGCAAGGCGATTAATTCCCCGCGCAACAAAGTATGTGTCTGTTCGGCTTTGGCAATTAATTCCTTCATCGGAAAGCCTTTAATAGAAGTTTTTTTCAGCTTTAATCCGTTTGCCCGGGCGCAAATCAACCAACTTTCCGTCCTTAAGTAGCAGCTGGCGGTCCATTTTACCGGCAAGTTCCATATTATGCGTGGCAATCAGCGCCGACAAGCCGGTTTCTTTGACAACCTCAAGAAGAGAAAGAAAAACATTGTCCGAAGTATGCGGATCCAGATTACCGGTCGGTTCGTCAGCGAGCAACAATTTGGGTGTGTTGGCAAGCGCCCGGGCAATAGCCACCCGCTGCTGCTCACCACCGGAAAGCTCTGCCGGCCGGTGATATATCCGTTCTTTTAGGCCCAAACGCCCTAACAGCCATTCTGCCTTTTCTTTTACGGCCGTAATTTTTTGACCGGCAATCAATTGGGGCATCATAACATTTTCCAAAGCATTAAAATCCGGCAGCAGATTATGATACTGATAAACAAATCCCAAATAATCACGCCGTAAAGCTGTTCGGAAAGCATCATCTGCCGTACTGCAGTTTTCACCGTCTAATATGATTTCACCTTTGCTCGGATGATCCAAAAGACCGGCGATCTGCAGCAAAGTTGATTTTCCCGCCCCCGAAGGACCAATAAGCGCCACCACTTCATTAGGAGCAATTGTCAGATCAACCCCTTGCAAAACCTCAAGTTTTTGTTCCCCTTGAAAGTAATGTTTGCAAACTTGTTTTAATTCCAGAGTAAAGCAGTTATTCATAGCGCAAAGCCTCCACCGGATCAAATTTTGCCGCCCGGTAAGCCGGATATAAGGTTGCCAGAAAAGACAGCATCAGCGAAACGCCGGCCACCACGCCAACCTCTGTCCAGTCTATTTTTGCCGGCAGTTTGGAAAGAAAATAAATTTCAGCTGAAAACAGTTCCCGACCGGAAAGCATTTCCAAAAACCGGCGGATTGATTCAATGTTTTCACAAAATAAAATCCCTAGCCCCAAACCGATAAGCGTACCGACCACGCCGATAAAGGCTCCGTCCATAAAGAAAATACGCATAATCATTCCTTTGGTTGCACCCATGGTACGCAAAACGGCAATATCGCGCCCTTTGTCTTTAACCAGCATAATCAAACCGGTAATAATATTAAATGCCGCCACCAGAATAATCAGCGTCAGGATTAAAAACATAACATTACGTTCTACGTCTATGGCGTTAAAAAAAGCCGAATTACTTTGTTTCCAGTCATAAACATAGGCATCCAGCCCGACACTTTGTGAAATGATATCCCGCATTTGCCGCAAATCATCACCGTTTTTCAAAGTCACGTCAATTTGTCCGGCAGCATCATGTAAACCAAAATAGGTTTGTGCCGTTTCCAAAGGCATAAACAAATGCGTGGAATCATATTCATACATACCGACATCAAACGTTCCCAGCACCTGATAAGATTTCATTCGTGGCACCGTGCCGAATGCCGTTACTTTTCCGTTGGGTGAGATTAAGGTAACTTTATCGCCGGCGATAACGCCCAGACGGTCAGCCAGCCGTTCGCCGATAATAACGGTATCGCCCGTAAACGCATCAATATCCACACCGGCCACCCCGTTTCGCAAAACTTGCTTTTTTAAGATATCTTCCTTGGCAATTCCCCTGACCATGGCACCTTCTGCCGTACTTCCGGTAGAAATCAGGATTTGCTTTTCAATCATCGGAATAGCCAGCTCAACACCGTCAATGTTTTCCAAGTCATCAACGGCCGCTTTGTAATTCGTAAACGGAAAGCCGGGCGCCGAAACAATCATAATATGGCCGTTTATACCCAAAATACGGGATAAAAGTTCACTTTTAAACCCGTTCATGACCGACATGACAATAATCAGCGTTGCCACCCCCAGAGCAATACCCGTAAATGCAAAGCCGGTAATAACCGAAATAAAACCTTCTTTGCGCTTGGCACGGAGATACCGTCCGGCAACCATCCGCTCAAATTTTGAAAATATCATCCAAACATCTCCTTAATGCCTTATTTTAATAAAAGTCCCAAACTTTTCAACTCAAGGCTCCGGGGATGTGTATAACCCCCCTTGCCTGCCGGATTATTTAAATAAGTCTTTTATCTTGTCCAAAAAAGTTTTGATTTCTGGTTGGCAGGCATCATCTTTGCTTAAAAGGCGGAATTCTTCCAAAAGTTCTTTCTGGCGTGCGGAAAGATTTGTCGGAATAACTACATTTAAGACGACAAATAAATCACCGCGCCTATCAGAATCCATAATCCGCATGCCGGCACCTTTAACCCGGAGCTTGCTGCCGGTCTGCGTACCGGCCGGAATGCTGAGTTCAACCTTTTGTCCGTCAATGCCCGGAATTTCGACTTTGCCGCCGAGTGCGGCACAAACCATTGAAACCGGAACAGCCGTATACAAATCTTTGCCTTCTCTCTCATACAGCTTATGTTCTTTGATGTTGACAAACACATATAAATCGCCTTTTCCGCCGCCGCGTTTTCCGGCTTCGCCGGCACCGCTTATCCGCATTCTGACACTATCTTCAATACCGGCCGGAATTTTAACCTTAAGCGATTTTTCAACCCGGATGGTGCCCTGGCCTTTGCAATCTTTACACTTGTCTTTTATAACACGGCCTTCACCCCGGCACTGCGGACAAACCGTTTCAAACACGAAAAAGCCGCCCTGTTGTCTGCGGACTTTGCCGCTGCCGTGGCACATTTCACAGACCGGTGCTTCCTTGCCGTCGGCCGTTCCGTATCCGTGGCAGGTTTCACAAGGCTCACTGGCCCGGATTTTAATTTCTTTTTCCGTACCGTTAAATGCTTCTTCCAGCGAAATAGAAAGATTATACCTTAAATCATCGCCGCGAACCGGCCCGTTGCGCGCTTGTGTTCGGCCGCCGCCCATAAAGTCGGAAAACATATTGGAAAACAAATCCGATAAATCTTCGGCATTAAAGCCAAAACCGCCGCCGAACGGATTGCCGCCGCCCATACCGCCTTGAAAAGCCTGATGTCCGTAACGGTCATAAGCCGCCCGCTTTTGCTCATCTTTTAAAACCTCGTAAGCCTCATTGATTTCCTTAAAACGCTGTTCGGCTTCTTTATCGCCGGGATTGCGGTCCGGATGATATTTCATGGCCAATTTGCGAAAAGCTCGCTTGATTTCATCACCGCTGGCGTCTTTGCTGACTTCCAAAAGTTCGTAATAATCTTTTTCTGTCATTTTTTTAACTCTATTCCGCTTTTGTCTGATTTAAAAGTTTCGGGCTGACCCACATTTTACCCTGCCGCAGAAATTCGGGCAATTCCTTCAATGAAGAAGCACCTGCCGCCCGGGCATGTCCGCCGCCGCCGAATTTCTCCGCAATTTTGGAAACATCAATATCGTCTTTTGATGTATAAAAAGATAAATTCCAGCGGTTTTTCTTATTCATGAAAAAATTAACCATCATGTCATAATCTTTGATGTTATCAAGAGAATCATAAAATTCGGAATAGCCTTGGGCAATGTTGGCACAAATGCATTTTAAACCTTCAAATTCGCTTTCGAAAGCTTCGGCACGCGCCAGACGGAAATTCCGGTTCCGGATATAAGCTAAAATAGCTTTGCCTTTTTCTACCATGGCATTAACGTCTATTGTATCTTCAATCAATTCATGCCAGATTTTATCCGTCGGACGATTAACCCCCAAAGCCTGCATGGCATATTCAAATGCCCGCACCCGTTTGTCGCGCAAATCAAAAACATCGTTTAGCCCTAACAGCTTGATGCTAAGCGGAAGCGCCCGATCCGGATAAAAGTATTCCCAGGTCAGAATGATGGCGGCCGTACCGACCACGCGTTTGCCTTTAATCGGTTCATAACCTTTTTCCGCCAACATTTTTTCATATTGTTCAATGACCGAAACATGATGATCAATCCATGTAAAATCAATACTTTGACTTAATTTAAACATAAAATCGACCGGTAAAGAAATATCACAGACAATAACTTTGTCGTGTTTTAATATTTCCTCATAAGGAATTTCCATATCATGGTTTAACCCCATCAGCTCAATTTCCGGGTAAACGCTTTTAACAATTGCAGCCGAACCTTTTCCGTCATGATCGGCAATATGATATATACACAGCATGCTTCATTCCTTATTCTTTTTTATATTTCCACCACCATATTATCATAAGCCGGCACCACCTCAGGCGGGGTTAAGCCGGCAACAGTTTCATAATCGCATTCAATAGCCATATGGTTAATAATCGTTTTATGCGGTTTTATGATATTGACATATTCTAAGAGCTTGTCAAGCCCCATATGCGTTGCCTGTCCGGAAAGCGTCGTCAGCGGCAGCACTAAAATTTCCGGTTTCTTTTTAATCAAGGCAAGACCTTCTTCGGAAATGCATTTACAATCGGCAATATAAACAATCTCTCCGTCATTGATAATATAACCGTTGGAATGAACCGGGTGGCCGTTTAGGGCAATCGGAACAATTTTTAAGTTTTTAATAAAAAACGGCTGTTCTTCATGAACTTCATTAACAACCATACTCGGGCGGAACATCGGATTGTTGGCATGATTTCTTTCCACCACCAAATAAGGAAAACGCAGGCGAATTATCTCAGCCGTTTCTTTTGTGGCATATATATCAAGAGGCTGTCCGCTTAACCGGTTCAAGTCCCGCAAATCATCTATGCCGTGCAAATGATCGGCATGGCCGTGTGTATAAAGCACCCCGTCAACATAACGAATGTCATTGTCTAAAAGCTGTGTCCGGATATCAGGTGAGGTATCAATCAGAAGTTTAACACCGGCCGCTTCGACATATGTCCCCGCCCGGCGGCGGATGTTTTTCGGGTTATCCGGATTGCACGCACCCCAACCGCCGGCAACCGATGGTACGCCCGGTGCCGCACCGCTGCCCATGATAATCATTTTGCTCATTTTTTCTTTCTCTTTTATTTGTTTATTTTTTTTGCTTTGGCAAACAATTCAAAAAAGTTATTTGATGTTATAGCCGATATTTCCGTTAAATCAAGCCCTTTTATTTTTCCAAGATATGCCGCCGTGTGTATAACATTTGCCGGTTCGTTTACCCTGCCGCGCAGCGGAACCGGCGCCAGATAAGGACTATCCGTTTCAACCAGCAGTCGTTGCAACGGAATCTTTTTAAAAGCCTGCCGCAAATCTTCGGATTTATTAAAAGTGATTATCCCCGAAGCCGAAATGTAAAAGCCGATTTTTAAAGCAGCTTCCGCCACTTTCCAGCCGGAAGAATAACAATGGATAACACCCTTAAACGGTTTTTGTTGATAAGATTCGGTTAAAATTTCTGCGGTATCGTCGTCTGCCTCACGTGTATGCACCACCAGCGGCAAACCGCTTTCCTGTGCAGCTTTTATCATCTGACGGAAGACCTTAATCTGCACATCACGCGGACTGAAATCATAAAAGTAATCCAGACCGCATTCACCGATGCCGACAACTTCATGATAATCGGTGTTTTTTAAAACATCTTCGGCGGTTATACCGGCATAAGCGGTGGCATTATGCGGATGAACGCCCGTTAAGGTAAAAACGTTCGGATATTTCCGGCAAATTTCAAGCTGTAAAGGCAGCTCGTCAAACAAGCCTCCGGCATTGAGCATATAATCAACACCGGCACCTGCCGCCCGATTCATGACATCGTCAAGCCGGCTGTAAACCTCTTCCGAACTTAAATGGCAATGACTGTCAACCAGCACCTGACACCGCCTTGCAAATTATGGAAATAATGTTAAGCATGGCCTGCCTTTTATCCATATTTAACGCTTCCGTTTCGTGGAAAATTTTTAAACATTTTTCCCAGGCCTCACCAATTAAACAGACATTTTCACCGCCTTTGGCATAATCTGATAAAAACTTAAGCACCAGTCCGGCAGTCAAATCCCATATCATTTCATCTCCGGCAGCATTATCACTCAATTTAAGAGCCGTTTCCAAATCAAAGTTTTTTCCGGCATAAAACACTTTTTCCAAATTTTGATACAGGTTAAGTCCGTCGTTTTTAGCATAATTTAACGCCTGACCGATGCTTCCGGAACTGATTTTTGCAATTCCAGACACGGCCGCTTCCGGCAATTCCGGCATATAACGCCGTAACAGCGAAGCAACATTTGTTTCCGTAAGCGGCTGCAGATTTATTTTGGCACAACGTGACCTGATTGTCGGCAGCAGACGATTCGGATTATGGCTGATTAAGAGTAAAATGCTTTTTGCCGGCGGCTCTTCCAAAACTTTTAAGATGGCATTGGCGCTGGCCGTGTTCAAATCATCGACACTGTCAACAATCACAATCCGCCAATTGCCGTCAAAAGATTTTTTGCTTAAAAATCCATTAATCGTCCGCACTTCATCGACCTTGATAACCGTGGATTTTTTCAAATCCTGGAGTTCATCTTCTCCCAACGCCTCACCGTCGCGAATGGCTTTAATGATTTTTTTCTTGTCGCTTTCGATAAAATCGCGCTCAATGCTTTTTAAATCCGGGTGCGAATCGCCAGCCACCAGGCGGTAAACCGGATTGTTTTCGGAAATGTTTAAGGATTGGTAATCCAGCCGCCTGCTTTCATCGGCAGAAAGCAAAAAACGGGCAATACGGTAAGCAAATGTGGCCTTACCGATACCTTCCGGCCCGGAAATCAGCCAGGCATGGTGTATGGTACCTGCTTTCCAGGCATTCAAAAAAAGTTGTTCAGCCTCTTCATGACCGATTAAAAACGGATTATTTCGGGGTTGTGGTGCTTCCATATTTTACCCCTTAAGCAAAAAACGCTTTTCAACCAAAACCGAAATTTCATTATGCAGAACGTCAACCGGCTTGTCGGCATCAAGCACCACGCAGCGCTCAGGGTTTTCTTTGGCAATTTCCAAAAATCCGCGCCGCAACCGCTCATGCCATGCTAATCCCTGGTTTTCAATCCGGGTTTCTTTATTGGTCATGCCTTCGGCTTTCTTAAAAGAACGCTTTAATCCTATTCTCGGATCAATATCTAAAATAATGGTCAAATCAGGCTCAAAACGACCGACGGTAAAGCGGTATAAATATTCTATGTCTTCTCTTTTCAGGCGCTTATCATAAGCATAATACTGATAAGCCATGGTTGAATCGGCAAAGCGGTCGCTTAACACCCACCGGCCTTGTTCAAGAGCCGGCCAGACTTTTTGGGTCATATGCAGCCGCCGGTCGGCAAAAAACAAAAGCGCTTCGGCCGTTGCATCTAATTTACTGACTTCACCTTCGGTTAAAATCCGCCGTAACTCCAGACCGATTTCCGTACCGCCGGGTTCTTTGGTTAACAGGACATCTTCATTTTTTTGTTTAAGAAAATTACACAACAATTTGATTTGGGTTGATTTTCCGGTTCCTTCACCGCCTTCAAATGTGATAAACTTTCCTCGTGCAGACATTTATTTGCTTCCCAATACCAGATATTTCAAATTTGCAACAAATTTGCCCCATAAGCCGAGTTCTGCCACATCTTCGCCGGCAACCAGGTTTATTTTACGCGCCTGACCGTCTGGATCGCTGAGTTCGGCATAACCGATAACCGCACCTTTTTTTATCGGTGCTTTTACCGGTTCATCGTAGACAACTTTCATCTTATACTGACTGCGTAAACTGCGGCGGATTGTTTCGGTTACATCTTCAGGCACCACCAGTGTAACTGATTTTTTAACCCCGTACCAGACCGGAACTTCAGCCATAACCTGTCCGGCAGATAAAATCCGGTAATTATCAAACTCCCTGAAACCGTAATTCATCAGGCGTTCAGATTCTTCCGAGCGTTCTTTACTGCTGTTCATGCCACCCATAACTTCAATCAGCCGCCGGCCGTTTTTTGCAACAGAGGCCGTCAGGCAGAACCCGGCCTCATCCGTATGTCCGGTTTTAAGGCCGTCGGCGCCGGGCATATTATACAAAAGCGGATTGCGGTTTCCCTGCTTTATGTTATTATGGGTAAATTCTTTTTCGGAAAAGATATGGTAAAATTCCGGAAATTCTTTGATAATACGTCTTGCCAAAAGCGCCAAATCCTCAACCGACATTTTCTGATCCGGATGCGGCAGCCCGGTTGAATTGGCAAACGTGCTGTTCTTAAGCCCGATTTTCTCTGCCGTTTCATTCATCAACAGAGCAAAATCTTCCTCCGAACCGGCAATGTTTTCAGCTGCAACAATACAGGCGTCATTGCCGGATTGGACGATTATCCCCTGCAGTAAATCTTCAACCGAAACCTTCTCGCCGATTTTTAAAAACATGGTTGAACCGCCGCTGGCCGCACCGCCCTTGCGCCAGGCATTTTCACTGACGGTAAAAGTGTCTTCCAGCGAAAGCGTTCCGTTTCTGATTTTATCAAAAAGGATATAAAGGGTCATCAGCTTGCTCATGGATGCCGGTGCCATTTTGACATCATGATTTTTGGTATAGATGTATGCCCCGGTATCATAATCAATTAATATGGCATGACGTGCCGTTGTTTCAAAAGCAGCAGCATTGGCTGAAATTCCGCCAAACAACAAGGCTGCCAAAATAATTTTTTTCGTATTTATCATCAAAAGTTCTCCTTAGTCTCTGACAATCCGGGCATCATAAATGCCGTAATTTCTAACTTTGTTAAGGGTAACCACGGCCTCTTCTTCATATGAATAAGGCCCTAAACGCACCCGGTAAAAAGTTGCACCGTCCACATAAGCTTCAAACACCCGGCTGCTGCCGAAACGGGATAGACGGTCATTTAAGTTATCCGCCAAATCCTTTTGTGAAAAAGAACCGGCCTGGACATAATAAGCCGTGTTGGTGCTGTTATAGCGCGAACTGGACGTTTTGGTTACGGACGGTACCGGTGTCTGACCTAACATTGCCGCTTTCAGGGCTTTGCTTTCTTCCGGCAGAATTTCCACCCGTACCTTGGTAACGCCTTTGGTCTGGTATCCCAAAAGCTGTGCGCCGCGCTTTGAAATATCAATAATCCGGTCTTTGGCATACGGCCCGCGGTCGTTAACGCGCAACACCAGCGAACGTCCGTTTTCTAAGTTGGTAACCCGCACAATGGAAGGCAGCGGCAGCGTACGGTGTGCCGCCGTTAGCGTATTCATGTCATAGCGTTCGCCGTTAGCGGTTTTTTTGGCATGAAAATCATCGCCGTACCAACTGGCCATACCAACTTCCGAATAATTATAATCCTCTGCCGGATAGTACCATTTCCCCATGATTTTATACGGGCTTCCGACTTTATAAACCCCGCCGTATTGCTTTATGGCAATAGCCTGAGCCTGCGGTGACAAACCGGTCAGTTCCGGTGTCCCTTTTGAGGCACAGGCGTTTAAAAGCACCACACAGAATAAACTTAACAGATATAATTTCAAATGATTCATGTTTTGCAATTGTTTACCTTAGTTCAATTTTGGCATTAATTTAACTTGTTTTTTTTAGTTCGTCCAGCCTCAATTTGTCCTTATGCAACCCTTATTTTACAAAAGTTTTTCTGGGCTGGACCGGCACGGCAAAGCCGGTTTTGGCATCATAATTATCAATTTTATTTAAAAGCCGGTAATCAGGGTATCCGTCCTGATGCAAACGGGCTTTAGCCTGCAGACGCTTGACGGCTTCTTTGGTTTTTGATCCTAAAATACCGTCTTCTTTTAAGTTTGTTTTGAGAATTTTATTGGCAAAAGCCTGCACTTTTTGCACTTCTTTATCGGTTAAAGGATATTGCTGCACGGCTTCAATCGGCCGGTAAGACCGGTCATTAACCGCATAATCAGCCAAAATACCGATAACCAAAGCATAATTTTCCGAACGGTTCCATATCATAATCCGCTTAAAATTGCCAAATACGATAAAAGCGGGGCCATAACGCCCGTCCGGAATGATAATGGAAGCCTTTAACTCATCATCATAAGGAAGCCTTTTGCCGTCAACACCGACAACGCCGATTTCTCGCCATTGGCGTACGGTTTTACTTTTATCCCGACCTGCCAGCCGATAGTCAAAGCTCCATGGCAGCCGGACTTGTCCGCCCCAGGGGTCATCAAACTTCCAGCCTAAACTACCAAGATAATTAGCAGCAGATCCGATGGCATCATCAAACGAATCCCAGATATCAACAACGCCGTCGTTATCATAGTCAATAGCATAAGCATTATAGGTAGACGGCATAAACTGAAAATGTCCCATGGCTCCGGCCCATGAGCCCATCATTTTATCATTATCCAAATTATATTTTTCCATAATTTTCAAGACGTTATATAATTCATTTTTAAAAAAGGTTGAACGGCGGTTGTTATAACTTAAATTAGTCAACCCGTCGATTATATGATATTTTCCTTTATTTTGCCCAAAATTGGTTTCAACCGCCCAAAAAGCCGTTAAATAATTAAGCGGAACATGGTATTCTTTTTCCAGATTCGGATACTTTTTCTTAAGTTTCTGATAATGACGTCTGGCTGTTTCAACCCGTTTGGCATTAATCAACCGGTTAATATAGTCTTTTGAAGTCAGGATAAATTCTGCCTGTTTTTTATCCTGTTCCACCACTTCCGGACGCTGATGATAATAGGTGTTGTCGCCGTATGCCTTTTGGATAGTTTTTTTAGAAATACCGCGATCTGTCATTTCTTTTTTAAGACTTTCCAGCCAAGACAGCCATTCTTCCGGAACTTCCGGTTTTCCATCGGCAAAAACCTCAACCGGCGCTAAAAGTCTGAGCACCAAAAACAAGATTAATATTTTTTTGAAAGGAAACATCCTTAAAACCTCATCATTTCTGCCAGACAGCATAAAGCATTTTATAAAATTTTGCAATCAGGAGTTAAGGTTATAAAGAGCTTATTTTGATTGGGATGTTTTCCGTGTTTTATTCCAAGTTACAAAAACAGAGTAAGCATAAATCTTATATTTATGAGAGAACAACTCTGATATCGTATGAGAGTTAAAATTACCCGCAGGCATCGCCGTTAAAGCTGTAATCGACAACCATACCGTTTTGAATCGTAAAAGATGTTTTACAATAATATACGGCCGGTGACATGGCATGTCCGTATTGCGGACCGATTTCCATTGCCCGCCGGCTTAAAGTGCCTTGATAAAATTCATCTTTTTCAAAACCTCGTCCGGAAAAACGTTTGTTATAAGTAACGACATAGGTGTTGTTATCAATAACAAAACGGCTGTTCGGCATGCCTAAGTGGTTAAACAACACGCTTTGCGGCTGTCCGACAAATACTGCAAGTTTTCGTTCATAATCACCGCTGCTCGTATGGCTGCAGCCGGCAATTGCCGCCGTCAGCAAAATTAAAAATATTTTTTTCATACATCTGCCCTTTTAAGCCAAATTATTTTTAAGTATTTTGCTTAACCTCTGAGCATTGGCATCATTGATTCGGATGGTAAAATCAATTACGCCGGCTTCTGTTTTCTTATCCAGAACTTCGGCATTTTCATACAGCCACGCCTGCATTCGCCCGTCTTCCGCTTTAAGACTCAACTTGCAAACCCGGCTGTTGCGGGAAAGTTTTTCATCAAGTGCTTTAAGCAGATTCTGGCACCCCTGCCCGGTTAAAGCAGACATCAATATAATCTCTTTTGTATGGTTTTTAAGCTTTTGGGCTAAAATATTTTGTTCTTCCGGGGGTAAGCAATCGGTTTTATTTAAAACTTCAATATAATTATCGGCCGTATCGGCATTTTTTAAGCCTAATCCGTCCAACACTGCCAAAACATCCCGCCTTTGCAAATCGGTATCCGGGTTGGATATGTCGCGCACATGAATAATGACATCGGCTTCCAGCACCTCTTCCAAAGTGGAACGAAAAGCCATAATCAACTCATGCGGCAAATCCGAAATAAAACCGACCGTGTCCGAAACAATTACTTCCCGTCCCGACGGCAGACTGATTTTGCGCAAAGTCGGATCAAGGGTGGCAAACAGCATATCTTCGGCCAAAACCGAACTGCCGGAAAGCCGGTTGAACAAAGAAGATTTTCCGGCATTGGTATACCCGACCAGAGCCGCAACCGGATACGGAACTTTACGCCGGTTGCCGCGCTGCAGTTCGCGGGTGCTTTTAACTTTCTCAAGTTCTTTTTTGATTTTTAAGATTTTTTCATCAATCAGACGCCGGTCAAGTTCAATCTGTTTTTCACCCGGTCCGCCCAAAAAACCGGCACCGCCGCGCTGACGTTCAAGGTGCGTCCAGCTTCTGACCAGACGTGAGCGCTGATAAGTCAGATGTGCCAATTCAACCTGAAGTTTACCTTCGCTGGTTTCGGCCCGTTCGCCGAAAATTTCCAGAATGAGCGCCGTCCGGTCGATAACTTTTATTTTAAGCGCCGTTTCCAAATTACGCTGTTGTATGGGCGAAAGCTGGGCATCAACGATTAGCAGGAAAATTTCACATTCCTCTATCTGCCGGCGGATATTTTCAACAACCGTCCGGCTGAAAAAAGTTGCCGGTTTTATTTCACGCAGCCGCGGCATTTGAGTAAAACAAACATTCAGATTAATAGCCTGAGCCAATCCGACGGCTTCTGCCAAACGGCTCTTGGCAGAAACCACCTGCCCCTTGCCGACAAGCAAAGGAGAAATAATTCCGGCATTTATTTTTTTATTTTCAAATTCAAACAATGACGATTATTCTTCAACCACGTCAACGGCCGTACTCGGCATAATTGTCGAAACGGCATGCTTGTATACCAGCTGCGTATGCCCGTCACGCCTTAACAAAAGAGAATTATCATCAAACCAGGTAATTACGCCTTGTAGCTTGACACCGTTGATTAAAAAAACCGTTACGGCAATTTTATTACTTTTAATATCATTTAAAAAATCATTTTGCGCATTTTGTGTCATTTAATAATATCCTTTATTATTTATTGGCTTACCCTTAATAAGATAAGCACAAACTCATAAATGTAAAGCATTGATTCCATGATAAGGGGATAACTTGGGATATTATTCTTCGTCATCCTGTCCGGCACGGTACTTTTCAAGCTTTTTTAACAGCATATTGCGTTTTAAGCGGCTCAAACGGTCAATGTACAAAATCCCGTCCAGATGATCGATTTCATGCTGCAAAACCACGGCCGGATAATCTTCGGCCTCAATTTCACATTCTTTACCGTCATAATCAAGATATCGTACTTTTACTTTCTGATGGCGTTCCACTTCGGCGCTTTGACCCGGCACCGACAGGCAGCCCTCGCAAAACAGGATTTTTTCTTCAGATTTATAAACGATTTCCGGATTAATTAAATACATGGGATTACCCGGTTTATAATTTCCTTCCTCATCGCGCTGTTCCGTATCAATAACGATAACACGTTTGGAAACCCCTACTTGCGGCGCCGCCAATCCGACTCCCTTGTCGGCATACATTGTTTCCAGCATATCATCTAAAAACCGCCGCATTTCATCATCAACTTTTAAAACACGCTCGGCCTTCTGATGCAAAATCGGATGCGGATATTCATATAACTTCAAAACACTCATGTTTTTCCCCGTTATACCCGCACCGCATGAGCAATCTGGTCTAACAAAGCATTGACCATTTTCGGTTCGTTTTTGGTAAAGAACGCATAAGCCAGATCAACATATTCCTGAATAAGAACTTTGGTGTCAATATCCATGGTATTTGTCAGCTCATAAACAGCGCAAAGCAATAAGGCCTGCAATGTTCCGTTCATATGGTCAAAAGACCATCTTTCATTAAGATAATGTGCCAGGGATGTTTCCAAATCCTGTTTTTTGGCATGAACCCCGCGCACAAGGCTTTCGAAATAAGCCGCATCAATCGGCGAAACTTCAATCATTTCCTCGCTTTCGGTAACCGAATCCTCTTCAATGACATAACGGCCGACTTTGCCTTCCACAAAATCTTTAACAACCTCATCAACCGGCAGCTGGCCGTATGCAATCATGTAGGTTGCCTGTACGGCAGCCAGACGTGCGCCGGATTTACGGCGAATTTTTTCCGATACGAATTTAGTCATTGTCCCCATCCTTGTTATCATGCATTTCCAAAACCGGCTTGGCCAGTTTATCGATTGTTTCCACAAAATCCTCAAAATCTTTGACTTCTTTAAAGTCTTTATAAACCGAAGCAAAACGGATATAAGCAATATGATCCAACCTTGAGAGCGCATCCATCACCGCTTCGCCGATATCTGTGGTTGAAATTTCGCTTTCGCCCGAGCTTTCAAACCGACGCTGAATATAATTTACCAGTTTGTCGACTCTTTCCGGTGAAATCGGCCGTTTGCGTACGGCCAGCTCAATGGAGCGGTATAATTTATCGCGGTCAAAAAAGGTCCGTTCACCGTTTTTTTTAATCACAATCAGTTCTCTTAACTGCACCCGCTCAAAGGTTGTAAACCTTGAGCCGCACTCCGGACATTCGCGCCGGCGCCTGATGGCCGAATTGTCATCAGTATTGCGCGAATCTTTAACCACCGTATCATCACAGCCGCAAAACGGACACTTCATTTTTTATTTTCCCCGCTCTATCAGTTCTTCCGTGACCTGATATAATTTTGAAGAGTATCTGGCTCCTTTTATAAGGACAATATCGCCGTTTTGCAAGAGTTGATTTAACAAAAATTCCGTCACCGGCGTTTTATCCTCAAAATAAAACGTTTTTATCCGCGGCGGTAATTGCGCCAGCATATCTTTCATCTCCGGACAAACCCCGACCACAATATCAACCGATGTTCCGGCCGCCGTTTTGCCGATTTCGATATGTTTTTCTTCTGACATCCGGCCCAGCTCGGCCATTTTACCCAAAACCGCAATTTTCCGGCCGTTTGTCTGCATTTTATCCAGAGCCTGCAATGCCAGTTTCATGGCTTCGGGCTGTCCGGAATAACTGTCATCAATTAAGGTATAAGCCCCCCGGCCGCCGGGCAGATTTAACACATGTTTGCGCCCTCTGCCGTCAAGTGCACCGAAATCTTTAATATACGCGGCTGCTTTGTTGACATCAAGTCCCAAAGCCTCAACCACGCTTAAAACACACCAGGCATTATAAAGATAATGCTCTCCTTCTTCAGCTGTCTCAAATACCGCTGCCGGATGATTATTTTTGCCGAAAGTCAGAATTTTTGCTCCGGCTGCTTTAGCCTTTTCTTTTAAAATTCCGGCAAAGTTGGTATCTTCATTGATAATTGCCGTGCCGCCTTTTTTTAAGCCCTCGAAAATTTCTGCTTTTGCCCTGGCAATACCTTCAAAATTTTCAAAAAACTCAATATGCATCGGGTAAACATTGGTCACAATGGCAATATCCGGCTGCACATAAGAGGTTAAACGCGAAATTTCACCTCTGGCGCTCATGCCCATTTCAATCACGGCATAATCAGCGTTCATATCAAGTCCGCACAAACTTTCCGGCACCCCGATAAAATTGTTATGATTTCCGGGTGTGGCGTAAACTTTGCCAAAATGCGAAAGAATAAACTTTATTTCTTCTTTGGTAGTGGTTTTACCGGCACTCCCGGTCAGGCCGATGACAACGCCTTTAAATAAAGAGCGGTTGTAAGCACCGATTTTACCATAAGCTTTAAGCGTATCTTCAACAACAATCTGTTTTTTAGCTGCGACCCCTTCAACCTCATGGTCGACAACCACAAGCGGACAGCCGTTGTCAACAACGGTTTTCACAAAATCATGCCCGTCAAATTTTTCACCTTTAAGGGCAATAAAAACATCTTTGGCACCGCATTTGCGGCTGTCGGTACAAACACCTGAAATTTCAACATCTTCCGGCATTTGCACGACATTAAGGATTTCCGCCAGTTTTAATGAGCTGATTTTTTTCATCTTGGAAAAGTCCCGTTTTAATCCTGCAGGGTTTTGATATCCGGGCTTTGCTTAACATAAACATCAACCAAAGCTGCTGACTTTTTGGCACCGACCATACATCCCGGTCCGCCGACGCAGCCGCCTTCACAACACATAACTTCAACCAGGTTAAAATTACCGGCGCTGTTTTTGGCCGCATACATTTTAAGCTTGCGGAAAGCATCTTTATTAAGACCGTCAATTGTTTCTTTACGGCAAAGATTATCATCACCCACCAAATGCGCCACGGCGCCAGCCACCCCGCCGGTAACCGGGTAAAGACGCCCCTGGGCGGAAGCCGTGTGTTCAAATTTGGCACTTTCACAAGCGGCAACATTAATACCGCTGCCGGCCAGAATAGCCTGCATTTCTTCAAACACCAGAACATAATCGACATTGGGGTTTTTCTCAGCTTCAATTCTTTTCGCCAGACACGGGCCGACAAACACCGTCAGACATTCCGGATTACGTTTTTTGACAATTTCCGCGATATAATACATCGGTGTTTTGGTGCTTGAAACATAAGGTGCCACCTCCGGCACGATTACTTCCGCCGCCTTAAACCAGGCCGAACAGCAGGAAGTTGTCATAAAACTTTTGCCCTCTTGCATCCGTTCAACAAATTCAGCGGCTTCGTTGCGAGTGGTCACATCGGCACCTTCGGCCACTTCCACCACTTCGGAAAAGCCCAGTTGTTTGAAAGCCGTAATAACTTTGCCGACATCATTGCCGAACTGGCCGATAACCGCCGGCGCCAGCATTGCCACCACCGGTTTGGCGGAGTTTTTAACCATGTTTAACACATCTATAATCTGCGAATTATAAACAATCGCACCAAACGGACATGAAACCAGACACTTGCCGCAGGAAACGCATTTGTTGTAATCAATATGTTCAAAACCGTTTTCATCTTTGGAAATCGCACCGGTCGGACAAGCATCTTCACACGGCACCGGCGCTTTGTTGATAGCCCCATACGGACACACATTGGCACACATGCCGCATTTAATGCAATTCTCCTGATGAATAAAAGCCTTATCTTCAACCGTTATGGTCTTTTTCGGACAGTTAACTTCGCACGGACGCGCCACACAGCCGCGGCACATTTCGGTAACCGTAAAGCGGGTTTTCATACAAGCCGCACATGCCGAAGGCAAAACCGAAATTGTGGCTAAAGGAGCCTGTGTACGTTTTAAGGCCTCAGCAGCAAAAAACGAAAGCGGATGAGAAAAATCTTCCTTTTCGGGGGTGAAACCCAACATAGAAACAATCTGTTCTTTTAACACCTGACGGTCTTTTTCTTTTGAACCGCGAACAGGCTTTATTTCATCGGGCGACAACGTTTCCGGCAATTTATCAATATCCTTAAAACCGTTTAAAAAACTTTCGACCACTTTGGTCAGAACATTTAAGCGCATGGTTGTGACATTATTTTTTGCTGCAAGCATAAAAGGCTACCTTTCCAAATATCATTTTAAGAAAAAAATCTGTCTTACTATAACGGCATATATTTAAAAAAGCAAGCAGGATTTAAGCTTCTTATTTTATGATATGATGTATTACTTTTTCCTTCCCGCCACGCCACCGCCGCACGATCGTGTGGCGGTTGAGACGTATGTTACGCTTCTCTTTCCCTTCTCTGTCACGCCTTGAGAGTGCGTAAGCACTCGAGGTTAGGCGTCTGTTTCCCGTTTGGGGAAGAGATGCCTGAACTGCCGCGCATCGCTCGGCAGTGGCATGACAGTAAATAATAAGTAGAAACTTATCCCCACCAGACTCTTTAAAATTGCAAAAAAAAAAAAAGATTTAGAATGACTATCAAATATATGTTCTTTAACTTTTCTTAGGTGTTTTTTTTGATTTTATTCTATTTTTTCGATGCCTTT